>NZ_JAHOEA010000069.1 GCF_019127135.1 Segatella copri | reverse complement strand
AAGATTTTCACCTCTTTATTTTTCCAAGTGCAAATATAATAGAAAGGGCAGAAGCTCCTAGCCCAGGGCATCGCCCTGGGTAATTACGGACGCAAACCTGTCGCCCTGTAAGGGCAAAAGCTTTAAAGCTCCAGGCAAAACATAAGGCTTTTGCCCTTACAGGGCGCCTTGCTGATTGCCATTATACCCAGGGCGTTGCCCTGGGCTAGGAGCTTTTGGGCCTTCAGCCCGTACTTGAACCACATACGAAACTTCAGTAAAAAGGTAAAAAGCGCAACCCCGCTAGGCGTCAAAGGAGAAACGCCTGGCGGGGTTGCTTTTTATGGTTGTACAGCTAAAAGGTTTATGGTTGTACAACTAAAAGGTGTATGGTTGTACAACTAAAGGGTGTATGGTTGTACAACTATAAGGGTTGTAGTTGTACGATTAAAAGGTGTTGTCACTAGGCTCAGCAGACCTGCTGACTGCAGTCGGCAGAGCTGCTGACTAGGCTCAGCAGGTCTGCTGAGCCTAGTGGTAATCTTCAAGAAGCAGTCTCCTTGAACTCAAGAAGCAGTCTCCTAAAACTAAAAGAGACGTCTCTTTGAACCCAAAGAAACGTCTCCTTTTGCTTATTCAATCTTATTCTTTTGCTTATTCAAACATCTGAATACGCTTATTCAATCATAATCTTCTGCTTATTCAAACATCTGAATACGCCAGTAGAACTATCTCCTTCCTCCGGAAGAGCCGGGAGCTTTATAGAACTTACCTTTCTGGCGGGAGATGAAGATGCCGCCTTGGGCAGAGGTCTTATCTACTTGCTGGCCATTGAGATTATAGATCATCTCTTTCTCATCCTTCTTATGCAGGGTAGGAGAGGCGATGGAAGTCGCGCCAGAAGCAATGGCGAAGCGGATGAATTTTTGGGTAAAAATTCCTACTGTTCTGTTCCTTTTTGCTACAAAATACGCTCGTTTTAGCTGTTTCCGAACCTTCGTTAATACTGTCTGTTGACTGGTGAGGCAGGCAGTTTTTTGTATTTTTTTACTTTGAACGCAAATTAAACCATAAAAAAATGTGCTCTTTCAGAAAAAAGTGTTACCTTTGCACCCGCTTAGAAGCATTTATATAAAATAACGTTATAAAAAATTTATGAACTTTACACTATTTATCACCGTTTTGCTGACGGCTGTAACCTTGGTGGTGGCTGCTTATGTCATCGCGAAGTTGATCGGTCCTCGTTCATACAATCCGGTAAAGGGTGAACCTTTTGAGTGCGGTATTCCGACTCGTGGCAGCTCATGGTTGCCATCACACATCGGCTACTACCTCTTCGCCATCCTTTTCCTGATGTTTGACATCGAGACAGTATTGCTTTACCCATGGGCAGTCGTAGTTAAGCAGTTTGGATCTATGGCTCTCGTGAGCATCGGGTTCTTCCTGTTGGTATTGGTATTTGGCCTTGCATACGCTTGGCGGAAAGGAGCATTGGAATGGAAGTAAACAAAAGAGCCTCTATCAAGAGTATTCCTTACGACGAGTTTAAGGACAATGACACCCTCGAAAAGATTGCGCAGGAGCTCAATGAGGGTGGTGCGAATGTGGTAGTCGGTTCCCTTGATGCTGCCATCAACTGGGGACGCAGTAACTCACTCTGGTCTTTGACCTTCGGTACCTCTTGCTGTGGTATCGAGTTCATGGCTGTAGGTTGTGCACGTTACGACTTCTCCCGTTTCGGTTTCGAGGTAACCCGTAACTCTCCACGTCAGGCTGACTTGATCATGTGTGCCGGTACTATTACCAATAAGATGGCACCTGTATTCAAGCGTTTGTACGATGAAATGGCTGAGCCTAAGTATGTGGTAGCTGTAGGTGGATGCGCCATCTCTGGCGGTCCGTTCAAGAAGAGCTACAATGTGGTTCGTGGTATCAGCGAGTTGGTTCCTGTGGATGTTTACATCCCTGGATGTCCTCCACGCCCTGAGGCTATCCTTTACGGTATGATGCAGTTGCAGCGTAAGGTAAAGGTTGAGAAATTCTTCGGTGGTGCTAACCACAAGATGACTCAGGATGAGAAGGAACTCTCTATGAACAAGGGTGGTCTTCGCGGCTTGAGCAACGAGAATCTCTCTGACAGCGAGAAGCTCGGACACAAGGAGCCTATCATCGTAACTGAAGTACCTGAGGATTTCGACCCTCAGAAAGGTCTAACTGATTAATATAATAAGGTATAAGAACATGAAACTGAATAATATTGAATTGAGTTTTGATAATTTCGCTTCTGAAATGGCGAAGTTGAAGAACGAGAAGCATTTCGACTACCTTGTTACCATCATCGGTGAAGACTTCGGTGAGGAAGGTCTCGGATGTATCTATATTCTCGAGAATACTCAGACCAACGAGCGCTGCTCAGTAAAGACCATCGCCAAGAAGGTGGATGGCAGTGATGTAATTCCTACAGTAATTAACCTTTGGAAGGTAGCTGACCTTCTGGAGCGTGAGGTATTCGATTTCGTCGGCATCAAGTTCCTGGGTCACCCAGACATGCGTCGTCTCTTCCTCCGTACCGATTTCCAGGGCTATCCATTGCGCAAGGACTTCGATATGAGTCCTGAGGCAAACAAGTTCCCTTGTACTGATGAGCCAGAGGATGACTTCACCATGGAGTATTCCTTGAGCGAAGATGGCCATCTCGTTGCTACAGAGAAGCGTCGCTTTGATGAAAACGACTATGTTGTCAACATCGGTCCTAACCACCCATCTACCCACGGTGTGCTCCGATTGCAGACTGTTATTGATGGTGAGACTGTGAAGCGCATCTATCCACACCTCGGTTATATTCACCGTGGTATCGAGAAGATGTGGGAGAATATGACCTATCCTCAGACATTGGCATTGACCGACCGTCTGAACTATCTTTCTGCGATGATGCACCGCCACGCGTTGGTAGGCGTTATCGAGGAGGCGATGGGTATCGAACTCTCAGACCGCATCCGCTACATCCGTACCATCATGGATGAGTTGCAGCGTATCGATTCACACTTGTTGTACCTCGGCTGTACCGCACAGGACTTGGGTGCCTTGACTGCATTCCTTTACTGTATGCGCGACCGTGAGCACGTATTGAACGTGATGGAGGAGACAACCGGTGGCCGTCTGATCCAGAACTACTACCGTATCGGTGGTCTGCAGGCAGATATCGACCCTAACTTCGTTCAGAATGTGAAGACCCTCTGCAAGTATCTCCGTCCGATGATTCAGGAATACCTCGACGTATTCGGTGACAACGTGATTACTCACAATCGTCTCGAAGGTGTAGGTCCAATGAACCTTGAGGATTGTATCAACTATGCCGTAACCGGTCCTGCCGGTCGTGCATCAGGTTGGAAGAACGATACCCGCAAGCGTCATCCATACGATATGTACGACAAGGTAGAGTGGAAGGAAATCACCCTTACCGGTTGCGATTCAATGGATCGTTACTATGTACACATCCAGGAGTTGTACCAGAGCTTGGACATCATCGAGCAGTTGATTGACAACATTCCAGAGGGTGAGTACTACATCAAGCAGAAGCCAATCATCAAGGTTCCAGAGGGACAGTGGTACTTCTCTGTAGAGGGTGCCAGCGGCGAGTTTGGTGTATATCTCGACTCAAAGGGTGACAAGAGTCCATACCGTATGAAGATGCGTCCGATGGGTCTCTCACTCACAGGAGCCTTGGATCCAATGCTCCGTGGTCAGAAGATCGCCGACCTCATCACTACAGGTGCAGCAATCGATTTCGTAATCCCTGATATTGATAGATAATTATGTTTGATTTTAGTATAGTAACAACATTCATCGACAATCTGCTTCGCCAGACCTTGGGTCTGGGCGACTTCCTGTCGATTCTGATTGAGTGCGTGCTCGTGGGTATCTGTATTTTGGCAGCATACGCCCTCATCGCTATCGTACTTATCTTCATGGAGCGTAAGGTGTGTGCCTACTTCCAGTGCCGTCTTGGCCCTATGCGTGTAGGTCCTTGGGGTATCTTCCAGGTATTTGCCGACGTGCTCAAGATGTTGATCAAGGAGATCTTCGCCGTGGATAGAGCCGACAAGCTGCTCTACTACATGGCACCATTCCTCGTGATCATTGCCTCTGTAGGTACTTTCTCTTTCCTTCCATGGAACAAGGGAGCACATATTCTTGACTTCAACGTAGGTGTATTCCTCATCACAGCCGTAAGTTCTATCGGCGTGCTGGGTGTGTTCCTCGCAGGTTGGGCATCTAACAACAAGTACTCTGTGGTATCTGCCATGCGTGGTGCCGTACAGATGATTTCTTACGAGATGTCTCTCGGTCTCTGTCTGATTTCTGCAGTCGTTCTTACCGGCACCATGCAGGTAAGCGGTATCGTAGAGGCACAGACTGGTGCTTGGAACTGGTTGATTATCAAGGGTCATGTGCCAGCTATCCTGGCTTTCTTGGTATTCCTCGTAGCAGGTAATGCTGAGGCTAACCGTGGTCCTTTCGACTTGGCTGAGGCTGAGAGTGAGTTGACCGCAGGTTACCACACTGAGTATTCAGGTATGGGCTTCGGCTTCTACTACCTGGCAGAGTACCTCAACCTCTTCGTGATTTCTGGTATCGCTTCTACCGTATTCCTCGGTGGTTGGGCGCCATTGAACATCGGTATCGAGGGCTTCGACAATCTGATGAACCTTATTCCTGGTTTCATCTGGTTCTTCGGTAAGACCTTTGCTGTGGTTTGGCTCCTGATGTGGGTACGTTGGACATTCCCACGTCTGCGTATCGACCAGATTCTGAAGTTGGAGTGGAAGTATCTGATGCCATTGTCACTGGTCATCCTGATTTTGATGACAGTATGCGTAGCATTCGGATTCCACGGATAATCTTTAATACACATTATTATAATAATAAGAAAGTATGTCTAACAATTCATATTTCGGCGGTATTGCAGCGGGTTTGAAGACCCTCGCTATCGGTATGAAGACTACCATGAAGGAGTACTTCACACCAAAGAGCACAGAGCAGTATCCTGAGAACCGCAAGACTACACTCCACGTATCTCCACGTTTCCGTGGTCGCCTGGTCTTCGTTCGTGATGAGAACGAGGCTTACAAGTGTGTGGGTTGTACATTGTGTGAGAAGTCATGCCCTAACGATACCATCAAGATTGTAACCGAGATGGTGGAGGACCCAGAGACAGGCAAGAAGAAGCGCAAGCTGGTAGATTACCAGTACGACTTGGGCGACTGCATGTTCTGCGAGCTCTGTGTCAACGCATGTAACTTCGGTGCAATCAAGTTTGTCAACGATTTCGAGAATGCAGTCTTCGACCGCAACAAGTTGGTGATGCACCTTGACAAGGAGGTTTATAAGGGCGGAAGCCTTCCTAACCTCATCGAGGGTGGTGCCCCATTGGAAATCGGTAAGTTTAACACCAAGACTAAGTAAGGAGGACTTTAGACAATGATAACAGCAAATATATTTATGTTCGTCATCTTGGCAGTAGTCATCCTTGGCTCAGCCATCATGTGCGTGTTCACCAAGCGCATCATGCGTGCGGCAACCTTCCTGTTGTTCGTGCTCTTCGGTGTAGCAGGCATGTTCTTCCTGCTCGACTATACTTATCTGGGTGCAGCTCAGATTTCTGTATATGCCGGTGGTATCACCATGCTTTATGTCTTCGCTATCCAGTTGGTTTCAAAGCGTACCCTCCAGGGTCTTTTGGAGCATGTCAAGGGTAGCAAGGTTGTAGGTCGCGCACTCGTCTGCCTCGTTGGTTTTGTAACCTTGGCAGTCATCGTGTTGAAGAATCACTTTATTGATATGGCTGCAACCGTAGCCGACACCGAGGTGCCAATGGATCAGGTAGGTTCTGCACTGGTAGGTGCTGACAAGTATGGCTATGTATTGCCATTCGAGTTTATCTCTGTATTCCTGTTGGCATGTATCATCGGTGGTATCTTAATCGCAAGAAAGGAGGATAAGAAATGATTCCAGTACAATATTTCTTCGTGCTCTCAGCACTCTTGTTCTTCATCGGAGTCTATGGCTTCTGTACACGCCGTAACCTCGTTGCCATGCTCATCTCCATCGAGCTTGTATTGAATGCAGCCGACCTGAACTTCGCTGTGTTCAACCGCATCCTCTTCCCAGGACAGTTAGAAGGTTTCTTCTTCACATTGTTCTCTATCGGAGTAGCAGCAGCCGAGACAGCCGTAGCGCTCGCTATTATTATCAACGTTTACCGCAACTATCACAGTGACCAGGTGAACAGTATTGAAAACATGAAATTCTAAAAGACAATGGAATACAATTATGCATTTTTGATACTTCTTCTGCCATTCCTGAGCTTCCTGGTTCTGGGACTTGTGGGTATGAAGATGAAAAGACCGGTAGCAGCACTCATCGGTACCGTATTGATGGGCTGTGTATTCGCGATGTCTGTCTATACAGCATACGAGTACTTCTTTGCAGTGGGTCGTGATGCCTCAACAGGTATGTACCCAACTGTTACCGTATTTAATTTCACATGGTTGAAGTTTACTGAGTTGCTCACCTTCAACATCGGTTTCCGTCTGAGCCCAATCTCCGTATTGATGCTCATCGTGATTACCACCGTCAGCTTCATGGTTCACATCTACAGCTTCGGCTATATGGCAGAGCGTGATGAGAACTACAAGGTTGAGGAATATGAGAAGGGTATGCAGCGTTTCTACGCTTACCTGAGCCTCTTCACCATGTCAATGTTGGGCCTGGTAGTAGCTACCAACATCTTCCAGATGTATCTGTTCTGGGAGTTGGTGGGTGTCTGCTCATACCTGCTCATCGGTTTCTACTATCCAAAGCATGCTGCAGTACATGCCAGCAAGAAGGCGTTCATCGTAACCCGTTTCGCTGACCTCTTCTTCCTCATCGGTATCCTGTTCTACAGCTTCTATGTAGGAACCTTCAACTACGACTTGAATGCTCAGCCAGAGCTCAACTCTGCTTTGGCAGGTGCAGCTTGGGTAATGCCAACAGCATTGTTCCTCATGTTCATCGGTGGTGCCGGTAAGAGTGCGATGTTCCCATTGCACATCTGGTTGCCAGATGCGATGGAGGGTCCAACTCCTGTTTCTGCGTTGATCCACGCCGCTACCATGGTTGTAGCCGGTGTATATCAGGTAGCCAGCCTCTTCCCAATCTGGGTACAGTATGCTCCTGAGACATTGCACTATGTAGCTTATATTGCAGCCTTCACCGCATTCTATGCAGCAGCCGTAGCTTGCTGCCAGCGTGATATCAAGCGTGGTCTGGCTTTCTCTACTATCTCTCAGATTGCCTACATGCTCGTAGCGCTCGGTGTTTGCTTCGCAGTAGATAACCACCATGGTGGTTTGGGTTACATGGCTGGTATCTTCCACCTGTTTACCCACGCTATGTTCAAGGCATTGCTCTTCCTCTGCTCTGGTGCCATCATCGTCATCATCGGCAGCAACTTCAAGGATTACATGGGCGGTTTGCACAAGTACATGCCTATTACCAACATCTGCTTCCTCATCGGTTGCTTGGCGATTGCAGGTATTCCTCCATTCGCAGGTTTCTGGTCAAAGGATGAGATTATCTCAGCTTGCTTCCAGTTCTCTCCATTCATGGGCTGGTTCATGACAGTGGTTGCCGGTATGACAGCATTCTACATGTTCCGTCTCTACTACGTTATCTTCTGGGGACAGAGCTACTATGAGCTTGATCCTGAGAACCGTCGCAAGCCACAGGAGGTTCCTTTCGTGATGTGGGGTCCATTGGTATTCCTCGCCATCGTCTCTTGCCTTTGTGGTTTGATTCCATTCGGTCACTTCGTATCTGCTACAGGTCAGAGCTACGATATCCATATCGACATGAGTGTGGCAACAACCTCTGTTATCGTTGCTATCATCGGTATCGGTCTGGCTACTTACATGTATGCTCCTAAGAAGACTCCATTGGCAGACGCTTTGGCTAAGAAGATGCCTAAGTTGCACAAGGCAGCCTTAAACCGTTTCTATATCGACGATGCTTGGCAGTTCTTCACCCACAAGATTGTCTTCGGTCTGTTCTCAAAGCCAATCGCATGGTTCGACCGTCGCGTTATCGATGGTACCTTCAACTTCATGGCTTGGGGTACACAGGAGGCAGGTGAAACCATCCGCCCATGGCAGAGTGGTGATGTTCGCAGCTATGCTATCTGGTTCCTCACCGGTACCGTAGCATTGACATTGTGCCTGCTCGCACTTCTTTAATGAAAGTCTCACAATTAAGTAAATAGAAAAGAAATGAATTTAAGTATATTCGTCATAGTACCACTCCTGATGTTGCTCGGCCTCTGGTTGGCTCGCAACGATAAGCAGGTTCGTGGTGTGATGGTAGCAGGTGCCAGCGTATTGCTCGGTCTCTCCATCTATTTGGTGTTTGCATTTCTCGAAGCTCGTGAGACAATGCCAGCCGACCAAGCTCCGATGCTCTTCACCTACTGTGTGCCTTGGTTTGAACCATTGCACATCAACTATTCACTCGGTGTGGATGGTATCTCAGTGGTGATGCTTCTCCTGACTTCTATCATCGTGTTCACCGGTACATTTGCTTCCTGGCAGATGGAGCCAATGAAGAAGGAATACTTCCTCTGGTTCACACTCCTGAGCATCGGTGTATATGGCTTCTTCATCTCTATCGACATGTTCACCATGTTCATGTTCTATGAGGTAGCGCTGATTCCTATGTACCTTCTGATTGGTGTATGGGGTAGTGGTGCGAAGGAGTATTCAGCCATGAAGTTGACTTTGATGTTGATGGGTGGTTCAGCCCTTTTGGTTATCGGTATCCTGGGTATCTACTTCTACAGCGGTGCTCAGACCTTCGAAATCCTTGATATCGCTCACCATACCAATGGTGCTCATGCGATTCCAGAGAGCGTGCAGAACGTGTTCTTCCCATTGCTCTTCATCGGTTTCGGTATCCTCGGTGCGCTGTTCCCATTCCACACATGGTCTCCTGATGGTCACGCAAGTGCGCCAACAGCCGTATCTATGTTGCACGCCGGTGTATTGATGAAGCTTGGTGGTTACGGTTGTTTCCGTATCGCCATGTTCCTCTTGCCAGCTGCTACTCACGGCTTCTGGATCAAGGTATTCCTCGTGCTGACTACTATCTCTATCGTATATGGTGCTTTGTCAGCTTGTGTACAGACCGACTTGAAGTACATCAACGCTTACTCATCAGTATCTCACTGTGGTATGGTGCTCTTCGCTCTCTGTATGATGACCGAGACAGCCGCTACTGGTGCTATCCTCCAGATGTTGTCTCACGGTTTGATGACCGCCCTCTTCTTCGCCGTTATCGGTATGATTTACCATCAGGCTGGTACACGTGACGTTCGCTACTTGGGTGGTTTGATGAAGATCATTCCATTCCTCTCAGTAGGTTATGCAGTAGCTGGTTTGGCTAACCTCGGTTTGCCAGGTTTCTCAGGTTTCGTAGCCGAGATGACCATCTTCGTAGGTGCCTTCCAGAATGCAGATATGTTCCATCGCGTATGTACCATCATCGCATGTACCTCAATCGTTATCACAGCGGTTTACATCTTGCGTTGTGTTGGTAAGATCCTTTATCAGAAGGTTCCTAATCCAAAGTTGGAGAAGCTTCACGATGCTACCTGGGACGAGCGTATCGCTGTAGCAGGTCTTATCGCCTGCGTTGCAGGTCTCGGTATGTTCCCACTCTGGGCAGAGAAGATTATCATGGACGCTGTAGGTCCTATCTTTAGTGTAATCATGTAATAAATATCAGAAGAAATGAATTACAGTCAATTTTTAAATATGATTCCAGAAGCTACTCTGATGGTAGTTCTGTTGATCACTTTCATTGCTGACTTCTGCAGTTCCAAGAGCGCAGACCGTAAGTGGTTCAATCCTCTGGTATGTCTCTTGATGGTGGCTCACATTGCCATCAATATCTTCCCAACAGAAGCCACAGAGGCATTTGGCGGCATGTACACAACAGGTCCTGCTGCCGGTGTCTTGAAGACTATCCTGGCGCTGGGTACCCTCATCGTGATGGTACAGGCTAAGGAGTGGTTGAGCCGCAAGGACACTGCCTTCAAGGAGGGTGAGTTCTATATGCTGATTATCTCTACCTTGCTCGGTATGAACATGATGGTTAGTGCCAACCACTTCCTCCTGTTCTTCCTCGGTCTCGAAATGGCATCTGTGCCAATGGCTTGCTTGGTAGCATTCGATAAGTACCGTCACAATTCTGCTGAGGCAGGTGCTAAGTTCATCCTTACCGCTACTTTCTCAAGTGGTGTGATGATCTACGGTATCTCTCTGCTTTATGCTGCTTGTGGTACTTTGTATTTCGATGATGTAGCAAAGGTTATCTCTGCATCTCCATTGACCATCGCCGGTATGGTATTCTTCTTCAGTGGTCTCGGTTTCAAGATTTCTTTGGTTCCTTTCCACTTCTGGACAGCCGATTCATACCAGGGTGCACCAACTACTGTTACAGGTTACTTGTCAGTAGTATCTAAGGGTGCTGCAGCGTTCACTCTCTGCGCTATCCTCATGAAGGTGTTCCAGCCAATGGTAGAGTACTGGACCGTATTGCTTTACATCGTGATTGTACTTTCTATCACTATCGCCAACCTGTTTGCCATCCGTCAGAGCGACCTGAAGCGTTTCATGGCATTCTCTTCTATCTCTCAGGCAGGTTACATCATGTTGGCTGTGGTAGGTAACTCAGCGATGAGCGTGAGCGCCCTGACTTACTATGTATTGATTTACGTAGTAGCCAACCTGAGCGTCTTCACCATCATCTCATCTATTGAGGAGCACAACAACGGTACTGTTCAGATGGACAGCTACAATGGTTTGTACAAGACCAATCCACGTCTGGCATTCCTGATGACCTTGGCATTGTTCTCATTGGGTGGTATTCCTCCATTTGCCGGTATGTTCTCGAAGTTCTTCGTGTTCATGGCAGCAGTTGGTACACACGACATCCACACCACATTGGGAGCCTGGGCATACGGCGTAGTATTCATCGCGTTGGTAAACACAGTTATCAGCTTGTACTACTATCTGCTCATCGTGAAGGCTATGTTCATCAAGCACAGCGATAATCCGCTTCCTACTTTCCAGAGCGCATGCTCAACCAAGTTGGCGCTTGCAATCTGCACCGTAGGTATCGTAGCATTCGGTATTTGCTCATTCGTCTTCGACTGGATTTCAGTTGCAGTGAATGCGTAAATCATCAATAATCTATAAAAATCCCGCTAATCGTATAGATTGGCGGGATTTTTTTTGGTATTGTCTTCGATTTGCAGTACCTTTGCACCCCGAAAGAGGCAAGGTGCCTCAAGTAATCAATAATAAATATTAATTAATCAATATAAAAAGGATGGATAAGTTACCAATGAATGATGTTCCGATGCTCGTAAGCGCCATCAACTTCCTGCTTCGTGACCACGAGTTTGATACACTCGATGAGATTTGTAATCACTTCAATGTGAACCGTGCGGCATTAGAAGCCAAAATGGCTACCCAAGGTTTTGAGTGGTCAGAGCAGCAGAAGAAATTCTGGTAAAGAGCACCCTATAAATTATAAATTGTAAATTATAAATTAATTATGACTCCTCCTCGACCCTTGTGGAAGTCTGTACAAGACTATGTTTTGATTGCGATAGGTATGATATCCTACGCTATTGGATGGAACGTGTTCCTCTTGCCAACCAATGTAACAGCAAGCGGACTTCCTGGTATCTCCAGTATTATCTATTGGGCAACCGGTTGCCCTGTGCAAATTCCGTATTTCATCGTCAACGCCACCTTATTAATATGTGCGTTCAAGATTTTGGGAGCAAAGTTCTGTGTCAAGACTGTTTATGCCGTTATAGTGGTAACCATCCTGACCTCTTTCTTCTCCAGCCGTTTAGGTGATGTTCATCTTTTGGAAAACCAACCTTTATGGGCTGCTTTCCTGGGTGCCGTTTTCTGTGGCTGCGGAATCGGACTCGGTTTCTCGGTTGGTGGAAGTACGGGTGGTACGGATATCATCGCAGCCATCGTCAACAAGTATCGCGACATTTCTCTAGGTAGAGTGATTATGATATGCGACATCTTCATCATCAGTTCCAGCTATCTGGTGGTACACGATTGGGAGAAGGTGTTATATGGTTATGTAGTTCTTTGCGTTCAGGCATTCTGCATCGACCAGGTGGTAAACAGCAGAAGACGAAGCGTACAGTTCTTTATCATTTCACAGAAGTATGAGGAGATAGGCAAGCGCATCAATGTAGATGCTGATAGGGGAGTAACGGTGGTGAATGCCAGCGGTTTTTATTCCGGTCAGGATGTGAAGATGCTTTTCGTGTTAGCCAAGCAGCGTCAGGCTCCTGCTATCTTCCGTCTTATCAGCGAGATAGATCCCCATGCCTTTGTCAGTCAGAGTGCCGTTATCGGTGTGTATGGTGAAGGTTTTGACAAGATTAAATATAAAAGCAAAAAAGAGCACGGAGTTTAATATTCCGTGCTTTTTTGTGTTATAACAAATGAGTCTCGGAAAAAATCACCATAGCCATCAAATCAATTCAACTATTAGGAGGTTATATAGGGTTCATATTGCAAAATATCAATAATTTTTAGCAATACAAAGAAAAGACAGACAGATTCTTTGGCATATTCAGATAAATTTCTTATTTTTGCAAAGGTAAAATATTAAAAGGAGCAATCATGAATCAGAATATGAAACGTTTGCCTTACGGCATCAATGACTTTGAGGCTGTTATAGAGCAAAATCAATATTATGTGGATAAGACGATGTATTTGCCTTTGTTGGAAAACCAACCAAGCAACATCTTCTTCATTCGTCCACGCCGGTTTGGTAAGAGCATATTCCTGAGTATGCTCCATGCTTATTACGACTGTAGCAAGAAAGAGAAATTCCAAACTCTTTTCGGTGATTTATGGGTTGGTAAGCATCCTACTCCTTTGCAGGGAAAGTATCAGATTCTTCACCTTGATTTCTCGTATGTGGGTGGTGGTATAGAAAAGCTGGAGGAAAACTTCAATATGTATCTGCGTGTCAAATTGGACGGTTTCATGCGAGTTTACCAAGAGTTTTATCTGGCAGATTTTAAGGAGAGGTTCTTTAAGTCGGATTCTGGTACGGAGAAATTAGCTTTGCTTCAGGATGAGACTGCCACCAAGAACCTTCCTCTCTATCTGATTATCGATGAATATGACAATTTCACCAATACAGTGCTCAATGAGCAGGGTGAGAATGTATATTGGGCAATCACCCATGCCGATGGCTTCTACCGTGATGTCTTCAAGAAGTTCAAGGGTATGTTTGAACGTATTTTCATCACAGGTGTCAGTCCTGTTACCTTGGACGATGTGACGAGTGGGTTCAATATTGGCTGGCATATCTCCACCAAGCCAGAGTTCAATCAGATGTTGGGCTTCTCTATGGAGGAAGTACGCAAGATGTTTGCTTATTACAAGGAAGTGGGAGGCATTCCTGCAGCAAGCGATATCGAGGCGATGATAGACGAGATGAAACCTTGGTATGATAACTATTGTTTTTCTGAGGATGCTCTGCATACTCAGAGTAAGGTGTTCAATAGTGATATGGTCATCTATTATCTCCGAAATTATATAGATAGGGGAGAAGCTCCAAAGCAGATGATAGACCCAAACACGAAGACTGACTACAACAAGATGAAGAAACTTCTTCAGTTGGATAAGTTGGATGGCGACCGCAAAGGTGTTATCCGCACGATAGCCGAGACGGGGCAGATTGTGGCTCCTTTGACAGAAACCTTTTCTGCCTATAGGTTGACCGACCCTCAGATATTTACGAGTCTGCTGTTTTATTATGGTATGTTGACCATCAAGGGAACTCGTGGCGATAAGATGATATTGGGTATTCCAAACAATAATGTCCGTAAGCAGTACTATGGCTATTTGATGGACTTGTATGAGGAAAGGTCATACGTAGATACCAACCAACTTACTGATTATTATTATGATATGGCGTACGAGGGTAAGTGGCGTGAAGGATTACAGTTTATGGCAGATGCCTATTCCAAGGTATCGTCAGTTCGTGACGGCATAGAGTCGGAGCGTAATCTTCAAGGTTTCTTCATGGCATATCTGAATTTGAACAATTACTATTATACCGCACCGGAGCTAGAGTTGAACCATGGCTATTGTGATTTTTTCCTTTTGCCAAATCTTACTCATTATGCTACGAAGCATAGTTATATCCTGGAGCTGAAGGTGTTGTCGAAGAAAGATTACGAGACAAAGCCAGAGGATGGCAAACTCTCTAAGGCAGAAGCACAATGGCAAGAGGCTGAGGAACAAATCAAGCGATATGCCGCAGCTCCAAGGGTCGAGGCGCTGCGCCAGGGTACAACGCTCCATAAAATCATCATGCAGTTTGTAGCAGGTAAGTTGGTGAGGATGGAGGAGGTGGTATGTTGAGAGACATAGAATTATTTTAGTGTTCAAAGAGCACGGAGTTTAATATTCCGTGCTTTTTTGTGCATCAGGAAAAGTCAGGTGATGGTACATGCCAGTAATCCGAAAAAGTGATGGTGTGTCATAAGTCTTGATAATAGTTGGCGCATAACAGTTGATCAACGCATGCACAACAGCTGTTGTGCGGTCGAAGATACTGACTGTCTCAACAACATATCCTATCTCTTCCAACAACAAGTGTCTACTGAAATCAGGAAAAGTCAATCTGTTTCTTTGCAGCCGTGTTGCTAAAATAAAATTTATCTGCATTTTATTAGGATAAAGATGCTTTAGTTTCAAAAATAATCCGTATCTTTGTAGTCGTATTCTTCCCGATAGTAGTTCTTGAAAGCTTAATCTGGTAGAATGAAATTTAGAAAGAGCGGACATTTGGGATGCTCATCATTTAATAATGGAGGATTGGATATGAATAAATTAACAAGAGAAGAGGCGCTTAGACGTTGGAAATCTGCCAAGGCCACAAAGAAAGCCATGGTTGACAAGATGCAGAAGATGCTTTATGAAGACTACAAATTACGTACAGGCGAGGAGCCTGTGAGATTGAGAGTGTAAACTAAACTGTGTCAAGCTACAATAAAAGTAGTTTAACACAGTTTT
>NZ_JAHOEA010000068.1 GCF_019127135.1 Segatella copri | reverse complement strand
GTACTGCAATGCAATGCGGGAGAGTAGGTAGCCGCCTCCTTTTATCAAGAGCCTCGATTACGAAAGTAGTCGGGGCTTTTTTGTTTTTGCTTGATTTATATCAAACCTAAGTGTTACTAAGTGTTTAATTACGTAAAAATGCGCTGATAATCAGCTGATTACTTGCATAATTCGATTTTTTTTTGTATCTTTGCAAACGATAAGAATAAGGATACCAGTATCTTGTGCTTTTTGTTGTGTGAGAAGGTATCCATTAAGGTATCTAACGGGACTGAGGTGAGCAGCCTTTCTTTTTCTCACAAGTTGCCACCGCGAAATCACTGATGTTGTATTTCAGCTTTTCAGGTTCCATAAAACAATTAATATGAAGAGAATAGCAATGGTATTAGTTAGCATGTTAATGCTGACATTAGAAATTCATGCAGCATCGGCTGCAACATCAGGAAATGTATCCTCTACCAGCGAGATGGACTGGACTTCAGTGATGGAGGCTATTATTCAGGTAGAGAGTAAGGGTGATCCGAAAGCTAAGAGCGGTAACTCTGTCGGTGTGATGCAGATCACTCCAATTTTAGTAGCAGAATGTAATAATATTCTGAAGCGCAAGAAATCGAAGAAGCGCTACACTTTGGCTGATAGATATAATGTAGCTAAATCTAAAGAAATGTTTCTATTGATTCAGAGTGTCTACAATCCTCTTAATAGTATTGAGCACGCAATCCGTTCATGGAATGGCGGTAATCATTACAGCAAGAAGCGTACTCAAAGATATTTCGAGAAGGTAATGAAACTTTTGAAAAAGTAATTCTTTTTTCATAAGGCCCGATTGTTCAGAAAAAGAGCAATCGGGCTTGCTTTTTACTCGTTTTCTCCTCTTTTAGGTACGTTTTGTTGCTATTCTGCTTAATAACTGTTAAATATATGCAGATTTCTGACAATTTGTTTGGTGGAGTCAGAAAAAAGTCGTACCTTTGCACTCGCAATTCAGAAATGAGTTGATTATATCGCGGTGTGGAGCAGTTGGTAGCTCGCCAGGCTCATAACCTGGAGGTCGCATGTTCGAGTCCTGCCGCCGCAACAATGATCGGGTAAGAAGTTGGTCAACAACATCTTATCCGATTTTTTTTGTGCCCTAATTTATTAATTTAACATTAAATATTTGTTTAATTCGAATTAAAGTGCTACTTTTGCACAATAATATTTTTATGTGCAATTAATAAAAAAGGAAGGGCTTCAATATGTCAGTATCCAAAACAAGACAAAAACTGGTAGATGTCGCACGACAACTCTTTGCCAAGAATGGTATAGCAAATACTACGATGAATGATATTGCTGTAGCTTCTGGTAAGGGTAGACGTACGCTCTATACTTATTTCAGTAGGAAAGAGGATGTCTATTACGCTGTGATAGAATCAGAGTTGGAGCGTCTTTCAGATAAGTTGGACGAAGTTGCCAATTGCAAGATGCGTCCACAGGATAAAATCATCGAGCTTATCTACACTCATCTCAGTATGATTAAGGAAACGGTTGTAAGAAACGGTAACCTCCGTGCTGAGTTCTTCCGGAATATCTGGATGGTTGAGAAGGCAAGAAAGAACTTCGATGAAGACGAAATAGAGATTCTCAGAAGAATTTATGCCGAAGGAAGAGAAGACGGTGAGTTTGATATTGATAACATCGATCTGGTGGCCGATATTACTCACTATTGTATCAAAGGTCTCGAGGTTCCGTTTATCTATGGACGTCTGGGTCATGGCATGAATGTGGAGTCGAGCAAACCTCTGGTTGCCAAGGTGGTTTATGGTGCTTTGGGAAAGTCGGGCTTGAAACTCTAGATAAAAGAATATAGTAAACTCGTAACTAATTGATAATTAATTAAATAAGAAAGAAATGGGATTATTAAGTGGTAAAACAGCCCTTGTAACAGGTGCTGCTCGCGGCATCGGTAAGGCTGTCGCTATGAAGTTCGCCTCTGAGGGCGCTAACATCGCATTTACAGACCTCGTACTCAACGACGATATGGCTGCCGGTTTGGAAGCTACTCGTAAGGAGATTGAGGCTCTTGGTGTAACCTGTCGTGCTTATGCTGGTAATGCAGCAGATTTCGAGGAGACACAGAAGACTGTTAAGCAGATTCATGAGGACTTCGGTTCTATCGATATCCTGGTTAACAATGCAGGTATCACCAAGGACGGTTTGATGCTCCGTATGAGCGAGGCTCAGTGGGATGCTGTTTTGAATGTAAACTTGAAGTCAGCCTTCAACTTCATTCATGCTTGCTCTCCAGTCATGCTTCGTCAGCGTGGTGGTTCTATCATCAACATGGCTTCTGTAGTAGGTGTTCATGGTAATGCAGGTCAGTGCAACTATGCAGCTTCTAAGGCTGGTATGATTGCTTTGGCTAAGTCTATCGCTCAGGAGTTGGGTCCTAAGGGCGTACGTGCCAATGCTGTAGCTCCTGGTTTCATCGAGACAGCAATGACAGCACAGTTGCCTGAGGAAATCCGCAAGGACTGGATGAAGAAGATTCCATTGCGTCGTGGTGGTCAGACTGAGGATATCGCAAATGTTTGCCTCTTCCTCGCTTCCGACTTGTCTAGCTATGTAAGCGGTCAGGTTATTCAGATCGACGGTGGTATGAACATGTAATCTCTCGGCAATCGTTTTATTGATAAAACATGCAGGTAGTTTACGAAGACAACCATATAATCATAGTCTCTAAGAGAAGTGGCGAAATCGTGCAGGGCGACAAGACCGGCGACGAACCACTCTCGGAGACTGTGAAACAGTACATCAAGGAGAAGTATCACAAGCCGGGAAATGTTTTTCTCGGTGTGGTGCATCGCCTTGACCGTCCTGTTTCGGGTTTGGTCGTATTTGCCAAGACTTCTAAGGCATTGAGCCGTCTGAACAATATGTTCAGGGATGGCGAAGTTCACAAAACCTATTGGGCCATTGTGAAGAACATGCCAAAGGAACCTGAGGCTACGCTCACCCATTGGATTGTAAGAAATGAAAAGCAGAATAAGAGCTATGCTTACGACCATGAGGTGAAAAACTCGAAGAAAGCGATATTGAAGTATAAGGTGATAGGTCATACAGACCATTATACACTTTTGGAGGTGAACTTGATGACGGGTCGCCATCATCAGATAAGATGCCAGCTTGCCAAGATGGGATGTCCTATCAAGGGAGATCTGAAATACGGTTCTCCACGTAGCAATGCAGATGGCAGTATTTCTCTCCTTTCACACAGAGTAGAATTTGTTCATCCTGTGTCTAAAGAAACAATAGTAGCAGAGGCTCCGCTGCCGGATGATAATCTTTGGCGGGCTATTGCACCCTAACTCAAAAAGTCCATGCTTATGAAGAGGTATGCGAAATGGGCAGGAATCACGGTGTTGATTCCATTGGTGCTCATCTTGTTGTTATCCATTCTGCTTTATCTGCCTCCTGTTCAGAATTGGGCGGTAAAGCAAGTGGCTGCTTATGCCTCTGAGTCGACGGGTATGGATATTTCGGTAAAGCAAGTACGCCTTGTCTTCCCTCTGAAACTGGGAGTGGAAGGCGTAAAGGTACTTCAGCCAATCGACTCACTCAAGAATTCCCCAAACTTGGCTTTAAGAAATAAGAGAGATACCGTTGCCGACATCTGGAAGATGGTGGTAGACGTACAGTTGTTGCCTCTTTTCGAAAGTCAAGTCATGGTGGATGAACTCAATTTCACCCAGATGAAGGTGAATACCACTAATTTTATTCACGAAGCAAGAATTAAGGGCAATGTAGGTAATCTGCGCCTGAAGGCTCATGGCATTGACCTCGGAAAGGAGAAGGTCAGGGTGAATCATGCCCTGTTGGCTGATGCCCGCCTCTCCGTAGAGTTGAGCGATACGGTGCCGCCAGATACTACGCCTAGTACCAATTTCTGGAAGGTGAATATCGAAAAACTGAAACTGAAGAACACTGATTTCGTATTACACATGCCTGGAGATACTCTTCAGGTGAATGCTTATTTTGGAGATGCGGTGGCGCAGACTACCTATCTCGACCTTTATAAAGGACTTTATCAGATAGGTCATCTTGACTGGAAAAAGGGCAAGGTGAACTATGACCAGAACTATATCCGTCCGGTATCGGGCATGGACTTTAACCATATCGCCCTGTCGGCCATGACTTTGAAGGCAGACTCTTTCTATTATTGCGATTCAAAGATAGATGTCAGGATTCGTGAAGCTCAGTTTAAGGAGAAAAGTGGTTTGCAGGTAGACCAGCTCTATGGCAGATTCGTGATGGATTCCGTGAAACTGCAGTTGCCTGATATTTGTCTCCGTACCCCATACTCCCAGTTGCAGGCAACGGTGGATATGGATATGAATGCCTTTGATGAGGTGAAACCTGGCAAGTTGATGGCACAGCTGAAGGGAGCTTTGGACCGTTCAGACCTGTTCCTCTTTGCAGGCGATGCCTTCCCAAGCGCCATGAAGAAGAAATGGCCATTCTATCCGATGAAGATAGAAGGTTCGTTCAAGGGAAATATGCAGCAGGTATCTTTCTCGGGCTTGAAACTGTCGCTGCCTACAGCCTTCGAACTGAGTGCTGATGGAAAATTGGGTAACCTGACGGATATGAATCGTCTGAAGGCAAACGTAGATTTGGAGGCCCGTACCTATCATCTGGATTTCGTTACCGCCATGCTTGCCCCTTCTCTGATGCAGGAGATACGTGTGCCTGCCGGTATCGGAATCCGGGGAAACATTCAGGCAGACGGCTCCAGATATGCTACCCGACTCGCCATTACCGAAGGTCGTGGCAGGATGAAGGTAGATGCCAAGGTAGATGCGAAGACCCGGAAAGACGGCAGTATTGATATGAACCGTCTGGCTTATCAGGCTAAGATTCAGGCGCACAACATCCAGGCAAAGCATTTCCTGCCAAAACAGGATTTGCATTCTTTCACCGGCTCATTGGAGGCGAAGGGTGTGGGAACAGATTTCTTCTCTCCTCGTACCCGATTGCAGGCTAAGGCACAGGTAAACCAGATTCAGTATGGCAAATACAAACTGGATCATGTATTGGCAGTGGCTCACGTTGCCAATGGAAAGGTGCATGCCGATATCGACAGCAAGAACCAGTATCTTACGGGACTCGTCAGCCTTGATGCACTTACGAATTCCAAGAAACTGGAGGCTACCCTGGTGGCAGATGTACGCGATGTGAATCTGTATTCGTTAGAGGTAACGAAGGCACCGATGCGCCTGTCGCTCTGCGGTCACATGGATATCAGGTCCGACCTGAAGGACAGTCATGACATCATGGCTTCGATGAGTGATATTACGGTTCGTACGGCTAAGAAGAATTACCGTCCGGTGGGTGTTGACGCTGATGTCTTTACCCGCAGAGATACCACGCATGCAGTCATCGATTGTGGCGACTTCCATCTCAACATGGATGTACACGGAGGCTATAAGCAGTTGCTGAGCCGTTTTGCCGGATTGCAGAAAGAATTGGCTCATCAGCTCAGAAACCATCATATCGACCAGGTGAAGATTCGCAGCCAGTTCCCGTTCGGTCATGTTTATCTTACCACAGGAAAGGACAATTTCATATCCCGTTTCATCGCTTACTGCGGTTATGATTTCAAGACGGTGGATATGAAGATGACCATGTCGCCTGTAACGGGTGTCAATGGTTATCTCAACATCGATTCTCTGGTGGCGAGTGGCATGCAGTTGGATACAATCCGTGCCTTGGTGAAGACTGAGGGCGATACCATCCGCTATGCAGCCCGTGTTCAGAACAACAAGCATAATCCTCAGTATGTGTTCCGGGCACAGGTAGAGGGCGAACTGCAGGAGAAGGGTTCCAATATCGATGCCCGCATCTATGATGCCAAAAACAGATTGGGTGTAGATGTGGGGCTGGAGGCACTGCTGCTGGAAAACGGCGTGAAGATTTCGCTCATCGATACCCATCCTGTCCTGGGTTACAAGAAGTTTACTGCCAACGATGACAACTATCTGATGTTGGGCAATGACGACCGTGTTTCTGCCAATCTGATTCTGCAGGCAGCCAACGGCATGGGTATCCGCATATACAGCAATGATGAAAACGAAGAAGCGCTGCAGGATCTTACGGTCAGCATGAGCCAGTTTAATCTGGATAAAGTGCTCAGCGTGATTCCTTATATGCCGGACATCTCGGGTATTCTTGACGGCGACTTCCATATTATCCAGACCAAGGATGAATTCTCGGTTTCTTCTAATCTGAACATCGACAATTTGGTTTACGAAAAGTGTCCGATGGGAGATGTCGGTACTGAATTCGTTTACATGCCAAAGAGCGATGGCTCTCATTATGTAGATGGTATCCTCAATTATGAGGGTGAAGAAGTGGCTACCGTGAAGGGTATTTACAGGTCTGAAGGAAGCGGTTATCTCGATGCCGAAGTGGGCATGGAGAAGTTGCCTCTGCATTTTGTCAATGGTTTTGTTCCTGACCAGATTATGGGTCTGAAGGGATATGGCGAAGGTAAACTGAGTTTGAAGGGAGCCTTGAGCCAGTTGGATGTAGAGGGCGAAGTATATCTGGATTCGGCTTATCTCGTCAGTGTGCCTTATGGCATCACGATGCGTTTTGCCAACGATCCGGTCCGTATCATCGGCAGCAAGTTGCTCTTCGAAAACTTCATGATGTATGCCAACAATGAGAGTCCGCTCAATATCCAGGGCAGTCTCGACTTTACGAATATAGAGAAGATGATGCTCGATATCCGGATGAGAGCACAGAACTTCCTGCTGATTGATGCCAAGGAGAATGCCCGTTCCGAGGCTTTCGGCAAGGCGTATGTCAACTTCTATGGTGCGATGCGCGGACCGGTAAGCAATCTGAAGATGCAGGGTAAACTGGATGTGCTCGGCAATACGGATATGACGTATGTGCTGAAAGAATCAGAACTGACTACTGATACGCAGCTCGATGAACTGGTGAAGTTTACGAATTTCAAGAGTGGCAAGCCTGTCGTTGTCGAGCGTCCGGCACTGGAAGGATTGAGCATGATGTTGGGCATGTCGATAGACGAGTCGGCTCATATCCTCTGTGCATTGAATGCCGACCAGACCAACTACATCGACCTGATGGGCGGTGGTGATCTGACGATGACTTACAATTCGGTTGATGGCATCGGCATCACGGGCAAGTATACCCTGAACAATGGTAAGATGAAATATTCGTTGCCTGTCATTCCGCTCAAGACGTTTGATATCCAGGACGGCAGCTATATCGAGTTTAACGGCGATCCGTTCAACCCGACCCTGAACATCACGGCAACAGAGAATGTCAGGACAACGGTAAACGAGGGACAGGGAACCGGTCGCTCGGTTGATTTCATTTGTGGCGTAAAACTCTCTAAGACCCTGAATCAGCCAGGCATCCAGTTTATCATTTCCTCACCAAATGATGCCACCTTGCAGGATGAACTGAACACGATGAGTGTTGAAGAGCGTGGTAAGATAGCCATTACGATGCTGGCTTCGGGCATGTATCTTGCCAACGGCAATACCAATTCGTTCTCCATGAACAGTGCCCTGACCTCTTTCCTCAACTCTGAGATCAATAATATTGCAGGTTCAGCGATGCGTTCTGTGGGTGTGGATGTCGGTATGTCGGTGGATAACTCTACCAATGCAGCAGGTGCCATGCACACCGATTACAACTTTAAGTTTGCCAAGCGCTTCTTCAACAACCGTTTGAGTTTCAGTGTGGGCGGCAAGGTTTCTACCGGTGCAGAAATGGAGAATGCAGCCAATAATGATGATGTATTCTTCAACAATATCGAATTGCAGTACCGTCTCAACGAAGGTGCGAGCCAGTATATCCGTGCCTTCTACAACAGCAATACCTACGATTGGCTCGAAGGCTTGATAGGTGAGTATGGTATCGGTTTCAAGTGGCAGAGAAAACTGCAGCATTTCAAGGATATCTTCCGGTTCAAGACCGATAAGCAGCAGATTCCTGCAGCCCCAATGGAGAAGAATCCTGCGGTGAAGAAGAGTACGAACGAAAAGAAGGATACGATGGAGAAAGCCAGAACAAAGGACTTTGACCCATTGAAACTTAACGAAAAGTAATGATCGATATGAAACAGCAGAACAGGTTATACCTTATTATATATGTGGCAGCATTGCTGATGTTGTCGGGGCAGCTCATCACGGGTTGCTCTTCAACCAGTGCGCTGAAAGAAGACGAGCAGCTGTTTACGGGTCTGGTACCTATCGAGTATAAGAACTACGAGAAGGGTGCCTATGCCGATTCTACCATCACCGAGATGGAGTATGCCCTGGCTTCGGCTCCGAACGGTGCTTTGTTCGGAAGCAGCTATTACCGCACACCGTTCCCTGTGCGCCTGTGGATATGGAATGCTTTCTCCCAGTCGCATGGAGCAATACCCAAGTGGATAACCAAGGTGTTCGGTTCCAAGCCTAAGCTGATGGCAAATGTGAACCCGCAACTCCGTGCACAGGTAGCTGAGCATCAGCTCGATAAATATGGCTATTTTAACGGTAAGGTGACTTATGATGTACTGACACAGAGCAATCCGAAGAAGGCGAAGGTTGCCTATCATGTAGACTTCGGCCATCTCTGGACGCTCGATTCGATGACTTATCTCAACTTCCCTGCCCAGGGCAGGCAGCTCATAGATTCCTCCATGAACAAGGCGCTCATCCGGAAGGGGAGTCCTTTCAATGTCTCCAACATGGAATCGGAACGTCAGCGTATCACCCGTCTCTTCCGCAACAGGGGCTATTATTTCTATCAGAACAGTTATGCTTCTTATCTTGCCGATACCGTGAATGTGCCCGGTAAGGTGCAGTTGCGGCTGATGATGGCAGACAGCGTAGACGATAAGGCTACCCGACAGTGGTATATCGGAAAGATTCATGTTAATTTCAGAAAGCAGTATATGGAGGAGTTGAAGGATTCCTTTGTACGCAGCTATCTGAGTTTCCATTATAACGGAAGAAAGATGCCGATACGTCCGGGTATCGTTTTGCAGAGCTTGCGCCTGCGTCCCCGCGAATTGTATCGGGTTCGTACCGAGGAACGTGCCAAGACCGGACTCCAGGAGATGGGACTCTTCAGCTATTCCAGCATCCTGTTTACCCCCCGTTCGGTGCAAACCCTCGACAGTCTGGGCCATGTAGTATATCGTGATACCTTGGATGCCAATATCGACCTGGTATTCGACAAGCCATACGATTTCTATGTCGAGGCAAATGCCCGTGGCAAAACAACCGGTAGAGTAGGACCGGAGCTGGTAGTGGGTCTTACCAAGCGCAATGCTTTTCATGGAGGTGAGAAACTTTCTGTCAACCTGCATGGTTCGCATGAGTGGCAAACCATCAGTAAGGCTGGCGGTGGTTCAACCCGCATCAATTCCTATGAATACGGTTCGGATGTATCTGTAGAGTTTCCTCGCATCATCACGCCTTGGAATATGTTTAGGACGATGGAGCAGAATGAGCGCAGATACCGTGCCGGACACATGCCTACCAAATATCGGGGTGTGCCAACTACTACCATCAAGGCTTCGATGAATGTACTGAACAGAGCCAGCTACTTCCGGCGTCATGTGGCATCGGGCGAGTTGACCTATGCCTGGTCAACCTCTTACCAGCATCAGCATTCCTTCAGTCCGCTGATTCTCTCTTATGAATTTATGAACAGCCGTACAGCCGCTTTCGACAGCATTCTCGCCCTGCATCCTTATCTCCAGATATCGATGCGCGACCAGTTTGTGCCGAAGATGAGTTACACCTATACTTATCGCAGTCCGCGCCGTTACCGCCATCCTATCACCTGGTCAACCACCATCAGCGAGGCAGCCAATATCCTGTCGCTTGGTTATATGGCAGCCGGAAAGGGATGGAACGAGAAAGACAAGAAGATGTTCAAGAATCCGTTTGCACAGTTCCTGAAACTGGAGACTGATTTCGTGAAGTATTGGCGCATCACCCAGGATGGTACGCTGGTGGGACATGTCAATGCCGGCATTATCTGGAGTTATGGCAATGCCGAGAATGCTCCTTATTATGAGCAGTTCTATATCGGTGGTGCCAACAGTGTGCGTGCCTTTAATGTGCGGAGTATCGGACCGGGCAGGTACCAGCCTACCAACAGCAAGTATTCGTATATCGACCAGACGGGCGACATCAAGTATCTGATGAACCTGGAATACCGTCAGAAGGTTTGGGGCGATCTCTATGGAGCCCTTTTCCTGGATGCAGGTAATGTGTGGACCTTGCGTAACCATGAGTACAGTCCGCTCGGCAAGTTTGATGTAGGCAAGTTCTTCGGGCAGCTGGCGGTAGGCACCGGTGTCGGTGTGCGTTATGATATGGGTATGTTTGTAATACGTGTCGACTGGGGTATCGGTCTGCATGTTCCTTACGATACCGGCAAGAGTGGCATCTACAACATCCGTCGGTTCAAGGATGCCCAGAGTCTGCATTTCGCTGTGGGTTATCCTTTCTAGGTTTAGCCTGGGAGATGCGTCCGGAAATAAGTCTGATATGTGTTACAGATAGCGTATAAAGGGACAAAAAATGACATGAATCAAAAAAAAGTAGGAAAACGTGCGGTTAACTGCATTTTTTTTGTTACTTTTGCATCGTTATTTTATAAATAACTATCAACTATTAATAAATAAAATTATAAACAAAATGAAACCTACGTTATTGCTTCTGGCTGCCGGTATGGGTAGCCGTTATGGTGGTTTGAAACAGCTTGATGGTCTGGGTCCTAATGGTGAGACTATCATGGACTACAGCATCTATGATGCTATTCAGGCTGGTTTTGGAAAGATCGTATTCGTTATCCGCAAGGACTTCGAAGATCAGTTCCGTGAGAAGATTCTTTCAAAGTATGAGGGTCATATTCCTGCAGAACTTTGCTTCCAGGCATTGGATGATCTCCCAGAGGGATTCTCTGTACCAGAAGGTCGTGAGAAGCCATGGGGGACAAACCATGCTGTTCTGATGGCAAAGGATATCATCAAGGAGCCTTTCTGCGTAATCAACTGCGATGACTTCTACAACCGCGATTGCTTCATGGTAATCGGCAAGTTCCTCTCTGAACTTCCAGAGGGCAGCAAGAACCGTTATGCCATGGTTGGTTTCCGTGTGGGTAACACCTTGAGCGAGAATGGTACCGTAGCTCGTGGCATCTGCTCTAAGGATGCTGATGAGAACCTCACTACCTGTGTAGAGCGTACCGAGATTATGCGTATCGATGGTAAGGTATCTTACAAGGATGAGCAGGGCGAGTGGGTTGCTGTTGGCGACAATACTCCTGTTTCCATGAATGTTTGGGGCTTCACACCTGATTACTTCCAGCACAGCGAGGAGTACTTCAAGGAGTTCTTGAGCGATCCTAAGAATATGGAAAACAAGAAGGCTGAATTCTTCATCCCATTGATGGTCAACAAGCTCATCAATGAGGGTACAGCTACTGTTAAGGTGCTCGATACTACCAGCAAGTGGTTTGGTGTAACTTATGCTGCCGACCGCCAGAGTGTTGTTGACAAGATCCAGCATCTTATCGACGAGGGTGTTTATCCAAACAAACTCTTCTAATTTAATGAGATGGATATAAACATTAATATATTGACAGATCAGGAAGCCGCTATTCTCCGAGAGACGATAGCGGCTTCTCATCGTATTGTCGTCTGTGCACATAAGTCGCCAGACGGTGATGCCATCGGCTCTTCATTGGGATGGGCTGGTTATCTTCGCTCTTTGGGCAAGAAAGTTGACATTTGTGTGCCGGATATGGTGCCGGATTCTATTTCCTGGTTGCCTGGAGCTGCCGGTATCCTCCGATATGACAGACAGCCTGAGCTGGTGCAGCAGGCTTTCGATGAAGCCGACCTGATATGCTGTGTTGACTTTAGCAGTGAGGGACGTCTTGATGAGATGGATCATGTATTGTTGGGTTGCAAGACTCAGCGTGTCATCATCGACCACCATCTGGCTCCTAACCTTGAGGCTAAGCTGCTGGTTTCGCAGCCACATGCCAGCAGTGCCAGCGACCTGGTATTCCGTGTAGTCTGGCAGTTGGGAGGTTTCCCACAGATGGATCAGACCTGGGCTACCTGCATTTATTGCGGTATGATGACCGATACGGGTGGTTTCACTTACAATTCTACCCAGCCTTATATCTATTACATCATCTGTCTGCTGCTTACCAAGAACATCGACAAGGATAAGATTTACCGCAATGTCTTCAATAATGCCCGCATTCCGGCAGTCCGGTTCCGTGGCTATCTGATGAATGAAAAGCTGCAGGTAGTAGAGGGACTTCATGCTAGTTTCTATACCGTGACCCGTAAAGAGTTGAAGAAGTATGACTTTATCAAGGGCGATCTGGAAGGATTGGTGAACGTGCCTCTTACCATCAAGGGCCACAAACTCTCCATTTCTCTTCGTGAAGATACGGATATCGACAATCGCATATTGGTAAGTCTCCGTTCGGTAGACGATTTCCCATGCAATAAGATGGCAGCCGAGTTCTTCAATGGTGGCGGTCATCGCAATGCTTCCGGCGGCAAATTGCTTTGCAGCATGCAGGAGGCAGAGCAGATTGCACTGAAGGCTATCCTGGCATACGCCGATATGCTGAAGTAACCGCTTTTTTCCTCAGAAATGACGAAAAAGGCAGAAAACAACCCCGTTTTGAGGCAATAGGATGATAATAAGTGATAAATAATAATAAAATCAACCTATTCCTCTCGGTGTTGTCTTATCTTTTTTGTACCTTTGCCCAATAAATCAGATTTTAAAAAGAAGAATGAAGAAATTTTTGTTTGCAATGATTGCTTTCGCGGCTGTTTTATCATTTGCCGCATGCAATGATAGTGAGACTTATAAGGATATGCGCGACAGAGAGCTCGATTCTATCAGCTCCTTCTTGCGTAAGGAAAATATTAAGGTCATCTCTGAGGATGAGTTCACCAGACGTTGGAATAATAATCAAAGGTTGACAGATACAGCAAAGAACAACAACGAATGGGTACTTTTCAACAGTAACGGTATCTATATGCAGGTGATTGACCAGGGATGTGGCGATTATATCAGGAAGGGCGAAACGGCAGATGTGCTGGTCCGTTTTGATGAGTATAACCTTTCGTATGCTGCAGAAATGAGCGATAAGTGTCTCACGCTTTCAAACAAAGTTCCTGCTTATTCCTTTTATGTAGATAAGATGAGCGTTACCAATACTTCCGGTACTTTCACCGGTTCTTTCGTTGATCCTAAAGCCAGTCTGATGGCTCTTACCTATAATTCCAGCTATTCTGGTTTAAGTTCTACCGTACCTAGCGGTTGGCTCATCCCGTTCTCCTGGGTTAAGATAGGCAGACCAAAGACTGATGATGACCGCATAGCTCATGTCCGCCTGCTCGTACCTCATTCTTACGGTACCACATCGGCATCGGGCAGTGTACAGGCATGTGTTTACGACATGACCCTGCAGAGAGGAAGATAAATATAAACAGAAAAAGATATATTTATGACACTGATTAAATCTATTTCTGGTATCCGCGGTACTATCGGCGGTCCAGCGGGCGATACATTGAATCCGCTCGATATCGTAAAATTCACTTCAGCATACGCTACCTTCATTCGCCGTAGCGGTGCTTCTAAGAGTAATACCATCGTTGTAGGCCGTGATGCACGCATCTCTGGCGAGATGGTAAAGAATGTGGTTTGTGGAACCCTCATGGGTATGGGCTACGATGTGTTGAACATCGGTCTGGCTACTACTCCTACCACCGAACTTGCTGTTACCATGAGTGGTGCAGCCGGCGGTATCATCATCACTGCTTCTCACAACCCACGCCAGTGGAATGCCCTCAAACTCCTCAACGAGAAGGGTGAGTTCCTTACTGCAGCTAATGGTAACGAGGTGCTGGGCATCGCTGAGAAGGAAGACTTCGAATATGCGGATGTGGATCATCTCGGTAAATATACAGAAGACAATACATTCAACAAGCGCCATATCGACTCAGTACTTGCTTTGAAGCTCGTTGATGTAGAGGCTATCAGAAATGCTCATTTCAAGGTTTGTGTAGATTCCATCAACTCTGTTGGTGGCGTTATTCTTCCTGAGTTGCTCGATGCGCTCGGGGTAGCATATACTTTCCTCAATGGTGAGCCTACAGGCGACTTCGCTCATAATCCGGAGCCATTGGAGAAGAACCTCGGTGGTATCATGGATGAGTTGAAGAAGGGTGGCTACGATATGGGTATTGTTGTTGACCCGGATGTTGACCGTCTGGCTTTCATCTGCGAAGATGGCAAGATGTTTGGCGAGGAGTATACCCTGGTCAGCGTAGCCGATTACGTATTGGGCAAGACTCCTGGCAATACAGTCAGCAACCTTTCATCTACCCGTGCCCTCCGCGATGTTACCGAGAAGCATGGTGGCAAGTACACCGCAGCTGCTGTAGGCGAGGTGAATGTTACTACCAAGATGAAGGATGTTCACGCAGTCATCGGTGGTGAAGGCAATGGTGGAGTCATCTATCCAGAGAGCCATTATGGTCGTGATGCCCTCGTTGGTATCGCCCTCTTCTTGAGCAGTCTGGCTCACAAAGGCTGCAAGGTGAGCGAACTCCGTGCCAGCTTCCCTAACTATTTCATCGCCAAGAACCGCATTGACCTCACTCCATCTACCGATGTAGATGCAATTCTCGTCAAGGTAAAGGAGATGTATGGTAAGGAGAAGGATGTCAACGTAACAGATATCGATGGCGTCAAGCTCGATTTCCCTGACAAGTGGGTTCACCTCCGCAAGAGTAATACCGAGCCTATCATCCGTGTATATAGCGAGGCTTCTACCATGGAGCAGGCTGATGAGCTGGGCAAGAAACTCATGCAGGTGGTTTACGATATGCAGTAAGATACAGAATAATAGATTATAAAAAGAGATGAAGCAACGTAGATTTTGCTTCATCTCTTTTTTTATAATCTACTGAACTTTCGCAAGTAAGCTCCATACGCCCTAGTCCTGTAACACACGTAAATGTACAAAAACGAATTTTGTTAAATGAACCAAAATGAACCAATTTTTCTGAATCTTTACATAAAAGACACAAAAACTCAGAAAACTTTCTTTCTATCAACAACTTAGGTGATAGAGTAGTAAGCGGCTCCGCGTTTATACCTTGCCCTTTATCGTAAAATTTCTTACCTTTGC
>NZ_JAHOEA010000067.1 GCF_019127135.1 Segatella copri | reverse complement strand
GTTCTACCCTATGTGATACACCCCAAAACGGCCGTTCTCGGACGGGCTGGGGGGGTAAAATTTCAAAATTATTAAAGGTACTTGTGCATGAAAGAGGTTTTGTTTATCTTTTATGGTTAAGACTAACTTCTGTTCAAAGTCCTATTCGTCCTTTCTTTTGGCTAGTATATCATCATTTATCTTCTAAGTATGGGATTCAAATATCTACAAAAACTCGTATAGGGGCAGGACTTTATATTGGACATGGTTGTGGCGTTATAATCAATACTTCAGCGACAATTGGAAAAAATGTTTCATTGAGTCAATTCCTTACTATCGGTTCTAGAAAAGGAAAAGCAGCAACAATTGAAGATAATGTATATATAGGTCCCTCAGTTTGCTTAGTAGAAGATGTTATAATAGGTCATGATTCTCAAATAGGAGCAGGAAGTGTTGTTACTAAAAATATTCCTCCTTTTAGTGTAGCTGTAGGAATACCTGCAAAAGTTATAAAAAAATATAATAAGAATACAAAAGTCTGGGAAAAAATATAATGAAATGGAAGCAAGAAGTGTATTAACTATAGGTATTGACTTTACTGTTATACATGGTGGCGTAGCAGCAGTAGAAAGTGTATATAGTACTTTCTATAAACCATTTAACCATGTTGCAACGGTTGTGGATTATGGGTTTGCTCGTAAGTTACTGGCTTTCTTTAAGGCATATGTACAATTCTGGAAATGGATGTTATTTCATAGAGAGATTAAAATAGTGCATGTGCATGGAGCAAGTGATGCCAGTTTTTGGAGAAAAAGAATTTTCATCAATCTGGCAAAAATGTTTGGCAAAAAAGTTGTTTATCATTGCCATGGAGCTGAATTTCAAGAGTTTACTTCACGTCACATCAAGGCTGTACAGAAAACACTAAGTAAATGTGATTGCATTATTGCGCTTAGTGAAAGTTGGAAAGAATGGTTTGAAAAGACGATTCATCATAAGAATGTGGTTGTTATTAAGAATGTAATAGCTCCGCCTCTTTTAACAAAAATAAGGCATGATAATTTTGTATTGCTGTTTTTGGGACGTTTGGGTAAGCGTAAAGGTATCTATGACTTACTAGATGTTTTGATAAAGCACAAAGCGGAATTTGATGGCAAGGTTAAATTTTTATTTGGTGGTGATGGAGAAGTGGATCAAGTGAAAGAAATCATCAAACAGAACGGCTTAGAAAATATTGCAATGTTTCAAGGATGGGTGAATGGTGAGAAAAAAGTTCATTTGTTAAATATGGCAGATGCTTATATCTTGCCTTCTTACAATGAGGGATTGCCAATCTCTGTACTTGAAGCGATGAGCTATTCTTTGCCTATAATTTCTACAACGGTAGGTGGTATTCCTGAGATGTTGAAGAATGGAGAAAATGGTTTTATCATGGAGCCTGGTGATAAGGATGGTATGTATCATGCCATTCGTACATTAATTGATAATGAAAAACTTCGAGTAGATATGGGTAAAGTTTCTTTAAGAAAAGTTCAAGAACATTTGCCGTGCTATGTAGAGAAACAATTAAGTGATTTATATAAAATATTGTTAAAGTAATATGTCTTTACTCATTAAAAAATATTTAAGAGAATCCTTTAAGTATTTGTTAAGATCTCCTTTCGTGGTGAAAAAGTATGTGTCAGAGATAGACTCAATGTATGATATGACACATGACGAGTTAAGAGCAAGAAATGAAAAACGCTTTTTGGAGATTTTTAGAAAAGCTTATACTTGCTCAGAGTATTATCGTAATTTATGCAAAGATTGTGGAGTATATTCTATAGATGATATAAAGCATCTTGATGATATTGCGAAACTTCCAATTCTGACTAAGGATATGCTGAAAGAACATGGTAAGGAATTGTTAACGTGCAAAGAAAAGGGGCTTATCAAAAATCACACTAGTGGAACAACAGGTACTCCATTAACTGTTTATCAAGACTGGAAGTCTGTATGGCGTGAACAAGCTTACTTTGTATGTTTTCGCAAACGATGTGGATATCATTATGGGGAACCAATGGTGTCGTTACGTGGAAATTTAACAAGAGATGAAATCTCTTTGAAAATTCATGTTAGCAATACTCTATTTCTTTCAAGTTATAATATAAATCCACAAACTGCTGAGATTTATCATCGCCTTATTCAAAAACATCATCCTAAAGCGATAGAAGGTTATCCAAGTTCACTCTATAGTTTGGCGCTTGTGCTGAGAGAAAAAGGATTGGAATGTCATATTCCGGTAGCTTTTACTTCGTCAGAAACACTGTTTGATTATCAGCGGAAAGTGATAGCACAAGTTTTTCATACTCAAGTATATGACCACTATGGTACTACGGAAAGAACAATCCGCTTAGAGGAGTCGCTCGACCATAGTGGCTACTATGAAGATCCTGGATATGGAATAGAAGAGTATTATGATGACCATATTATTTCCACATCTCTAATCAATGATGTATTCCCTTTAATTAGATATAAAACTGATGACAGAATTGTTTTGAAAGAAGGTGTCAATAAATCATCGCAAGGCTTTATAGATAATGCAGGAGGAATAGAGCGTGTTGTTGGTAGAACGGATGATATCCTTGTTTGCAAGGATGGTTCTATGGTAACGCGTGTTGATTTCATCGAAGAAGGTGAACATATTAAGGCTTGTCAATGGATACAAAATGTGAAAGGCAAGCTGGAAATAAGAATCGCTCCAGATGAGGGATTCAATGATAAAGATAAAGAATTCGTTATAGAGGAAACTTTAAAGCGTTGCGGGCATGGAAACATGGATATTACAACAAAGGTTTGCTCTATGGACGAAATGGTTTATAGTAAGAGAGGAAAATTTAAACTCATAGTAAATAATTTACAACAGAAGTAATATTATGAATATTAGTATTTTTGGCCTCGGCTACGTAGGTTGCGTAGGTGCGGCATGTTTAGCAAAGTTGGGTCACAAAGTGATCGGTGTTGATGTAAATGAGAACAAGGTGCGTCTGATGAATGAGGGCAAGCCTACTATCATTGAGGAAGGTATTGCGGAACTGTGTGAGGAAGCACACAAAAAGGGGCTGATGTCTGCTACTACGGTTGCTGCAGAGGCAATTATGGAAACCGAAGTATCTTTCATCGTTGTAGGTACTCCTTCCAGTCCTGAAGGTCATTTGAACCTTAATTATATCTACACTGTGGCAGGACGTATCGGTCGTGCATTGAAAGAGAAGTTTGCTGGTGAGAAGAAGCCTGCAAACATGCATCTCGTTGCAATCCGTTCAACTGTTCTTCCTGGTACCAACAAGAAGGTCGGTGAGATTATTGAGCAGGAAAGTGGCTTGAAGCGTGGCGTTGATTTCAATGTTGTCAGCAACCCAGAGTTCCTTCGTGAAGGTACATCGGTTGAGGATTACTTCAATCCACCATTGACATTGATTGGTACTGATTCTGAGTATGCAGAAAAGGTATTCCGTGAGATGTATGAGCATATCAATGCTGAGTTTATCTGCACAGATATCAAGGTGGCAGAAATGATGAAGTATGTCAACAATACTTATCATGCGTTGAAGATAGTCTTCGGTAATGAGGTTGGTAACATCTGTAAGTCTGTAGGCGTTGATTCACATAAGGTGATGGAAATCTTCTGCAAGGATAAGCAGTTGAATATCTCTCCTTACTATTTCAAGCCTGGTTTCGCTTATGGTGGCTCTTGCTTGCCTAAGGATATGAAGGCTTTGAAGACCTTGGCACATGACAACTATGTAGATGTACCTGTTATTGAGAGCATCTTCCAGAGTAATGAGAATCAGAAAAAACGTGCAGTTCAACTTATCATGAATCAAGGTCAGCGTAAGATTGGTATCTTGGGCTTGAGTTTCAAGGCTGGTACCGATGATTTGCGTTGTTCTCCTATCGTCGATGTTGTTGAGAGCTTGTTGGGTAAGGGCTTTGAAATCAAGATTTACGACCGCAACGTGAAGATTTCAGAGTTGACTGGTACCAACAAGGACTTTATCATGGCTAAGATTCCACACTTGCAGCATTTCGTTACTGCCGACTTGGATGATGTATGTAAGAACAGTGACGTACTTGTGGTAACTAATAAGGAAAAGGACTTCGAGGATGTCTTGAAGAATTATCCTAACAAGATTGTCATTGACTTGGTTCGCCAGTGGAAGGAAGTGAACTATGATGGCAAGTATGAGGGTATCTCTTGGGGGGACATCAACCAGAATCATGAAGCTCAGAATGAAGAGCATCAGATGAACTTCAAACAGACAGAGTTCTAATTAGTAAAAATGAATTAGTAATTAATGATTAACAATCATTGATGAGTAAATTACAATGGTACTTCAATCGACTTCGGGCAATGAATTTGCCGGAAGTCGGTTGGAGACTTCAACAAAAGCACCTGCAAGGGCAGGAAAAGAAACTTTATGGTAAGTGTGATGTAGCCGTAACGGCTTACCTTTTCGATAGTCGGCTACAATCTCTGAGGTTTGATCCCGATCATGTTGGTCTGAATTTCAGGAATATTGCTTTCCATCTGAATACAGATATACATATTCTTGGTGGGTATGATTATCATATATATAAGGAAAGATGGAGTGCAGGATTCCAGACAGATAAAGAATGGGGGGCGGATTTCAGCTATTCTTTAAGCTATAAACAGAAAGACGAAATAGGTGATGCTAGAACGAATTGGGAGTTGAATAGACATTTCCAGTTTGCCTTGTTAGCTAAGGCTTATTATGCTACAGGAGAGGAAAAATATGCAAAAGAGCTAGAAGGGTTGTTCTTGGATTGGAACAAAAAGAATCCTTTCCTCCATGGTATTTCTTGGACTAGTGTGATGGAGGTTGCTATACGTTGTATTCAATGGACTGTAGCTTTGGCTTTTCTTCGCAAGAAAGGATATACTGCTAATGGTGCCTTGCTCATGGATATGGAGAATGGCATCAAGAATATGGCTTCTTATATCGTACAGCATTATTCCAGATACTCTTCGGCCAATAATCATTTGCTGGTTGAAGCTACAGCCATCGCTTATGCCGGTTTCGCTTTTGGCAATGAGGTATGGACGCATTTAGCCATCCGCATTCTCGATGAAGAATTGATGAAGCAGAATTATAAGGATGGTGTGAATATGGAGATGGCTTTGCATTATCAAACCTTCGGGATGGAGGCATACGCTTTGGTGATGCATCTGATGAAATGTTATGGTATGAAGATTCCTGAGACTTGGAAGAGGTTGATGGAAAAACAATGTGAGTTTGTAGCTTGTTCTATGGTGAATGAGACTAAGGCTTGCGAATTTGGTGATAACGATGAGGGTAAGATATTAGATTTGGAAGGTGGAGAAATCTGCCATTACCGTTATCTTCTTCAACTTTGCTCCTTGGTGTTGGGGAAAAGATATGAAAGCTTTGATCATTTGTCCGAGACAATATCTTGTCTCTATTCTGAGACTGATATCGAAGCCTTAGAGCAATTGCCTTTATGGAAGCCTTCACAAAGTAGGACTTTTGAGGAAGGTGGTTATACTTTTCTGAGAAGCAAGAATGGTAAGGTTGTAATAGGTATAGATCATGCACCCTTAGGTTTTGGAAGTATTGCTGCCCATGGACATGCTGATGCATTGAGTTTTCAACTCTATGTAGATGGCAATTGCATCTTAGGAGATCCTGGAACATATATCTATCATTGCAATATTCAGAAAAGAGATGAATACCGACGTTCATATAATCATAATACCGTTTGGACTAAGGATCAGGAACAAAGTCAGATGATGGGAGCTTTCCTATGGGGAAAGAAGGCTGAGACAAAACTTCTGAAATCTGATTTGAAGGAAAAACAGGATTCTCTTCTTGCCGAATGTGTCTGGCAGAATGGTAATAAGCATAGTCGCTCTTTCTGCTTTAATAAGGCAGACAAATTGGTTATAGAGGATGATATGGCGGCAACAAGTGATAGTTATGCGACTTTTGTGTTGCATCCTGCTTGCCAAGTGAAAGTTGAAAATGGAAAAGCAATTATCCAAAGAGAAGATATTACAGTTTGTATAGAGGCAAATGTAGAACCAACGATAGAGAAATGTTGGTTTTCTGAAGAATATGGAAAGGAGAAGGAAACGCACAAATTGTGCTATCCTTTAAATGATAATAAATTAAAAACAACAATATGGATAGAAAAGTATTGATTATCGTAGAGAACTTGCCTGTGCCATTTGACACTCGTGTCTGGCAGGAGGCAACAACATTAGCAGCTAACGGTTATACTGTTTCTGTAATTAGTCCTACAGGTAAGGGCTATGACAAGGAGTATGAATTCTTGCAGGGTGTACATGTTTATCGCCATAAATTGCCAAAGGATGGGAATGGTGCTTTAGGATATGCTCGTGAGTATGGCGCAGCTTTGTGGCATGAGTATCGTTTGGCAAAGAAATGTTATAAGGAAGTAGGTTTCGACTGTATTCACGGTTGTAATCCACCTGACGATATTTGGATGGTTGCTAAACTCTTTAGCAATAAGGGCGTTGATTATATCTTTGACCATCATGATATCTGTCCTGAGTTGTATGAGGCTAAGTTTGGTAAGACTTCGGGAATGTTCTATAAGAGCCAGTTGTGGTTGGAACGCCAGACCTATAAGCACTGTAAGTTTGCTTTTGTAACTAATGAAAGTTATAAGAAGATTGCCATAGAGCGTGGTGGAATGAAACCAGAGGATGTCTTTGTATTGAGAAGTGGTCCAAAGTTGGAGCGTCTGAAGATTCAGGAACCAAAGAATGAAATCAAGCGTGGCAAGAAGTTCATGGTTGGCTATCTTGGTGTAATCGGTCAGCAGGAAGGTATTGAATATCTTTTGAAGGCTGCTAAATATATCAAGGAGTTACCTGGAAGAAATGATGTGTTCTGGGGTATCGTTGGTGGTGGCCCTGATGTAGAGCACATGAAGAAACTGAGTCATGACATGGGCTTGGACGACATCGTAGAATTTACCGGTCGTGTTCCTGATCAGACTTTGCTTGACTATTTGAATACTGCTGATGTTTGTGTCAACTCTGATGAATATAATGCCATGAATGACAAGAGTACCATGAATAAGGTATTGGAGTATATGGCATTGGGCAAACCTTTAGTTCAGTTTGATTTGACAGAGGGTAGATATTCTGCACAGGAGGCATCACTTTATGCTAAGAGAAATGATGCTGAAGATATGGCAAAGAAGATTCTAGAATTGCTTGATAATCCTAAGAAGCGTAAGCAAATGGGTGAATATGGTAGAAATCGTGTCATCAACGAGTTGAGCTGGGAACATACCAGCAAGGCTTTGCTAGCAGGATATGATAGATACTTTAAAATGAGAGGGAAGTAATCCCTCTCTTATTTATGGAAATGCTTTTATTGATTTATGATAAAAAATCGTAAGGAAATGTACGCTTATATACGCCAAGATATGAAGCGTAATTTCATGTGTGGGGGGGGCAAAATCTTGGATTAAAATTCTATTAAATCCTCGGCTTTGTTTCACCCTTAATCTGAGACATTATGAGTATTGGGCTAATCGAAAGTTTAGAGACCCTATAACTGTTTTGATGACAATATGGCATTATTTCATTCATAAGCATTTGTCGTATAAACTTGGTTTTACATTGTACAAGAATCAATTTGGACCTGGTTTATATATCATGCATTATGGTACAATCGTAGTGAATCCTGCCTGTCGCATAGGTGCAAATTGCAATATTAATGCTGATGTTAATATCGGTATGGGAGGAAGTCTCATTGGAAATAACTGTTATATTTCTCCAGGGGTGAAGATAGTTAAACCAGTTCATATTGGCAATCATGTGGTTATAGGTGCAAATGCTGTTGTAACAAAGGATATCCCTGACAATTGTATGGTAGTAGGAATACCTGCTAAAATCATCAAACGTTTTGATCATAATATTCAACAATGGGTAAAAGTGTGAAACCGTTGTATTTTACTTATGGCCAAACAACAAAAGATTTTCTTTGATTTCTTGCGTTTTTGCATTGGCTCTGTCAAGGAGATTCCAGTTTCCTTGAAGGAGACGGATTGGAAGGAGCTCTATGCTATTGCCAAGAAGCAATGCCTAGTGGACGTTCTTTTTGATGGTATCAAGAAGTTGCCTGCGGAACAGGTAGGGATGAAGAAGGGGTTGCTGCTCCAATGGATGGCGGAAAGTCAGATGTTGGAGAAGGCGAATGCTCGGCTGAACGTAGCTGCCATTCTGGTTTCTGAGTGGTTCCGGAAGAAGGGATTCAGAACCTGTATCCTGAAAGGGCAGGGAAATGCCTTGATGTATTCGAATCCTTATTCCCGGACTCCTGGCGATATTGATATCTGGGTGGAAGGTGGAGATAAACGAGTTATCTCCTTTGTCCGCTCTATCTCGCCTCATGAAAAGGCGTGCTATCACCACATCGAGTTCCCATCGTATAAGGGTGTGGAGGTTGAAGTGCATTATCGCCCTAGCTTCCTGTTGTGCTTCTGGCATAACAGAAAGCTTCAGAAATATTATGAGAGGATGAAGGAGGAGCAGTTCTCGCATCGGGTAATGTTGGGAGAGCAAGGGGAGATTGCGATTCCTACGGTGGAATTCAATCTCATCTTCCAGTTGACTCATATCTATGCTCATTTGATGAATGAGGGGATTGGTTTAAGGCAATTGCTTGACTACTACTTTGTTCTTTCAATGTTAAGTGTTAACTGTGAAATGTTAACTTCCTTGCAGAAGGAATTGAAGGAGTTGGGATTGTGGAAGTTTGCCGGTGCCATTATGTATATCATGCAGGAGGTGTTTGGCATGCCTGCCTCTCGGCTTATCGTTCCTCCGAATGAGAAGTATGGTAAGTTTGTGTTGAATGAGGTACTGGAAGCCGGTAACTTCGGAAGGCATGATGCCCGGAATCGGTTTGGTAGGTCACAGCTTGGACATAATCTCCAAAGGGTGTATCGGGATATAAGACTCGTGAAGTATTTCCCTGCTGAGGCGCTATGCGAACCATTGTTTCGCTTTTGGCATTTCTTCTGGAGGAAATGGCATTAATAGCTTTCTTAGAATAATCTGTTCGGAAACCTATCCGTCCTTTCTTACCCTTAAGGAAGTTTTTTCTAAAATCATCCCGTCCTTCTTTGTTGATAAAGTGAGCTGCACTCGGCAATTTGAAAGCGAGCTTTCATTGCACTCATTGGCATCGCTTTTTCCCATTAAAGAAGGCTCCACCTTTCTCACCAAGCCTCTCTTCCCTCAGGGACGAGAGGATGTAACCGCCCTACAGTGCTGTTTTTTCTACCTCTCCGTCTCTCCTGCAAGGAGAGCTCCACCTCTAACCAAGCCTTCCTCCTCAGAAGGAAGGATGTAACCGCCCTCCGGTGCTCAGAACCGCTTCGCTCTAAGGTTGGCGGACCAAAGCGGTCTTCGCCATATTATGCGGGATGTGACCGCCGGGGGACAGCTTGCTGATGTGACCGCCTTACTATAGCTTGCTGTAGTGGGGGACAGCTTGCTGATTGGGATTGCATGGCATATTGAAGAGCCTGTTCCATCAAAGGTCTTTGTCGGTTTTGCTGATAGAGTGCGCCTGGTATCTCTGAACCACGTTGCAAAGATACGGAAATGGTGAGGGGGCAATTCATAGTTGCTCATACTTGCTCATGGTTGCTCATACTTTCTCATAGATTTTCTTTGTTCTGGTGTTTGTAAGCCAGTGGATTACGGAGCGTAAGTCCCTGATTTTTGCTTCGTAAGTGACTGACTTTTGCATCGTAAGTCTTTGAGTTTTGAATTCGAAGTAACCGGCTTCTGGGTGACAGGGTGACACTGGTGACAGCGATTTCTGAAGATTTACTCTCGCGCGGGCAGGCAGGAAAAATCAAGCCGAAAGTTCCTGCCTGCCCGCGTGCGAGGCGAAAAGTTGAAAAACTAGTGTCACCGTGTCATCGTGTCACCGTGAACTGAGCAGAAGATGCTCTGCATCGCTCTCTGGCTATGGACATGAACTCCCCTGTCTCCGCCTCCGTTGACTTTCGGAAGTAGAGATCTACAAATTACTGTTTCTGTCACGGCGCCTCTAAAGTAGGTAATAAGGTTCTATATCTGTGTCACACGGTGCAAAGATAGAAAAAATAAAATAAAAGAGAGTTCCCATATACGGGAACTCGTAAACGATAATTATCGATTTTTAAAATCTTTTAAATGGTGAGAGTGGAAAAATATATGTTTTCGAATCTCTCCGTCTCCCTTTAGCCAAAGGGAGCTCCACCTCTAACCAAGCCTTTTCAAAGTCTTTACGACCCTTTCGGTTCCCCTCGCAGGGGACAGAAACCTCAGAAGGAAGGATGTAACCGCCCTACAGTGCTATTTTTTCGAAAACCTACCCGTCCTTCCTTACCGTTAAGGAAGGCTCCACCTCTCACCCCGGCCCTCTCTCCTCAGGAGCGAGGGAGGAAACCGCCCTACTCGGTGCTCGGAACCGCTACGCTCTAAGGTTGGCGGACCATCAAAGGTCTTCGCCATATTATGCGGGATGGGACCGCTGGGGGACAGCTTGCTAAAGGTGGGGAAGGGGAGAGTTTTATAGTTAATAGTTTATAGTTAATAGTTTACAGTTGATTTTTGGGTAATTTGCTGATAACTTGCAGATTTCTTTCGATTTTCTTGGTGGTTTCGAAGAAAAAGCGTACTTTTGCAGCAAGTTATATAAACTAAATAATAGGAGATATGAATTATGGCAATAGCTATTAAAACAATTCCAGTATTGACTGGTGATGTTGCAGAGCGCTTTATAGAGATTGCTGAGAGTAGTAGGAATACTGCTACAACTGTGATTCCTGAAGGTGCACAAGATGCAATCCGTCGTATGATGGAACGCTCAAAAAATGTAAAGATTAAACTTCCTCATTAATAAGATAGGCTGGTGAATAATTATCAATTCGATATTATGGAAAGATGCGACTTCATGCCTTTGACCGTAGAACTTGCATCTTTGCCATTTTGTTGTGGTGAAACAGAAGGAGATAAGGACTTAGAAGACTTCTTTCATCACAATGCCTTGTTGTATGCTCAAGAGCGACTTGGTAAGACTTATTGCTTTGTCAACAATGAAGGTGATTTCTCTGAAATTGTTGCATTCTTTACGGTATCGAATGATAGTGTAAAGACAACTTTTATTCCAAAGCCTTCTGCTAATAAGGTTCAACGAACTATACCAGGTCAAAAACATCTTCGTACTTATCCTGCCGTATTATTGGGAAGACTAGGGGTTAATAAGAAATATCAAGGACGAAATTTCTTAGTTGGTCAACAAGTAATGAACTTTATCAAAACTTGGTTTGTTCAGGAGGACAACAAGACTGGATGCAGATTCTTGGTTGTTGATGCGTATAATCAGCCAAAAGTTCTTAGCTTTTATGAGCGCAACAAGTTCAAGTATCTATATGCCACAGAGGAATTAGAAAGAGCAGAACAGCATTTTCCGGAAACATCTCCTGTTTATACCAGACTTATGTTTTTGGATTTATTGCACACCCAGATTTTGGAATGTCCTATGGCTTAGATTATTGTTATTGGTATTTTCTTCATCTTTTATAAATATTAGTTTTATTGAGAATGAATATGTGTAGTATTGAGAAATCATATTATACATGGTGGATATACCCCTTTGGAAAAGGAAGCTAAAACAGCACTTGATACTACATCAAAATTTATGAAATTAAGTCAAGAAGAAATAATTGTTAAATACCCATATCAGAAAAACACAGAAAAACGGGAAGAATCAATGCCATTTTCCTTAACAAGTTCTATAACTGTATTGATTTGGTCGTCTGACAACTTGAATTTTGCGCGATGAAGCACTTCATCGTATTCTTTTATAATGTCATCATTATATAAAGGTATAATACGATGAAGGAACAAACTTTCAAGAACTCTTGCTGTTGAAGCATTTGAGTTGTGGGTGATAAGGGCTGATACAAATATGTTTGTATCAATGACTGCATATACCATTGCGTTCTTTTCTTAATCGTCTGACTTCTCTGATTTCTTCATTGATCTCATCGAGGGTGAGTTCTGGCGTTTCGCCTCTGTCGGCTTTAGCTCTAAGTTCTTTGAACGCTGCCTTTGCTTTTGCAGTCACCTCGTCTTCTTCCTTAGCTTGGATGGAGAAAGGAATGCTCTTACTGCGAATTACTGCTTTAACAAAGATGTTGATAGCGGTATTCGCACTCATGCCGAATTGTTCGCAGAGCTTATCAAACTCTGCTTTCTGCTGGCTGTCCATACGGACTGTCATTGCTGTCTGTGCCATAAGCCTAAAATGTTTATATGATAATCATTCTGATTGCAAATATACATCATTATGGCGTAAAATGGTGAGATAGTATTAATAATTTAATAAAGATTAATAGTTGAATGTAGGTTTTCGAAAACCCATATTCAATAGTAGTTATTATAATTTTCTATTAATATATTATGGTTTATGGTTAGCAGGTTGATATTAACTGTTAACTGTAAACTATTAACTTTTCATAAAGTTTATGGCAAAAAAAGTTTTTGTGAGCGGGTGTTACGACCTGCTGCATTCCGGTCATGTGGAGTTTTTCCAGCAGGCATCACGGTATGGTGATCTGTATGTGGGTATCGGATCGGATGCTACTTATCTGGAGTATAAGCATCGCAAGCCTATGTTTCCGCAGGAGGAAAGGCTATTCATGGTCAAGAATATCAAGGCGGTGAAGGAGGCGTATATCAATGAGGGAAGCGGAGTCATCGACTTCCTGCCTACTCTTGATAAGGTGAAACCGGATGTGTTTGTGGTGAACGCTGAAGGTGGGTCTGATGAGAAACGTAGGATCTGTAAGGAAAGGGGTATCGAATATGTCGAACTTCAGCGCACTCCTCATGCGGGTCTGAAGGCTCGGTCTTCTTCTGACTTGAAGAAGGCGTTATCGAATGTATCTGATAATTCGGCGCAGGAGGCGGGGATTCCTACCCGTCTGGATCTGGCTGGTACATGGATTGACCAGCCTTATGTGAGTCACTATCATCCGGGATGGGCGATTACCATCTCGCTGGAACCGACCTTTGAGGTGCGCGACCGCTGCGGTCTGTCTACCTCTACCCGTAAGATGATTCAGAAGATATGGCCGGTGAAGTTGCCTAAGATGGATCCGGAGATGCTCGCCCGACTGGTATTCTGCTTCGAGAACAATCCGGAGCGTCATGATGGTATCATCTCAGGTGCCCAGGATTCTATCGGTATCTGTGTGCCCGGTCTGGTGCGTCATTATTATGACAACAACTTCTGGCCGGAGAAGATTGAGAGTACGCAGGATGAGATGACCCTCCGTTTCCTGGAAGACCATCTGGTGATGATTCCGATGGAACCGAGAAGACCGGGATGCAGTGTGGTGGAAGGTAAGGATATCACGCCTGAGAAGGTGAAGGCGCTGGCTGATGCGGCTGATGCCTGCTGGAAGGCGATTCTGGCGCACGACCTTGATGCCTTTGCAGCAGCATACAGGGCATCTTTCGAGGCCCAGATTGCGATGTTCCCGGGTATGGTGAATCCGTCTATCAATGGTGTGATAGAACAGGAGGCGAGTGTGCAGCCGATGATTGACCGCTATAGCAGCATGGAGGAGGTTCTGGCATGGAAGATGCCGGGAGCCGGTGGCGGTGGTTATCTGGCACTGGTAGTAAAGGACAGTCTTAAATTTGCAGAGAATCATGACGAAGCCATCCATCTTCAGATACGAAGGGCATAACTATCTGGTGCCCTTCCTCATCATCAGCAGTCTCTTCTTTATGTGGGGCTTTGCCCATGGCATCCTGGAGGTGCTGAATCCGCATTTCCAGGAGTCGTTCCATATCAGCAAGGCGATGTCGGCCTTGACGCAGGCTGCTGTCTATGGTGCCTACTTTCTGATGGCGCTGCCTGCCGGATGGATTATCCGGAAGTGGGGCTACAGGAGGGGAGTGATAACAGGACTGGTTCTCTTCGGTATCGGTGCTCTGATGTTCATACCGGGAAGCAGGATCAACAGTTTCTACTTCTTCGTTCTGTCGCTGTTTGTGATAGGATGCGGACTGACCTGTCTGGAAACGAGTGCGAATCCTTATACTACGGTACTGGGACATCCTGACAAGGCGGAGAGCAGAATCAACCTGTCGCAGTCGCTCAATGGTATCGGATGGATTGTAGGACCGCTGGTTGGCGGTCAGCTTCTGTTCTCGGGTGTCAACATTGCCATCCCTTATGCCCTGGTGGGTATCTTCGTGCTTTCTGTGGCACTGGTCCTGTCAAGAATCAAGTTGCCGGACCCAAGGAGAGCGCATGAGGCGGATACGAACGAGATGGTGGAGGAGAAGCCGATGCGAGTGATGGCATTCGGTTTCGGTATGCTGACCTTGTTTCTTTATGTGGCAGCCCAGACGGGTGTGAACAGTTTCTTCATCAACTATGCTGAGGAGAGTATTCATATAGAGAAGCAGACTGCCAGTCTGTATCTCGCCTTTGGCGGAATGGGTCTGTTCTTTATCGGCAGGTTGGCTGGTGGTGTCATCATGAATTATATCCAGCCAAGGCTGGTGCTGCTGGCTTGTGCCATCCTCACCTTTGTTGCCACATTGATTGTGGTGGTATGTAGCGGAACTTTATCGCTCATTGCGTTTTTCGCCCTGTATCTGGGAGAAAGCATCATGTTTCCGACTATCTTCTCGCTGGCATTGAGAGATGCAGGTACTAAGACCAAGCTTGCTTCTTCGTTGCTTATCATGACGATAGTGGGTGGTGCGGTTGCTCCAGTAATCATGGGGTATATTGCGGATACTACGGGGAGTATGGCGATTGCATTTCTTATACCGTTAGTATGTTATGGGGTGATTGGAACGTATGCGTTATCGAAACGCCACGTTCCTCTTTAGATAAGATTAGCTGCACTCGGCAATTTGAAAGCAAACTTTCATTGCGCTCATTTGCAAAATCTTTAGATAAAAGGAGGATTTTTCGAAAATCACCCCGTCCCTCTTTACCCTTAAAGAGGGCTCTACCTCTCACCCCGACCCTCTCTCCTCAGGAGCGAGGGAGAAAACCGCCCTACTCGGTGCTCGGAACCGCTTCGCTCTAAGGTTGGCGGACCATCAAAGGTCTCGCCAGGTTATGCGGGCTGGGACCGCCTGGGATGCAATGTATCTTTCATCTAAAAAATGTGAGGATGCTATTTTCTGTAAACCACCAATACAGCGTAAGGTGGGGTAAATGAAAAATATTATCTTTGCAACCGTTTTGTGTGTCCTGAGACAGAATGAAGTCAGATATTGGCTATATTTGATAGATTTCTGT
>NZ_JAHOEA010000066.1 GCF_019127135.1 Segatella copri | reverse complement strand
ACTTGCGCCGATGGTACTGCAATGCAATGCGGGAGAGTAGGTAGCCGCCTCCTTTCAATTTCAGAAGCCTCGATTACGAAAGTAGTCGAGGCTTTTCTGTTTAATAACACTGGCTATTTAGTATAATTACCCTTGCTATATAATATAATTACCCTAGCTATATTATATAATAACCCCTCGCTATTTACCATAATAGCGAGGGGCATTTCTGCGATATTCTGAGTGCTTTGTCTACTGCTTGGTGAATTTCAGTTTTTTAGGAATCTTCACCCATTTCCGGTTTCGGGCAATTTTCAGGTTACTTCCTTCTTTCTGCTGCAACTCGTAACTACCATCGGGCAAGGCTATGAGGTCGGCAGTAAGATCTTCGCTCCCGTAATCATTGATAATGGATAGGTGAGCAGTCTTTCCCTCGATGTCAGCATCTGTAATCAGCCATTTGCGACTATCACGTCTGTCACCGAAATATCCGGGCATTTCACCGAACAGTTCCTGTCCTGGAACCTTGAGGTTCTTATGGTAGAAGTCTATATTCATATAGACATCATACTCTTTGTTTGTAATCTTCCCCTTGAATAGGGTGCTGTCTGTTTGTGCCATACTAGATATACTAATTAGGCATAATAATGTTGCTAAAATCTTTCTTTTCATCTCTTTTTTCAATTAACTGCGACAAAGTTATTCATTTAAATCAAGAAAACTGCATTTTTTTTAGGATTTTAATAAGATTAATTCGTTTTTTTGCAAATATTTATTTATCTTTGCGGTGTTTATTGATAATTATATATGGAAAAGAAAAGATTATTTCCAGATTACATATTCGAGTCTAGTTGGGAAGTGTGTAATAAAGTTGGTGGTATCTACACCGTTCTTTCAACTCGAGCTAAGACTCTTACGGAAAGGTTAAAGGATCAGCTAATCTTCATTGGTCCTGATTGCTGGGGAGACAAGGTGAATCCTTATTTCTCTCAAGATGATACGCTTTATGCGGAGTGGAAAGCAGAAGCTCTGAAAGAGGGCTTAAAGGTTAAAGTAGGTAGATGGAATATACCGGGAGAGCCAGTAGCTGTTTTGGTAGATTTTAATCCTTACTATGCTGTTAAAGACCAGATCTATGGACAACTATGGCAGGACTATCAGGTTGATAGTCTTCATGCTTATGGTGACTATGACGAAGCATCGATGTTCTCTTATGCTGCCGCTCTGGTAGTAGAGAGTTTCTACAAACATGTTGTTGGAAAAGGCAAGAAAGTTATCTATCATGGAAATGAATGGATGACAGGACTTGGTGTGCTCTATGTGAATAAGCATCTTCCTGAGGTGGCTACTGTGTTCACCACGCATGCTACAAGTATCGGTCGTAGTATTGCCGGTAATAATAAGCCTCTTTACGATTATCTTTTTGCCTATAATGGTGATCAGATGGCGCAGGAACTCAATATGCAAAGCAAGCATTCTATAGAAAAGCAGACTGCTAAGTATGTTGATTGTTTCACAACAGTGAGTGATATTACTGCCAACGAGTGCAAGGAATTGCTCGATAAACCGGTAGATTTCGTTTTGCCTAACGGATTTGACAATAGTTTTGTACCTAAAGCAAGTACCTTTACAAAGAAACGTAAGGAGGCAAGAAAGCGTTTGCTCGATGTAGCCAATGCTTTGATGGGTACAGATTTGGATGATGATACGCTCATCGTTTCTACCAGCGGACGCTACGAGTTCCGCAACAAGGGTATCGATGTCTATATTGAGGCAATGAACCGCTTGCTTCGTGACAACAATTTGAAGAAGAATGTATTGGCATTCATTGACGTACCTGGTTGGGTAGGAGATCCACGTCAGGATCTGTTGGATCGTCTGAATAGCGGTAAGAAGTTTGACACGCCATTGGAGGTTCCGGAGATTACCCATTGGTTGCATAATATGAGTCATGATAATGTATTGGGTATGCTGAAGTACTTCAATATGCATAATAATAAGGAAGACAAGGTGAAACTGATATTCTTACCTTGCTACTTGACAGGCGATGATGGCATTATCAACAAGAGCTACTATGATGTAGTGTTGGGTAATGACCTCTGTATCTATCCTTCTTATTATGAGCCATGGGGATATACTCCATTGGAGGCTGTTGCGTTCAAGGTGCCTTGTATCACCACCGATTTGGCTGGTTTCGGTCTTTGGGCTAACTCAGAGAAGGGAAGTTACAGTGAGATAGAGGATGGTGTGAAGGTTATCAAGCGTACCGACTATAATTATTCTGAGGTAGCTGATGCTATCAAGGATACCGTAGCTAAGTACTCGGGATTCACCAAGACACAGGTGAACAAGTGTCGTAAAAATGCTGAGATTCTTTCAGAAAAAGCATTGTGGAAACACTTTATCGAGTATTACTATGATGCTTATGACTTTGCCCTGCGCAAGGCTGAAGTTCGTATGAAGAAATAATAATCTCTCTTTCTTGATGGCGTAAGCCATAAAACAAATATTTGGATTCTGCAAGAATCGCTATGTTTGCAAGATAGAAAATATACATCTTAAAAATAAAACACAATGAAAATTAAGGCAGACTATGCTAATGCTCCTCAATGGAAGGAGACAACCATTAAATCAAGCCTTCCTAAGGAGTTGAAGTGCTTGGATGAGATCGCTCACAATATGTGGTGGGCATGGAATTATGAAGGTCGTGACTTGTTCAAGAGCCTCGATGCTGATTTGTACGAGAAGTGCAATGCTAACCCTGTATTGCTCTTGGAGCGTTTGAGCTACGACCGCAAGGAGGCTATTGTTAAGGACAAGGAGACAATGGCTAAGGTTAAGAACGTCTATAAGATGTTCCGCGAGTACATGGATGTGAAGCCTAATGCTAAGCGCCCTTCAGTTGCTTACTTCTGCATGGAGTATGGTATTAACCAGGTGGTTAAGATTTACTCTGGTGGTCTTGGTATGCTTGCTGGTGACTACTTGAAGGAGGCTTCTGACAGCAACGTGGATATGTGTGCTGTTGGTTTCCTCTACAGATATGGTTATTTCAAGCAGTCTTTGAGTATGGATGGTCAGCAGATTGCTAACTATGATGCTCAGAACTTCAACTCTCTCCCTATCGAGCGAGTATATGATGAGAATGGTAACCCATTGGTAGTTGATGTGCCTTACACAAACTATCAGGTACATGCATACGTATGGCAGATGAATGTAGGTCGTATCAAGTTGTATCTCCTGGATACAGATAATGATATGAACTCAGAGTTCGACCGTCCTATCACTCACTCTCTCTACGGTGGTGACTGGGAGAACCGTTTGAAGCAGGAGATTCTGCTCGGTATCGGTGGTATGCTCGCATTGAAGAAGATGGGTATCAAGAAGAATATCTATCACTGCAATGAAGGTCATGCAGCTCTTTGCAACTTGCAGCGTCTCTGCGACTATATCGAGGAGGATGGCTTGAACTTCAACCAGGCTCTCGAGTTGGTTCGCGCTTCTTCTCTCTATACTGTTCACACTCCTGTGCCAGCTGGTCATGACTATTTCGACGAGGCTCTCTTCGGCAAGTACATGGGTGGCTATCCACAGCGCCTTGGCATCTCTTGGGATGAGTTCATCGGTATGGGTCGTGAAAATCCAGACGATCACAACGAGCGTTTCTGTCTCTCTACATTCGCATGCAACACTTGCCAGGAGGTTAACGGTGTAAGTAAACTTCACGGTTGGGTAAGCCAGCAAATGTTCTCTAACATCTGGAAGGGCTACTTCCCAGAGGAAAACCACGTAGGTTATGTAACCAATGGTGTTCACTTCCCAACTTGGACTGCAACAGAGTGGCGTAAGCTTTATGATAAATATTTCGACAAGAACTTCATGAACGACCAGAGCAACGAGGAAATCTGGCATGCCATCTACAATGTTTCAGATGCTGAAATCTGGAATACCCGTATGACATTGAAGAAGAAGCTCGTAGCTTATATCCGTGAGAAGTTTACCCAGACATGGTTGAAGAACCAGGGTGATCCTGCTCGTGTAGTATCTTTGCTCGAGCGTATCAACCCTAACGCTTTGATGATTGGTTTCTGCCGTCGTTTCGCTACATACAAGCGTGCTCACCTGCTCTTCACCGACTTGGAGCGCTTGTCTAAGATCGTTAACGATCCTGAGCACCCAGTATTGTTCTTCTTCTCAGGTAAGGCTCACCCAGCTGATGGTGCAGGTCAGGGCTTGATCAAGAAGATTTTCGAGATCAGTCAGCGTCCTGAGTTCCTCGGCAAGATTATCTTCCTCGAGGACTACGATATGACTTTGGCTCGCCGTCTGGTTTCAGGTGTTGATATCTGGATGAATACTCCTACACGTCCATTGGAGGCTTCTGGTACATCTGGCGAGAAGGCTGAGATGAATGGTGTTGTCAACCTCTCTGTACTTGATGGTTGGTGGGTAGAAGGTTACCGCGAGGGTGCTGGTTGGGCTCTTCCTGAGAAGCGTACATACCAGAACCAGGGTTACCAGGATCAGCTTGATGCTGCTACTATCTACAACCTCTTGGAGAACGACATCATCCCTATGTATTACAACAAGAATAAGGAAGGCTTCAGCAAGGAGTGGATCCAAGTAGTAAAGAACTCTATTGCTACTATCGCTCCTCACTATACAATGAAGCGCCAGTTGGATGACTACTATGATAAGTTCTACAACAAGGAGGCTGCCCGCTTCAAGAAGTTGAGCGCTAACGACAATGCCCTGGCTAAGGAGATTGCACTCTGGAAGGAGAGCGTTGCTGAGCGTTGGGATGGTATCCATGTTGTATCTAAGGACGACTGCATGCTGATGGCTGCCGAAACTGGTCAGAAGATCAAGGTTCAGTATGTTATCGATGAGCAGGGCTTGAACGATGCAGTAGGCTTGGAGCTTGTTGTATTGAAGGATCAGCCAGAGGATGGCAAGCAGATTTATGCTGTTTATCCATTCAAGATGGTTGGTCACGAGGGTAACAACTTTACATTCGAGGCTGAGATTGAGCCAATCAATGCTGGTTCATTCAAGACAGGCGTACGTATGTATCCTAAGAATGATAAGTTGCCACACCGTCAGGACTTCTGCTACGTTAAGTGGTTGAACTAATATAATAGTGGCATTGTCACATTATAAATATATGAATCCTGTATCTCTTTTTGGGGGATACAGGATTTTTTGTTTGAAATCGAACTGCGAATAGTATTGTTGTGGATGTGAAATGTGAAAAGTGAATGCAGATAAGAAACAGGGGAAGATTTGGAAAACAGAAAAGGAGTCTTCCTTTTGCGTAAGAAAGACTCCTTATAAACTTGTATTATGATATTTTCTTATACCAAATACTGAGAAGAGATACTCTCGTTATCCTCTACACGGCGAATAGTTTCAGCAAACATATCTGCAATAGAAATCTGCTTAACCTTTGCGCAACGCTTGGTGTAAGGGATGGAATCAGTGAACACAATCTCCTCAAGAGCTGAATCCTGAACACGTTCAGATGCAGGACCACTCATCACGCAGTGAGATGCACATGCGCGGACAGTCTTTGCACCAGCCTGCTTCATGATATCGGCAGCCTTCGTGATAGTGCCGGCTGTATCAACCATATCATCAATGATGACAACATTCTTGTCTTTTACATCACCGATAATCTGCATGCTTGCTACTACATTGGCGCGAGCACGGGTCTTGTTGCAGAGCACGAGAGGGCAGCCGAAGTACTTGGCATAAGTGTTGGCACGCTTAGAACCACCAACGTCTGGAGAAGCAATGACCATATCCTTGAGGCGCAAGCTCTGCAGGTATGGCAAAATAACGCCAGATGCATAGAGGTGATCTACAGGAACATCAAAGAAACCCTGAATCTGGTCAGCATGGAGGTCCATGGTGATGAGACGGTCGATACCGGCAACGCTGAGCAAGTCGGCTACCAACTTAGCGCCGATGCTGACACGTGGCTTGTCCTTACGATCCTGACGGGCCCATCCGAAGTAAGGAACAACAGCAATAATATTGCGGGCAGAAGCACGCTTTGCTGCATCAATCATCAGGAGCAACTCCATCAAGTTGTCTGAATTAGGGAATGTGCTCTGTACGAGGAATACATCGCGTCCGCGGATAGACTCCTCGAAAGATACGCCAAATTCACCATCAGAGAACTTGGTTACAACCAAATTACCCAGTGGGCAACCTAAACTAGCGCAGATTTTTTCTGCAAGGTATCTCGAGTTAGTACCAGAGAATACCAAAAAAGAGTTCTTGTCACTCATTTCTATTAGTGTTTATGTGTATTAATAGTTATTTTTATCTATTTTCATGTAGGGGGATGAATCTTTTTTCGGGAAACTCCGGGTTAGCTGATAGCCTTTCTCAATTTCTCGAAGTGAAGAATCAGCTCCTTGAAGTCGCGCTCGTTGTGAATGTCGAAACGGTTCCAGAGATCTCCACAGATTACTACTCCTCCAAATCCGAGTTCCTTGGCAATCTTGAGATTTTCCAGACTCATGCCTCCCAAGGCGTATACCTTCTTGTCTATGAGTCCTGCCTTGGCTGCATTCTCAAGCTGCTGCAGATTGAAAGATGACTTTTCGTCTTTAAACTCAATGCAATCGAAGATGTTTTTCAGAAATACATAGTTTGATTTCTTTTTCATCTCTTTCAGCATCGACAAATCTGTGCAGGTGCGACTGAACTTGCCTTTGTATCCATCCGGTATCGGTGCTAGCGGATCGTCTATATGGATTCCTGCTAAATCATACTCCTGTTTGAGGTAATAATGATCATGAACAGTAATCTTGCGAAGATAGTCTTCAGGCAGTAAAGTAAGCAGTCGCTCTGCATACATGGGTGACGAACCTGGCTTGAAAAGATGCAGGTTGTCCATGCCCTCGTCGAACAGCGAGGATAGTATTTTATCTTCTTCCACAAAGAATGTGGACTTGGTCATTATTGCTAATTTCATCGTCAAAATGATTTTTATGATGCAAAAGTATTAAAAAAAACGCAAACTAGCAATTATATTCGGGATAAAAAGTTATCTTTGCACCATAAAATTAATATTTATCAAGTTATGCAAGTAAATTTAGCAAATTTTAATGAGATTCATCGACCAATTTACGTTTTAGAGGAAGAACGTTTGCGACAGAATCTGTCGCTCATCAAGAGTGTGGCTGAGCGTGCCGATATGGAAATTATTCTAGCTTTTAAGGCTTATGCTCTTTGGAAGACATTTCCGATTTTCAGAGAGTATATTTCTTCGACCACGGCCAGCTCTCTTAGCGAGGCAAAACTGGCGTATCATGAATTCGGCAGTAAGGCGCATACTTTTTCGCCGGCTTATACCGATTATGAGATTGATGAGATAGCTCAGTGCTCAAGTCATCTTACTTTCAACTCGCTTACGCAATATGAGCGTTATCATGAGCGGGCTCGTCGGGCAAATTCTGACATTAGACTGGGATTGAGAGTGAATCCGGAATATTCAGAAGTCGGAACATTGCTGTATAATCCGTGTGCACCTGGAACCCGATTCGGAGTATCGGCAGATAAATTACCTCAAACTTTGCCTTCAGATATAGAAGGATTCCATTGTCATTGTCACTGCGAGAGTGGGGCGGATGTCTTTGAACGTACATTGGCTCATATCGAAGAGAAATTCTCTCCTTGGTTCCCGCAGTTGAAATGGATTAATTTCGGTGGCGGTCATCTGATGACCAGGAAGGATTATGATGTGGTACACCTTATTAATATAATAAAGGGATTTCACCAGCGTTATCCTCATCTTAAAATTATCATGGAACCTGGTAGTGCCTTTGGGTGGCAGACAGGACCGCTTGTAACTCAAGTGGTGGATGTGGTTGAAGACAAAGGTATCAGAACTGCTATCATAAATGCCAGTTTTACCTGTCATATGCCCGATTGTCTGGAAATGCCGTATATGCCAGCTGTCAGAAATGCAGAAACCTTGGAGGTTGATGATCCGATGAAGGCTCCTGAGGGCGCACATATATATAGAATAGGTGGCAACAGTTGCCTGAGTGGAGATTTTATGGGATTCTGGAAATTTGATCATGAACTGGAAGTAGGCGAGAATGTCATCTTCGAAGATATGCTGCATTATACCACAGTCAAGACAAATACCTTCAATGGAATCACCCATCCATCAATAGGAATTGTACATTTAGATGGAAAATTGGAAATTTTAAGAGATTTCAGCTACGAAGATTATCGCAGTCGGATGGATTAATATAATTTCCTTTATTCCCGTTTTTGGTGTCGGATAAGTTTAAAATGTGGTCAAATAAGGCTTAAAATGTGTGTTTTACCCCCCAAAATGGGCAAAATGCACATTTTTTTCAAAAAAAAACGAAGAAAAGTTTGGTAATTCAGAAAAAAGTAGTACCTTTGCACTCGCATTCAGAGGAACGCTCCTAAGTAATAGGAAAAACTGCGGAAATAGCTCAGTTGGTAGAGCACAACCTTGCCAAGGTTGGGGTCGCGGGTCCGAGTCCCGTTTTCCGCTCATTTTTATTGAAAACAACATCAAGCTTTATCTTGTTAGATAATTGATGATAATATGCTTGGAGAGGTGGCGGAATTGGTAGACGCGCTACTTTGAGGGGGTAGTGACAATTGTGTCGTGGGAGTTCGAGTCTCCTCCTCTTCACTGGTATTGTTATCTTACAAGCGGAAATAGCTCAGTTGGTAGAGCACAACCTTGCCAAGGTTGGGGTCGCGGGTCCGAGTCCCGTTTTCCGCTCGATCATTTTTGTATTAAATCAAGATAGATTTAAGTTTAGGGCCCAAGTGGCGGAATTGGTAGACGCGCACGTTTCAGGTGCGTGTGTTTCACAACGTGCAGGTTCGAGTCCTGTCTTGGGCACATATGTTTAAATTAGCTTAGTGTTGGAGAGGTGGCGGAATTGGTAGACGCGCTACTTTGAGGGGGTAGTGACAATTGTGTCGTGGGAGTTCGAGTCTCCTCCTCTTCACTTTTATTGTTGTTTTATAAGCGGAAATAGCTCAGTTGGTAGAGCACAACCTTGCCAAGGTTGGGGTCGCGGGTCCGAGTCCCGTTTTCCGCTCTTTTTTTGAACTCGAGAAACATACCCATTTATGAATTTATATTTAAGATATTTTGATCAGGAGACATTGGTTACTAATGTTGATGATGCTATTGGTTTTTTAAAGAGTATTCCTGAGATTGAGATGGATGCGGAACTAGAGGCAGATGTTCGTGAATATGCCGCTAGTGATTTGACGTATCCAAAAAGATATAAGGTTCGCCCACGTATTTATTTTATTGTGATAAAGACTACGGCGCAAACAATGCAGGATTTTAAAGATAAGAAAGCATTGCGTACTCCGACTCCGGCAGAGAGAATGGAGAATCCTGTTGTTGCCAGTTTGGCTCAAGAGGCTCCGGGCTGGTATGAAGGAACACTTGATTTCAAACGTGTGGTAATGGTACCTGCTACAGGAAAGTTTGAGTACCGTGATACTCATTTCGTTGCGAATGTAAAAGCTGAATCGGGTTTGGATTGTTACAATCGTATTGTTGATTATCTGCGCGATTGTGTAGATTCACGCAGCCAGTTCCCATCTGCAAAAGGTAAGAATTTCCATTTCCGTTATCTGGGAATGTGGAAATAAATATTCAGAAATTTAAAAGATTCGTGTCATGAACAAGGTTATGCTAATTGGTAATGTAGGAAAAGATCCTGACATTCATTATTTCGAAGCAGATCAGGCTGTAGCTCAGGTTTCTCTCGCAACAACTGAGAAAGGATATACTTTGCCTAATGGTACCCAAGTGCCAGACCATACAGATTGGCACAATCTTGTTTTTTATCGTGGGCTTGCAAAAGTAGTAGAGAAGTATGTGCATAAGGGTGACCGCCTTTATGTGGAAGGAAGAATTCGCTACCGCTCCTATGATGACAAGCAGGGTAGAAGACAATATATTACAGAAATCTATGTAGATAATATGGAGATGTTGAGTACTCGCCCAGCTACTAGAGAACAATAATTATTAATTTTTAGCTCAGAAATTGGATATATCCACCATAACTGATGCCTTCGGTGATGTGATGCTGATGCAGCCTTCCGCCGGGGTTTTTGTAGCTGCTGTACTTGCAGCTATATTGTTAGGCATGTCTGCTTTTGCCAGTGGTTCCGAAATTGCTTTTTTCAGTTTATCACCAACTGATGTTGCGGAACTTGAAGATGAAAAGACTGATGCCGATAAGAAAATACAGATGTTGCGTGATGATTCAGAACGTACGTTGGCTACCATTTTGATAACCAATAATTTTGTGAATGTCACAATCATCATGCTCCTTAATTATGTATTCGCAGGAATCGTAGAGTTTGGTCCTAAAGCTTATTGGCTTCAGTTCCTGATTATTACGGTTATTCTTACTTTCTTGCTTTTGCTTTTTGGTGAGATTATGCCGAAAGTGTATGCCCGCCAGGATTCTCTGAAGTTCTGTCGCCGGTGCGTAGGGGGTATTCTATTTGCCAGAAAGTTGTTTTGGCCTTTAGAAACTATCTTGCTGAAAAGCGGAATTCTTGCAGAAAAGATTATACAGAAGGAAAATCATGTGTTGAGTGTTGATGACTTGGAACAAGCTTTGGAACTGACTGATAAGAATGATATCAAGGACGAGCAGAGCATGCTGAAGGGTATCATCCGCTTTGGCGATGAAACAGCCAAAGAGGTGATGACCAGCCGACAGAATATTGTTGACCTGGATATCCGCAGCACCTATCCAGAAGTGTTGAAATGCATTGAGGAAAATAACTACAGTCGTATTCCTGTTTATCAAGATAATACGGATAATATTCGTGGCGTGCTGTATATCAAGGACTTATTGCCTCATCTGACGAAGGCTTCCAACTTCCGTTGGCAGAGTCTGATCCGTCCTCCTTATTTTGTACCGGAAACCAAGAAGATAGATGATCTGCTTCGCGAATTCCAGGACAACAAGGTTCATATTGCCATTGTGGTAGATGAGTTTGGAGGAACATCTGGTATTGTTACTCTCGAGGATATTCTGGAGGAAATTGTAGGAGAAATCAACGATGAATACGATGAGGAGGAGAAGTTCTACTCGAAATTAAATTACAACACCTTTATCTTTGAAGGTAAAACGCTTCTTTCTGATTTCTGCAAAATCCTGAATGTAGATGACGAAGAGTTCGAGGAGGTTGAGGGCGATGCTGATTCTCTGGCTGGTCTGCTCTTGGAAATCAAGGGCGATTTCCCAAGTATGCACGAGAAGATAGATTATAAGAACTATACTTTTGAGGTGATGAATATCGAGGAGCGCCGCATCAGCAAGATTAAGGTGACGGTACATCCTGTAAGAAGCGAAGAGGAGAATTCTTCCAAATAGTTTCTCCTCCTTATATTTGTAATATTTTGATTATATAGTATGGCAGTTGTCAATATACGAGAAGTTTATCCGGGAGTGAGTCTGGGCTTATGGCAGATGGATGAGACTGTAGAACAGTTGTTTGAAGCATATCCTCTTCTGCAGGCTTACCGTTCCCAAATGGAAGAGAAATATAAGAATGATGGCAGGAAACTGGAGTTTCTTGCCATTCGTGCATTAATGTATGAGATGCTCAAGACGAACGGAGCTTCCAAGGGCTTGCTTTCTCATGCGGGTGACATTACCCACAACGAGGCTGGAAAGCCATTGTTCCGTGGTTATCATATCAGCGTTTCGCATACCAAGGGTTATGCTGCGCTTATCCTTTCCAAAAATCAGGAAGTGGCGGTAGATATCGAATACTTCAGCGATAGGGTAGAGCGCATCGCTTCTAAATTCCTGCGAAAGGATGAGAAGGCGGAAGATCTGGATGCCAAACTAGTGCATTGGTGTGCCAAGGAAACGGTCTTCAAGTTATTCTCTGAAGAAAAACTGATGTTTGAGGATATGCGGGTAAAGCCATTTGATACGATGGCAGACTGGTCGTGTGATGTGGAGAATCTCAAGAGCAGAAAGACGGCGCATGTGGATTTCGAATTAACCATGGAGTTTGTTCTTACTTATGCTGCGTTGTAATATTCTGTCCATCTTCCTGGCATTCAGCTTGCTGGCTGGAGCACAGGATTGGAAAGTAGTGAGAGAGAATCCCCAGAAGGCTTTTCCGAAAACCGTGGCTGCGGGCAACTACAGTGGTATTGCTCATCTGCATGATGATATCTATGCGGTGGTAAGCGACAAGTCGGATAGTGCCCTATACTTCAACTTCCGAATTCTGGTGAATCCCAAGACCGGCGAACTGGAACAGGTAGAGAACCTTGGGTTTACCGAGAGAACAGATGGAACTCTGAACGACGGAAAGTCTTGGCAGGGGCAGGAGAAAGGCTTTGACCACGAAGCCATCGTGAAGGTTTCTGATTCTACCTTGGTGATAGCAAGCGAAGGATATTGCCGTTTAAAGGAGTATCCTATTCTGCCTACTTCGGCAGATGCTGCCAAGGTTGGCTCTTCGCAGAATCTTTGGGAAAGCAGATGGCCTTCTTCTGAATTTTATCCTAATTATAATTTTGAGTCTCTGGCTTTTGATTTCGTCCGTCAGTATCTCTGGACGATTCCTGAGAGCACGCTTCGCAAGGACGGACAGCCTGCTACTCCTCAAAACGGATTGGCCAATCGGCTTCGTTTGATGAGGCTTGATTGGGGAAAGATAAAGGAAAATCGTAACAAGGAAGAGTATAGCGAGCAAGTGAGCAGCAAGAAAGACTCTTGTTATATGACGCCCTATGCCTATCAGATGGATCAACCTTCTACCCATAAGAAAGCAGATATCTATGTGATGGGTGTGAGTGAGCTTTGTGCCTTGCCCGATGGACAGCTTCTGGTTTTGGAGCGTGAGGCATTTATCCCGAAGATCAAGATTGGTGCTTTCTGCAAGTGCAAGCTCTATCTGATCAATCCTTTGAATTCTGAGGAGTTTTCTATGAAAGAGAATTTTTCATCAGATACTCCTTTCTTGAAGAAGAGATTGCTCGCGGAATGGAAAACCGGCTTGTCACTTTCCAAGCGTTCCTTTGCCAATTACGAAGGTTTGTGTCTTGGTCCCAAGCTGGAAGATGGTTCCCAGGTTGTCATCCTGCTGTCTGATTCGCAGGATCAATATGCTGGAGTATTGAAAGACTGGTTCAAGACGATTGTCATCAGAAAGGAATAAAGTTGTTATGACGTAATTCTCAATCTCGTCCATAACCATCTAGGAATGAGTCGCCAGAGGAAGACGAGGATATCATATCTCCAGTCTATCACCTTAACTTCCTCTCCGTTTTCGATAGCATTCACGATATGTTTCGCCACGTCTTCCGATTTGAGCTGCAGCGGATAGCTGCTGCCTGCGATAAGGTCGGTCTTTACGAAACCTGGTCGGATATCTGTAATGGCGATGGGGAGATGACGCATCCGTGCCTGCTGCGACAGGCATTCCAGATAATGGTTCTGGAATCGCTTGGTGGCAGAGTAGGCAGGTGCAGCACCGAGACCTTTGGTTCCGGCGATGGAAGTGATGCAGGCAATGCGGGCTTTTGAATTGTTCTGATGATGAGTAGCAAACCAGTTGAATGCCGTATCTACCATTCTCGTGAATCCCAAGCCGTTGGTTTCCACAGTCTTCAACTCCTTTTCTATATCCAGTGTATTATTCTGCCAGCCAATGCCGGAACTATGGAAATACAAGTCCAAGCCTCCCAATTTTTCGATGAGTTCGAGAAACTGGGCAGGAGCATTGGGAGAAGTCACGTCGATTTGCTGGTAGCAGGTAATGCCGCCCTGTGAAGTCACCTCGCCATCAGATGAAATACCCTTTTGCAGGGTTGTCTTGCCCTGTAAAGTTGTCTTACCCTCAGCAATCAGAGCCTGCAATCTTTCAATTCTTCTTCCGGCAATTCCTACCTGCCATCCTTTTGCAGCAAGCAGTTTTGCCACTTCCATTCCGATGCCCGATGTGGCACCCATTACAATTGCTTTCTTTGCCATATAGTCCTATTATATAAGGTGAAATCTTGATAGTTCTATTTATATAAGGTGAAGTTTTGTCTAAATTTATCTAAATATCTAAATCGCTTTTACTCTTCAGCAAGTCTTCCGCCTTTTTCACGCTTCCTGATTCCAGAATCAGCTGTTTCACTTCTTCGTAGTCCGTATATTGCGGATTGCGTTCCATGAAGATGCGGCAGGCGCGGTCGATGAGTTTATGATTGATAAGCTTGGCGTTCACCATCTTGTTGCCTTCCACCCGTCCTTGTCTTATCTGAAGGGAAGTGCTGATCATGTCCAGAATCATCTTTTGCGATGAGCCGGCTTTCATGCGGGTACTTCCCGTTACAAATTCCGGTCCCGTGATTACTTCTACGGGATAATCGGCTGCTTGGGCGATGGGAGCATGAGGATTGTTGACGATGCAACCCGTAGGAATACCTGCCTCCTTGCAATGCTGCAAGATGGAAAGCACGAAGGGGGTTGTTCCGCTGGCAGAAAAACCGAGTACGAAATCCTGCTTTGAGATATGCTTGTCGCAGAGCTGATGCCAACCATTCTCCAGGTCGTCTTCTCTGGATTCCCTGGTTTGTGTAAGGCAGCCGATGCCTCCCGGGAAGATGGCTTGTATCTGTGAACCGTCAATACCATAGGTGTTCTGTACTTCGATGGTATCGAGCGTAGCCAGTCTTCCGCCCGTTCCGCAACCGGCATAGAAGAGCCTTCCGCCCTTCTTCAGCTGCCCTTCGATGGCGGAAATCAGTTGGTTAATGGCAGGCAATGCTTGTTCTATTGCCACAGCCACCTTCTTGTTTTCTGCATTGATATGAGCGGTGAGTTCATCCACGCTCATCTTTTCCAGATGTTCGTAGAGCGAGCTCTGCTCTGTTATTCTCTTTTCTTCTTTATTTGGCATATTACTTTATCTTTAGGGTGTAGATTTAATGTAATGAAGCCTGGATGGTCGCGGAGGCTATGGCTTGCAGTCATCTAGAGAGTTCTATCATGATGAGACCTATCATCCGATGGGCTCCTATTCTTCTGCCAGGAAATAAACCGGAGCATTGCGTGAACCTTCTTTAATCAGGAAACCGGATTTTTCCAGTTTCTTCAGCCAGTTGAGTGCTGTCTGTTTACGGATATGAAATTCCGCTTCCAGTACTTTTCTGTTAATGGAACGGTTATGCTTCAGATACTCTCTTATTTTCTCCTTCAATGCATCTTCAGAGAAAGGGTAGGAGCGGGAAGTATATTGTGATTTCTCGAAATGGGTATTATATTTCACCTGTTTTAGCAGGTCTGCATTGGGGCGAAACTTGATGCCTCTTACGCTTACATATTCAGCTCTCACTTTATTGTCGGGTTTCAGGTCATCCATATCCAGATCTACCGAGAGCGAGAGATAACCTATTTCCGGAATGTTGACACGTCTTCCATCCTGCAGGTCTTCTTCTATGATATCACGCAGTTTCATGAGTACGGACGAAACTTCTCCTTCTCCCAGACAGCTATGTCTGGCGATTCGGCTGATCATCTCCTTGTCAGTCATAGCTGTTTGCTCAAAGATATGGGCGAATCGGCGAGTTTCTTCATTTCCTCCTGCATTGGGAAGATAATGGATTTCATATTTAATAGCCATCGTATTCTTCTTTCTGTTTAGCGATACAAAGGTAATCTTTTATTCTTAAACTACCAAATAAAAATGGCACTAATATGGATGAGCGGTTTGATTGATACGAATGAGCGGTGTTATTTATGTGGGTTAGAACTGCTTATCAATAGGAATAAGCATCGTAAGAAGCCTTTATAAGTTGTCGGAAGAAGTAGGATAAGTTGTTGGAACAGTAAGTATATGTTGCCGGGAAAGTCACCTCCGTCAGTCGCACAACAGCTGTTGTGCGCTTGCATATCAGCTGTTATGCGCTTGCACAACACGTGTTGTGCGAGCGTAACACAGTTGTTGTGCAGTAAAATTTGTAACTCCCTTCATCATATTGCAATTCCTTCCTTATTTCGTGATCCTCAAATCCGCAACCTATAGGGTTTAGTGGGATTTTGCTTGCAAATTGACAAAATTCATTTTATTGTACATATTTCTTGCATAACAGAAATGTCGCAGACACAAAATCCCCTTACCCCATAAAGCGACTTGAGGTAA
>NZ_JAHOEA010000065.1 GCF_019127135.1 Segatella copri | reverse complement strand
TCCAATCTGCGTTTTTCGCTTTTCCTCGTCTATGCCACTTAAAGCCAACGACTGCAACAACTACTTGAAACTCAAAATAAAAGCATCATTCTGCTATTTCTTGCTTTTTTAGGCGTTATTTTTACAAAAAAAATCGTAAATTTGCAGCGAGAAAATAAAAACTTGAAGAATAAACAACATAAAAAATAAACTTATGAAGAAATTCTCGTTGATAGTGATGAGCTGCATAATAGCTTGCGGACTGCTCGCCAACCACGGCATCGTGAAGGGCGGAGAAATGTCACCTAAGGTAGAGGACACGGTATCGATTGCCAAGAAAATCACTGATAGTCAATGGCTATCGAACAACTCCGACACGTTGGAAGTGGACACAGCTGGCGCAGACTCGGTGGTGAATGTGGTGGCCTACTTCTGCAAGGGTGATACCTGCGAATACTGGATTTATGAGAATGAGTGGAAGGTGGACGACAAGGACACGGTGAAGACGCTCGGCGTATCCACCCAGGTGCGCCTCGTGGTAAACGATTCCACCAGCAAGGGCTATAAGATGAGCTACACCTTCCTGGACGTAAAGGCCGATTCGGTGGGCGACAACTTCCGGGACAAGATGATGGCCATGGTAGCGGAGCGCACCGCCAAGAGCGTGATAGGCACCACCATCAACTTTGAGACCGATGAATACGGTAGCATCACCAAGATTACCAATCTCTCGCAAATCAAGAAGCAGGCAAAGGCTCTCTTCAAGGCGAGCATGAAGGACATCGCCTCCATGCCCATCATGCAGGCAATGAAGAAGGCGATAGGTCTTGATTTCATGAAGATAGGCAACCAGGCTAACACCGACGAGGTGGTGGAGGGCTACCTGGAGGAGCTGAAACTGCTCTTCGCCTGCCACGGAAGCCAATATGCCGTGGGCGAGCATCACGAGCACGAGGATGCCACCAAGGATAGCTACGCCAACGACACTTATATCAATGCCAGCCTAGAGAAGAATGGCAACTACACAATCTCCTGCGAGGTGGTCAGCGTGATACCAAAGGAGACCGTGAAGGAGGTGATGGGCGGACTGATGGGTGCCATCACGGAAGGACTGAAGGGCAAGAAGACCGAGGACGGCAAGGATCATGATGGCGACATCAAGGACTTGGACGACGCGTTTAAGAAGGAGATAGAAAAAGCAGTTGACCAAGATGCCCAGACCTCGGAGTATCTCAGTGTGACCTGCTTCGAGGATGGCTGGCCTAGCAGCGTGTTGAAGCAAAATAAAACTGTGATGGCTGGCCGTGGCAAGCTGAAGCAGAAACTCATCGAGGCTTGCCGATTCGCACAGCGCGAGAAATGATGAACTATTCCGACCTGTACAGATTGAATACAAGGTGAAGGATGCCAACTTTATTGTATTAACAGACTCTGTTGGTAATGAGCCAGCGGGTGAGACTGCAAAATATTATGTGTTGAAAAAGTAAAAAATATGCGACTTATAAAAAACGTTGATAGCAATTTTGCTACTCACGTTTTTTATAAGTCGTGATATATTACTTGATTATTTATTCAAAAATTCTAAACAAACCATACATTATAGACCCAAAACCAACAACATATCCTTTAAGATAATCAATATAGCTTATTGTAAACCTCGGTGGGTTATTACGCCTGTCTTTGTATGTGATATTTAGGAATGTAATACCAAAGGATATTGCACAAATACTATCATATCTTTTAAATAAGATGGTTGTTATTCCTAAGCATATCATCAAAATTGAAAAAATCAAGTAAGTGCCATTTTTTATGGCACTTACCGACTTTTTGTGCTTAATAACAGAAAACATTATTGCAATTCCTGTTATAGACGCTAATATTCCCCAACAACAAATATAGTTCATATTGTTTTGCTTTTATGTTATAACTAAAGAACGACTGGATATTGAATTTATTGTATTGAATTACAGTATTAATCAGAAAATGCACAATAATATGTCTATCAATGTTTTTCAATAGTCCACGGATTTCTTTTCTTTGTCAATTCAATGAATTTCTTATATTCCATTGAAACCAGTAAGGGTCTCGTCTTTTTTTATTTCATACAAATACGTGTACCCTGTTGGAATATTATAATTTATAAATACACATTTTTTCTTATGTCTTATAGCCTTTGCGTAACTCGGAGATTTATCGTCAAATAATGTAGTCTTAAAACTATAGTACATTTTTTTTATTGGTGCGCCAAACACAAAGAGATATGTATGATTGTTAAAATCAAGTTTATTTATATCAATAATGGCTTCTACTTTTATTGCATTGTTAATTAATTTCATATTTGACAAAAACTCTTCTTTTGTATTTGCAAATTTATAAGCATCTGGATAAAATGGAGTTTTAGGTATCGGAAGCTTGTAACAAGCACTATACTTAATATAATGCTTGTTACAAATAATAAAAGATAGTCCAAAGACTATTACTACAAAACATAATTTCATATAAAGCATCCTATCTTTTGCCATTTCTCTCTCTTCTTAATGGATTATTTGAAATGTTATTGCGCTCCTCAACGAAAACCTCACCGAAAGGAAGATACTCGATATGCTGTACCACCTCGCCGTCCACATAGTCGTTGTTGTCCTCGCCATTGTACGGCACTGCAAAGGTTGCATAATTATCCTTGATAACCTGCAACTATTGGACATATTTTTGCTTATATCATGTAATATAATATCACCATTATCCCATAGAACATAAAACCAATACCGCCATAGTAGCCCTTAAGAACTGAAGGATGAGGAATTGTTATTTTGAAATAAGTCCTATTAACAGGACTCTTTTTCTGTTCCATATATGTATCAATAAATATTTCTATACCAAATAATATTGCACAAAATGCATGACAGATGTAATAAAAAAAACTTATCACACCTAAGAACAGTCCTATCAATGAAGCTATTCCATATATATATGTGGAAAAACTTTTTTTACTCCTATTTCTGTATAAATATATAAGTATCCATACACTACTCAAGAGCGTTATGCAATTAATAAATATTATGCACCATAGAGGTATCGTATCCATTATTTATTATCTTTTGTATTATTATTTTTAGAGTCCTTTTCTTCTATTACCTTATCGGTGATTTTTTCAGCTCCAGAGATTTTAAGTTGGCGACTTTGATCTATCATGCGCTGTCAATTTGGAGTGTTTGAAAAATATAAAAACGTATGCCTCTGCCGCGCAGGGAGAGACCAGTGAGAGAGAACGGACTGTTACTACGGAGAAGAATTGTGATATAGGCTTGCTCCGTAAAATCCTATTGTCACGTGGCAGGCCAATAGGCTTTACCACCAAACTAATGCTGCAAATATACAAAAATAATCTTAATAAACGGATATAATCTTAAAAAAAATGCTGGTTTGGTGTTTTTTTCTTATGATTTCGGTCGATTTTGCAGAAATCTTTTACATCTGTTGTATGTGCTGGAGTTAGTTTGGTAAAAATACACAAATCGTCACGGCTTCAGTTTCTTATGTTAGAATGTAAATCATGGTTTGGAACTGTACACACTCGGGTTACAAATGAAAACACTATATGCTTGTGTCGGAAAGGTATATATGAGCTGATGGTAGAGTCGTCATCAACAACAATGGCCCTGATTTGATAAACTCAGCAGGAATACTTGCTATTCATTTTTTATGATGGGGTTATGTTTACAAATTTGAGATTTCATGTAAAAAAGTCCTAATTTCTATATTTCTCTTCTTGTAAATTATGGGATATTAAGAAAAATATCGTATCTTTGCCCTCGAATTGAGGCGTTCTTTGCATATTGCAAAATACAGAAACGAGCAGAAGTCCGCTCGTTTCCATATTGTTACCTATATAATATAGGCAAACGCCCAACTTCTTGATTTTCAATCAAAGTCCAAATTAGAGCGAGTTAGGATTCTTAACACATTTCTGCATCATAAAAGCCTCATGAAAAGCTACGTAAAAACCTCATGACAGCCCTCATTTAAGCCTCTGTCCGGTCATAATTTATGCCTCTGCCCGGTCTTCATTTAAGCCTGAAAACAGCAGAAAAGCCTCTTATTTTGCAACTGGGAATACGTAATATTCTCTGTCTACATCGTAATCCAGAACCCACTGGTCAATCATCACATTGTCATCTAAAGCCTTGATGGTAACGTTGTGACTGCCGCCAGGCAGCGTAACATAGAAACTCTTCAGCGTCTGGCCGCGCCACAGGTCAAACTTCCAGTCCTTAGTGTTGTAAACCTCCTTCAACTGGCAGATTACCGGTTCGCCACGGTCTATGCTCACACTCACCCTCATATCCCTTACAGCGTTAAGGAAGCAAGGAACCACGGCGATGGTGAAACGCGCATCACCGCTCTTTTCGCTATAGAAATCATAGCTCAGACTGGCTCCCTTCGGCAATTTCACAGCCTTGCCGCTGTGGCCTAAAAGCGGACGGACGGTAATCTTCTCGGCTCCTCTTACCTCAGCCTGGGCAAGTGGCGATTCGGTAGCCTTGCTCCATTCCCAGGCATTCTTGGCAATGATGTCGTCGGTAACTACAGAGAGCGGCTTGAGATCGTTGCTGCGGTCGAAGGCATCAGCTTTCAGTCTCTTGATGTCGGCAGCAGGCAGTGTGCCCGGAATCTGTGGAGCCTGCATCTCTGCGCCGTTGGTAAGGATGAAATCCTTCCATTTGCCGTTTCTGATGCGGCTGTAGTAGGCATTGAGCTGCTTCAGTTTGTTGTAAGCATCGATGCTCACAGCTGCTGCAGCCTTTGCCTCATCGTCTTTATTAAACAGTCCCGGACGGGCGATGTGTCTTGCTTCCTGTGCCTCCAGCTCCTTTTCGGCTACGAAGGCTGCCAGGAAAATCGGATATTTCACTACCTCGAAGAAACCGTCTTTCTGGTTCTGAGGCAGCATGCGCTCAATGGATTCTGTCTTCGCCTTCAACAGATCGTAGCGGTAGAGGAAACGCTCCAGTTCGTTGCCGAATTCGCCTGAATGGAACTCTGTATCGCCGTAAGGCATCGCCATATAAGCGGAATGTCGGATGCTGGTAAGACGGTAATATTCTTCCATCAGAGGCATGATTTTCCTGCCTGTAATGGTGCCAAAGTATGCGTTGAGAGTGTTCTGGATATACGTCTTGCAACCCGCTTTCAGGGCGTTTTTATTCCACGCCAGATTCATCATCATGGCTAGCTGGAAGGTTGACAGCTTCGGATTGGTAATATTGGCTATCCAGGCGCAGTCTTCGTCGTTATGCGCCTCAGAGCGGTGCGATTTGCCGCGCTGGGCATTCTTGCTCTCCAGATAATCCTTGCTGTTGAGCATTTCGAGAAGCAGGCCCGGCGAGAGATTGCTCATCTCCATCTGTGCATCCGAGCAGACCAGCTTCACATTCTCGATGGTTTTGCGGTGTTTCTTCTTGTGCTTCTTGCCCACAAACTCCGTTACCTTGTAGTTTTCCGCCACACAGATGTCGAAACTGTCTACCACAGCCTTGTTGTAAGCAGCCTCGTGTTTGCCGTCTACCTGCCACAGCGTATTGGCTCTCAGGCGCAGCATCAATCGGGCGATGCGGCTGTAGTTCTGCGGCTTCATCCACTGGCTGTTGTTCAGGGCAAGTCCTCTGAATTCTATTCTCGGAACCTCTATCCACTGCTGGTCAACGGGGGTGTAGATACTCTTGCGCTGAGCAGGCTTCAGATCGTTCCATGCCATCAGAGGAGAAACGCCAGCCAGTTCAGAGAGTTTCATGATGGCGTAAGCCGTTCCGCGGGCATTGCTGCCGATTACGATGACCTTCTTTTTCCGCGTCCCGATGTAAAAAGCATCCTTTCCGGTGATAATAAGATGCAGGGGCGCACCGAGTTTTTCTACTGCCGAAAACTCCTTGTTGGAGAGCTGGTCGAGCTGATAAATCTGTATCGGGGCACCATTTTTCTCTTTCGCTTCGAATCCGGTCACGGCCTTCATATCGCCCGCAAATTCTTTGAGGGCAATCTTCACGACTGGTGAGATGATAGAGTTGGTGGTATAAGATACTCTTCCGTAGCCGTCGGTCCAGTAAACGTTGGGTGCTACGGTCTGAGTTTCCGTCTTCTTCACTTTGCTTTCGGTCAGCGCGTTGGCATTCAGGCTTGAGAAGCAGGCCAGAGCCAAGGCAACGCCTAATATAATCTTTTTATATTTCATTTTTCTTCCGTTTTTGTCTGTTCAGTTGTAGATTCGCTTTTTGCTGAAACTACACATTTCTGCAATTTGCAAAGATACATAAAAGTGTTTAATATCTGAAATTATTTAGTTTTTATTTGCTTATTACATTATTTATTGTTACTTTTGCACCAAATAAATAAAAAGAAATGATGACATTATATCCAAAATTGATTGAAGAGGCTCTTGCTACGGTGATTTATCCAGGCACCAAGAAGAACCTCATAGAGAGCGAGATGCTGGCAGATACGCCTAGCATCAATGGTATGAAGGTGAAGGTGGTTCTGCTCTTCCCTCGTGATACGGACCCTTTCCTCAAGAGTACGGTGAAGGCGGCTGAGGCTGCCATCCATTATCATATTTCGAAAGATGTGGAGGTGGAAATCGTTACTGAGTTCAAGTCGGCTCCTCGTCCTGAGGTGGGAAAGATGCTGCCACAGGTGAAGAACGTCATCGCTGTGAGCTCTGGTAAGGGTGGAGTAGGCAAGAGCACCGTTTCTGCCAATCTCGCCATCGCCCTGGCTAAGTTGGGCTATAAGGTAGGCTTGCTCGATACGGATATCTTCGGTCCTTCCATGCCTAAGATGTTCGGTGTTGAGGAGGAGCGTCCTTATTCTGTTCACAAGGACGGCAGAGACCTCATCGAACCTGTCGAGAAATACGGCGTGAAGCTTCTGAGTATCGGTTTCTTCGTAAGTCCTACTACGGCTACTCTGTGGCGCGGCGGAATGGCTTGTTCTGCCCTGAAGCAGCTGATTGCTGATGCTGACTGGGGTGAGTTGGATTACTTTATCCTTGATACGCCTCCTGGCACAAGCGATATTCATCTTACTCTGCTCCAGACGCTGGCCATTACGGGTGCGGTTATCGTAAGTACGCCTCAGCAGGTGGCGCTTGCCGATGCGAGAAAGGGTATTGACATGTATCAGAATGATAAGGTGAATGTGCCTATCCTCGGTCTTATCGAGAACATGGCTTATTTTACGCCTGCCGAGTTGCCTGAGAGCAAGTATTATATCTTTGGTAAGGAGGGTTGCAAGAATCTCGCTAAGGAGATGAATGTGCCTCTGCTCGCCCAGATTCCTATCGTTCAGAGTATCTGCGAGGGTGGTGATGATGGGGCGCCTGCTGCTACCAAGGTTGATTCCATCACCGGTCAGGCTTTCCTGAGCCTTGCCCAGAGCATCGTGACAGTAGTGAACCGCAGAAATGCCGAGAAGGCTCCAACCAAGATTGTAAGTACTCACAAGTAATCTATCCGGTTAGGTTTAAATACAAAAAAGCTAGGATTGCCTTCAAGCAGTCCTAGCTTTTTTTATCAGGGGGTTAACAGGTTAACAGTTAACAGTCGTTTTTTGCATGGTCACTCCCGAAATTATTCATTGTACATTATCCATTCTCAACAATTTCTTCTGCCTCATCCTCTTCTTCAGCTACTTCAGCTGTAAGGTTGGCCTTGAGTCTTGCTGAGCGAAGTTGTTGCCTGAAAACCAGGCAGGTAGCGAGGAAATAGACGCCGGTTTGTATCCAGAGTGCTCTGAATTCCGGCAGAATATCTGAAAGCGAAGCGCCCATACTGCTGATTCTGAGGAACCCACGGATGCCGAAAGTGGATGGGAAAACCCACGAAAATCCTTGCCAGAAGGCTGGAATATTGCTCTGTGGCCATGAAACTCCCGTCATAAAAAGCAATGGAACGGAGGTAAATACCACCAGAAGCATCACATTTTCACGATATCTTACCAGACACGACAGCATCAGACCGAAGAAAACACACGAAAGAATGTAAGGAAGGAGGAAACCGAGAATAGTGGTCCACGTTACCATACTTACAAAACTGAACTGCTTAGGAACCACCAGCGTAAGATACATTCCCATCACGGCATAAACCATGAAATAAACCAATGCCTTGCCGAAAACAATGCGGAAAATACCGCCATAATGTTCGCTTACCGGTATGAGTTCGCGGTTTCTGTTGAGTTCTCTCGAAGTTCCCGCTGCCATTCCTATGCCCAGCAGCATCGTCTGCTGCAAGATAAGAACCAGAACAGCCGGCAGAATGGCATTTCCGTAACCTCCTGTCGTGTTGAATATCGGAACCTCATCAAAGGCGAGCGGCTCGGTGGTAATCTCGTCGTCTCTATCCGTAAATCCTCCTGCTTGCGTTATCTGAATGCCCGAGTTGATGTGGCCGGCTACGGCCTGCGAGGTCTGATAAATCGCCTTGTAGGTCAGCATCAGACTCATATCGCAGTAAACTCCCACATGCGCCTGTTCGCCCCGGTTCAGCTTCGTATCGAAGTCGGCAGGGAAGTAAAGGATTCCGTGAACTGCCTGTCTGCGCACCAGTTCCTTCGCCTCGTCCAGACTGTTGCAGTAATAGGTAGCCTTGGCATCTGGCGAAGCATCATAATCGCGGATAAACTCGCGAGAACTGTGACTGTGGCTCAGGTCCACAATCGCCGTATCCACTTCTCTCACCACCTCGTTGTTGTAAATCCAAGAGTAGAGCAGCGGATAACCCAGCGGCACCAGAATGCAGAAGATGAGCACACCCTCATCGCGGAAAACATTGCGCATTTCCGTCTTCCAGATATAGCACATATCCCAGATGCCATTGATAATCTTATATAATAAACTACTTTTCTTCATTATGGTAGGTATTTATATACTAACATTGCCTTCTTGATGTTCCAGATAGTGAGCATCGGCAGGGCACAGAACAGCATCATTGCGCCCCAGTGGAACACAGCATCGCCCATCGGGAAACCATTGAAGATGTTCATCTGGTAAATCATATAATAGTGGCGCATCGGGAAGAGCTGACCGATAGACTGGATCGGTGAATCCATCGAGAAGAGCGGATAGGTGGCTCCGCAGATGGAGAAACTCACCACGCCCCACAACGAACAGATACTCATCGACATACGCAATGAAGGCATCAGTCCGAAGGCAAAGATGCCGAAACACTGGCAGGAGAGTACGCTCAGAATGCCTAACAGGATGATAGGAAGCGCGCCGCCCGGATGTGGAAACTGTAATACATAATAGATGTAGAATTCGAACAGCAGGAAGATACTCAGGAAGATGAGCGTCTGTGGCAGCATCTTACCCGCAATGGCGAGATAAGGATTGTTGCCTGCCATCCGCATCCAGTCTCTTGCCCGGTTGAACTTCAGTTCCGTACCTATAGAATAAGGTGTAATCAGGAAGATGAACAGCATGATGAGTCCCGGCACCATTACGCTCGAAAGATAATAGTTGTAGTTGGCGTATGGGTTGCCTATCATGTGCAGATCTACGGCGATAGGCTGCAGGAAGGTCATGATTTCATCATTTGTCTTTCCCAGTGCCGAAAGTTTCGCCATTCCTGCCGCCGCACCTCCCAGGGTAGAGATGGTTTTCAGATCGCGGAAGAGCAGGGAGCCGGCTGCCAGCGATACGCTGCTGTAATAGAACGAAATCTTAGGCTGCTTCTGTGCCATCAGTCCTGCCTCCGTTCCGTCAGGAATCAGCAGGAAGGCGTAGATTTCGTTCTTCTGGATAGCGTGTCTTGCCTCTGCCATGTTCTCGTAATGAGCCACTACCTTGGTGGTCTGGAAGGCATCAAGCTTATGCACCAGCTGGCGCGATGTGGCGGAGTTGTCCTGATCTACTATGCCCACAGGCATGTCGGTAGGCACTCCTCCCTTCATCAGCGTGGTGAAGAAAATCACCACCACAATGGGGAAGATGACCATGCAGAAGAGATAAATGGGATTCTTCCACATGATGCCGCATTCTCTGAGGGCTATATGATATAATTTCTTAAACATAGAACTTGTTTACTTTGAACATTGAACTTTGAGCTTTGAACTTTATGATATGCTTAATTTCTCAAAATTTTATTGTAAACTCAAAGAAGAAAACTAATCATAAAGTTCAAAGTTCAAATCTCAAAGTTCAATGTTATTTAATGATGAGTGACATTCCCGGGCGCAATCCCTCAATCTTTGTGATAGGACGGGCCTTCACCTCGAATGTCTTGCGGTCGTAGTCGCCATTATCCTTGGTTGCCTTCCAGGTAGCGTAAGAGCCCTGGTCTTTCAGGTAGTAAACCTTCATCTTGATGTCCTTGTTGAAGGCTGGAACGTAAGCGGTGAACACATCGCCCTTGTTCAGACCCTTGAGATGATCTTCGCGAACATTGAAAGTTCCCCACATATCGCTCATGATGGAGATGCTCATGATAGGAGAACCGAGGCCTACCAGCTCGCCTACCTTAGGATAGACATTGCTTACCTCGCCTTCGCACTGAGCCACCTGAACGGTTTCTTTCAGAAGATTCTTCACTACATCCACAGCGCTCTTCGAAGCCTGGGTGTTGTTGGCAGCCATACGCTTCTCCTGCTCGCGGGCTCCGTTCTTCGCCATGTCGTACTGACTTCTGGCAGCAGCCACCTGAGCCTCTGTTGCCTTATAGGCAGCGTAAGCCTCATCGCGCTTCTGACCGCTGATTACGCCCTCGTTGAAGAGGTTCTGCATGCGGTCGTAAGTTTTCTTGGCGATGGTTGCGGCAGCTTCAGCCTGCTGAACCAATTGGAAAGTACCCTGAATCTGTTCCTTTCGTGCACCTGCATCCGTCAGGTCCTTCATCGCCTCGGCTGCAGCGTTGGTAGCCTGGAGCATCTGTTCCTGCGATTTCATTTCCGGCACTTCGAGGATGGCGAGCGTATCGCCTACATGAACGTAATCGCCTTCCTGTACGCGGAGTTCTACCACGCGTCCTGGCAGTTTGCAGGATACTCTGTATTCTGATACTTCTACCTCGCCCTGGATGGTGTCATCCTTCTGTTCCAGGGTGAAGAAACCGATGACGCCTACGAGAATGACTACTGCTGTAAAACCGATTACAGCGAGCAATATGTTGTTATGCTGTGATTTCTTAGACATTTGCTTAATCTGATTTTTAATTTGTTTTTATAAATATATTAAAGAAGAAACCGAGGAAAAAGTCCCCCCGTTGAGCCCCCGTTAAATCCGATTCCTTCGGATTTACGCCCCGGTAGCTGTTACTGCAGGATACCCAGCGCCTTGTTCAGTCCTACCTGAGTCAGCTTCACGTCGATTTCTGCATCAATCTTCTGGCTCTGTGCTTTCTGCCAGGCAGTCTGCGCAGCCATCACGTCAGTAACCTCCATCACGCCTTCCTTGAAACCGAGGTTGGCGCATCTCAGGTTCTCTTCGGCACTGGCGATATTCTTCATTGCCATGTTGAGCTTCTTCTGGGCTTCCTTTACCTTAAACTGGTTCTGGGTAATCTGCAGATGAATCTTCTCTCTTGTATCATCCAGGTTCATCTGGGCGATATTGCTGGCAGCCTTGGCGGCTCTCACCTTGTAGGCTCCGTCAAACCAGTTCCATACCGGAACATGAACCATCACGCCTACGTTCCAGACACCGGTAAACTTCTTCTGGAAACCATTGAATACGTTCGGGTTCGAAATCATGTAGCCGCCCGTCAGCATGACGTGAGGCAGATTGATGGCGCGAACCATATTGGTAGCTTCTTTAGAGATGTCGAGCGCATTCTGTAGCATGCGGAGCTCCGGACGGGTGTTCATCGCTGAATCCTGTGCGGCTACTCTCTGCTGCTCGGTGTCAACAGGAGTTCCTGATAAAGCCAGGGTTTCCTTATCTTCATCGGCAAGTGTGATTTCCTGGTTCATCGGAATGCCGCAGAGCTGGCAGAGCAGCATCTTCGATAGTGCGAGTCCGTCTTCAGCCTGAGTAATCTGCATCTCAGCCTCGTTCACCTTTACGTCTACCTTCAGTCCGTCAGCCTTGGTGGCAACTCCCTGCTGAATCATCTTGTGAACATCCTCGTTCAGTTTCTTTACGAGGTCGCGGTAGCTGATGGCGAGTTTCTGCTTCTGCTTCAGCGAAACGGCGAGCCAGTAAGCCTGATCTATGCTGTAGAGCGTGCTCTGGGTCTGCTGGTCGAGATCATTCTCTGCAATCTGCTCTCCGATATCGGCAATCTTGTTGGCTGCAATGATGGCTCCACCCATATAGATAGGCTGGCGAACCATTACGCTTCCTGCCCAGATGTTGCGGGTGTCGGTGCGGAATGCATCTACCAGTTTCTCTCCCAGCGCATTGCCTTGCTGCTGCAGGGGTCCCAGTTTCTCATTCATCAGTCCGCCTATCTGTTGTGCCAGTTCCGGGCTAATCATTCCCTGACTGACAAGCTGGCTCATCAGATTGCTGGCTCCTCCCGAGATTCCTCCGGTAACAGTAGAACCGATATTGCTGAATGTTGATTTCTGGTCGTCATTCAGCAGCGAAATTTCTCTGCTGAACCATTCGTAACCGCCTAAAGCATCTACTTTAGGAAGATATTTGGTACGTGCCGATTTCTTCAGATTATACGCCACGTCCTTCTTGAGCTTCGAGGCATTGAGCTGCTTGTTGTTGCGCAGCGCCATGGCACGGCAACTGTCAAGGCTCAGTGCTTGTGCCTGAGCCCCGGCAGGAATCAATGCTCCCATCAGCATGATAAGAGTTATATATTTTTTCATCCTTTGTTTATAATATTATATAATATTGGATGCAAAATTATGGAATTATTCTTAAACGACAAAGAAATTTTGTTTATCAAATCTTTAAGAATCAAAAAATATATTGCATTGTGGAAAAATAGAACATACCTTCTAGTTTTCCGTATTCCTTTAATCGTCTGTTTCTTAGAAATTCACCCGTTCTGTCTCGCCCCAGGTAGGGTCTACGGTGATGCCGATTCCGCCACCCGCACTGTCGCCTCCTCCGCTGAATCCGTTAGCGATGGAAATCTCGGTGTAGGCCATTTTGTTCTGATGGATTTTCAAATCAGCTTTTTCAAAACTCTTTACCACCTTGGCATCGGCATCCAGAAAGCTGATGCTCATCTTGATGTTCTTCTCTTCTTCATGCGGGAAGGTGTAGACGGTAAAGTCTCTGCCGCCGTCTTTCATACTGAAATTTTCGGTCTGACGACTGTTTACGCAGCCGAATCCGGTGGTTGCATCCAGGGTACTGCTGCCACCGGTATAATAGAACTTGATGCTCTTGATTTCTTCGGGAATGGTTTCGTCGGTAATATGTACTTTGAAGGCACCAACTGCTCGTTTCAGGTTGATGTCGGTGGTGGCTCCATCTGCCGTTACGCTCAACCGGCCGTAATAATAAAAGGTGTCGGTAAGCTTGTTGCTCGTAAACTTCACCTTCTCGGGTGCGCTGATAGAGCAGTTTCCCTTTCCGTTATGGGCAATTACCACCAGCCGATATTCTCCTTCGTCCAGACTCACATGGGCTGTTCCGAAGCCGTTGTCGGTAGACTGCTGGTTGATTGATTCCAGTTTGTCTTCTCCATCAAAGATTGCAACCGTCAGTCTGGAACATACATCGCCCAGCGCCATCTGCTTGTCGCCAGCTTTGGTTGTCAACAAACTTGTGCCTTCAATTTTCTGCACATGGATAGTTACATTGGCGTTTGCCTCACGTGATTTTCCGGTTGTTTCGTCAATCGAAAACTTCTCGCATGAAGTAAGCGTCGCTACGAGCATCAGCAACAGGGATGCCAGTAACCGATAGGGCTTCTTACTCATAATAGTTCTTATTTACTAGTTGCTCTATGCATTATCTCGGAGTTTCCTCGGGCATAAAGATGTGGCAAATATACGTTTTTTCTCTTTTCGATGCAAGTAAAATCTAATAAATCTTTATATTTTTTGTCATTTATCTGTTTTTTCGTATTTTTGCATCGGTTTTTCTGTATTTACAGAACCGATTTTGCATTATATATATAATAAGGTATAAAAGATACTGTTATGGATAAGAAGATAAAAGCATTGTTTTTTGATATTGACGGCACCTTGGTGAGTTTCAAAACCCACAAGATTCCGCAGAGCACGGTAGATGCCTTGGAGCAGGCTAAGAAGAATGGGGTAGAGGTGTATATTTCTACCGGTCGTCCGCAGCTCCTCATTACTAACCTCGGTCAGATAGAACATCTCATCGACGGTTACATTACCACCAATGGAGCCCGCTGTTTTGTAGGCGATAAGGTGGTGAGCCAGCACGCCATCCTTCCTGAAGATGTAAAGAAGATTATCGAGGCAGCCGACCGTGATGATTATCCGGCAATCGTCGTAGGAGAGCATCATCTTGCTATTCATCATTATACCGATGAGGTTTATGAAATCTTTGCCAAGGGACTGGGGGTGGATTGCGAAATCTTCCTGACCGATGTGAATGAACTGGGAGATGAGCAGATTCTGCAGGTAACCCCTTTCTGTTCGGTAGAGCAGGAGGCGCTCCTGATGCCTACGCTTAGCAACTGCACGTCTGGCAGATGGCATCCTGCCTTTACGGATATTACGGCAGCTGATGCTGATAAGGGCAAGGGCTTGCATGCAATGGCTGATTATCTGGGTTTGAACATAGATGAAACCATGGCTTTCGGCGATGGCGGCAATGATATTTCCATCGTCCGGGAGGCAGGCATCGGTGTTGCGATGGGCAATGCGGGAGATAATCTCAAGCAGGTAGCCGATTACATTACGACTCATGTGGATGAAGATGGTGTTAAGAATGCTCTTCTTCATTTTGGCGTGATTTAAATTCCCAGGTTTATTGACTCTGTTTTTATAACTCCCTATATTTAATTAAGTGTAATCTTGACGAAGCCTTTTTGATAGGCGGGTTTCATTTTAATAAAATAATAAGGGCAAACATGTCATTTGTTGTAGTGAATGGCATGTTTGCCTTTCTGTTTTTAAAACTTCCCTTTTGTGCCCAGTTTCTTCTTGTTATTTACGTTTTGGGAGAACAAATACCAAAAAGCTTACGAAAAGTAATAAAATATGCGAAAAATATACATAAAGTTCCGTAAGGTTGGTATTTTATATCAAATTGTTTGCTAAAAATTTGTTTAATTAACAAAAAGTATGTATCTTTGCACCCAATATTTGTAAGTTGTTTAATTTTTAAGAGAGAAAATTACGGTAAAAAGATTGACCATGCTCATGGGAGGGCTCGTTCTTTCAACAGGAATGCCAAAAAACTCTCGGCTATTCTTCTGATGAGGAACTGATAGCTCACATGGATATATGAGTTCTGATAACAAGTAATATACTTTTGCTATACATGAATTATTCCTAGATGATGTTTCTAATGATATTGTCTAGGAATAATATTAAAGATATAAGGCAAAGTGATTTGCCTCGTTGTTGACCAAGTCAACACTTATATCTCTCTCGTCTTGGGGACTGGCGGTGGCCAGTCCCCTTTTTGAATTTATAAGAGAGATTTCTTGGTTAATGAGGGTGTGTCATAAATCAGGATAATAGTTGGTGCATAACAGCTGACTACCGCATGCACAACAGGTGTTGTGCATGCGCATATCAGCTGTTATGCAAGCGCACAACAGCTGTTGTGCGACCGAAGATACTGACTGTCTCAACAACATATTCTATCTCTTCCAGCAACATGACCTATCTCTTCCAACAACTTATCCTGTCTCTTCCAGCAACATGACCTATCTCTTCCAGCAACATAACCTATATTTACCAACGACACGAAGAGGGTGAATCATAAACTTATGACACATCCTCTTTATTTGTAGATGAAGTAGCTGCCTCCATCACTCTGGCAATATTTCTTCAGAAGCTGGATAATGTATTCGGCATTCTCGCGAACATGCTGCTCATCTCCATCGTATCCGTTGATGAGAACCACCAGATGGGTGGTGTCAATACTCATCTTGGTTCGCTCGTTGTCGCTGGTTGGAGTTCCTACACCACCTGTCTTGTCTCTGTAAACAGGCAGACCTTCTATATTAATCATGCCTCTGCCGATACCCTCGTATGGTTCGCCAGCCTTGCCCACACCCAGAGTCAGGGTGTCTCCCTCAAACTTATCGGCATCAAAACCGCCGATGCTGTAGCCGTAGGCGATGCTTGCCAGGTTCACCAGATCCACCAGCGTATCTCTCTGGTAGAGTTCCTTGCCCTGGAGTATTCTGCGGATAAGGGCTTCTGATGCAGGACGGTAGCGTGAAGGATCCTTGCCGCAGGCACGGTACACCTTTCGGGTGGCAGCAATTCCACTCATCTCTTTCAGGGATTCCGTGGTCAGCGTCTCCTTGTACTTCTCGCCAAGTGCATGAATCTCCTCCCAGAGTTCCCGACAATAAGGGGTGTTTACCACATTGGCTTCTACGCATGCTCCCACAAAGGTGGGACATACCGATTCGATTTCTTCTGATACAATAATTTTCATGATGAATTTTCGTTTTTTGTTAAACCTTACTGAATGATATGGCAAAATTACGAAGAAATATTGGAATAGCCAAAAGTTCAGTCTATTTATATATATAATAAGGTGTAAAAAAAATAAATGTTTATAACTGTTAAATATTTGACTAGAATGAAACTTTTTTGCGAAAAGATTTGGTGGAATGAAAAATAGTTAGTACTTTTGCACTCGCTTTTGAGAAATCAAGCATTACTCTGAAGCAATAAAGAAAGAGTTCTTTGAAAGATTTTACATAAACAGACAAGTAGTACAAGAAGCGGTTAACTTCTTAGAAATAAGAAAGTTGACTGGGTAAAAGAAACGAACCGTCAAGCAATTGACAAGTCAGGTTTACTAAGCTTCAATAAACGAAAAGGATATTCGTCCTAAGTACAGACAACAAACAAACCAAGCCGCAAGGCTAGGTAAAAATGATATTTTACAATGGAGAGTTTGATCCTGGCTCAGGATGAACGCTAG
>NZ_JAHOEA010000064.1 GCF_019127135.1 Segatella copri | reverse complement strand
GTAACATATTTAGTTTAACCATCCTAAAGGTGACAACTTTTTCACGTATAAGACAGAATGAGTGACAGAACCACTTGCGAAACTTGCCTGTTATTTCTCGGATTTGGATATTTTAGCGCAAATTATTTCTCGGATTTGAATATTTTAGCGCGAATTATTTCTCGGATTTGAATATTTTAATTATCTTTGCTGCTGATATTCAAATAATTATAGATATGACAGAATATATAAAAAGAAATATAGATACTCAGCTTATAGCATGGAAAGAAGATTCCATGCGAAAACCGCTGTTGCTTCGTGGTGCCCGACAGGTAGGAAAATCATCTGCAGTTAAACATTTTGGAAAGCAGTTTAAGTATTTTGCAGAAGTGAACTTTGAGCGCAGCAAAGCTATTAAAACCTTTTTCCATGGTGATCTTGATGTGCGTTCAATAGCTGAAAAGATCAGCAGTTACATCAATGTCCCTGTAGAAGCAGGCAAGACGCTCCTCTTCCTTGACGAAATACAGGAATGCCCAGAGGCCATTATGGCTCTTCGGTTTTTCAAGGAAGATTATCCTGAGCTGCATGTCATCGCCGCAGGCTCACTTCTTGAATTCACACTTCAGGAACTTCCCACTTTTGGAGTAGGAAGAATTCATTCTCTCTTTATGTACCCGATGACATTCGATGAATTCTTGTATGCCAATAATGAAGAGGGGCTAGTAAAAATGCGAAATGAAGCTTGTGGAAATCGTCCCCTAGAACAGGCTTTCCATGATAAACTCGTGGAATACTTCCGTATTTACCTGCTTGTTGGAGGTATGCCGGAATCTGTGCTTGCCTGGACACGTACTCATGACTTCAACCGATGCAGGAACATTCTGGAAGATATTGTGCTGACGTACGAAGATGATTTCAGTAAATATAAGAAGAGAGTCAATTCTGATCTGTTGCGCACTACGATGCGTGGTGTCTGCCATCAGGCAGGTGAAAAGTTGACATTCAAGCAAATATCAGCCGACTATCAAAGTTCGCAGATTAGGGAGGCACTCCGTTTATTGACCCTGGCAGGTATCGTAACTCCTGTAGTCTCTACCTCGGGCAATGGTATTCCTCTGGATGCAGAGGCAGATGAGAAGAGCATGAAGGTACTGTTTCTGGATTCCGGATTACTGCTGGCCGTGCTTCAGTTGGAAGGCAACCTGGCGCAGCAACTTATAGAACTCATTTTGGCTGGTACTCCTCAGGAACTTGTCAACAAAGGTGGACTTACGGAGATGGTTGCAGGACTTGAGATTTTGCGAAACAAACCGTGTATCCAACGTCAGAAGATGTTCTTCTGGGAACAGAAGGGGAAAAGTGTGGCAGAGATAGACTATCTGGAGATTCATAAAATGAAGATTACTCCTATTGAAATCAAATCTGGAACACAAGGCGGCATGAAGAGTCTCTGGCTATTCATGAGAGAGAAGAAACTCACCAATGCCTTCCGGTGCTCTCTAGAGAATTTTGGAGCGTTTGATTATATAGACAAGGAGGATCACGATGCAGTAAGGCATGTTACCATTCTACCTCTCTATGCATTATCATTATTGTAAATAAGTGAGACTTGCGAAACTCCCTTGTAAAGTTTCGCAAGTAAAGTATTCAAGTTTCGCAAGTAAGCCCCACACGCCCTGAAAGGGCAGAAGCTCCTAGCCCAGGGCATCGCCCTGGGTATTTATGGACGCAAACCTGTCGCCCTGTAAGGGCAAAAGCTTTGTATATTGCCAGGTATTTGAAAGCTTTTGCCCTTACAGGGCGACTTGCTGATTGCCATTATACCCAGGGCGATGCCCTGGGCTAGGAGCTTTTGGGCCTTCAGCCCGTACTTGAACCACATGCGAAACTTCAGTAAAGTATAAAGCTAAAAAAAGGGGGAAGCCAACGCTTTGGCTCCCCCCTTAGGTTCTTTATAATTCCCTATGATATTTAAAAAACTAGAATATACTATCTTACGGCAATCTTCTGACCCTTAGCCTGAGCACAGGACTGGGTAGATGCCTTCACAATGTAAATGCCGGATGGAACACGGAGAATCATTCTCTGCTTGTCAGGCAACTGATAACTGTGAACCATCTTGCCATCCAATGTAAATACCTGAACCCTGTCGAGCTTCTCACCACCCAAGGCAGAAACAACAATCATGCCGGCAGCAGGTGAGTAAACCTTTACCGGTGCGCTCTGCTCTTCAGCCTCCATGCGGTCGATGCCGGTTGAGGTACGGGTCTGGGTGAGGAAGTATCTTCCGTGGTCACCCGCCTTCACCTTCACAGCCTCGCCATCATGAAGTTCGGTAAAGCTTGCCGATGCAGCATCGTAGAGATAAACCGGAGCATCGAGTTTGTTCACACCCTTCAGGGTAAGTGAAACCTCTTCAGCCTGCTGGCTCACGATACCGAGCGGAATCCAGGACAACTCAGGAACTGCATTCACAGCCACCGCCTCATTGCCGGCAACGGTATAAACCTGCGGAACATCCTTGAGGTTCTGATCATACAAGAGATCCACATCCTCCTGGTCATCATAGTCGGCAGAAGCCTCCGGACGCAAAGCGATGCGTGCCTTTGAAATCTGGCCGTTGGAATTCTCTGTCGTTGCTTCAATGCTCTTGACATAGTCTGATGCCATCCGAAGGCCAGGAGTAATAGTGCGGTCTATACACATCGTAGACGTGAATCTTACATTTTCTACCATTTCGCCTTCTTTCTTCTTGACAAAGAACGACTGGGTAGGCTGGATAGCGTAGTTCTGCTTATCCAATTCTGCATTGGAAATCGCCTTCACCTCGCCATTCTCTACCATCCATATAGCCTTTTGCAAACCAGTATTAGCCTCGAAGAACTTAGCCATCGAGATAGAACAGGTATATGGATTGGCCACGAGATAGAAACCGCTATTGTTATCAGTTCCTAAACTCTGAGTCTTCTCTGCGAGATGCTTCTCATCGTTATTGAAAGCAACGAGAAGTCTGCCACGACCTTTAGGATCCTTCGTAACCGAAGTTTCGCTTGAAGAGTTCCCTGTTCCATTATAATCAAAGTACTGATAGCTGGTATCAGCCTTTGGCAAACGGAGGAGCGCCTTCTTTGTCTGATCCTTTGGCAAGAGCGCATTACCCGCCTTGATAGAGAAACCACCGAAGGTTCCATCTGCGGCATCGGCATAGCTCTCATCCACCTTATTATATACATGGCTCCAGTAGCCGAGATTCATATCAACATTTTCTGGAGCAGCTACACTTGGGTAATGAGATGCAGGATAATCACTCTTAGGTGTGATTTCCTTCACATCACTCTTCATCCAAGCTCTCTGATAAACCGGATACTTGCTTCGGCTATATACATTCGTATCAAACGTGATATCCTCAAACGCCTTGGTTTCCTGTCGGCCATCCTTTGCTGGCACATACATATCACCGGCGTAGATATACTGCAGAGGTGAAGCCATGGTGTACCACTTGTTAGGCACTAGTTCCTTCTCTACCCAAGCCTTGTCATATATCAGATAGCACTGGTCGCGAAGCTCGCCCTGAGGCTTGAAGTAAATCTGATGGCAGGTATTGCCATAGAACTTCTCGCACTTCAGATTACCCGATTCCAATCCCTTATCAGTAGCCGCTTCATCCCAGAACGCCATGATATCGTACTGGATATACTTCGTAGCCTCATTACCCTTACCATTGGTCAGCTGGGTAGCAATCTTATTGGTACTACGATAAACGATATTACCGAGGTCAGGGAATGGCAAACCCTTCAAGTTATCAATAGTAACCTTGGTAAACTTCATTGGCACATAGCTGTTCAGCGTAGGAATATTCACCTTTGCTGTAATACCAGATGCATTACCATAAGCCTGATAATCCTCATACTTATCATCATACAATTCAGTAGATGATGAGCGATGCCAGTTATCATCATTATTCCAGTTGGCATTCATACCACCATCCGCAGTAGGATACCAGGTAATGAACTCCGGTACAATCTTTACCTTGAGATAAGACTCGCCTGGGCAGCTTGTTCCACCTGTTGCTACTGCTTTCTGCTCGAAGGCGAATCTAAGCTCGTAGTAGTATCCCTCATGGAAATTCTCTACGGCAGCGTCAGAGAACTTGAGGTCGAGGGTAGACTGCACATCTGGCACGATTTCAGAAAGAGTGCTAGAACTCAATTTTGCAACAGGTTTCTTCAATAAAGAAGCATCCCATAGAGGGTCATTAGTTGTTGCAACATAAACATCTACAGAAGTCTTATCTGCACCAGTCTTACTATCATCAATGAATGTCAAAGTCTTATCCGTAACACCAGTCTTGTAACTTGCGCTATGCAATGGTACCTGGAGAAAACCCTGGGAAGTTTTTTCCAATAACTTCTTTATCTGTGGCAATCCGATACGCAATGAAGCTTCGTAGCTGTTATCTTTAAATGGATAATCCACATTATTGAATCCGAAGTTTAGCTGCGGACCATCCTTCATTACACGCAATGGTACTGGTATTGCACTAGTACACAACAGATAGGTCTTACCATTGATTTCGTATGGAATATAGCCATCTGCATTTGGAGTTCCTTTTGGCAACATAAAGATTTTATGTATTTCACCCAAAGGAAGCTTTTCCTTGCTGATAGTGATTGTGTTGCTGGCTGTTTCGTTCAGTTTGTTGGAAGCTACTGCAGGATCATCAATATACCATAAGAACTCCACATTATCCAATGTTATCTTACCGCCTGTATTAGGGTCAGTTGTAACCAATTGTCCCTTGATATTTACCGAATAGTTGTCTGCTTGATCGCAAGGAATCTTATAATCCGTAATGACGTTACCATAAGTATCAGTAATAATTGGATGCTGGCTAACCATTTCAAACCAGCTACTGTACAACGAGCAGACTTCAGCAGGTGAACCCCAATTAGAGTTGCCTGTTGCATCAGGAGTTTCTGTAGCTACAGATACGTAATACTTCTTACCTACTTTAAGAGGATAATATCTATTACTGATAACGATATAAGTTTCACCTTCGCTATCCTTCTCGATCATAGGAGTATCATCTATAGTATACTGGTTGCAAGTTCCCTCTGAATCGAATACGTCAACAGTTCCATATTTATTGCTCTTGTATTCAATTTTTGTTCCATCAGATGTATTAACCAGTTCCGTCCGATAGTAAGGATTACTCTCATCAATACCTTCTACAGGCTTACCTTCCTCATCGACAAAACGGAAGTATATTTTAGTCTGTCCTTTATGTCCGGTAATAGCATTCAAAGTCTCGTGGATAGCACGAATCTTCAGCTTGATATTTCCCGTTGCAGCACCATCACAAATAGGCTTCTCCTGAATCACCTGAACCTTAGCAGGTGCAAGATACATACGGATATCATCTACGGCATAGTCGGCACCATCAGTATTGCTACAGTAATTATCTATCTCCAGTCGGAAATCTGAATACTGCTCTACATTTGACTCTTTTTGCAAAGTAATCTTACCATATACCTGGTACCAAGTTGCAGATTCCAAACTTTCTACATTAGTAGTAAAATCACCAGATGAAAAACTATGTATCAGGTGTTTATCAACAATATCACCATTGACATTTCTTTTAACACCATATAGTTTAAACATAATCTGTGGCTTAGTCTTGTCAGTCATGTTTGCAATACCCGCAATGAAGATAAGCTGCTGTCCTGTACAAAGATCTGCAGTGAAATCTGATGCTGCGATTTTTCTACTTTCATCAGATGCATCCACATAGAGAAAATGGCCATACTGAGAACCATTGGTCATCTCATAAGTCTTATCATATAACTTTCCACCATCCCACCAAAGATATCCGTTGGTTTGTGAAGATCCTGCACCGGATATACCAGGAACATTGGCAGACTTATACAAGCAATAATCTCCATGAAGTGGAGAATGACCGATAGTCTTGAAACCATTAAAATTAGTTGCATCGTAGTCGATCAAATCACGATATACGAAACTATAAGCACGGCGATTCCATTTAGATGGTAAACGGTCCTGGTTGTTATCAGGAGTTGTAGGAGCAGCCACAGTCTGTTCTACATCATCATCATCAAACGTAATTGGCTTGGTAGCCATTTTATAATGCTCATCAAGATAACTAATAAGTCTATTATTCAATCCTGCTTTAACGATTTCATCTTTAGTCATCGGATGATTATTCATGAATCGAACATCAAAGTTGGCTATAGGGCAACGATTTCCGTCATCATCCATTGCATATGCAACGATGTATACTGGATCTCCATATGTAAATGTATAATTCTTAGTAGATCCTGTCATAGATGCAGGCATCCATTTGTCGTTAAGCTTACCCATCGTCAAATTAAAGAAACGACTACTCTCGTTCCCAAAATCATTTAACTTTAGACAATATGTCTTGTTCTTATCGTATGCCCACCATTCAATCTTAGTTGCCTTACATAATTTTGTTACATCGAAATCTGATTCTACGAGTTTATCCTTTTCATCAGCATAATATACTCGATGCGTGAAACCATAGATGGTAGTACCATCTGTAGTAGTACCTGTCTTATATACACCATTAACTAATGGATGAAAATAATATTTCGTAGCATCTGACAAATCCAGTCGAAGAGTCACAATAGAACTTTGATCCTTCATACCAACTGTTAAATACTTACCATCCTCATAAGTTCTATAACCTTCTCTTTGAGTATTTTTTCCAATAGCCGTATTCATAATATCGTCTGCTAACTGCTTAGCAGAACGGATATGGAAAATGTATCTGATAGAGAGCGTAGGCTCGTGTACCAGATAAGTTTTTGTTGCATCCAAACCATCAATGTAACGGCTCACATCACAGGCAATATCTTCACCAGCCCATTCATCAGATGAAGCTCCTGCTGGTGCAGTATATGTAACACCTATATTACTGCTTGTCGGAGGTGCAGTAAGTTTGTAAGCAAACAGTCCATAGTCGTTACTTCCTGATTTTATATGATTCAGAAAAGTTGTGCCAGTTTCTGTGTTAGGAGTTAAATTATCACTAGCTATATCTTTTGTAAAATTATACCATCTGAAATATCCCTGTGGCTCAAGAGGGTCACCGCTATTTTCATACTTATCGAAAGGCAGCACTAACTCTACTTTCTCATTAGCATCTTTCACATAGACATAGTACTCCCATTCAGCAGTCTGCTGCATACCCTTTTCGTCTAATGCAGTATTAGCATGGCCTACATAATGATTGAAAGGCATGCTGTACTTATCCAAAAGTTGCACATTAACCTTTGCCTTCAAAGTAGGTTCAATTGTGACGAAACCATACTGAGTGGTTGGCGTTTCATCAGAGATGACGCAAGAAATGTCAACATCATTAATATCCAGTCCTTCTGGAACTACAAAATGAGCATTCAATGCATTAGCAAAAGAACTTGATGCATCATCAGAATACCAGGTCCAGTACATACCTTCCTGTTGCTTTAGGGCTCCTTTAGAAGACACACCGGTTATGGCTGAGCCATCCTTCTTTTTAATAGCCCAACGAACATATAACTTGCCGAAATTCTGAGTTTCAGATAAGCCTAACTGTTCCTTGATAAACTTCAAATTATCTTTAGAAGTAAGATCTACATTTAAATTAGTACCTAAAACAATGGAAGAAACATTTCGGACTGCAGCACCTGTAGGCTCTACAGAAGGAGTCAACTTAATTGCATCAAATGTGGTTTGACTCAAAATGGTATAGTTCACCTTACCTACCAATGTAGGCTCTTCCATAATCAGATTGCCAGAAAAACTTGGTTGTTCATTACCAACATATACCACAACGTTATAATCATTGATGTTCTTATCACTAGGACAAGATATGGTAAAGTTGAGATCTGAGAAAGAAACAAAAGCACCTTCTTTCTTATCACGAAGACAATATACGCCTTTAGCATTTTTATAACATGCGAGATTCCATTCATGATCACCTAATTGAGTATCAGAAATTATATTACCATTTCTTTTTAAAGTAAAACCACTAAGATCTGTAACGGGATTTCCATCTTTATCAACAACAGATAGACGGAGATAGAATGGATACTTGCTCAATATTAAGCCATTAGAATCCGCATTTTTATCCCAAATTGCAAAGTCTGCAAGTGTTTCACCTAAATCAGTAATAGAAATGGAACCTCCTTGCAAATTTGCATCTGCAACAGTTACTAATTTCTCAGCACTGTTTGGACCAAAGTATGTCTTAAAAGTAGGAAGTTCATCCTTAGAAATTATATCAAACGTTACCTTCTTCTCTGCTAAGACTTCACTAGGATTATTATAAAAAGCCTCATTCTTAGAAACCCAAAGAATAATCTTATAGTGTGCTAGACTGCTTATAGTAGAAGGAGCGGTAAGGGTTAAAAATTGATATGTCAAATCATAACCAGTTTTATTTACCTTTAAATATTGTCCTGATTTTGAATGGTCATTGAATCCATTTTGGCTTACAGTCCATGCTGACAAGTCATCCACTATTGTACCATCTGGTTCAATGACAGACAATGCCCAATAATCGCTACCCTTTACATATTTGCTAAGTGTAGTAACAGACAAAGTAAAGGAAGAACCATTTGAAATGTTGGTTTCAGTTGTCTCTGTTAATCCCCATATAGCATTTGGCAGCAATGCAAGCATTGCTACCAACATATATCTCATTACACTATTAAAAATCTTAGACTTAAACATAAGCTTCAATGTTTTTTAATATAAGTATTATTGTTTACATATCCAAAATGCACCGTTATGGCGCCTTGCTGAGTACCAGGTTAAATCCTGAGAGATGGCTACCCGATATACCAGCGTTGGTGAATCAACTCCATCATTAACTTTCACAGAAAGCTGATAGATGATTGGACCTATCTTCTTGCCTAACTCACCTTTGGTTTCCGCCTCAATTCTGTCTTTGCTAGAAACGATAGATGGTATCGTACTGAAGGCTTTTGATTCTGCTCCAGTCTCCGATTCCGAGAGTCTCGTCCACTCAAGATTAGTGAAAGAGACAGATGATTCATCACTATACTTCGTAACAGAAGGAATGATATGGAACTCCTCTAAATCATGGAAAATGAGATTGAGCTGTTTTCCGTCATCTTTCAATGACGGAGCCGAACCGATAGATCCAAAGTCCTCTACCTTGAGGCGTAGCTTGTAATCGCTCAGCGCCAACTTTAAGACATGATGGTCGTTGCGGGCTATCTGATTCCAGTCGGTATACATGAAATATCGTTGTGAACCAACATTCGTTACGAGCGTTACTACAAAGTAAGGATAAGCATTGCCGGCTTGACTCTCGTTGACATAGAAAGAAACCGAACGGCTGTTATCTGTATCATAATCGGTTGTATTCTTGGCTATTGTCAAACCAGGTGTAATCGCATGTGTAAAATCATCTCTTTTAGCATTTTCTACCAAATTTGGTGTTTGGGCAACATTCGTAGATGAAACAACATTGTTTGCAGGAAGCAGCTTGATATTTGCTCCTGTAGTAGGATTGCTTGTAATATCGCTGATACTTACATTCTTTACGGTAATATCTTCACCTGTCATGTTGCGGAACTTGAGCGTAATCTTGGATAGCATTCTTACTACATATAAATCCTTGACATCCGGTTGGCCGTCAGAGCCGATAGTTACCACCTGTTTATTACTCATAGGGATACCATTCGCTTTAATATCCATATCATTACCATTGACAGCAAATGATTTGGAATCGAAGTTAGGAGAAGGAGAACCCTCCGTAATCGTACCGAGATCAGCATCTGATATATTGGCAAAAGAATAGACCGTATATTTGGTTTCTGCTTCCAAACCGGTAACTATTACATCATCTTCCTCTTTGCCTTCTTCTACGGATGGCTGCTTGACAACTTTCGCTACCGTTCCATCAGACTTTACAAAGACAACTGTCCAACTCTTCATGTTCTCTTCTTTAGAACCGCCCTCCCATGAATCGGGAGTTCTTGCAGTATTAGTTTCTGCACGGGAAGAAGCAGAACTTCCTGATACTGGAGACAGATTAAAATGGAGAGTATATGTCTTGTTGGTGATACTTCCCGGATCAGAAGCATCACTATCAGGCGAACATGCTGCAAAAGTCAGAAGCAGCATCACCAGGCAAGCCATATATTTCATTATATGTTTTCTCATTTTAGTTATACTTTGTAAATTAATCTTAGTGTTTAATATATTACTTCCCCATGGTCGTAATGTGCCCAAGGGACTACATGTATGGTCAACTTGATACCTTTAGACTTTCCTTCTACACCATCTACCTTTACCTGATAGATGTTGTTGCGAACAACACCAAAATGCATCGGGTCAGCGGTGGTTCCACTTCCAGAAGGGTCGCTATGACGGAGTGTATAGGTATATTCCTTTTCTGTTCCAGCAAAACCAGTCTTAGGCTTCTTTGTGGTTGCATCCCATTCGGAAGACTCGTAATACTTGCCTTTAAAGATAAGACCTGTAGAATAAGTCTCGGCATTATCGGTGGTCGTATTCTCCATCAGATAATCGAGGATGTAAGATGCTTCTCCTACAGCTGTACTGGTAGAAGTTGTCTTCTTTACATTATATAGAGATGCAGGGCCTTCGGCTTCTGCGAGAGTAAGACCTGTACGATTCTTTGTCCATGGACAAACCACATAATTAGTAGAAGCCTTGGTTGTAGGATTCATTACTTCTTGGCCGAAATAAGTAACTGTAGATACATCTTTATCTGAAGATACTCGCTTTATCAGGTATTCTCCTGATGTCATAACCTTGGTAGGAGTTACAGATTCAAGCTTAAAACCACCTATTACATTTGTTCCATCCATTACGTTATAATAATAACCTTGACTGGTGCCATCAAAAGTAGCATTTGGAATGATGTCGATACGGGCAGCCAAGCGCTCAATGTCTACATCTACCTGATACGGATCTGTTTCTGAACCTTCCTTGGTGAAATCTATCATAGCATCCTTCTTTGATGACATGATGAAGTTTGAGAACTTTGTAATATCAGCATCTCGGGTGCACACCTTCGACATCTGCAAATCTCTTACTTCACTAATCTTTCCTTTACATCTGGAAGTCATATCGTCTGCATTGGCAATCACTATCACATGATAATTCTTGCCGACAATTGATGCATCTATTTCTCTTGGAACGGTAGTATAAGTTGCATCGCTGCCGGAAGAAGTTGTAACCTTATTTAAATTGGTGAATGTATATACATAATCTATTGTAGCATCAGCTTCCGACAGGTCATTTTTATCAGATTCATATAGCAAGACAGCAAGAGAATTGACATCATTTTCATGATTGATTCCTGGTTCTCTATCATCTCCGCTTTCACCTCCTTGAGGTCCTTTAGTTGCCCTACTCACTCGTGTATCTCCACTACCTTCCACCGTTACCTTTACCTGCAGATATGCCTTCATATCTTTGCTTGGCAGAGGCAAATCACTAGTAGTGTCACTTGCACAGGATGCAAACGACATAACCAGCAAAATGGCTAGCAATGAGAGGGTTATAGTTTTCATTTTAAACATACACTTTCTTTTTATATCGGCTTGCTGAAAGCCGGGTAGGACATGTTAATGGAGTTCTTCGAACTGGATGCGCTTGCTCCAACTCAGTACATTCACGCTGATGGTGATGTAGCAATACTTGAGCTTGCCACCCTGAATAAAGAACTGAAGTTTGTAATCGTAGGCACGGTCTAGGAATTCCTGTGCACTATAACTGTACTCCTCGCTGGTGCGAAGACGACTCAAGAGGTCTGGCAGGTCTACATTGACTACCGTATTTCCGGTCTCCTTACTCTTAATCAGGAGTCGGCCATCCTGGTTGTAATCTTCGTGCTTCAGAATACGGGAAGTCATAAAGTCAGCATGGGCTATCTTGCCCTGCTCGTCCTCATCTACCGTATTCCATGTGGCATGAGGGGTATAAATGAGTTTACGGCTCTCATCGAGAGAGTTATCCCAAAGGATGCGGGCATTATGGTCTTCGATGGTCATCGTGTAGTCGTTGACATCCATATCCTGTGGAGAGTCAAGGTCACGGAGCGCCACATTGATCTTCTTGGTATCACGCACCAGAGGGATGGTTGCATAAGAAGGTTTTGAGGATGATACCTCTACTGCCTCCAGCTGTTTACCATGCCAGAGGGTATCGAGAGGAAGGCTGTTGTTGACAACCTCATCATACTCTCCCCTATTTTCATGATCGAGATTCACTTCCAGTTTCTGCATCTTATCTCCTGTAGCCGATGGAGCGGTACGAACGAACTTGGCACGACCTGAAGTTAACTGGTCGGCGTAAGCATTCTGTCCGGCAAGGGCAAGGAACTGATATTTACCTGGCTGCAGGTTCTCGACGTGCATCACATAATTTGGGTCTTTGAGAGGCGATGATAGCGCAGAATTCGTCTCGGTCTGTTGGGTTATATAGTTTCCGTTCTCGTCGAATACATACAGCGTTACCTGTCCAACATGGTCGTTGAACATGTCGGCACGCTGGAGGTTATAATCATACTTAAACTTCACATATACACCATTAGGACAATCGCTGTAATCCTGGTGCCACATATCGTGGCATGAGGTCGCGACGGTCAGGGTCATGGCAGCTGCCATGACACCCTTTAACCATTTATTTATCTTCTGCGCTATCATATCGCTAATCAATTATTGTTTTCTATATTTTATCGTTTTATAATTCCCTCAAATTACTGACCGAGGATTGCACCCTGTGTACGCTTAGCCCAAGAGAGGACGTTGATCTTGACAGAGATGTAACTCTTCAAATTATCATCTGGCGTAGGATCATTCTTTACATCAAGTTCCTCTGGAGTTGCTGCACCAAGTCGACTTACACCAGTAATATCCAAATCATACCAGTTGTTACGAAGCACACCATAACGACCTAACCAATTAGCTTCGTTAGAAGATGGGTATGAAATACCTGAAGTTTTTGTAGAAGGATTCCAAGGAGTAAGCTCATCACCAAAGTGCTTAATCAAGATATTATAATAAGAATAACCATCCTTATATTCTACAACCTTGATATTGTTAGCAAGAGCTGTTAATACAGCAGCATCTGTAACATTAACAGTTTTTGTTGCACTACCTGTAGCAGTTGGTGTAAAGGTCAAAACTAGCTTAGTGAAAGTAACCGCACCAGCTTTATCTGAAAATTCAACATCAGACACCTTAATCTTACCAGCCTCAGTAACAGTAGAGAAATATTTAGTCTTCAAAGAAGACTCAGTATTCTCAGCCAAGAACTGATTACCCACCTTTGTTTTTGCATTTGCTAATGAATAAACAACATCTTTACCTCCATTAATTGTATAGAAAGTAGTACCATCTGTATAAGAATCAGGAGTAATCTTCATCTTTACAATAGCAGTAGTAGTATTACAAACATTCTGATGAGCTACATCAAAGGTATTTTCATAACAATAGGTACTAGCATCCTTTTCTAATGTCAAATCCGCATCCCCTACAATTGCATCCGAAGCAAATGGAGCATCATTCGTATAATTAATATCCTTTCCCCAATATGTACGATACTTATTAGCAGCAGGATTTAATGACTCATTAGTCTTAATCAATTTTATACCTGCAAAACGATAAGGATTAGCGTCAAAAGCTGATTTATCAGCACCAGTGAGGAAATCAGTACCGTCAGATTTCAAGTCTTTCCATGAATTATCATATTGACGAACCAAATAAGAAGACTTATTTACATTAGCCAAGTTCCAACCCTCCAAAGTGTATTTAAAATTCTTAGCAGGTGTACCATCAGCAGAAAGAGTTTCTATTGAAGTTCCAGAACCAGTCTGACCTAATGTAACCTTAGAAGCTACGCGCTCAACAAAAATATCAGCAGCAGGATTAGCTTTTGCTTCTGCTTCTGTCTTAAAAATAGATGTAGTTACATCAGCCAAAACTGTTGCATCATCAAATGCTGCAGTACCTGGTTTAGTTACAACAGGAACATTAGTCATCATCAAGTTATCTTTAACAAAAGCACCATTAACTTCAAGCTTAGAGAAATCAGAGAAATTACCACTGAACGCAGTACCATTAACGGTTATAGTATGATCAGTACCTACGATAATCTTAGTGCCTTTATTAACAAGAACAAAAGCATAGATTTTACCAGATGCAGAAATAGAACTAATCTCTTGAACCTTAGTTAATTGGGTAGAAATCTGCGCATTAGCACTAATATCTTTTTTCAAGCCTTCCAAGTTATATGCTCCTTGAAATACAGCATCATTTTCATTTGAACCTGCAAACAAAAGCAAAGCAGCATCTTTCACATTATACTCATCAACATCACCATCTGCAGTCACATCATTTGCTGCTCTTGATACATTCTTACCCTGTGTAGGCAAGTTCAAAGAGATATTAATATATCCCTTACCAGTCTCATTGAAACCTGTGTTGTTACCACCACCATTCAAATCATCACTACTTGAACAAGAACCGAGCATCAGCCCCGCCAATGCAACGGAAAATAATAAAGTTTTCTTCATCTTATTAACTTTTTATTATTGTTATTAATATTTTATTTCTTTACTTATAAACGTTCTTAAAAATCTAATTATATTACATTTTTATATATTCGGTTTACAAATCATCTAATACGTTATATTTGAGTCACTTTCTATATTTGTACTTAGAAAAGATATGCCTGAGCTAGGAGCCTGTCCCAGGCCAGGGCAGTACCCTGGCTCTAAGGAATAGCTATATTGTCCTAAACAGACAGTATGTATAACTTTATAGATTCTGTAAATTTTCTTTTGCAGAAGCAATACCTGCCTTGGCTGCCTGCTCCAGATAATAACGAGCTTGCTTCTCGTTGCCCTTCAGCATCTCATAGACCCCTCGGGCATTCTGGGCATCGGCACTGGTTCCAGCCTTGTCGAGATATTGTTTCGCATTATCTGCATCACCGGCATTCAAGCGGGTTATGGCTGCATTCAGATTCGCTGTCTCATTCTCTGGGAACATGCGGACGGCGATCTCCATCACTTCATTAAACTCCTTGCTGCCTGGCTCGTAAGTCTGGGCTACCATGAACATCTCCTCCTGGCTCAACTGCTGTGGCTTGGTCTTGATAATCTCCTTTGCCTCTTCCACATCGAAAGGTTTCACCTTATAAGTAATGTGATAGTCGGAATGGCGGAGGGCTGGATACCAGGTGTCGAGCATAAAGCGATACTCTGAAGGATACTGCTTCTTAATCTTCAACTCGCGGGCATCCGGATTCAGACTCTTATCGGCAATAATCGCCAGAATGGCATCCTTATGCTCCAGGTTGCTACCTTTAATATAAGCTATCAGACCATCCCAATCCTCTGGAGTAGAAGAAACCGTGAAGAGGTTGTTTGGCAACTTCACCATCCGGCGCACATATTCGGTCAGCGTCTTGGCACGGTTCTTTGCCAGATAATCATTATGGGTGTAAGGACTCTCAGGTGATGCATAACCATGAATGTTGATGCCGCTCACTTCGAGGTTCCTGTCTTCCTTCAATGCATTGATGGTGCGGATGATGCTATCCAACTGTTCCGGATTACGGCGGTAATCAGGATGCAGTTCTATACGGTCTACCGGGAAATCGATATAAGCGCGCTTATCCAGATGACGGACCTTGATTATCTCTACCTCCGGACGGACGAAGGAAGCTACCGGCTGGCGACGGCGAGAAACCGTGAAATCATTGCCGTCCTGCAGATCACCACAACCGCAGAGGTCTTCGTGAATATCCAAATCGTAGTTTCTTTCCTTAGAAGACAGAGGAACTGAAGCAAGATACTTCACGGTCTGCTGCTTCTTGTTGTCTCGCTTCACCACCAGTGCTTGAGGTGAAAGCTGCAACTGTTTCTTTCCTACTCCACGGTCATACATAATCTGCTGTCTTCTGCCGTTGATAACAATCTCCGGCATCTTGAGCAGCTCACCCTTATGCTTGATCATCGGAGTATAGACAAGCTGGTTGTTGGTAGGGAGATCCAGGGAGTCGAGATTCAAATCCATCGCAACCGTAACCAGGTCATTGTAATGAGACATCTGTACATTAGATACCTGAATCTTATCGGCAGCCAACTTGAGACTCTTGCAATCCTGGGCTGCAAGAGGCATAGCCATCAAAAGAGAGCTGAATAATAATATGTAGTTCTTAAAATCTTTCATACTCATAGATTATGTTTAATGAGTTACAACATATAAATAAGAGAAATGGCTGCCTTGGTAGGACCCACGTAGTTGTCATGAGATGACTTCTCCTTCTCGCCACAGGCACCGCACTTGAACTTGTCGTACTGGATATAATCATATCCGAAACCTACAGAGGTTTCCAGGTTCCAGTGCTTGGAAAGAGGCCATTGATAACCAGCGGTCACACCACCACCTACATACCATCCTTCATAGCGATGGTCACGTAGAGATTTGAAAATGCCAAGGGGTAACTTCACTCCTCCTGCATTAAACTGTCCGCCCATGGCATGAACACCCAAGAACCAGCCATTGAAGCTCTGGCAGAACCAGTAACGGTATTCTGGTTGCAAAAGCCAATGACGAAGGCTTGACTGGTCGCCACCGGACTGTTTCCAAGGATTGAAGCCAAAGAATACCTGAGCGGTATGCTTCTTGCCTAAGGCAGTCTCGACACCGAGATTAGGAGTTGTTGTAGCCCAATATAAGAGGTTGGACTTTACTCCCGTGTTTTGCGCATAATTAGCTAGAGATACAAATAAGAGTAACACTATAGCTAAAATTAATCGTTTCACCATCTATTAAAAGAGTTTAGTTAAGTCTATTTGTTTATTCCGTTTTTACTATATCAATAGGTAATTATATAAATTAACCGTTTACATGATTGTTTGAATTTTCTTGGGGCAAAAGTAATAAAAAAAAATGAATGGGGGAGGTCGTCCGAAAACTTAATTAGGGAAGCAAACAACTGAATTGAGCATTT
>NZ_JAHOEA010000063.1 GCF_019127135.1 Segatella copri | reverse complement strand
AAAACTGTGTTAAACTACTTTTATTGTAGCTTGACACAGTTTAGTTTACACTCTCGATGCGCGAGGTTGTAAAACCTTTTTTAGACTCAATTAATACTGATATGGAACGGCAAGGCTATCAAGCTCCAAAGATGATTTTTAATGGTTATAACTTGTACACTAAGCCAATGCACCCTTCAGAATGGTCTTCAATTTTATTTAATTTCTATACGAATTCTAAGAAAGCAATAAAGAGGGCAAAGACAAAAGGAGCAATATGTATAGAATGTGGTGAGTCTGCTGATAATATGATATATTTAGAATTCTCAGACAATGGAGACGGTATTCCAAAAGAAATTGAAAATAGAATTTTTGAAGAGTTTTATACAACAACGGGTAGTGACACATTAGATAAACTAGACTTTAGCTCTGAAGTTACAGGCACAGGGTTGGGGCTCTCAATTGTTAGAGATATTGTTTCTAGCTATAAAGGAAGAGTTTTTGTTGTATCAGCCAAAAATAACTACTCAACTTGTATAAGGGTAGAAATACCAAAGGCTAGTGCAAAAGATTTAGAGAACATTTATTGTTAGACATCGAAAAAATAAAGGAAATGAAGATTTTATATATAGATGATCAAGGTACAGACTCTTTGAAGTTAGATTTAGAGAAATATGGCTTTGATGTTGAAACGTCTGATGCTGGCGAATTTGATTCAACGTTGGCAAAAATAAATGAAGATTTTGATGCTTATGTGATGGATTTTGAATTGTCAGCTTGTGGTACAGGAATGGTAGATGCGCCAACTTATGCATCGACAATCCGAACGTTTGGACAGAATCATAAGGACTCTCCTATTGTGTTGATATCTTCCGACCAAAAGATTCATCAATTCAAACAAGATTTTTCAAGTCTAGACTTATTTGATAAAATAATAACAAAAGAAGAGTTTAGCCAAAAACTAAGCAAGTATTCTAAACAAATAGAGGCTTTGGTGAATGCTTATAAGACAATAAAGAATACCGATTTTGATATTTGTAAAATGTTGGTTATGGATGCAGGTGAAACAATAGATTTCCGTTTGCAAAATTTAATATCATCTTTTAGATATAATCAAGATGTGTACGGCTGTTCTAGAATTATATTGGAAACAGTTGTACGTTCAGTTGGAATGTTGGTAGGGAAGGACCTTATTGCAGCACGCTTTGGAATAGATAAGACTTGTGATGATTTCGGTTCGTTTCTTGAGCATATCGGAAAATATAAATATAAAGGTCTTTTTTCTTCTGCTTACGAAAGATGGTGGTGGAATGGCGTGATGGCATTTTGGAATGATATTTCTGAAAAACAGTCACTACGTCGCCTTGATGCTACTGAACGTGTAGCCATCTTGAATTCTAAGTTGGGGCTGAAACTAGTGCCAGCAACTCCTATAAAAAATAATTTTAGTTCATATTTTTGGACCTATTGTAAGGGCTCCTTGCTGCCATTGGATCCTAGTGAAGGATATGTCTTCATGCAAAAAGAATTGAAGCCATGGCAAGAAGAGGAATACATTTCTCTAGATTATGCTTTAGAAGTCCCATCTGTTCGAAAATATTTGATACCTACTGCAAGAAAAGAAATTTTGGCTTATGGCAAAAAATAGAAGAATATCCAATTCTTTATTGACGCAAGATTTGATGAGCTTGATAAAGCTATTGGATAAATATCATTTTACAGATGATATTATGTCAAAGTATCCTCTAGAAAATTTACTCAACATAAGACAAACTGGCAAATTGACAGATAATGTTCAAATTGATGATATTGCCTTTAAGTTAAAAACAGATTCCTGGAATACTTCACCTTATGTGAATGATGCTGTTTTGACAGCAAGTTTATCATATAAGTATATAGAGAATTTGGAGAATATAGAAAAAGATGGATTATTCTCTCATTATCAGTTGGAATTCTTGCTAAGAGGTGAAGGAAATGATAATAAGAATCATATGTTTTCATGGCATTTAGATAGAGAGGAATGTATAGAGGGGACTTTTCATCATCCATTATACCATTTCCATAGTGGTGGACATAAAATAAAAGACTGCGACAAAGGAGATTTGATTATAATCGGTTCTCCACGGTTGGCTCATCCTCCAATGGATGTTTTTTTGATGATACATTTTATAATAGAAAACTTCTTTAATAAAAAGACATATAGTGAACAAGTTTCCATATTAGAAAATGAAGAATATCAAATGATAATAGAGCATGCGCAGAAAAGAGTGCTAGACCCTTATTATAGTGCGATTGTCAATAACCAAAGTTCTGTCGGATTATACTCGGCTCACAACTTATGTCCCTTATATTATTGAGTAGATATGAATATCATAGTTCGAAATTTTTTAAAGAGATATTCTTGTGAAGAACGAGCTATAAATAGGCTGTTAGTTTCTGCTTACTTGAAAAGGAATGGAATTACGGTAGAAAAAAATATCTTAATTTTAAACTATCTTATTTATAATACAGATAGTGATTATCCTGTTTTACTGCAATTTTTGTCGATATTAAACCAACTAGATGAGAGCTTTGGCATTGAATATTTGATAGATTGCTTTGAGTTTGTAGTTTCACCTTCGACTAAAGAAGTAAATGGTGCTGTTTATACTCCATTGTATATACGAGAATATATAATCGAAACAGTATTGGCAGACAAGTCCGACAAGAGTCTTGCAAATTTATCTTATGCAGATATTTGCTGTGGATGTGGAGGTTTTTTTATAACAATAACTGATTACATTCGGAAAAGAGTAAAAATCTCATGTGAAAAGTTATTTAAGTGTTTTTATGGCTTTGATATAGAACCTTATAGTATTGAACGTACTAAAATATTGTTGGCATTGTATGCTTTGAGTGTTGGTGAGGATATCGGACGGTTAGCCCCCCATCTTTTTGTGGGAGATAGTTTGACAAAGTATTGGGAGAATTTGCCTGAATTTCAAAAAAAGCATGGTTTTGATGTGATAGTTGGTAATCCTCCTTATGTCTGTTCTTCAAAATTGTCAAATGATACTCGTGATAAGTTACGACGTTGGACAGTATCAGATAACGGAAAGGCAGATCTTTACATACCTTTTTTTCAGATAGCGACAGAGAGTTTGGCACCTGCCGGAACTTTGGGAATTATTACTGTTAATAATTTTGTACGAAGTATAAATGGAAGGGGAGTAAGAAGGTATTTCTCTCTAAAGCAGTTGGCATTAAAAATCGTAGATTTCGGTTCCAAACAAGTCTTTAAAGGTCGCTCTACTTATACATGTATTTGTATAATAAAAAATGAAAACGGTAAACTTGCTTATCATAAGTGCCTACCATCTGAATTAAAAAATATAAAGGATTTTAATGAGTTTGACTATGCGGAATTTGATTGGAAAAAAGGTTGGCTTTTGGTAAATGACAACACTGTACTTACAAATATACAGCATATTCAACGAACAGGAGTTCCTTTAGAAAGCCTTGTCGATATAAAAAATGGCTTTGCCACATTGCGAAATGATGTATTTGTATTGACTCCTATAGAAGAAGATGAATCTTATTATTATGTAGAAAAGAATGGCAAGTATTATTCTGTAGAAAAGGCGATTTGTCGAAAGGCTATTAAGCCTAATGCCATTAGTGACGAAATAAATATCGAAAAGTATATATATCCATTAATCTTTCCTTATCAAAAAAAAGGAAGCTTGATTAAGATTATAGATGAAAAAAAACTGAAGAATTTGTATCCGAAAGCATATGCTTATTTAAGTGATTTTAAAGAAGTTCTCATTAAAAGAGATAAGGGAAATAGGCAATATGCAGCATGGTATGCTTATGGCCGAACACAAGCTTTAAGACTTGAGGGATACAAGTTGTTCTTCCCTTATATGGCATCGCATCCTATATTTATTTTGTCAGAAGATGAACAGTTGCTTTTCTATAATGGATATGCTTTAGTATCAAAAGACTTGAAACTTCTTCGGTTGCTTAAAAAAATATTGTCTTCTTCTGTTTTTTGGTATTATGTTCAGCATCATAGCAAACCTTATGGTAGTGACTATATGGCATTATCTAAAAACTATATTCGTGATTTTGGTATACCAAAATTGACAAGACTGCAAACGAATAAGTTGTTGACTATGGAGGCACCAGAAGAGATAGACAGATATTTAGAGAAACTATATAAAATAAAAATATAATCACATTGTAATAATATGTCTATGAAATTTGGATATTTAGGATTGAGCATACTGGCGATTATTCTTAGCATCCTTGCTATTTGCTTTTCCTTACCACGAATAGAGTTGTCCTTTGACTATCTTGGATTAATCACAGGCATACTTGGTGTGTTGGTAACAGTTCTTATAGGTTGGAATATCTATGCACTTATTGATTTTCGACAAGAAAAGCAACGACTTGTACAATACTTTGATGAACAAAAGAGTAACATTCATTTATTAGGCTCTGATTTACGTTCCACCTTTATGAATCAATTGAGTAATAATTCTTTGTTGGAGAAGAATGTTGCCGATATTTATTCACAAATGATGGGACTCAATAAGTCATTACCATTATCGTTCTACTATTTGTTCCATACTATAGGTGCAATTAGGACAGCTTCACAAGTTGAGAATTATGCTGCTTGTAATTTGTGGTTAAAAGAAATACGCCAAGTTTTGGTTTATCCAGAGCAAGTAAGTATTCCTGTGACTAGTAAAAAGCAGTTATTGCATGACTTAATGCAAATAAAATCAACAGAACAGATAGTTGGTTTGAATGAAGTGATAGAACTCATTATGCATATTAAAGAGATTCCAGATCCTATATCTTAGAGTGTTATAAAGAATGCGCCAGCCGACAAACACTCGCAATTCTATTGCGTTAAACTCTCATCGGCAGCCCCTTGTGGGCACAGGCTCCGCCGACGATACCAAAACTCTGGCAGAGCTATAGCATCGCCAGCTACATCCTCTCGTTCCTGAGGAAAGAGAGGCTTTTTTAATGGTAAAGAAGGACGGGATGATTTTAGAAATTCTTATTTTTAAGAACAAAAGATAAAACAATGAATATAATCAAAACAGAAATAGAAGGCGTCCTCATTATAGAGCCACGCCTCTTCCGTGACTCTCGTGGCTACTTCTTCGAGAGCTTCAGCGAGCGAGAGTTTGAAGAGAAGGTAACTCCTATTTTGGGACACAGTGTTCACTTCTGCCAAGACAACGAGTCTATGAGTAGCTATGGCGTGATGCGAGGCTTGCACTTCCAGCGTCCTCCTTACACACAAAGCAAGTTGGTACGCTGCGTAAAAGGCAGAGTCCTTGATGTCGCAGTAGATATTCGCAAAGGCTCACCAACCTATGGCAAGCATGTGGCAGTAGAGCTGACAGAAGATAATCATCGCCAGTTCTTCATTCCAAAGGGCTTTGCCCATGGTTTCGCCGTTCTCTCAGAAACAGCCGTCTTCCAGTACAAGTGTGATAACTTCTATCACCCAGAGGCAGATGGCGGCATCAGCATCCTCGATGATACCCTCGGTATCGATTGGAAAATCCCAACAGAACATGCCAATCTCTCAGAGAAAGATACAAAGCATGCAATGCTGAAAGACTTTGATAGTCCATTCGATATCACCGTAGATCTCTACAAGTAATTGGGCGGAGTTGAAAAAACACCCCCAAAAATTTGGTGGTTTCATCAAAAACCCTTATATTTGCAGCCAATAATTAGAATATTACGATTATGGCAACATTGGTACTCGATAATACATTATACCAAGGCTATGCAACGATAGCAGAGCAGAATAACATCAGTGTGACTGATGCTATGGCAGAAGCTTTGCGATTATTGAAGCAACACTTGAAAAAGAAGCCAAGTCCTTCGTTAAGACAACGACTTGAGAAGCGAATCCTTGAACTTCGAGATTTGCCAGCAAATTGGGATTATGCAGGTTCACCTTCCATATCATCAGAAGCGTGTGATTATTCTCGGAAGGTTGTTGCATGCTGTAGCGACTCGTTACTTCAAGGATTAGCAATATTCCCAAATACCAATGGCTATATATTAATGCAATGGAAGACCTCCAAAGGAGATGCCTGTTTATCTATTCTTAGTGATAGAATAGTATATGATGTCAATTATGGAGAGATAGAGAAGGAAGGTATACTCCCTCTTTCAGAACTCTCTAAATTTTTGGAAGTCTTAAAGAACATAGCCTAATGGAATGTGATATAACATTTGAGAAACCAGTATTGAAAGATATGGAGGAGATTGCTCGATTGTTGTCTTCTCCAGCCTTTTATGATGAAAATACCCATCAGTTAAATTTTGCAGCATTTAATCTTCGACGTTTTACGAATGGTGAAGTAGAGTCTTATGTCTCATTGTCCAGACTGTCTTTTATAGACCAAAAGCATTTGAATAAAAAAGGTAAGTATGTTTTTAAAAAGACAGAAAGCCATTATGTGGGTTATGCTCTTTTTACTCCAAGGTATTTAGCAAACTTACATGATAGATTAAGAATATATCCTGTAAAAGCAGGTCTTAATGATCATTGTGGTATGTTTTTCTTGGGTAAGGATAAGAAGTTAATCTGTGATGACTTGACGATTCGTCCTTATACATTAAAAACGTTACGTTCTCTTTGTGACTTATTGCAAGCTAATGTTGTTTTAAAATAGGGGCTCTTTGCACGCAATGTATAATTTGTCCGTAAATCACCGGTAGCCATTTAGGTGCGGAAAACATAGCTTTTATGTTCTCACTTTTTGAGAGCTGCAAGTTGAATGACATTAATTTTGGCGATTATATAGAAGATATACTCACCCGACTGATGGAGGGGGAGCAAGACTTCATGTCCCTAATCCCATGTAATTATAACTCGAATAAAAAGATGAATGTCAAGGCTGCCTAATAGGTAGCTCTGGCAATACCAATTAATAATATGCTTTTTTTGAAAAATGTTGGATGTGCTAACTGCTGAAAATCAGTAGTTACGTTCTAACGGTGATTTACTTTAGAAGCGGTTACAATTTGGGATTCCTTGGTGTAAAAGACCCTATCTTGGAAACAGAGCTTGAAGCACGACTTGTGGAGAAGGTTAAGCAGTTCCTCTTGGAACTTGGCAAAGGATTCACATATATTGGTAATCAACACGTACTCGAATACAATGGAAAGCTGAACAAGGTTGACATGCTTTTCTTCCATCGTGGACTGCATTGTCTTGTGGCTATTGATTTGAAGATCGGCGAATTTAAGCCAGAATATGCAGGAAAGATGAACTACTACCTATCATTGCTTGATCGTTTAGAACGTAGGGAAGACGAAAATCGTTCTATCGGTATCATTCTATGTGCAGAGAAAGACCGTGTGGAAGTTGAGCTTGCATTGGAAAATATGGGCAAACCCATTGGTGTGGCAGAATATCAGTTGATTGTTCCACAGGAAGAGCTAAAGAAAATAGTTGCTGAAGAACTTGAAGCTTTTAATAAAGAACTTCCTCTTTGTACGGAAAAAGAGGAGGATTAAAAAAACAAATATGATACTATAAGTGAAGCATTTTAACACTTGTAAGGATGAACTCGATTTTGATAGAAGAGGGATGATCTGGGAGTATTCACGAAAGAGCAAGAAAACGAAAAAAGAGAGCTAAGAAACATGGCATTTACAATTATCTGTATTCATCCGATAGTAGGATGCAAATATCTAAAGATACTAAAAGAGGAAGAATATTATTTCTTCAATGATTGGTATCGAGAGGAGAATGGATGTGTTGTAAGAAATGATGACGATGCATTCAAACGTCACTTCTTTGGTGAAAAGGTAAGTGTTCAGGCAGTTGTCGGAAAGAACGGTAGTGGCAAGAGTTCGCTTTTGGAGCTGATATATAGAATTTTGAACAATTTCTCATACGTGGCTACAGAAGGGACCTATAGGGCAACTGCGGAAAGACTGTATTATATCAGAGAGATAAAGGCAGAACTGTATTATGAGTTGGAAGGACAACAGGGATGCATAAAAGTGGAAGATGATACGGTTACATTTAGGTATGGCGACGAGGCACCTATAGAATTATACTTCCCCGGGAGCAGAAATTATGAGGAAACAGACGGCTGGCTTAACGCCAGGCCATTGGACGGGTATGAGCATAAGGTCATACGTGGAATGGAAAGACAAACAATATGGGAAATCATACAAAAGACACTTAATCACTTCTTCTATTCTCTTGTGGTGAATTATTCTATCCAATCTTTGAACCCTTGTGACTATGAGGATGAAGAAGCCTATGGAGATGATGCAGATGATTGGGCTGATAATTCTTGGCTGACGAGCCTATATAGGAAGAATGATGGCTATATGGTTCCTATTGGATTTGAGCCCTATAGAGGGAACAACCAGATAGACTTGGTAAACCAAAAGGAATTGGCAGAGGATAGAGTTGCGGCGTTGCTAATCGATGCTGAAAAACATGATCATAAATTGTTGCCAGGGTATAGTTATAGTTCGATAGATTTTACTTATGACCAAAAGTTTTCTTTAAGATTTGATCATCCGGCTGAAGATGGTGATAATATCACGGATGCAATACAGAGAATAGCGGAGGACTTGAACGGTGAAAGAAGTGATCTCTTTTTTGAGTTCTATGGAATTGATGCGGGCTATAAGCAGAATGGTTGTCACTTCTTTAAGCGGGCTTTTATGTATCTGATAGATAAAACTTTCAGCGTAAGCCGTAATTATCCAAACTATGAAGATTACTCTGAACTTTCGGATGCTTTCTTTGACTTGGAGCATGAACTGCTTCCACAAGAAAAAGATATGGTAGTCTCGCTTATAGAGAGAGTCAAGGAGGAACCATCGCATATCGGTATGAAAGTTCATCAGACGTTGCATTTCCTTGAGAGGCTTATTCATATTGATGAGGCTGAACAATATAAAATGGATGATAATGGATTCTCTTATGAAGAATACATACAGCATTTCTTCCCTGAAATGGATATTGAAGGCCCTAAAGCTATTATGGAGTATTACCCGCCGCCTATCTTCAGGAACTATATCTACCTGAAAAATGACATGGATCAGGAATGCATAGAGCTTCCGATGCTGAGTTCTGGTGAAAGGCAATACCTTTTCACACTATCAGCTTACCTATATCATTTGAGGAATATCATTTCTGTACCTGAGAATGCCGGAAGGGTGAAGTATCATAATGTCTGTTTGTTTTTGGATGAGATAGAACTTTGCTTCCATCCTGAATACCAGAGGCTATTTGTGGCAAACTTGCTTCAGAGTTTGGAGGACAATAAAGTGACAGATAGTGTAAATGTGAACGTGATACTAACGACACATTCTCCCTTTGTGCTATCAGATATTCCGCAGTGTAATATCCTATATCTTGAAAATGGGGAAGATGCAAGGGAACAGATGAAGGTGAAGACTTTCGCCTCTAACATCAATGAGCTGTTAGCTGAAAGTTTCTTTCTGAAAGGAGGATTTGTAGGTGAGTTCGCTAGTCAAGTGGTTAATGACTTGGCTAATTTCCTTTTGGAAAAGCAATGTAAACGCAGATGGGATATTGTGTCGGCAGATCAAATGATAGAGGCTGTTGGCGATGACGTTGTGAAGATACAGCTACGTAAGTTGTTTGTTCGAAAGTTCGGGAAAAATAATCAAGTATATAAGACGTGGGTGCAAAAAGAATTTGAGAGATTAGGCTTGAACCAAGAGAACCGATGAGAAGAATTCTGATTGATGATAGGATAAAGAAGCTTGCTGCTAAATACGTGAAGAAACTGCCACTAGTGGTGGGTGATGTAAAAGCAGATTTGCAGATTTTGGCTGATGACTTAAAAAAAGAGTCAACAGAGATTCTGATATGTACACCTGAAGAGGGAAAGAAGGCAAAAGGCAAATCAAGCGTCAGAAAAAAGACGCTGCCCGATGCGATTGAGGCTGCAAATGCAGAGCAACCGCTGAAGGACAAACAGGAGAAATTTAAAGGCGTTAGTCATAAGGGAATTGAATATCTCAGGGTATCAGTGTATGTTGAGAAGATTGTAGAGAAATATGACGATCTCAATAATATGCTGCCGTCCAAGTATGATGAATGCTTTTCTTATATCAATAGTGCTTTAAAAGGTGTCGCTATAGATGATATTTGGGTAAAGTTTAAAGGAAATAAGGATAAGCGACCACTCTATGAGGTGATAGTTGATGTAATGGGTTACGATAAAGTAAGAGCAAGGTTGATGCCTAACTATGTGAAGATACTTGAGATTAGATCATGCATTTATTGTAATGCCCAGTTTGCTATGACAACGCTTATAGAGGATGTGCATGAGAAGATAAAGACAGGAAAGAGAGGACGCCCCAAAGAAGCGAGGGTGATACCATTGATGGGCGGTTACTATGAATTGGATCATAATAGGCCAAAGTCGAAATACCCGTTCTTGTGTACAAACTTCTATAACCTACAACCTTGCTGTGGATCATGTAACAAACGTAAATCTGCACAAGACTTGCCATACTCATTATATTATGAAGACGGTGAACCGCATCCCTCCCCGCTTCATTTCGCTATTAGCCCACAGGATGTAATTGCTTTCCAGACAAAAGGAAAGTGTAGAGGAATAAAAGCATATCTTTGTGATGATGAAAAACCAGGCCAGCCTGTCGTAGCAAAGAAAGATGGAACCCTCGCAGAGCGTTTTAACTTTATTTTCGACATAGATAAGATTTATGCTGAACATGAAGATGAAGTAGAAGAATTGCTATGGCGTAATAGGATATATACAAAGGGAATTGTAGATGCTGCGAATCAACAATTTGCAGATTTGGATATTGAGGGATTTGACTTTGACAGATATATTCTTGGAACATACGCCAAGAAGGATGAGGCTTTGAAACGTCCACTTACGGTGATGAAGCAGGATGTCTGGGAGCAGATTATGAAAGTGGAATAGAATATGAGCGTGGAGAAATTAATTGGATCCTGGAAATTGAAAAGTAAGATTGGTAGCGGAGGCAATGGCGAGGTTTGGGAATGCACAGACCAAACAGGAAATGCATTTGCTATGAAAATCCTAACTAAGACAACAGGAGAAGCGTATCAACGATTCTTGGATGAGGTGAAAGTAATGCTTTCTCATCAAGGTGCCGATGGAATGTTGCCAGTGATTGACTTCAATCTTCATGAATTAAATGGCCCAGAGCAGACTGAAAAAGATCTTTACTATGTTATGCCTTTGGCAATTCCTGCAAAAGAACGCTTGTTTGGATGTATCTTTGAAGAGAAATTGAATGCCATCAGGGATATCCTAAAGATGTTATGTCTACTTCATCATCAAGGTATTGCTCACAGGGATATCAAGATTGAAAACATATTGATGTATCAAGAGCACTATGTGTTATCTGATTTTGGACTCGTTTTCTATCAAGATAAACCTCGTGTGACGAAAACCGACGAGCGTATGGGAGCAAGGAGGACATTAGCCCCAGAAATGGAACGGCCTGGCTCAAAGAATGCCGATCCGTTTAAGGCTGATGTATATTCTATTGCGAAAACCATTTGGGTGATACTGACAGACTATCCCGATAGTTTTGAAGGTCAATATAGTAGGAATCAAGTTACCAGACTTGAAGACAATGTAAAGTGTCCAAGAGGCACATATTTTACACCATTAGGAGAATTGCTAGCAGAATGTACAGATGTGCTGCCTGACAATAGACCTAATATTGAACAAGTTTTGGCTAGGTACGAGGAATGGGAGAAAATGCAGGATGATTTTGCAAAAAGTAATCGCAGTCTGTGGGTTGAAGTAATTAAGGCGTTGTTTCCTTATTCAGTTCCGACACATGCCGAATGGACGGATATTAAAGAAATAAAAAATGTGCTTAACATGATTAGTCACTATGACAGTTTGAATCATCTGTTCTTCCCCTCTGGCGGTGGATTAGACTTGGATGCTGTATTTGATTCTTATGAGGAGCATTGCTTAGAAATGGATTTTGGTGGGTTGAGGCAGATCTTCAACCCGAAAATCCTGATCTTCGAATCGATAGGTGAAGATTTGTTGTGGAATTATTTCCGAATGGAGTGTAATCCATTAGAGCCTGCACTTAAATCAACTCCCAAAGACAGTTATGATGAAGGAGTATCAGAGATGTCACCGCTCGAGTATGAGGATTATGGCGTAATGGAAGATGGTGACCTCGCCAAACAAGATGGATATAATGTAACGGACTATTCTCGACAAGTAACTCGCCAATTAAAGGGCAGTTATGTGATATTCAGTAAAAACTCGCTATATAACAGGACTACGGGTACTTATGACGGCAGACATGACAAGATGAGTACTGAAACCTTTAGAGCTTACATCGAAAAAGCATATAATAAATATAAGAAAGCGGAGGATAATGTCTTTCTCAATGACTTTTAAAATCCAATAAAGAATTAATTTTATTAAACTTAGATAGTTTATGGCAATATTTGAACCAAATATTTATATGAGGGAGATTAAAGAACTATATTCCGAGGAACTTGCCTTGTTGAAGCAGATTCGAAGCTATGGGAGAGAACATTCACAAGGTAAAATGGAGCGGGTTGAGAAGGTTAAGTTACTCTTGTTATTTCGTATCTACTCGAATCTGTATTCTTCTCTGCTCTTAACTGTGCAGGTCTTGAAAACTGGAAAGATTTCATTCTTTCAGTTACCGATAGGCTTGTTGTTGCGTTGTTGCTTTACCGATTGTTTGTTCGCCCTATACATACAGCGGGCTGGCAAGGAACGAGCTTACGAGGAACTGGATCTGAGAACAATAGAGTATGCCAACTCAATGTTGGAGCGCAAAGAGGTATACAGAGATCAGGTGAAAAGTATGGGAAAGATACTTGATGATGTCTTTATAGATCATTTGTGGGAGTTGACGATGGAAGACAATTTCTTGGGACTGCTGACACTTGACGACAATCTGGAAGAATTGACGGTAATAAAGCAATCGAAAGGACAACTGAAAGACGCTGGTTTCACTAAACAAAATAGTATTAAGACAAAGGATATTGTTGACTTCTTGGTTGCTATACCTGAACTCAAATCTGTGGCTATGCGATTATATCACTACTTCAAATATTTCTCGCAGTATGAGCATTTCTCAGAAAATGGGCAAGGGGATGTACTTGCATCAATGGAGAAGGATGGTAATGATAACATCCATTTGCCTTCAGCCATTAGGGCACTGGGTGTTGGGATGGAAGAGGTGATGAAGAATAGATTGTCAAAGATGAATAAATAAAGAGGTTAACACAAATAAGGATATGAGTACATTCGTATTAATGGAACTATGTAAGCAGAGTGGAGTTAAAAATGTTATATATCAACTTTTGGCTCCAAGCATAACTTTAAATCTCGATGAAGTTGAAGAAAATCGCAGCTATGCTGTGATTATCGATAAGGGTATTCGTTATTGTTTGACTGGTAATTCTGGTATATATGATGAAGAAGCCTCCTATGTGTTGTTGACAGATAGAACTCCTACGAAGCAAAAGCTCATTGACAATGAGATCAAGCAGAGAAAGTGGATAAAGCATCCTAATCAAATTGAGGCTTCACCAGATGATGTAATAAATTCATGGGAAAACAGGTTCCACTTCAAACTTGAGCAAAATGAGGCTCATCCCGGATTAAGAAGACCGCAATTAGGTGCTTTGCATGCTTTACTTAGCCATATGCTATCACCTACAGAAACAGCGACAGTGGTGCTGCCAACTGGAACTGGTAAGACAGAAACGATGATGTCAGCTTTAGTAGCAGGCAGGTGTAATAGAGTACTTGTAACTGTGCCGACAAATGCTCTTCGAGGACAATTATTCAATAAGTTCAAAACTTTAGGCATTCTTAAAAAAGCAAAATTTGAAATTGTTGATAAAGAAGCATTATATCCTATAGTAGGGGTTATAACGTCTGCATTTGAAGGGGAAGATCAACTAAAGAGTTTTATTAGACAATGCAATGTGGTGATAACAACAATGCAGATTATTGACCATGCTCCAGAAGAACAGCAGGATGTATATGTGTCATCATTTTCAAATGTGTTTGTTGATGAGGCGCACCATATTGTAGCCACATCATGGAGGAAGTTTTCTGACAGATTCCCAAGACATCAATTGGTTCAATTCACTGCAACGCCGTTCAGAAATGATGGGCAACGACTTGATGGTAAAATAATATTTAACTATCCTTTGCGCCAAGCACAAAAAGATGGTTATTATCGCACTATACATTTCCTGCCAGTCAGGGAATACGGTGAAGAGGCCATTGCTGATAAAGCTATTGCTGAAAAGGCTGTTGAGAAACTAAAAGACGATCAGAAGCATTACCAGCATATAATGATGGCTCGGTGTGAGACAAAGAGTCGAGCACAGGCAGTCTACAAGATATACAAAGAGTTATGCCCAGAACTACGAATTGTGTTATTATATTCCGGCTGCCCTGATTATATTGAGAACTATAATAAAGTTCTTAAACGAGATGTAGACATTGTGGTTTGTGTGAATATGCTTGGTGAAGGATTTGATTTGCCAGAACTTAAGATTGCTGCATTCCACGATATCAGAAAAAGCCTGCCAATAACATTGCAATTTTCTGGACGATTTACACGAACTAGCCGTGATGCGGAGTTGGGGGATGCTTCTTTTGTGGCAAATATTGCAGACCTTACAGTTAAGCAGGAACTTGATAGCCTCTATGAAGAAGATGCTGATTGGAATATTCTTTTAGCCGATGCAAATGACAATAAGGTTACAGATGAAAAAGAGTTTAAAGACTTTATTGAAGGATTTAAGTCGGGAACGGATGCCCAAATCCCTATAAGCAGTATCTACCCAAAGTTTAGTACTGTCGTATATCAGAGCTACGCAAAAGGATGGCACCCTGAGGATTTTTACAAAGGTATTAGAGGCTATGATAAACTTGATTATCAGTCTTATGACATTAATGAAAATGAAAAGCTGCTTGTGGCAGTGATGGCAAAGGAACAGAATGTCGAAGGTATAAAGGTTAAGGATGTAAGGACTATGGCCTGGAGCTATTTGGTGCTGTTTTGGGATGAAAAGAAGAATCTGTTATACATTAACAGCCTAGATAATGCCAGCCTATATCATGAAGTGGCTAAGCATGTAGTAGGGGCTCCGGGGAAAGCCCCAAAGTTAATAAGTGGAGTCGATGTTTTCAAGACCTTCCATAATTTAAAGAGGACAAAATTAAGGAATGTTGGGCTGAAAGTCTATCTTGGGAAAGATATTCGCTTTAGAATGCATGCAGGGCGCGATGTTGAGAATGGGCTATCTCGCATTGAGAAAATGAACAGCGAGAAATCCTTTGTAGTGGGTGATGGTTTTGAGAACGGAGAGAAAACATCCATAGGAGCATCGTACAAAGGGAGAATATGGAGCCTAAGTGGCAATGGAAATATTCTTGCGTTTAAGAATTGGTGTATTGAGCAGGGCGAGAAACTCACAAATCCAAATATCGATGCGAATCAAATACTCAAAGAAACACTAATTCCAAAGATGATTAAAGAAATGCCAGTAGATACAATTCCTTTCAGTATAGATTGGGATGATGAGATGTGGAGAGAGTTAGAGACTCGTTACAGTTTTAAACTGTTAGGTTCGGAGTCTTATATGTACAATACTGAAATTGAACTTTGTGAGAATGCTCTAGAAGGGAATAAGGTACGTTTTGCAGTATGTAATAGTGAACAGCATGTGGAGTTTCAGCTAGAGCTGTTTGAAAATAATGAAAATGAGAAGAATAAATTTCCCGACTATAGGATTAAACAATTGACGCATGGTGAGGCTTTGATACAGTTTGGGACGAGGACGCTAAAATTGACAGATTTCTTTGAGAAAGAAGAAAATGTACCGATAATCTATTTCACCGATGGGTCTAGCCTTCGTGGTAATGAGTACATTGTCTTAAGTGCTACGCCAACACTCTATGATAAAAACAGCTTGCAAGAGTGGGACTGGGAAGACGTTAATTTGCTTAAAGAATCACAAGGAGTGCGGCCACATCTTAAGACGGATTCTATTCAATACAATGTAATACAAACGCTTGTGCGGCAGGACTACGATATTGTGTATGACGATGACAATGCCGGCGAGATAGCTGATGTAATTACGCTCAAATTAATTGAGAATGAAATTCATGTGGAGTTATATCATTTGAAGTTTGCACATGAAGGTAAGATAACCTCGCAGATTGCAAACTTTTATGAAGTATGTGGACAGGCTCAGAAATCTGCAAATTGGAAATATAAAGAGGCAGAAGAGATGTTGAATCATTTACTGCGTAGGGAGATTAAAAAGAGTAGCAATGGCGACGAATGTTCGAGAATATATAAGGGGACACATGAAAAGTTGATCGAACTGATGAAACTTGCAAAGAGGAAGTTGCCTGTGAAGTATAGCGTCTTTATTGTTCAGCCAGGCGTTTCAAAAGATTCAGCAAGTGATGAAATACTATCGCTTTTGGGTGTAACTGAGAGTTTTCTCAAGGAGCGTACAGGAATAGAACTAAAGGTTATAGTAAATAAAAAGAGTCTATGACGCAAGATGGAAGGTGGAAGTTAAAGTATAATGAAGTGATGTCGTTCATGGAAAAGGAATACCGTAAACTATCCAAGTATTATCCAAAATTGGATATGCATGCAAAGCCATTTTGACAATCATGTGATGTAATCAGAATGAATACAACGAACAAAGGGGAACGACCAAAGACTGGTTGTTTCCCTTTGTTCGTTTAGAGGCAATTGTATCAGGTGTATCTGTCATCAGCAAGGCATTGGGACATCATTCCGAAACCACCACACAAATCTATCTCAATTCTATCAAAAGCTCAGAAGTAGATGATGCCAACGCCAAAATACTGGCAGCCCTATAAGCCACAAAAAAGAATAAAAAGAGGGATTTTGTAAAATGAACCAAAATGAACCATTTTTCCTGAATCTTTACATGAGAGACACAGAAAAGCCGAAAACTTTCGTTCAATCAACGACTTAGGAAATTATGTGCGAAAAGAATAGTA
>NZ_JAHOEA010000062.1 GCF_019127135.1 Segatella copri | reverse complement strand
GCTATGATGGTACCGATTCATGCGCTACAGTGGTACCGATTCGCCGATACTGTCATTAAAGCCCGTAAGTGCTGCTGACATTGAAAATAAGGTAAAGGGCTATGGATGGAAAGTCATAGGCATGTATAAAGTGCAGGAAAACGGCAGACTTTCACAAACAGACTACCGCAAGACAGTCGATAACTGCGGATATGTAGATTATTGGTTTGAGTCAGACGGTCATCTGATAGGTTTCCACCATGGCGATACCGATGGTAAGTTCTATAACAAAACAGAATGGTTTTATGATGCTGTGTCAGGATTCATCATGCGCGGTTCGGCAAGTCAAAGTATGCAAAGCCGCTATATGCAAGTTTTACTCCTCACAAAAACAGAGTCAAATTATTTGCAAATGCACACCATGCAGAAACTGGGCGATGCAACCGATGAGAATGGAAATCTGAAACCATTCTACGGCATGGTGATTTATCAGCGCATGACGGACAACGAACTTGAGGCAACCAAGAAAGCTTATGGTTACGATGCAAACGTAAACTATACGATAGACTCTGAACATAACAATAATAATACAGTCTCGCCGTTATATAATAAAAACAATAGCAATGAAAAAGATATCAATGGTCATTGTGGCTATTTCAGCCATGATTAGTTTAAGCGGATGCCATGAGGATCCTACTTATGTGGATTCTTACTTCCAGCGTCAAAGTGTAATTGAGGAGTTGAGTAATGAGCTTAAAGGACAATACAGCAGTATATTCATTCCTGTAATCTATAATGCATCGCAAGAACAGATGGATTATAAAAGTTTATGGAAAGGTGAGGTCACAGAAAATGGTAAACCTATCATCCACTACACTTTTGGAGGATACGAAAATCGGACTGTCACCTTACAGCAAGTCCCAATCAGCTGGATAAGTTTTGTCATAAAAGATACTAAATTGGCAGAAGCAGTCAAGCTGTTGCCCGATTATGATATTTCGATACCTTATTCTTTTGCAAGCTCTGACGAAGGAACAGGAGAAGCGAGCAAAATGGGGAAAATCATATATAGCGATAGCAAAGTACCTGTGACACTGAACTATGGCGGAAAGCAGCATCTTGTGCTTTTCAACTTTAAATGTCCTTCGCAATTTGTTTTTGATGCAGACAAGCGTCCTATCTCTCCAGGAAGGATCCAACTGGAACTCAAAACTATTATTGTTGACAATGTAATTGTCCAAGAAATTGATGGCTATTCAGGAGAAGAGTTCTTTCTTAGTATTATGGGCAAAACAGATCCAATCTCGAAATGAATGAGACGAACGTTGTCTGTTACGTTATTTTCATGCAAAAGTTTTGGTAATAGTAGTCTAAGAGTTAAAGGTATTGTCTTTAAAGTACAGAAGAAGGCATATTGATTATAAGTATAAAAACAATAAAAAAATCAATAGATGAAAGCATTGTTAGTCATCATAATGAGTTTGTGCCTACACGTAACTTATGCACAAAAACCAGATACAACTAAAACTTTTATTCAAGGCAAAGAACTTGGTGAAGTTGTTGTAAAGTCATCTTATCTTACAAGAGAAGGTGATCATATCCTTGCTATTCCTACAAAAGAGCAACGTAAACATGCTGTAACTGGTTATGATCTGTTGAGCAATCTCATGATTCCGGGAGTGTCTGTCGAGCGTTCGACTGGAAGTGTGACAACTCCCAATGGAGCTGCGACTCTCTATATAGATGGGCGTGAAGTTGATTTTCGAGAGGTACAGTCTTTAAGACCGAAGGACGTTTCTCGAGTGGAATATTTTGATGTGCCGACTGGTAAATTTGCAAAAGATGCATATGCTATAAACATAATAATGAAACCACTCAACAATGGTGGCTACACGCAACTTGATGCGTCTCAGAATGTAGGCTATCTCTATGGTGATTACAATCTTATTTCGAAATTTGTCACAGGAACCAAAAGTTTGAACCTTTGGGCTGGATATTCTTTGGAAAATCCAAAATCGTCTATGGACGAGAATGAGACTTTTATTTTCCCTGATTATCAACTGAATAGACTGCAGCATTACAATAATGCAGACAATAGGCAAACGGAAGAATATGTACAGGCATCAATCAGCAACCGAGGAAGAAAATATATTTGGATGCTTAGAGGTGGTATGGCATGGAATGCCTCAAAAAACGGTGTCAATAATGGAATGACGGAGTATTGGAAAACTGCTGCTGCAATCAAGAACGGTAGCATTTTGGACATTAACACTAGAAACAAATCTTATCGTCCAAGTGTCTATTTTTACGGATTGCACACATTTTCTAACACAAAATCGTTGGATTATGTTTTTGATGGATATTATTCTCGAAACGATTTTGACCGTCTCTATAACGATGATAATGTGTCTTTTCGTTCACTTGTCAAGGAAGATTATTATTACATCAAAGCGAATGCAAATTATTCTATGGCGTTCAGTCATAGAAATAGATTGGCTTTCAGTTTATACGAGTTCATGAGAATTAGTGATTCCGAATACGTTGGGACTTCTGCATATAATCAAAATTTGCATTCGTCCGAAACCATCCTTTTTGCAGACTATTCCCATCGTTTAGGGAGTTTTTTCTTTGATATTAATCCTGGACTGTCATTTCTAACATATCGTTTAAAGGGGATGAGGTCAATCAATCATCTTACGCCGAGACTTCAGGCAAGAGCTACATATAGGATAGATAAAGTACAGCAACTTCAATTTATGTTCGCTTTGGGAAACACCTATCCGAGAATAAATACGATTAACAATGTAGAACAGCAGATAGATCCTATCATCATTCTCAAAGGTAATTCTAACATGGATAATTCAATTCTTTTGAATCCGCGATTAAGCCATACCTTGAACCTTAACAAATTCGCTTTGCAAACGGGAGTGTCATACTTTTACCAGAATCATTCGATTATTTCGGATTACTATATTCGAGACGGGCATCTTATTAGCACTTTTAGAGATGACTGTATCTATCATCGTCCCAGTGCAGATATGTCTATAACCTATAAACCTTCTGGTACACTTAATATGAAGTTATCCGGTCAATGGATTGAACATTTAGTTCGAGGAGGGGCAGAACATCGTAATTTGTCTGCAATCTTAGGGACTGCTCTGATGAATTACTATGTTCGGGATTTTTCTTTTAGTGCATCCATAGCGTCACCGGCAAGAGATTTGATAGACAGCCAGATTAGTAGAAAGACATTTTGGCGGTATCACCTATCGGCAATGTGGAATCATGGGAATTGGGCTATCGAAGCTAATGCAAACAATTTATTCATGATGAAGAATAACATTGTAGATGAATTATCTGCATCATATTATTCTTTCAAACAAATAGATCAAAGTCGTAGTTATAATCAGTATGCAAATCTGAAAATTGTTTATAGTTTTGACTATGGCAAGAAGACATCAAAGTCACCAGATTACAAACATCAAAATAGTGAAAGTGCAATCTTAAAATAAGAAGGCAAAGACATAATCAAGTCATTGGTAACATGTTCATGCGAAATGCAAATTAAAAATTGCATTCAAACAGTCAATTATAATTATATTTTCACACATATATAAATATTAAAAATTACGAATTATGAAAAAAATACCATCTATAATAATTGTAGTTTGGGGAATAGCGATATTATGTACACTATTCTTGAGTTCATGCAAGCGACCAGAGGTCTTAGACAATAGTACTCTTGTAAATAGCGCAAGAAACGTGGCTTTGACCTTTGGTCCTGCGTATGTTCCATATTTTAAAGAGGCTAACGTATCGGATGTTCAAGTTTTCAAAAAGGAGGATTACGGAGACAGCCGCCCTCAAATAAGAAAACAGATAGGAAGAAAGTTCTATACTGTAACTTTTACATATGATAGTACTGCCGTTAAATTTGATTTTGGATTTGCTGCAAGAGTCAGAATATGGAAAGATACAGGGGAACCATTAGATGTTATATTTGGTAATGGTTGGGGAAGAAATTTTCTTTTTTTAAGTTTTAAGGAACAAACCAATCACTCACCAAATGACTATGAGAAAGTGGCTTCTGACTCTATTGTTAAAGTACCATTGCAAACTGTACATAAACCAGAGAATATTTGGAATTCCAATGCTGACAACAAACAAGACAGCCTATCAACAAGGGATTTTCTAACAAAGACAGAGAAAGAGAAAATAAAAGAATTGGCTTCACAAATACCAGATAGCATTAGAAGTCGTTTTGCAAATTTAGTGGATAAATGGAATTTTGCAATAGACCATAATCCTAAGACACTATACAGTGCAAGCATACATTCATATGCAAAATTGCCTGAGTTCATTCCTCTCAAATCAATGGGAAAACAAATAGTTCCACTAATTATGGAACGAATGATAAACCCTTGCGATTTTTATTTTCTTGTTCTTTATGAAGCTGTTCTGGAAGGAAATGAAACGAATGACGATTCTAAGTTTAGTGAAAGCGAACAAATCAGAGCTATAAGGTGTGTAAAAAAATGGCTGGAAAAACAATAATGGGCAAGTTCTTCTATTATAATTGAATCTACATCATTTCTCCTGTGCCGCAGAATACATAAGATGTAACAAATGCAATAACCAAACTTGCCTGTCGGTGATGTTCCTCCGTAGTCGGACAATTAAGATGGAAAGAACATATAAAAAAGCATAAAAAGTTTCTGATTTTTCTCATAAACAAATTAGATTTCATATCTTTGCGCAAAATTAGAAACAATGACAGAACTATTGAGTATATTATACAAGCTGCGGATATTCACTTCGGATGAACTTTCTGAGGCTCTGAAAGGCAAGGTGAAGGCGGTGGAAGCGTTGCTTGCTCGGTACAAGCAACAAGGGTGGATTGTGGCTATACGGCGCAATACCTATTGCATGAAGGATATTGCGTCGGGTTTACCTGTTTGCGACAAGTATGAGATAGGAAGCCACTTGTCACCAACAGCTTGCATCAGTTATCATACAGCATTGGAGTTTCATGGATTGGCTCATCAACCCTTCAATGAGGTTTTTGTGAAAAGCATGACTCGCTTCAATCCCTTTTCTTTCGACGATGTAGATTATACCTATTGCCGACAAACAAAGGAAATCGTTGGTATGATGACTCCCAAGGGAAACCCTTATGTACGAGTAACGGATATGGAGAGTACGTTGTTGGATTGCTTTGACCGTATCGACCGAGCTGGGGGTATTGAGGAATTGCTGCATTGCATGGAGGGTATCGTCTTGCTCAATGAGGAAAGGCTCATCAATTATCTCGCAAGGTACGACAAGGCATTCCTGTACCAGAAGACAGGCTATCTGTTGGAGCGAATCAAGGAACAAGCCAATATCTCAGAATCCCTCTTGGAACTGTGCCGAGTCAAGGGAACCAAAAGCGTCAAATGGTTGACTAACAACGAAGAGTCGGATACATTTGTAAATAAATGGCGCATGTATGTGCCGCAAGAACTAACATCAAAGGAAGAATATGAACTCATATAACAAACAAGCTCTTGACATCATCGCCAAGGAGCAAGGCTTTATTCGCGACAACCTCGAAAAGGTGATGCGACTGGTGGAGATACTCAACTATTTCCATGACAGTCCTTTGCTGTCTAAATCTCTTGTGCTGAAAGGTGGCACAGCCATCAATCTCACCGTTTTCCAACTGCCAAGACTCTCGGTAGATATAGACCTTGACTTTACGGTGGATTGTGACAGAGAGTCCATGCTCTCCATTCGCCAAGAAGTGAATAACGAGATTCTACGCTATATGGAGTCGGAAGGTTATCATCTTGCGCCAGGTTCCAAGACACCGCATACGCTTGACTCATGGGTGTTTCATTATACCAATGCCGCAGGCAACAACGATGGCATCAAGATAGAAATCAACTATTCCGACCGTTGCCATATCCTGCCTGCCATAGAGACTCATGTGTCCATTCCGTTTCTGAGCGATGTGAAGGTACGTTCTCTTTCACCTGTCGAATTGTTTGCCACCAAGATAAACGCCTTGATAGGTAGAAGTGCTGCACGTGACATTTATGATGTCTATAACATGATGAAGCATCAACTATTCGTGAGCGATGAAGAGAAAACGTTGCTGAGAAAAGCGACCGTCTTTTATCTGACTGTTGGCTCAAGCAGAAAAGACAACGCTACGCCTACGGAATATACAGACTTTCCGCAGATAGACAAGATCCGTTTTCCGCAGATTCGTTCGCAACTCTTGCCTGTGCTTAGGCGCAGTGAGCATTTTGACTTTGAAAAAGCCAAGACAGAAGTGAAAGACTTTCTCTCAAAGCTATTGGTTCTGACAGAATCAGAGAAAGAATATGTGCAGGAATTCAATGCCAAGAAGTATATTCCTGAATTGCTGTTCGAGGATAAAGAGATGGCCAATAGAATAAAATTTCATCCAATGGCTTTGTGGAAGACAAGGAGTCGTTGAATGTTTTTTCTGTAAATTTTGAAAAAAGTTATTGTTTTGCTTAGTTTTTTGATTCCCTCAACTGTATATACAGTATATGGACTATAAAACAGAGAATAGGCTATGAGTAAATATCTGATAAGTTTGATTTTGCTTTCGGTGATAAGTATGGGCGTTTCTGCCCAACGCATTACCCGACAATATAATAATGTGTCATTCTCTGCGGCATTGAAGGATTTGAATGCTCGACAGGATAAGTATGTCATCAACTTTGTGTATGACGAGTTGGAGGATTTCAGAGTAACCAAGAGCATCAGAAACCAGAGTGTTCCCGATGCCATCATGCAGCTGATAGGCTTTTACCCCATCAAGATGACGCAGATGGATAACATCATTGTAGTGGAATGCACTCAGAAGGCTTCCGCCAAGATGATTGGTCGTATCGTGGATAAGCATTCTCGCCCAGTTGATTTCGCCAATGTCGCTTTGCTCAATGTTAGTGATTCCAGTTTAGTCACGGGTGGTGTGACAAATGAGAATGGTCAGTTCGTAATTCCTTGCGAGGTGAAAAAGGCGATTGTGAAAGTGAGTTGTGTGGGCTACAAAACTTATTGTAATGCATATCGTACCGGTGAAGTTGGTGCCATAACCTTGGAGGATGCTACAATTAATCTGCAAAAAATTGTGATTAAAGGGCATCGTAAATACATATCAAGAGAAAACGGTAAACTTACGCTTGACGTTCAAAATTCCAATTTGAAAAATATTGGCAAGGCAACAGATGTTATCAAATATATTCCTGGGATGCTCTATACAAATGGAAAGTATGAGGTGTTTGGTAAGGGTGAGCCTGTCATCTATATAGATGGAAGAAAGCAGACTAATACTTCAGGGTTGTCACTCCTTTCTTCTACCAATGTGAAGTCTGTACAGCTCATAACAAACCCTGGGGCAGAATACAATGCAGAAACAAGGAGTGTCATAAACATCACTACCGTACACCATTCCTTGGATGGACTTTCTGGTATTGTGGGTGCGGAAATCTCCAAACATAAGAATTTGTCTAACAACGAGGAGGTCAACCTCAACATCCACAAGGGAGCTTTGGATGTATTCCTCGCATATCAATATGACAATACGAGAAGTGACATCAGATATGATGTTAACCAGTTCAATTACGAGCAAGATACATTTCATGAGATTTCTGCTTCTGAATATTCCGACCGCTCTTACTCTCATGACTATAATGTTGGTATGAATTATGCCATAAACAAGAATCACACTATCGGCGGAAGATATTTGGGAAGCATCTCCAACTACAAGATGCTCGACTCTCCTTTCGACTATATGCAGACGTACAAGAATGATGAACTGCTGACATCTACAGACAACAAGACTGAAGAATCTGAAAAGGAAAGGTTTCACAATGTCAATCTGTATTATATCGGCAAACTAACAGACAACCTACAGCTCAACTTGGATGCCGACTATGTTTATGCTCAACTGAAACATAAGCAACAAGTGAGCGAGACAAGTAGAATAGATGCTGTCTCAGAAATCACGCATATGCAAAACGACCAGCGAAATCGTGCGACTGCACTCAAAGGGGTGTTTGCTTGGAACATGAATAAGAATAATAGGCTTGATTTCGGAACGGATTTCAGTAAAATCAGTTCATGGGGTATGTCTGTAAACGAAGAAGGGAAGATAGCCGATGACCAATTCAAGAATAAGGAAACCAAGTATGCAGGATTTGCCACTTTTCGTTTGTCTGCCTCCAAATGGAAAGGAAGCATCGGGCTTCGCTATGAGTACATTCATGCCATCAACACAGACCAAGGAGAAGTAAAGAACAAGACCAATTATTCGGACTTACTTCCATCCCTTTCTCTTTCCACTATGTTTGGGAGAGTGGGGATGAATCTTGATTTCAGTAGCAGGGTCAACCGTCCTTCGTTTCGTCAGTTGAACAACAGTGTGAGCTACAACAATCAATACCATTATGAGCAAGGCAACATTTATCTGAAACCGCAATACGTGTATGATACAGAACTTAGTGTGAATTATAGCATATTCGACTTCAAGTTGGATTATCAGTATATCAAGGATTACATCCATCCGACTGTCGTTGCTGTATCCGGCAAACCTGGAACGGTAACTTGGATGTCAACCAACGCCAAGGATTTCCAGCAACTAGGAGCGCAATGTGTTGTTTCACCTGTTTTTGGTTGTTGGCGACCTACTTTGACGGTGGGTGTCTATAAACCTTATTTCACGCTATCATATAATGGAGAGCAATTAGACTACAATCATCCATACGGTCTCTTCGCTTTCCAAAATGTAGTGGCACTAAGGAACGATTGGCTTTTTCGATGTGATTTCTTTTGGAACATTAAGGGACATCATGGCATCTACGAGCAAAACGGTTATTCGTCATTCAATATGATGGTACAGAAACAGTTACTTAAAAATAAATTGACGATAACATTGAAAGCAGAGGACTTGTTTGATAGCTCGAAGTTGAACGATGTAAAGAGGGTCAATTTTGTGGTGCAGAACAGAAAGGTGAATAACTTCAATCGCTGCATCATAGCTTCCATTAGTTACAACTTCAATAGTTTCAAAGATAAATACAACGGAAGCGGTTCTGCTGAGGATGAGATTAATCGTTTTTAGAAAAGTATTGGTTTTCAAATCAACCTCTAAAGTGCAACACCCAAATTCTGTGTGATGAATATCTCAGGATTTATTAACCGAGATGTTCATCCACAGAATTTTCACTTATCAATATCAATCGTTAAAAAACATACATTTTATTGTGTATCCAATAAATTGTTATATTTTTGCAAACGAAAAGAGTTGTTTGACAAGCAAACATATGCACATTGCAGAAATATTAGAACCGTTGCTAAATTATTACCTTTTTGAGGTAAAACACTCATAAATCGCTCAGTTTGAGCTATTCTGAATATTTGGGCAGAATTTTGTAATAAAAGATACAGTTTTGTTTAAGTGAGTATAATTTTGCTGTTTATAAGCTTAATTTAGTTTAAAATATCAACATAAAAGTTCTTCGTATCTGCATTTTTAGTACTTTTGCAAATGGAAAGAAAGAGGCTGTATACCTCCGCAATATGTATAACATTTAAAAAAGGAGAAAACTTGAGCTTTTCTTTCCTATGGCTAAGGCTTTAAAAACTATAGTTACCAAGTCATGCAAGGATAGCAGAAAATTTTCTCAAGCGGACTCATTGCATTATTATGAAACTAAAGTTTATAATTATTATAGCATTATTCATTTCGAATAATATGGCATTTGCTCAAGAATGGAATTTAACAGGAAGACTATTTGATAAAGCTGCAGGCTCTTTACCGTTGGAAGCCACGGAAATAATAGTAAGTCATCTTGATGGAGAAACTATCTCCAGTGGTTTTTCTGATAATCAAGGAAAGTTTACATTCTCTCTACCGTCAGGAAAGTTTGTCGTCAGATACAGACAATTAGGTGATATATTAAAAGCTGACACCATTGACGTACACAACAATGTTGATTTGGGCGATATCATGTTGACTGTGAAGGAGCATACACTGAATGAGGTGATGATTACCTCTCAGCGCAGACTATTTAGCCAGAAAGCTGGCAAACTTGTTTATCTTGTTCAAAACAGTCCCTTTGCCAGTGGTTTCAATATGCGAGATATGCTCCATAATATTCCTCGTATAGATCCGACAAGTGATGAAATAAAGATTATTGGCAAAAACGGTGTAGTTGTTTTGGTTAATGGTCATCGCATTAACTTAGATGGTAAAGATTTGGATATGTACCTACGCACCTTACCATCTGAAAATGTAAGCAAAATAGAACTTGTAACCAATCCTTCTGCCGAATTTGATGCAGAAGGCAATTGCGGAGTAATCAATATTATTCTAAAGAGTAAGCCTGTAGGGTTTGATGGGAATGTCCACACGGTGTTAACACAACGCTCTCACTTTGGCGCAGAAGAAGGAATTGGACTGTCTTTTTCCTCAGGCAATTTTTCTATTGAATACAAAATAAATAATTCCAATGAAAAGCGCCGCCAAATAGTACAGAATACTTATTCTTATCCTGACTATATGCGCTTTACGACCGACAATACTTTAAATAGGTATGACATACTAAGTCAGAATCTAAATAGCAATTACCAATTAGGCGATTTGAATTTGGGATTTTTTGCAACATTAAATAATTCTCGCAGTAAAGCCCACCAAATGGGGCAGATGACTTTCAATGCAGACGCATGTCCATCGAATTCTTATTCAGAGTCGAATCACGATAAATACCGTTTGGAGACAATCTCCCCCTATGTGGACTGGAAACTTGATAGCTTAGGCAAAAAAGTAACGGTAAATTACAACTATATCCATGTCATTGACAAAATTAATCAGAATTTTGATTCGAGTACAGCACACAACTTCTCGAACAGCAATAATGATTATAGCTATATCGTCAATACCCTGAGCGCAGATTTAAACCTTCCGTTTACTTGGCTAAATTTTGAGTTAGGTGGAAAATATTCCCATTTCAGGACCAATAACGTCTCTGAGTTTGGAAGTAGAAATGGTTTTTTATATAAAGAAACGGTAACAGCCTTCTATGCAGATGTCAATCGAATGTTTGGTCCTTTTTACGCCAAAGCTGGTTTACGATATGAACACACAAATGATGATGGAACAACATTAGAAGGGCTGTCCGTTTCTAATAAATATGATCACTGGTTCCCATTTGCAGAAATCTCATACAACCCTTCAGATAATCATTCCTTTGCCTTAAGCTACAGCAAACGTATTGACAGACCTTCTATGAATGATATGAATCCTACACGTGTTTTTCGTAACACCTACACATACACCGAAGGTAACGATAGACTTACACCATCGGTCATGGACAATTTGGAGTTTAACTATGTGTTTAAAGGAAATTTCTCTTTTAACCTGTATTATTATCACACATCTGATGCCATACAGAATCTGACTCAGGTAGTGGATGACTTGTTCACCAAGTATTCTCCAAAGAATTGTCTTACCATTAATACTTTGGGTACAGATGCTAGTTATAATTTCTCATTTGGAAAATTCAATTTGTATTCAAGTGTATCTATGTTCTACGTTAAAGCAAAATCTTACGTTGACGAGCTGGATGACAAAGATTTGCGAAGTCTGAATACATCTTTTTCTGCCAATTTAAGTTACCGTTACAAAGTTTTGAACTTTTATGCGAACTATTATCATGTGCTTCCAGGAATAGAAGAATCCTTTCACACTGGAAACCTCGATTGTGTCGGCTTAGGATGCAAGATTGATATTATTAAGAACAAACTTCTTTTGAATATACAAGCCCAAGACATCTTTAGTGGTACTAAGAGCAATAACAGAACTGAATATAAAGATTATGTCTTTAGAAACAGAATAAACAATGACAACACCTCATTCCGTGTGGGATTGACTTATAATTTCGGCAAGCAAAAAGCTAAAAAGGCAGATATAAACATCAGCAACAATGAAACTAATCGCTTGCCTGATATAAAGAAATAAGAAAATGAAAATTATACAAAGTTTTTGGACCGGAACAAGAATAGTCTGACCGATAGTTATGGATGGCTTTTACTATAATATGGGCATTTTTGGAGGTATAGATATTGATTTTATTCAGCGATATACCTATAAGGCATTTGATTTTGTAGATAAAAAACAGACAATATCATACACAATGCGTACAGGGGAGTTATTAATTGCTTCTGTACGCATTACTATATGACTAATCATGTAGAGTGGAAAGTTAAGTTTCCTGCCAATCAGCCAAAGGCTACATTGCCAATCTTGACAAAGGCGCATCAAAAGAAGCTGATGGACTACCTCAAAGACAATTTCACGTTTCCTAATTTGGGGATACTTGTGTGTCTTTCTACAGGACTTCGTATTGGAGAAGTTTGCGCCTTAAAATGGTCTGACATTAATATGGAAACAGGATTACTTCATGTTAATCGCACCATCGAGCGCATTTATATAGTGGATTCTGATAAACCACATACGGAGATTGTGATTAATACTCCTAAGACAAAGAACTCTTTGCGTGAGATTCCTTTGAGTAAAGAACTTGTCAGAATTTTTAAGCCTTTGATGAAGGTGGTGAACAAGGACTACTATGTCCTCACGAACAACACAAAACCGACTGAGCCAAGAACATATCGCAACTATTTTAACAAGCTATTGAAGCAGTTGGATATTCCGCGATTAAAATTCCATGGGCTACGCCACAGTTTTGCTACTCGCTGTATTGAGAGTCATTGCGATTACAAGACTGTGAGTGTTCTTTTGGGACATGCCGATATTAGTACTACGCTTAACCTTTATGTTCATCCGAATGAAGAGCAGAAGCGAAGTTGCATCGACAAGATGATGCGATATATGAAGTAGCGTTACCGTTAGAACGTTCTAACAATACTTACCGATAGGTTGATTCATATACTCGACTTTGGAGAGGTATCTACCGATAGGCAAGTGCTTTCGAGAGTAACTCGAAAGGTTTTGAGTAACTCAAAACATAACTTGCTATCGTCAGATACCTCGATTTTTCAAATCATCTCAGAGTCTGAAACCACGTTGCTTTTTAGGAGTGCGGAAACGTGGTTGAGGCTCGTCAACAATTTCGAGTTTGAAGACATCTATCAACTTCCGAATGGCAGGATTCTGTTTGATGAGGGCTTGAAGTTTTGCTTCTGCAGGCTTGATTTTGAGCAAATAATCAGCAATGTCCAAGCCTTTAGCTTTATCTTCTTCGCAGGCTTGATGCTCTAAAAAGTCGAAAAGCGTTGCACGGATGCCGAGAACTTGCATCATTGGCAGCTTGTCTTGCCAAACTGTTGTCGCTCCCAAATCAGGGAATAAGATCACATCTCTGTTTTTCAGAACAGATAACGACTTCGTGTTAAAGCAACCATTCATACCACCACTTGCTATCCATAAGAATTGAGGAAGATAGTAGGAGGCTATCAAGGCTGTCTTCTCACTTTCAACCAATGCTATAGGCTTGGTCTTGGCTACATTGATAAGATGCTCACCAAAGAAGCATTGACAGAGATTGAAATCCTTGTGGGGGATAAGCGAGTGTACCCATGAAACATGGCTGTATGGTTCTTTTACTCGCTTACCTGTCTCTGGATTATAGAGCATTACCTTACCAGTTCTCACCTTGCCTTGATTGTCAACTTGCCAAAATACCGTGGCACCAGTCCAGTGTTTGGAAGTTCCGACATGATATTTCTCCATCAAAGAAAGAGTAGCTGTTTCACCGAATTGAGAAGATAAAAACAAGAAAAGGTTGTTTGCCTCATAACATTTCAAAGAACTTCGCATGATGTTCTCGTCTATATAAGAAGTGGGTAATGGCTTTGGCATTTCTCTCTTCTTATATGAAATAGTATCATCCTTTGTGAATGTCTCATTCTTTTCGGGATTCTTCTCAAAAAAATCCTTGGGAGTGAAGTGATAACCACAACTTTGCTCATGGTTGCAGCGCCCCACGTAAGGAGGAAACTCAATCTTCCCTTCTGTGTCAATGTATCGGGCGAAGCTACGTTTCTTATGACATTCTGGACATGTATGTCGGGTAGCGATGCCTTTGTATGGCTCTAATATGAATCTATGTGTACTCATTTCATTTCTTTTTTATGTGGCGGTTCTGTCGGTTTTGTCGCTTTTAGTATTAAAACCGTCAAAAGCGACAATTCCGACAATACCGTCACGAGTTAATCTTTGAATATTCTCCATGCTTCTCTTTGCGAAATAGGACTCCGATGTTATCATTCAGAAATCTTTCCAATGTCCTTGACTTCATGTCGTTCTCTTTGGCGACATCATGAGCTTGGGCCGTGGTGAATGTTGCAGGAAGATGGTTGACGATTGCTTGTTGTTGAGCGGTGAGCATATTCTCGTTGAGGATATTTTGCACTGATATGGCAGAGTTCTTGAAATACTCTGTCAATCGGATGGCTCGCTCTACACTCAGCAGGTCGATGGCTTCCTTATTACATTCTCCACACGTCCATCGTGCCAATTGAATGATCAGACAGAAACGGATGATGTATATCTCCAACTTGCAATAGATACTGACAATGGTATCATTTGTTTCATTGTCGCATTGCTCGGAGAAGTGATGCTGCCATTCATAGAGCCTTGCCTTAGCTTCTTCAGTGAATGATAAGACATGAGGCTCGATTTCCTGTTGCTCATTTATTGGACACTCCATATCAATAAGGTGTTGAATGATGGCTTGCCAATCTCGCTCTATATTATCGGGCAACTCTCGGTCACTCCATCTCGCTTTCTGCTGAAGGTTAGGAATGACGAACAAAATACGATCGATGAAGCCGTTGCTGGAGCGTTCGCCTTTCGCCAACTCACTAAGTATCTTCTTTTGGATGGTTCCGATTACTGAGATATAGGGGCGTTTAATGAAGATGGAACTCTTGGAACTTCTTCTGTCTGATATGGTTGTCTTGGCGCTAAAGACAGATAACCAGAACTGTTCCTCTGAACCATTGTTATAGCGGTTGAAGTTCTTGAACCATGCAGACAACTCGTCTGTCCATAGGCATAAACCCCTCTTGTTCTGCGCATGAATATAGCTCAAGCCTTCTGGTGTGACATCAGAGACCAAGAAACGTTTGCGTACAGGTTCCTGCGGAAATCCATCCTCTCCATTTTCAATGCGTTCCTTGCGAGACATGCACATCTTTTCCTCAAACTTACTGTATTGCTCCTCGAACAACTTGTTTTGCTCATAGTCGTAATCGAGGAATGGCTTCATAGCGAAGCTAAGTGGGTGGCTCTTGTTGGCTCCTGGTCTTCCGATAAGAGCCATGTATAAGATAGGACTTTCAAGCCAACCTTGTTTCATCTGTGCCAAGTGCGTGTTGCCGATACCAACAGCCAATGCAGTGAGTATGGCTGCTGATATATAGTCGGTAGGAAAACTGTGGCATTCGTGTACCTCCTTGATGATTCTCTGAATCTTGGCAGGAAAGATGCTTACGGGAAACTGGCTACCTGATAGGCAAGTACTCATATCAATAGCTTTATCCATGATAATCATTGGATTGATGGAAGTTTCCTTATTGTTATTTAAAGCTGTCATTTGGCATAGAGTTAAAAATTATACATTGACTTGGGTTTGCGCTTCATTCCACCTTGCATGGCTTTTAGCATTTCAGAATGGTTCTGCACCTTGGTAGCTTTACGACCATTCTCAATCCATGCAAGCAGCTCATCCTTATAGAAGTATAGCTTCTTACCTTTTTTATAGGATGGCAGAATGCCTTGGTTAACCAATCGATAAATGGTTGGCTTCGACTTCATTATAATAATAGCAGCCTCATCAATCTCAACCAATATATGGTTATTTGCTGATGATGTAGGTTGAAGTGCTGATACCATTTGCTTCAACTCGATAACTTGTTCTGTTAAATAAGATACCGCTTGTGGTAACTTATCAAAGGTGATACTTTCATTTATCATATCTGTTCAATTTTTATTATTCGGGTACAAAGTAAATGAGTTATGTAATGGGGATAAATATCACTGAGATATAACCTCTGAATAACCGCTCAATGCTTATCAGCAACAATAATGTTTCTTGATTCCGCCTTGAACATCTAAGCTTGGTAGTAATTCTATGATGCAGGTACCTTCCATTCTTAACTTCCTTATAATAGTGGATATTTCCACATCAACCAGCGCATCAGCAAAAACTTGTTTTATAAAGGTTGCTGTATCAATGCCTTTCTTCTTGAAAAGGTTTCCTATATTCCAAGCATAATGCATTAAGTCAATAGTACGAATAGCCTTATCAACAATCAATGAATGATGTCTCATTTGTGTAGAGGCACAACACTGGAAAATAGCGATGTTGTCACAAAGTTGGTTCAAATGCTCCTCTTTCATGTAGGCAGCAAAAGTTCTTCTGGTATAATCGATAGCTGAGTTTAACAAGACCTTTTCCTTCTTGGCTTTGTCTTCCAATGCTTCCTGTCTCAACTGTTCATAGCTTGTAATACAAGAAGAGGCTTCATCTGCATAGACGAAAGTTACATCTTCCAGGTTTAGCTCTTCCCCCTCGTCATATGTATTTGTTTCATTGATGGCAATAGAAGACAGACGCTTTCTTTCTGTATTGTTTACTGTATTACAAAAGATATGCTTAAACCATGGGGCAAACAATCGTACGATACTATCTAATGCATGGAGATAAACAACCATCAGTATGGTGGTTGAGATAACGAACGTCAAGTTGCAGCTAAAGGTGTCTACACCATATTGCATAGTTTCGTTGCGAACAAGTGCACCAATGATAGACATTGCACACAAAACCAATAAATGCTGTGTCAAAAATTCTTTTTTAAACTGTTTCATATTGCGTATTATTAATTATTTGTGGCGCAAAAATAGGAAAAACTGCAGAAACTGACACGTGAGTCACGCGTGAGTCACGTAAAACTTTTAGGAGCCTTTAACTAAAAAGCCCGATATTGAACATTTTTTCAATATCGGGCACCATGAAATGAATGCAATGGATTTATTTAAGAGAAATCTTATTTGCTGTCTCTCTTTTCTTTGCGTTCACGAGGTCGGCATATATCTGTGTTGTGCTTACATTCTTATGGGTAAGCATCTTCGAAACCGTGTAAATGTCTGTGCCTAAGGCGATTTGGATTGTTGCATACGAGTGCCGGAAGCAATGCACAATTTAAGCAAAAGCAACGGAAAGTGAAGATGAGAGGAATGGACTGCAAGTGGTTGAGAATGAGCAATATTTCATAATTCTGCCAATTGGCTACAAAGCAAAGCCGAGCAGGATATTGAGTTATTTCAGTTACCAAACCGTTAGCGGTCAGTTACCGAAACCAACACTGCTAACGAGG
>NZ_JAHOEA010000061.1 GCF_019127135.1 Segatella copri | reverse complement strand
ACAGAAATCTATCAAATATAGCCAATATCTGACTTCATTCTGTCTCAGGACACACACTCTGGTCGCAAAGCTGCGCACCTTTTACCTGCAACTGTCCCCATTGCTTTACAGGGTTTGCTGCATACACTTGTGCCATACAAAAGAGGGCACAAATGAGAGTCATTAGTTTTTTCATTTTTTTTAGGGTTTTAAATTAAATATATATTTTTGGGTTTGTTTTTTAGGATAGCTAATACTCCTAGGTAGCAGATTACAAATCTGCCTTAGTCAGCAGTTCTGCAGCAGATTGATATCCGCCACAGAACTGAAAGAGATTGCTTTTTATTAAAACATTTCACCTTTTTCCTGTTCTTCTTCAAAGCGTTCACCCTTCTGGGCTTCCTGCGCCTCATACTGTGCCTGGGCTGCACGCTGCTGAGCCTCACGTGCCTTAGTTTCAGCCGCCAGTCGGGCTTTTTCTGCCCTTATTCGTGCCAGTTCAGCCTCTTCTTCTGCCCGTTTCTGCGCCGCCAAAGCTTCCTCTTCGGCGCGTTTCTTAGCTGCCTCGGCTTCAGCTATCGCCTTCTGTCGCGCACGTTCTGCAGCCTCAGCTGCTGCTTTGGCTTCAGCTTCAGCACGCTCACGAGCCAAACGGAGAAGCATTTCCCTACGCTTAACCAGAAGATCAAACATAATGCCCGCAGCCTCATCCGGCGCAACCTTATCGCCTAACTGAGTTCGAACTTCCTGATATTCTGCCAACATCTTATCCCTGCCAGGTTCTCCCGGAAGAATCTGATAAAGTTCGTTGGCAATACCATCAACCGTAAAGCGGTCGGCAAGCATCTCCGGCACAATCTCCTTATTGGCGATAAGATTCACCAGCGAGATAAACTTCACTTTGATGATATGCTTGAAACCGAAACGGATGAGATGAGGTACAGGCGTTTCATAACATACCACCTGAGGCACATCGAAAAGAGCCGTCTCTAAGGTTGCAGTACCACTGGTAACAAGAGCTGCCGTAGCATGCGACAAGAGTGGATAAGTCTTGTTGCGCACCAGTTTGACAGGTGTACCTTTGATAAACTTCTCATAGTAAGCATCGTCTACCGAAGGAGCACCGGCAAGCACCATCTGATAATCTTCAAAACGCTCAGCCACCTCAATCATCGCAGGCAGATTGTCTTTGATTTCCTGCAGACGGCTTCCTGCCAGCAAAGCGACAACAGGACGATAGGTGTCAAGATTATTCTCCTGACAGAATTCCGTAAAACTCTGATGATATCCCGACCTGAACTCCCCTACTTCCTGAGCCGTAGGATTACCTACATAGTGAATAGGATAACGGTGCTTCTTTTCGAAGAACGGAACCTCGAATGGCAAGATTGAGAAGAGTTCAGCGATATCACGTTTAATGCTGCGGATCCGCCACTCCTTCCATGCCCATATCTTAGGAGAAATATAATAATAGGCAGGGATATTGGTGTTCTTTTTCAAGAACTTAGCTATCTTGAGATTAAATCCCGGATAATCTACCAGTATCACTACATCCGGCTTCCATTTCACAATATCTTCCTTGCATCTCTTCATGTTAGAAAAGATGGTACCCAAATGTAGCAGTACAGGCACAAAGCCCATATAAGCCAACTCCTTAAAATGCTTGACGCGAGTGCCACCTTCAGCAGCCATCAAATCACCGCCGAAGAAACGGAATTCAGCAAACTCGTCTATTTTTTTCAACGAGCGCATCAACCTGCTGGCATGCAAATCTCCACTAGCCTCGCCTACTATCAGGTAATACTTCATAATTCAAAATTCTTTAACCAATCATAATCCGTTACATCAATCTTAGTTGGGGTAATAGCGATGTAACCATGATTCACAGCCCACTGGTCGGTATCCGTTGCCTCCGGTTCGTCATTACGATATTCACCCACCATCCAATAATAATCATATCCATGCGGATGCGTACGATGATCCACCTCATTGATCCAGGAGCCATGAGTCATCCGGCAACCCTTGAAACCCTTGAACGGAGGCAAAGCCGGGAAGTTGACATTCAGACAGGTATATTCTGGCAATCCCTTCTCCAGCACCATCTTAACTATCTTAAGCACCCCATCTCGCAAAGGAGTGAGATCTGCATTCTCATCATAATTGCAACTGCTGAAGGCTATGCTTGGAACATGCTGCATACAGCCCTCTTTAGCTACACCCATAGTTCCCGAATAATGATTGTTCACGCTCGAATTGTCACCATGATTGATACCGCCGATAATCAGATCGGGCTTGCAATCAGCAAGAAACTGATCCAAAGCCAGTTTCACACAGTCTACCGGTGTGCCGCTACATGACCAAACCTCCACATCATCTCCCATATTGTGGCGACGCTTCAAGCGCAAGGGAGTAGTAGCTGAGAAGGCACAGGCGAATCCCGAGCGGGCACTTTCCGGAGCAACAACCAGCAGGTCGCACCAGTCTTTCAGAAAGTTCACCAGGGTCTTGATTCCATTGGCATGATAGCCATCATCATTCGAAATTAATACTAACGGTTTCTTATTTTCCATAAAAATATCTTTCTTTTTGGTGCAAAAGTACGAAAAAACCTTTAAAGATAGCGACTTTCTCACAATATTTTTGTATCTTTGCCGAAAATTTACTAAGAAAATGGGAAAAATCATCGCATTAGCTAACCAAAAAGGCGGTGTAGGAAAGACTACTACCACCATCAACTTGGCAGCATCGCTTGCCACGCTAGAGAAAACTGTACTCGTCGTGGACGCCGACCCACAGGCAAACGCTTCCAGTGGATTGGGCGTGGACATCAGCGAGGTAGACTGTTCGCTCTACGAATGCATCATCGACCATGCAGACGTGCGCGACGCCATCTACACCACCGACATTGATGGACTCGACATCATTCCTAGTCATATCGACCTGGTAGGTGCCGAGATAGAGATGCTGAATCTCAAAAATCGCGAAAAGGTGATTAAGACATTGCTGCAGCCTATACGTGACGAATACGACTATATCCTGATAGATTGTTCGCCTTCGCTCGGCCTCATCACCGTCAATTCGTTGACAGCAGCCGACAGTGTCATCATCCCAGTTCAATGTGAATATTTCGCTCTTGAAGGTATCAGCAAACTGCTCAATACCATCAAGATCATCAAGAGCAAGCTGAATCCGAAACTCGAGATAGAAGGTTTCCTGCTCACCATGTATGATAGTCGTCTACGCCTTGCCAACCAGATATACGACGAGGTGAAACGCCACTTCCAGGAATTGGTGTTCAAGACCGTAATCCAGCGCAACGTGAAGCTGAGCGAGAGTCCGAGCCATGGTCTCCCAGTTATCCTTTACGATGCAGAAAGCAATGGGGCCAAGAACCATCTGGCCTTGGCAAAGGAGATTATCAACAAGAATAGTTAAGATTTGGAAATTGAGCCCTTTCAGAAAGTTCAATGTTCAAAATTAAAAGTTCAAAGTAAAAAAATGGCAGTACACAAGAAATACAACAACGGTACAAAGAGCAACGCTTTAGGACGCGGACTCGATGCCCTCATCTCTACCGAGGGAGTGCGCACCCAAGGCAGCAGTACCATCAATGAAATTCCTCTCGACCAGATTGAGGCGAATCCCAATCAGCCACGCCGGGAGTTTGACGACGAAGCCCTGTATGAGCTCGCCGAAAGCATCAAAGCCATAGGCATCATCCAGCCTATCACTTTAAGACAGGTATCAGAAAACAGATTCCAGATTATCGCCGGTGAACGTCGCTGGCGCGCTTCACAACTTGCGGGACTGACAGCTATCCCTGCATACATCCGCACCATCAGCGATGAGAACGTAATGGAAATGGCGCTCGTAGAGAATATCCAGCGCCAAGACCTCAACGCCATAGAAATAGCACTCGCCTACGAACACCTTCTGGAAAACGAGGGTATGACACAGGAGAAGATTTCAGAACGTGTGGGTAAGAGCCGTGCAGCCATCGCCAACTATCTGCGACTGCTCAAGCTTCCTGCCCAGGTACAGATGGCGCTACAGAAGAAAGAAATCGACATGGGCCATTGCCGCGCCCTACTGGCTCTCGACTCACCTTCGCTGCAAATCAAGTTGTTCAAGGAGATACAGAAGAACGGCTACTCAGTAAGAAAGGTTGAAGAGATGGTACAGCGACTCAAGAGCGGAGAAGATATCGAGAGCGGTAAGAAAACCATCACGGCCAAGGCTCAGATGCCTGAGGAATTTACACAGCTCAAAAACCGACTGTCACAGTTCCTCAATACCAAAGTGCAGTTCACCTGCTCTGCTAAGGGTAAGGGAAAAATCAGTATTCCATTCGCCAACGAAGAGGAGCTGGAGCATATCATGAATGTTTTCGATCAGTTAAAGCAAGAATAAAAAGTGAAACTCAGTATATCACAAATCTGTTTGGCAACCCTGCTGCTCCTGACACCGATGGGCGCACAGGCACAGAAGTCGAAACAAAAAAAACAAGTGACCGATGTGCCAGCCATCGCATCAGCCGACTCGGCAAAAATAGCCATCGACTCGATGCTTACCGCACAAGACAGCAGCAAACTGGCAAGCCTCAACCAACCAGTAAAGCCTGTACGCAAAAAGCGCAACTGGGCTACCTGGCGACCAGACACCAAGCGCGCCATGTGGTTAGCACTGGTATTGCCTGGTGCCGGACAGATATACAATCGCAAATATTGGAAACTGCCTTTCATCTATGGCGGTTTCGTAGGCTGTACATACGCCATCACCTGGAACAACCAGATGTATCACGACTATTCGCAAGCCTACATGGATATTATGGACGATGACCCAAACACCCAAAGCTACAATCAATTTCTGCACTTGGGTGCCCAGATCAACGAATCGAACATAGAACGCTATAAGGAAATCTTCCGCAAGCGAAAAGATAAATATCGCCGTTGGAGAGACTTGGGAACCTTCGTCATGATAGGCATCTATGCCTTTTCTGTGATTGATGCTTACGTAGATGCATCGCTCTCGGAATTTGACATCTCCGATGATCTCTCGCTCAGAATAGAGCCTACCATGCTGAATAACGGCAACAAGACTGCCAATCCGTTGCGGTCTGGAAGCCTCGGCGTAAGTTGCTCACTCACATTTTAATGCGTGAGGAGTCAGAATACACCTATTTATATATATTATAACGCAAAATAGAAATTAGAAACATAGACGAGATAAAACATCAATATGAAGAAAATACTAGTCATGGCAGCAGCGATGCTGTTCAGCTTACAAGGCATTCATGCCCAAACCGACGTTACAGAAGAAACAGATAGCGATGATATCATCACCGTTACCGACAAAGACGGAAAGCAGGAGGAAATCGAAGTACCAGAGGGATTGGAAGATAACCTCGACAGCCTGCTCCACCTTTACAATGCACAGACTTACATGATGGCAGATACAACATGCAAATACCGCGATGTAAACCCTGTCTTCGAGAAGGAAGTGTATATCGACCGTCTGAAGAGAATGCCTACCATCATCGAAATGCCATACAATGAGGTAGTACAGAAATTCATAGACCGTTACAGCGGCAAACTACGCCGTTCGGTAAGTTTTATGTTGGGAGCAAGTAACTTCTACATGCCTATTTTCGAAGAGGCATTAGAGGCTTACAACCTGCCACTGGAACTGAAATATCTGCCAGTTATCGAATCGGCACTTAACCCTAAAGCTGTATCACGCGTTGGTGCCACAGGTTTATGGCAGTTTATGCTGCCTACCGGCAAGCGATATGGACTGGAAGTAAACTCACTCATCGATGAACGCCGCGACCCGGTAAAAGCATCCTATGCAGCCGCTCACTATCTGAGCGACCTGTACAAGATATTCGACGATTGGAGCCTCGTGATTGCAGCTTACAACTGCGGTCCAACCAATGTCAACAAGGCCATCCATCGTGCAAAAGGCAACGCCGACTACTGGAACATCTATCCATATCTGCCAAAGGAAACACGTGGATATGTACCAGCTTTCATCGCTGCCAACTACATCATGAACTACTACTGCGATCATAACATCTGCCCTATGGTAAGCGAACTGCCAGTAAAGACAGACACTATCGTAGTATCAAAAGACATCCACCTGGAGCAGATTTCCAAAGTGCTGAACATCGACATCGAGCACCTCCGCAATCTGAATCCACAATATCGTCATGATATCATCAACGGTTTGAACCATCCGATGGCATTGCGTCTTCCATCTACCCTTATCGGTAGTTTCATCGACCAGCAGGACAGCATCTGTGCTTACAGAGCTGATGAACTCTTCCTGAAGCGCGCTACCGTAGATGTCAACGATGCACAGCATAACTATAGCCGCCCACGAAGCAGCTACAGTCGTCACAGCGCTTCTTCACGCAGCAAGAAGAACAGCAAGAAGAGCAGCAAGCGAGACAGAAACAGGAAAAAAGGCAACAAGAGTGTAACCATCAAGAATGGTGATACCCTTTCTGAAATAGCAGCACGCAACGGAACAACCGTCAAAAAGTTGCGCAAACTGAACGGCATCAAGGGTAACAGTATCCGTGCCGGAAAGAAAATCAAAGTGAAATAAAAGAACTACGTCCGCTGTAGTTTTAGTCTAATTAAGAACATTATTTATTGGAGGGACCCACTATGGATGACCAAAACTTGAAAGATCTCGAAAGAGAGCAGGCTGATAACCAGTTGATTGGCGATGCCTTTCAACACCTGCTTGACACCTACCTGAGTTCACGACACCGCAAGAAGGTAGATATAGTGACCAAGGCATTCAACTTCGCCCGACAGGCGCACAAAGGTGTGCGCCGCCTCTCGGGCGAACCATATATCATGCACCCTATCGCCGTGGCTCAGATAGCCTGCGAGGAGATGGGGCTCGGCTCAACGAGCATCTGTGCCGCACTGCTTCATGATGTGGTAGAAGATACCGACTACACCGTAGAAGATATCTCAAACATCTTTGGAGCCAAGGTGGCACAAATCGTTGATGGACTCACCAAAATCAGTGGTGGAATCTTCGGCGATAAGGCATCAGCACAGGCAGAAAACTTCAAAAAACTGTTGCTCACTATGAGCGATGACATCCGTGTTATCCTTATCAAGATTTGCGACCGCCTGCACAACATGCGCACGCTGGAATCGCAACCGGCCAACAAACAATACAAGATTGCGGGCGAAACCTTGTATATTTATGCACCTCTCGCCAACCGATTGGGCTTGAACAAAATCAAGACCGAACTCGAAGACCTCAGCTTCCGCTACGACCATCCACAGGAGTATGCCAATATTGAGCATAAGCTTGTCGATACAGAATCGCAGCGCGATACACTTTTCGAGAGTTTTACTGCACCTATCCGCGAAGAACTCGACAAGTTAGGTGTAGAATACAAGATTAAAGCACGTGTGAAGAGCCCTTATTCTATTTGGAATAAGATGCAAAATAAGCACGTTACCTTCGATGAGATTTACGACATTCTTGCTGTGCGCATTATCTTTACGCCAAAGGTAAGAGCAAATGAAGTAAACGAATGTTTCAATATCTACGTAGCCATCAGCAAAATCTACAAGAGCCATCCTGACCGTCTGCGCGACTGGTTGAACCATCCGAAAGCAAATGGTTATCAGGCACTCCACGTTACCCTGATGAGTAAGCAGGGAAGATGGATAGAAGTGCAGATCCGTTCCGACCGTATGGACGAGGTAGCAGAAAAGGGATTTGCTGCCCACTGGAAATACAAAGAAGGAAACGAAGGTGAATATACAGAAGATGAGAACGAACTGAACGACTGGCTCAGCACCATCAAGGAGATTCTGGACGATCCGCAACCGGATGCCATGGACTTCCTCGATGCCATCAAGCTGAACCTCTATGCTTCAGAAATCTTCGTCTTCACTCCAAAGGGAGAAATCAAAACGATGCCGGCAGGCTGTACTGCCCTCGACTTCGCCTTCCAGATTCATACCTTCCTGGGCAGCCACTGCATTGGAGCCAAGGTAAACCATAAGCTGGTTCCGCTGAGCCATAAGCTGCAAAGTGGCGACCAGGTTGAGATTCTTACTTCCAAAAGCCAGCATGTACAGGAAGAATGGGTCAACTTCGTCAGTTCGGCCAAGGCAAAGAGCAAGATTCTTGCCATCCTGCGCCGCGATTCACGAGAGGTTCAGAAGAAAGGAGAAAACATACTCACCGAATGGCTCAAGAAGAACAGCATCGAGATGAGTGCATCGGTGGTAGACCGCCTATGCGATTTTCATAATATCCAGAAGCCTGAAACCCTCTTCCAGTCATTGGGAGACCATCAGATTATCCTAGGCGATAAAGATTTCGATGAGTTGCAGGGCAAGCCTAAAAAACAGCAGACCAGCAGCTGGCGCAATTATATCCCATTCCTGGGCAAGAGTAAGGAGAAGGCTCCAGAAAAAGGCATCGTGAAACCTCAGGATCTTTTCGTGGTAGGTAAGGACTTCAACAAGAAGAAGCCACTCATCCTAACCGAGGAGAACATCAACCAGTTTATCTTCCCTAGCTGCTGCCATGCGATTCCTGGCGATGACGTTATGGGCTTTATCGACAACAAGAACCGCATCGAAATACATAAGCGCTCTTGCAGCATAGCAGCCAAACTGAAGTCCAGTTTCGGCAACCGTATCGTAGATGCCAAATGGGATATGCACAAGCAGATACTCTTCGATGCTACCATCGAAATCAAGGGTATCGACCGCAAGGGCATGCTGCTGGATGTTAGTAAGGTGATTAGTGACCAGTTAGGCATCAATATCCACAAGATAACAATCAGTAGTGATAACGGCATCTTCGACGGTACCATCGAACTCCGTGTTCACGACCGCGAAGAAGTTAAGACCATTATGAACCAACTCCGAAATATTGATAATCTGCAGGAAGTACAGAGAATCCTATAAGTTAGGAGTTTATGATAATAAAGAAAAGATAAATAATAGAGAATCGTCGGATTTAAAATCTGGCGATTCTCTATGAAATCATACAGATTTCAACATCTTTATAGAAATCGATTCAAAACAACAAACTTAAAAACAATATGAAAAAATTATTCTTATCATTTTTAATGATGTTGACCCTGTTGCCTCTGGCAGCAGCCAACAAGTATGACAACCCCGACACGATTGTAGTATCACGTGATGGTACCGGCGAATTCCGCACCATCGACGAAGCCATCGAAGTATGTCGCGCTTTCATGGATTACAGCAAGGTAATCTACGTTAAGAAAGGCGTATACAAGGAGAAACTCATCCTCCCTTCATGGCTCACCAACATCACCATCTGTGGTGAAGACCGTGATAACACCATCATCACATGGGACGATCATGCCAACATCAAGATGCCTGTAGGTGGACTCGATTCAGAAGCTGCAGTAAAGGGCAAACCGATGGGCACATTCCGCACTTATACCCTGAAGGTACAGGGCAGTTACATCACCCTGAAAAACATCACCATCGAGAACAATGCAGCCAAACTGGGTCAGGCTGTCTCCCTGCATCTTGAAGGCGATCATATCCTGGTTCAGAACTGCCGTCTGCTGGGCAATCAGGATACCGTTTATACAGGTATAGCCCACAACCGTTCAGCCTTCTACGATTGCTACATCGAAGGAACCACCGATTTCATCTTTGGTCCGGGAAGAGCATGGTTTGAGAATTGTGAGATTCGCAGCAAGGCCAACAGCTACATTACAGCTGCCTCCAGCCCAGCCGGTCAGGAATATGGCTATGTATTCAACAAGTGCAAACTTACCGCCGAGCCAGGCGTAGACAAGGTTTATCTGGGCCGTCCATGGCGTCCTTATGCAGCTACCCTCTTCATGAATTGCGAAATGGGCAGCCACATCCGTCCAGAAGGATGGCACAACTGGGGCAAGCAGAGCAACGAACAGACAGCCCGCTACAGCGAATATAACAACCATGGTGCAGGTGCAGCAACCAAGGGCCGCGTAGCCTGGAGCCGCCAGCTCACCAAGAAAGAAGCTGCTAAAGTTACCATCAAGAATGTCTTCGGCGAAGAAGCGTGGTAACCCTAGCTAATCATAAAGTTCAAAGTTCAATATTCAAAGTTCAAAGTACTACACCAGTCCATCGAGCTGCTTTTTGAGTTCTTTGAGCTGGTCTCTTACAGAAATAAGGGTGTCGAGAACTTCAGAAGATTTCTCGGCACCCGTTCTGTTTTGGTTCAGATACTTACGGGCAGCCGCAATCTTCAATCCCTTCACCTTGATAAGGTTGTAGATGAGCCTTACCTGCTCAATATCCTTATCGGTATACTGGCGCACTTTATTGCCAGCAACCTTCGGTTTGAGAAAAGGAAACTCCTTTTCCCAATATCTCAACGTAGAGTCGTTTAGACCAAACATTTCACCTACTTCCTTGATAGAATAGTACAATTTCGTTGTTTTATCTGGAATTATTGCCATTTTTTCCGTCTTTAATTTCAAAAATAATTAATTTAGTTGCAAAATTAAACAATTCTTCTTATCTTTGCAAAGATTTTCGGAAGAAAATGCCCTAAAGGGCAAAAATATTTTCTGAGAGGACTCTCAATCCCCTCTTCAAAACAGGAAAAAGAAATTAAAGATAAATATAAAAAAGATATGATGACAGCTAATGAAGTGCGCGAATCCTTCAAGAAATTCTTCGAAGGTAAAGGCCACAAGATTGTTCCATCAGCACCTATGGTTATCAAGGATGACCCAACGCTGATGTTTACAAACGCTGGTATGAACCAGTGGAAAGACATCATCCTCGGTACAAAAGACCCAGGCAAGGATGTTCGTCGTGTTGATACTCAGAAATGTCTCCGTGTAAGCGGTAAGCACAACGACCTCGAAGAGGTGGGTCACGATACTTACCACCACACCATGTTCGAGATGCTCGGTAACTGGAGCTTCGGCGACTACTTTAAGGAAGGCGCCATCGATATGGCTTGGGAATACCTGACCGGAGTGTTGAAACTCAACCCTGCCGACCTCTACGTTACCGTATTCGAGGGTAGCAAGGAGGAAGGTCTGGAACGCGACAACGAGGCTGCAGGTTACTGGGCTAAGCACGTGCCAGCCGACCACATCATCAACGGTAACAAGCACGACAACTTCTGGGAGATGGGCGATACAGGTCCTTGCGGTCCTTGCTCAGAGATTCACGTGGATTCTCGTACTCCAGAGGAGAAGGCTCAGGTGCCAGGCCGTGAGTTGGTAAACAAGGATAACCCTCAGGTCATCGAAATCTGGAACATCGTGTTCATGCAGTACAACCGCAAGGCTGACGGTTCTCTCGAACCTCTCCCAATGCACGTTATCGATACAGGTATGGGCTTCGAGCGCTTGGTTCGCATGTTGCAGGACAAGCACTCTAACTATGATACTGATATCTTCCAGCCAATCATCAAGGAAATCGAGGCTATCTCTGGCAAGAAGTATGGCTTCACTACTCCTACTGGTGAGAATGGCGAGGGCAAGGATGAGCAGGAGAAGATTGATATCGCTATGCGTGTCTGCGCCGACCACCTCCGTGCCGTAGCCTTCTCTATCGCCGATGGTCAGTTGCCAAGCAACGCCAAGGCAGGTTACGTAATCCGACGCATTTTGCGCCGTGCCGTACGTTACGCTTACACATTCCTCGGTCAGAAGCAGGCATTCATGTACAAGCTCGTCAATGTATTGGTAGAGCAGATGGGTGCAGCCTTCCCAGAGTTGCCAGCTCAGCAGGACCTCATCACCCGCGTGATGAAAGAGGAAGAGGATTCATTCCTCCGCACCTTGGAGAAGGGTATCAACCTCCTCAATGGCGATATGGACGAGCTCAAGGCTCATGGCGAGACTCAGCTTGATGGCGTAAGCGCATTCCGCCTCTTCGATACATACGGTTTCCCTCTCGACCTGACAGAGCTCATCTGCCGTGAGAATGGTTACACCGTAGATGCTGCAGGCTTCGACGAGGAGATGAAGAAGCAGAAGGAACGTGCCCGCAATGCTGCTGCTGTAGAGAACGGCGACTGGGAAGTCTTGAAGGAAGGCGACCAGAACTTCGTGGGTTACGACTATACAGAATATGAGTGCCACATCCTGCGCTACCGCAAGGTGACTCAGAAGAAGAACTCTTTCTATGAGTTGGTACTCGACAACACTCCATTCTATGGTGAGATGGGTGGACAGGTTGGCGACAAGGGTGTACTCGTTAGCGAGGATGAGACCATCCAGGTTATCGACACCAAGCGCGAGAACAACCAGAGCATCCACATCGTAAAGGAGTTGCCAAAGGATGTAAACGCAGATTTCATGGCTTGCGTAGATATCGAGAACCGCGAGGGAAGTGCAGCCAACCATACAGCTACCCACTTGCTCGACTACTGCCTGAAGCAAGTTTTGGGCGACCACGTAGAGCAGAAGGGTTCTTATGTAGATAAGGACACCTTGCGTTTCGACTTCTCTCACTTCCAGAAGGTAACTGATGAGGAGCTCCGCAAGGTAGAGCACATGGTAAACGAGATGATCCGTGCCGACTATCCATTGGATGAGCACCGCGATACTCCTATCGAGGAGGCTAAGGAACTTGGCGCTATCGCCCTCTTCGGCGAGAAGTATGGCGACAAGGTTCGTGTAGTTCGCTTCGGTCCATCTGCCGAGTTCTGTGGTGGTATTCACGCCAAGAGCACTGGTAAGATTGGTTTCTTCAAGATTATCTCTGAGAGCAGCGTAGCTGCCGGCATCCGTCGTATCGAGGCTTTGACTGGCAAGGCTTGCGAGGAGGCTATCTACGGCTTGCAGGATACCATCGTAGCCTTGAAGGGCTTGTTCAACAATGCCAAGGATCTCGAAGGTGTCATCAGAAAGTACATCGACGAGCACGATGCCTTGAAGAAGGATGTTGAGAAGTTCCAGGCTCAGGCTGTAGAGCGTGCCAAGGATAAGCTTGTAGAGAATGCAAAAGAAATCAATGGTGTGAAGGTTGTTACAGCCGTATTACCAATGGAGCCAGCAGCTGCCAAAGATTTGGTATTCAAGGTTCGCGAGGCTTTGCCAGAGAACATGATTTGCGTGGTAGGTTCTGTTTATAACGACAAGCCTATGCTCAGCGTGATGTTCAGCGATGATATGGTAAAGGATCACGGTTTGAACGCTGGTAAGATGATTCGCGAAGCTGCCAAGTTGATTCAGGGCGGCGGTGGCGGCCAGCCTCACTATGCTCAGGCTGGCGGTAAGAACAAGGACGGCTTGAGCGCTGCAGTAGATAAGGTTGTAGAGTTGGCTCAGCTGTAATAAGCTTCCACATTTGAATATATGATAGAGTTATCTTAACTCTTATATATAATAAGGTATAAAGGGTTGCAATCCATCTTTTCGAGGATTGCAACCCTTTTTCTATTGACATTAGAGGAGTCTCCAAGTCATAATTATCAATTTATGATAATCATCAAATGATAAAATTCCTTATTTTATTATCATTTTATGATAATCACTTTATGATAATCGGAATAAAAGTTGTATCTTTGCAGAAGATAAGCTGCACTCGGCAATTTGTAAGCAAGCTTACATTGCGCTCGTTTGCATTATCTTTGCAGCCGTAAAATATATAATAAGGTATAAATATGGTAATGAAGAATCCTTTTGTAACAAATGGTTACGCCGGTCCGGAATACTTCTGCGACCGTATAGAAGAAACCCAGCATATCACAGAGATGCTGACCAATGAGAATAACATGGCTCTGATTTCCCCTCGACGCATCGGAAAGACAGAGCTGATTCACCATTGCTTTGCCCAGCCAGTCATCCAAAAAGATTATTATACTTTTATCATAGACATCTATTCAACCAATTCCGTCAGCGATCTGGTCAATATGTTCGGCAAAGCCATTATTGATGAACTTCGCCCTAAAGGCAGAAGCGCTTGGGAGAAATTCCTGATAGCACTCTCTTCTCTCCGTTCAGAAATCTCTTTCGATATCAACGGGGCTCCAGTTTGGGGAATAGGCATCGGCAACATAGTAAATCCCGAAATTACGCTTGATGAGATATTCTCTTATCTCAACCAAGCCGACAAGCCATGTCTTGTTGCCATCGACGAGTTTCAGCAAATCACCAACTATGCCGACAACCGCATAGAAGCTTTACTCCGTACCTACATTCAGCATTGCACCAATGCCCACTTCATCTTCTCGGGTTCTCACCGCCATCTGATGGCAGAAATGTTCACATCTCCTGCCCGCCCATTCTATCAGAGCGTGACGCTGATGAACCTGAAGCCTCTGGATGTGGAGAAATACAAGGAGTTTGCCACAGCCAAGTTCGAGGAGCGCAACAAGCATCTAGATACTGCCATTATCGGAGAACTCTTCGCCCGTTTCGGTGGTGTCACTTCATACATCCAGCGAGTAATGAATGTTCTCTTCCTCAAGACTCCCGAACAGGGTACCTGCACTCTGGATATGGTAGATGATGCCATCAACTACAATCTCAACATGGCATCAGACACCTACGAGACCCTTCTGCGCCAGATGCCGGAAAAGCAGCGCAATGTCTTCATCGCCATCTCTGCAGAGGGCGAAGCCAGAAGCGTAAAGAGCGGAGCCTTCGCAAAGAAATATCATCTCCCGTCGCCAAGCTCTGTAAATTCCGCCCTGAAGGGATTGCTGGAGAAGGATTTCATCACCCAGCAGGATGATGCCTACGTGGTATATGACAAGTTCTTCGATTTGTGGCTGAAGAAGTATCTGAAATAGTATAAGGTGATTTCAATATTTTTGTTACCTTTGCACCCAAAATTAAATATATATATTCAATATGGCTATTATAAAGACAGTAGAGGGAAAGACTCCTCAATGGGGAAAGAATTGTTTTATCGCTGAGAATGCCGTACTGACCGGCGACTGTATTCTTGGTGATGACTGCAGCATCTGGTATAGTGCGGTATTGCGCTCTGACGTGGATGCCATCAGATGTGGAAACAGAGTGAATGTACAGGATTGTGCATGCATCCATCAAACCGGTACGATGCCTTGCATCCTGGAGGATGATGTATCTGTGGGACATGGTGCCATCGTTCATGGAGCTACCGTTAGAAAAGGCGCACTCATCGGAATGAATGCCACCGTGCTTGACAAGGCTGATATCGGTGAAGGAGCTATCATTGCAGCAGGTGCTGTAGTTACCCATGGCACCAAGGTTCCTGCACATGAGATTTGGGCGGGAATTCCTGCCAAGAAGGTGAAAGCTTGCGCTCCCGGCCAAGCCGAAGAATTTGCCAAGCATTATTCCGGCTACATCAAAGACTGGTATCTTAAGGATGAACAGATTCATAATATATAAAAAATAATCTTTACTAATAAAAAATATAGTATAAACTTTATATTAATAATATACAATGATACAGAATAAAATGCATCAATTCATCAAAGGTTGTTCTAAGTTTAAGCCAAAGAATAAAATACTGTATATAAGTATCATATACGCAAGTATACTCTTTACTGGCTGCCAAACAGTACAAACTATTGTCAGCCATCCTGATTACGATATGTTTGATTTACTTAGAGGACATAATACATATAATCAGGCCCAACAATTTCCTTCAAAAGGTTACAAAATACGTGGTATAAGATACCATGATGTGGTGGTAAAGAAATTCCCAGATAACGATTCGTTGTTTTATTTAAAATACAATCCGAAATACGAAGAGCGCAATTTCTATTTTACTGTAATTGATAAAAATACAGTAGATACACTTTTATCCTATGCATTGGATAAGAAAAAAGTTTCAGGAGTCTATCGTAGAGAGGAATATGTAGATAAAGCTTTGGTGCAACTTGGTATTAAAAATTACCAATCAAACGAAGGACTTTGGACATATTTCGCACCAAAATATAAAATGGTAAAAGGTAACCTACCAACAGATATTGTGAAAAGTGGTTTCCATCGTGAATATGAAGTTTTCAACTACAAGGCTGCACAAAAGGCATACTACTTGCAACGCCATCCAGAGCAGAAGAGATCTGCGTTTGAAATTCTTGGAGCTCTTTATATTATCAATCATTTATCCAAAAATGGAAGAAAAGATAATGGAATATACTACAATGGTTTACATTTTAGTAATCAAGCAGACGTAGAAAATTACAAGAACGCTAATGGTTTGAAATAAAAAGCTTTGCCATGAATGTAATCGCAAAAAGGGTTACAATCCATATTTCCGAGGAATGCAACCCTTTTTCTTTTGTTTTTTATCCTATTATTTGTGGTAAGAAACCGAGTTTTATTATCTCAGTATCTATTCTTTCAACTTTTTACATAGAAAAACTCAGGCTGCTTGGGTTCAGCATAGGCCTTCTCGAATTTCCAGCTGACAGCCTTGTACAACAAGCCTCCGAAGTGGCGGGCATGCTCAGGACAAACCACGATGCATCGTCCACAAGAGATACATTTCTTTTCATCGGTCTTGTAAGGCTTATCCATGTCGATGGCATCTGCAGGGCACATCTTTACGCAAGCATGACAGGATGTACATTTCTCCTTACTTCCTTCGGGATGCAAGGGAATTGGTTTAGTATCACGATAAGGACGATTGCCATTCACCATCAGTCGACTGACGGCAAACATCTTTGAAATCCGGGATAGAATGTCACAGCTCTTTGCAGCAAAGCTATGGAGTTTTTCTATATCTTCCGCATCAGGTCTCCCTTCTGCTACTCTTGGAAATATAGAGTGCTGGGCTACGACGGCTGCAGCAGATACCAGCTTGAAGCCGTGTGCTTCCACTATATCCTTCATTTCTATAAGCGTGTCATCGTATGCCCTGTTGCCATAAACACACACAATAATGACTGGGGTATTGTTCCCAAGAAAGCGCTTCAAAGATTGAGCTGCCATTTCCGGAACTCTACCGGCATAAGATGGCACACCCACAATCAGCAGGTCACCATCACTACCGAGCGAAATATCATCCTTCAGTACTTCTGAAGTGATGTCATACTCCTTAACAGGTTTCTCAAACTGGGATGCAATCTCGCGAACGATGCGCTTTGTTGAAAAAGTGGCACTATAATAGGCCAAATGGATGTTCTTAATATTCATAATGTCATTGTTTATTGAATGCAAAGATACTATTTTTATGCAAAACATACGCATGATTTCAATATTTTTGTTGCCTTGGTGATAATATCATTGAAACGAAACCATCTATAAGTTATAAAAACTAAAAATAGATAAGTTTTATCACTTATAAGTGAAACTTTTCGTATATTTGCAGAAAATTTCATTTATAAGTGATAAAAATATGGCAACTATTATTCGTCAATCATATATCGACAAGATAGAAAGGTATCTTGGTAAGGAGACTATCATCGTATTAGTAGGTCAACGTCGTGTAGGTAAAAGCTGCATGATGAAAATGATTCGTGACCGCAAGAAGGCAGATGACTGCAACAATATCATCTTTATAGATAAGGAGAAAAGAGAGTTTGACTGCATTCAGACCTATCAGGATCTCAACGACTATATCAGAGAGCACTTTCAGTCCGATAAACATAACTATATCCTTATCGATGAGATACAAGACATCAAGGAATTTGAACGATCCATCCGAAGTTATCGCACAGAACCCAACACCGACATTATCATCACAGGTAGCAATGCCCGCATGCTGAGCAATGAACTGAGCACACTCATCGGTGGCAGATATAAGGAAATCTATATCCAATCGCTGAGCTATAACGAGTTTCTGGAATTTCATCAACTATCAGATAATGACGAAGTACTTGCTCTGTACATTCAGTATGGTGGCCTGCCTGGTCTGGCAAAGATAGGTCTTGAAGAGGATGATGCACGTGAATACCAGATGGATATTTACCATACTGTTTTGCTTAAGGATGTCATCATGCGCAACCAGATAAGAAACGTGCCATTCTTAGAGAACCTGGTGCGTTTCCTTGCTGATAATACAGGTAAACTCATCTCAGCCAACAGCATCTCCAAATATATGAAATCTCAAGGAGAATCCATTGCTTCGGCAGCTATCACCAATTACATATCCTTCCTTTGTGAAGCCTATATTCTGCACAAGGTGAACCGCTATGACATCCACGGCAAACGTATCTTTGAAACCAACGATAAGTTTTATTTTGAAGACAACGGCATTAGAAATGCCATTGCCGGGGGAACACGTGAAGGAGACATTGAGAAAGTGATAGAGAATATCATCTATCAGAACCTCATACGCTTGGGCTATCAAGTTTATGTAGGACAACTGCAAGCTGGAGAAATCGACTTTGTTTGTACCAAGCCAGGCGGCGAACGCATCTACGTGCAAGCTTCCTATATCATAGCCGACGATGCAACCAGAGAACGGGAGTTTGGCAATCTCCGTGCCATCAAGGACAACTATCCGAAGTACGTTATCTCCATGACCCCTCTGCTCACCAAAAATGATAATGACGGAATCACACACCTGCATCTTCGCAAGTTCCTGACTGAAGGAATATAAATAACAGGAATTTCTCAGATTGGGCGAGAGTGTAAACTAAACTGTGTCAAGCTACAATAAAAGTAGTTTAACACAGTTTT
>NZ_JAHOEA010000060.1 GCF_019127135.1 Segatella copri | reverse complement strand
ATATATAGAAACACACACAAAAAAAGGGTGCGTCACAGACTTATGACACACCCTCATAATTAAAGATATTTTTTATAATCATCTTATTATCATCTGATTATTACTTTCCTTGCTTTACCAAATTTGTCTTTGACGATATGTAAGCCATTTGTGTTTGGCGAAATCTCTATGCCTTGTATGTTGTAATGTTTTGTGTTATTTGTATATTCTGCTTTATAAACAGGATCAATTGAAGTAGAAATGTATTTGTTGTCTTCTCCAGTGTAGACTATATTTGCAGTTAAAGCCCCTATAGTACAAGTAATTTTGGTTTTTATTTCATTAATAGCTATAGCTCTAGTTCCACGACTTGAATTGATAGTATATTTCCAAGCTTTTTCATTCTCATCATAAGTCATATCCATATAATAAAACATATCCCTATCCCAAAAACTTACTTTGTTAATTTTAACGAAATCATAATTAGGATTAACTTTTACGTAAATATAGTTGTCTTTAGAGTCAATATCGTAAGAGTATAGTTCTTTTACATTTGTAAATCCTTTTTCTGTATAGAATTTAGAACAACCTCCTGGTACGTATATATTATCTACCGCATTGAATACAGGCTTCAATGCAGTTGCAATATACATATTTTGATTGTCTGAATATCTTATAACATAATTTATTTCAGCTCTACAATTAAGAATATATGTACTAAACGTATTAGGTAAAGATACTGTTGTCTTTATACCGTTTTCTGGATAAATTACAAAAGCGTCATCGCCAATATATTCTATACCTTCAGGTACATATATATATGTTAGATTATTACAGTATTTAAATGCTCTTCCAGCTATTATTTTAATGCCTTTTGGAAGAATGCATTTCGTGATAGATTTGCAGTCTCGTAACGCTTCTTCTGCAATCAGCGTGATTCCTTCTTTCACATATGCAAAACTTTCTACTGTACCTTTATATGTTAGTAGTGCATTTCCGAAATAGACGAGTCCTTCAGGTTGCTTGTCTAGCCATTTTGTAGCTTGAAATGTATATGCATCAATCCATTTGAGGTTATTAGACGGTGTTATTTTTTCTAAATTTTTGTCTCCTATAAATGCACCATAGTCTATTTTTTGCAAGCTGTTAGGTAAGGATACTTCTTTAAGATTATTGCATAGTGAAAATGCTTCTTGCCCGATGTATTCTAGTCCCTCATTAAAGTTTATTTCGACCAAACTGCCCACGCAATTAAAAGCTCTATTACCTATTTCTTTGACAGTCTTAGGTAACGTCAATTTTTTAATAGCAGAACATTCTGTATTATCTTCATTATATGCATTAAATGCATCATCAGCTATTCCTGTAATGGTATACTTCTGACCTCCTAATGTGACTTGTTCTGGTATAACTAAATCTGAAACAAATTTGTTATTAGCAAATCCTCGTACAGAAACAGTATTTTCACCAGTGATTTCATATTTTAAATCACCCACTTCATTGTTATCCTCATTTTCAGCCATTGCAAAAATGGGGGTAAATATAGATACTAATAAAAGAAAAATTTTAAATGTAAATTTAATCATAAATAATATTAATTAAAAAGGCGTGTAACCGTTCTTTACTTGTTTAATTCAAGGTTACCGCCAAGTTACCTGTACACACAACAAGCACCAAACAGTCCACGCCTATAAGCGTGAACTCTCAGTCTGCTTGTTCTCGTGTGTTGAATATTGGCGGTATTCTGAATTAGAGAACAAGAGCTAAAAGCTCAATATCTAAAAGTTTAGAACGGAAACGCTAGTTTATAAACCTAGAGTTGCATAGAACTCAATTGCTTACTCTCTATAAGGAATTGAACTTTCTTAGAAAATCCAGTTCTTTGCGTTTCTTTCTGTTTGTAACTATCTGTTTCTTACTTCTTTAATTTTAAATGTTTAACAATCAATAATCTGCAGTTTTCCGATAACAGAGATTTCTGTCTTCTGCATATTTTTCGGTGCAAAAATAGCAAAAAGTTTTGAAACAGAATGCAAAAAACAAGAAAATCTTTCTTATTCTGTACTATTTTACATCATTTCCTTCTTAAACCAAAGCTCGAACACGCAGTCGGCGATGAAAACTCCATCCTTCTCCAGGGTAATCAATTCCTTGTCGATGAGGGCTTTCTTGATGCGGTCGATATTGGATTTGCTGCCCAGCGGATAGGTTTCTGTTACAGCCTGGGCGGTGAAACCTGAGTGGACGCCACTGCAGAGGAGGCGCAGAAAATTGAGCTGATAGGTGGTTAAGCCCTCGGTTTGCTGTACGAAAAGACCATGACATTGTTGCAGCAAGGCGCTGATGCCACTTTGTAAGGTTTCTTCGTTTACTTCTTTCTCGGTTTCTGCCATCACGTTCCAAGCTAGTTGCTGCACGTAGGAAGAATAGTTCTTTACGGTTTTACAGATTCTTGTAGCATATTCCTCAGATATTTTCTTTCCGTATTTCTCGAATCGGGAGCAGATGAAAGGCACCCAATATTCAGTAGGAATGCAATCCAAGTGCAGCATCTCGCCAAACATATAGAAAGGCATGTGTCGGTTTTGGAAAATGTTTTCCATCAGATGCTTCTTGCTTCCAAAGAAACAGTATGATACATTCTGATGATGCTGCCAGGCGCCACGCAGTTTCTTCTGAACCGTAAGAGTATCAGGGAATTCTCCAATTTGCTGGAATTCGTCGATGCAGACCACCATGCGGATTCCCTTTTCCTGAGCGATTCTTTCCGGAAGATTCAGAATCTCTTCAGGGGAATAGTCCTTTGGTGTAATTCCCAGAGATAATGAATATTCGGATGTAGGATCTGGACTAAAGGAGATTTTTGGTGAAACTCTTACTAGGAACTGCTTGATGTTTTCTACTACTTGTTCCAGCTTATTACTCATAGATTTCATAATGGTTTCTGCGAAGCGGTTGTAGAAATCATATTCGCTTCGGCAGTCATAGATGTCCATATACACCACTTTTATCTCTGGATTATCAATTTCGGATATTACCTTTTTGACGAGCGAAGTCTTGCCCATGCGTCGGGGAGAGATGAGAATGACGTTGATGCCATGCTCAAAGTCTGCCTTGATGCGCTTGGTTTCTTCTATTCGGTCGGTGAAGTTGTTTCCGGCAACCGACATACCATATACGAATGCCTTTTCCATTGTTTTTTTGCTTGATTACGGATGCAAAGATAAGCAAAAAAATGAAAGTTCACAAGGTTGTGGACCACAAACTTGTGAACTTTTAATATTATTTTGTAAATCAGGTATTTAAAAGCTGTTTTTTATGCATAAAACAAGCCGTAATCAGAGGCTTTTCTTATCAAACACACCATTCATCGTGATGCAGAGATGCTGGAACTTGCTGAGGAGCTTGTCTGACCATTTCGTCATGTTGTAAAGGTCCTTGATTTCCTTAAACTTCTTTTCATCCCATTGCGGATAATCTATCTCTGAGAAATAACGGCGGTAGTCGCGGAGATTGTCGCCCGAGAAATGGAGATAATCGTCGATGTCGCCAAACCATTCGGGAGTCATCATCTGGGTGGCAAAGGCTTCGAAGTTCTGGTTGTCCTGAAGCATGCAGTTGTGATTCAATACACACCATACGCAGAACCAATGGTTCTTGCGGGTAACGAATTTCAACATATTGGCTATCTGAGCCTTCAGATTCTGCATGTCGATGTATTTGCCGTCTTTTACTTTGTAGAAAACCTCGTTGGGAAGGGTTTCCGGAATGCCTTCGGGATGTTCCAAATCGTAGATTTCTTGCTCGATGATGTGCCATTTTACGGTGGCTGATACCAGCTTGAGATATTCTTGTGCTGTAAAATTGACGTGGGCAAGCTGGGCGCCCAGTAGTTGGGTGTCTCTTATATATTTCATAAAGTCGAGGCGCAGATTTTCCGGTACCTCGTCTTTTAGCGTTTTTCTTACTTCCAGCAATTGGCTGACGGAGAGCTGCTTTCCGTTGTTGTCATATTCCAGGGTTGTAAAGTATCGGTCTATGTCGCTGATGCCCTTTGGTTCTTCCTGATATTCCTGTAGCGACATTTCGAAGAGGCGGGTGGTCTGCTCTTCGCTCATGGCGAGGTTGGTGAAATGGCTCAGCTGGCGGAAGTGGAGCATCAGATAACATGCCATGCTGTATAGCTGGAAGAGATTCCAGAGGCGCTCTACGGGTTTTACGCCGGGGATATGAGTGGGTTTTACCTGGCGTAACAATTCTTTCTGGAGTTTGGTTACTTCGTTTACATCGATAGTACTTCCTTTGCCCAGTTCATCGGTTTCAAAAAATTCGTTGAGTTTCGGCAGGATGCGGGTCATATCCAGCGGTGCCACTTTTATCCGTTTTCCTTCTATCTGTTTTCCCTTTTTCATGTCTTCCATGATATGCGCCATCAGGGGTGTAAACTTCTGCATTACGATGATGCTGATGCTTACTTCGTGGGTTTCGTTCTGCTCCTTTCGCTGTTTCGCTATGTCGTTGTGTTGCAGCACCATATCTTTCTCTGCCATATAGCAGAGCCGGGTGGCTTTGGTGCAGAGCGAACGGATATCGAAGGTAAGTTCCTGCGGACTGTAATCTTCCCATGCATCTACCAGAATGCTGAGCATTCGGCAGAAGTTGTCGAGCTGTCGGTCGAAGACTTCGTAGCTGAATTCTATTTCATCTTTATCTTCATTCATTGTCAGTCTGTTTTAAGAAAATAAGTTTCGCCACAAAGGTAAGATTTATTTTCGGATTATGCAAGGATATGCATCTGTTTTTCCTCTTTTTTCCCCATACTTTTCCCCGTAGCCCCCTTGTTTCTTCCCTGATTTCAGAAAAGTAGCGGGAAGGTGGCGGGGAAAATTTGGAATCGGCGAAGGGAAGTATTAACTTTGCAATCGAAAACGAAAGAGCGGCGAAATGCTGAGCCATGAATGAGCTGAAACTCTTCACTCTTCACCTGAAGCCCGGAAATGCCCATAAACAGAGGGGTTTCGAGGGGTGAAGAGATAGAGACTACTCTTCACCCACTCTTCACCACTCTTCACCTTATTATATATAAGGACAAAAAGGATGATTATTATTAATCTTAAAATTTACACATAATGGAAAATTTAAAAACCTTATCGTCATCAGATAAGATGACAAACGAAATTTCTGCACTCTCTCTTGTTGAGAGTTTTCTCGATGAGTATTATCTCTTCCGTAGAAATGTGCTAAGTGGAAAAACCGAGTATTTCACTCTCTCAAAGAATGAGGACGAAGCCGAGGAGGCCGTAGAAGAGGAATTGGAAACCGGTGGGGAAGAGGAGGAATCTTCTGACTCAACCTGGAAGGTGCTGACTCCGGAGGCTTTCAATTCTATCGTCCGTCACGCCAAGCGGTTGGGTGTAGGAGGCAAGAAGTCGCCCCGACAGGATATTGAGGAGTTCGTACGTTCTGAAGAGGTTCCGGAGTTTGATCCTATCAGGGAATATCTCGAGAACCTGCCGGAATGGGATGGTAAGAACCATGTGGCTGAACTCTTTGGCAGAATTCCGGGGCTTACAAGTGAACAGTTGGGATGGTGCGCCACCTGGCTCCGTTCGGCTGTCGCTCACTGGTTGCAGATGGATATGTTTCATGGCAACGAAACCACTCCTGTGCTTATCGGCAAGCAGGGTTGCGGCAAGAGTACCTTTGCCTATCGCCTGCTGCCGGATCATCTGCGCCAGTATTTCCTCGACCACATCAACTTTGCCAATAAGTTTGATTCCGAGATGGCGCTCACTCATAATCTCTATGTCAACATAGATGAGTTTGCGAATATGGGACCATCGCAGCAGGGCAAGCTGAAGCAGATGCTTTCGAAGGTGAAGGTGAACGGGCGCCCTATCTTCGGCAAGAGTCAGGATGACCGTCCGCGCTACGCTTCTTTCCTGGCAACCACCAATGATGAGCATCCGCTCTGCGACCCTACGGGTAGCCGCCGCTTCGTCTGTCTGCACATTCCGGCAGGTGAATATATCGACAACGGTTCACCCATCATTTATGACCAGCTCTATGCACAAGTTATGTATGAGCTTTGCCATAAGAAGACGCCTTATTGGTTTACCAATGCCGAGGTGGATCGTATCCAGAAGTGCAATCTTCCTTTCTTCAAGGTGGATGATTTTGAGTCGATGCTGAAGAGCTGCTTCCGTGTTCCCGAGGATAATGAAACGGGCGAATGGCTCATCTGTTCGGATGTTTTCGAGGTTCTGCACGAAAGATTTCCGATGCTGATCAGTAATCTGAGTACCAAGATTCGCATCGGTCAGTCGCTCAAACTTCTGGGTTGCAAGATGAAGCATACCAAGAAGGGTCAGGCCTATCTGCTTGTAAGAATCTGAAAGTATAGCTAAGCGGCAGATGGGTGAAGAGTGGTGAAGAGTGGGTGAAGAGTGAGAAACAACTCTTCACCCCTCGAATCCCCTCTGTTTATCGGCATTTCCGGGGGTTAGGTGAAGAGTGAAGAGTTTTTCGCAGTTCCTTTCTTAAAATTCTTTCTCAGGCTTTTCTGATAGCTGTCTGACTAGAACAGCCCACTGTTCTCATAGCGGCTAGTTGGCTGTCTGTGGTTCGCCAGTTGGCTGTTTGCCGATAACAGCCTCTCAATCTTTCGAAGAAAAAATTATTTATCCAACTAAAAAAATAAAGAACATGAACAACATTTCAATCCATTCCATTGATACGGTATGTCTCAAGGAGGCGTGCCCGGTACATCACCTTTGTGCTCGTTTTGAGCGTTATCAGAAGTTGCGTAAGTCGGAGAAGGTGTTCAGTATTCTGAACCCGGACCGTATAGCCTGCAACGAGCAGGGCTGCGCCTATCGGCTTCAGAAGAAAATCATACGCATGGCACGCGGATTCCGCCGCATGTTCGGTACGATACCTTCTGCCAATACGCCTCATTTCTGGCACTTTTCGCCCTATATCAGCGAAAGCACCTATTGCAAGGCGAAGCGCGGCGCCATCCTCATCGCCCCCGATATGCAGCAGAAATTACTGCGTCTCTTCGAGCAGAATGGCGCCGATATCAGCATCGGTTTCGATGAATATGTAGAGCAGGAGGGCTATGAAGAAGTGGATACCGCAAACTGTAAAAAAATATAATTTTTGCCATCTTTTAGCGGTAATGAAACAGATTTTTATTATTTTTGTTTCCTGAATTTTACAACTAAACAATAAAAAATAGATTATGCGTGTTATTATCGAAAAAGATTATGAGAAGCTGTCAAAGTGGGCAGCTGATCATGTAATTGAAACAATTAACAGATTTCAACCAACTGCTGAACGTCCTTTTGTTCTGGGTTTGCCAACCGGTTCTTCACCTCAGGGCATGTATGCCAATCTGGTAAAGGCGGTAAAAGAAGGCAAGGTTTCGTTCAAGCATGTCATCACCTTCAATATGGATGAATATGTAGGTTTGCCGGAATCTCATCCTGAGAGCTATCACTCTTTCATGGCTGCCAATCTCTTCGATCATATCGACTGCCCTAAGGAGAATATTCATATCCTGAACGGTAATGCCGAGAACCTGGAAGAGGAGTGCCGTCATTATGAGCAGATGATAGAAGAAGCGGGTGGCATCGACCTCTTTATCGGTGGTATCGGTCCTGATGGCCATATCGCTTTCAACGAGCCATTCTCTTCTCTAACCTCCCGCACAAGAGTAAAAACGCTCACTACAGATACAAAGATTGCCAACTCCCGTTTCTTCGACAATGATCCTGAGAAGGTACCTAGTCTGGCTCTGACTGTAGGTGTGGGTACCGTGATGGCTGCCCGAGAGGTAATGATTCTCTGTAACGGTCATAACAAGGCGCGCGCCCTGCAGGCTGCCATCGAAGGCCCTGTTACTCAGGCTTGGACCATCAGCGCTCTGCAGCAGCACCAGCATGGCATCATCGTTTGTGATGAGATTGCCTGCGATGAACTGAAGGTGGGTACTTACCGCTACTTCAAGGATATCGAAAAGGATAACATCTAAGTTATCTGATGCCTATAAAAAAGAATAAGGATGATGACTATTCGTCATCATCCTTATTTTCTGCCATTACCTGAGGACCGCGAACCTTGTCTTTGAGTCCCAGACCCTTCTTGATTTCAATATTTACTCCATCGCTCAAACCGGTAGTTACCTGTTTGCGCTCATAAGTCTTCTTCTCGCCGCTACCTTTTATGATATATACAAAGGTAGAATCGCCGCTAAACTCGATGGCACTCTCCGGTACGGTGAGTACATGGGTAGCCTTTGCCAGTACAATCTCGGCATTGGCGCTGTAGCCAGAACGGATCTTGCCGCCCTTGGTAGAACGGATGGCTGCCTTTACCTCAAACTGGTTGGCACCATTGTTTTCTACAGCCTTAGGAGAGATATATTCCAGGTTTGCCTCGAAGTTGAGGTTCTGCAAGGCTCCGATGGTAATCTTCATCGGCATTCCTGTAACGAGACTTCCCACTTCGGTTTCATCTATATTGCCACGGAAGATGAGGTCGTTCATGTTAGCCACACTGGCGATGGTAGTACCATCGTTGAAAGTGTTGGCAAGAATCACCGAGTTACCCACCTTGACCGGAATATCGAGGATAATGCCCGAGATGGTAGAACGGATGAGGGTAGAAGAAGCGCTGGCATTGCTCTTGCTTACACCATCGCGCACCACCTGGAGAGCATCTTCGGCAGCGGTAACCTCCTCGCGTGCCTGTTTCATCGCCTGCTTTACCTTATCAAACTCATCAGCGCTGACCAGCTGTTTCTTGAAGAGCTGTTCCTCGCGGCCGTAATCCACCTGTGCCTGTTTCAGGTTGATTTCTGCAAGGCGCACACGTGCCTGAGCCGAACTGAGCTGTCCCATATCCGGAATCACCTTTACCTTGGCGATAACCTCGCCCGCCTGAACATAATCACCCGCTTCTTTGCAAATCTCGGTGATGATACCGCTAATCTGAGGCTTTACGCTCACCTCGTTGCGAGGCTCAATCTTGCCTGTGATGACGGTAGTTTTCAAAACATCAGCCATCTTAGGAGTAAACTCAGTATACTCCACAGGCTTAGGCTGCGATTTCTCATAAAGGAACACGAAGGTTCCGATGAAGATCAAGGCGACAATCGCCGCAACAATCAACTTTGAATACTTCTTATACATTGAACTTTGAATTTTGAACGTTGAACTTTATGATTACCTGATGAACTCTGAGATATTGACTTGAAGCATTTCATAAAGTTCAATGTTCAAATCTCAAAGTTCAAAGTTATTTATTCGTCTCTCATCGCATCTACCGGCTTGATGCTCATCGCTCGCCATGCAGGGGCGAGTCCGGCTAGGCCGCCGAGAATGCAGATGAGGATGGCTGAAGAGATGGCCGTCCAGAAATCTACCTGGAAGTGGGCGGTAAGAATGCCATCCGTGGTACTTCCTACTTCCAGCATCTGCAGGATGGCAACACCGAAGAGGATGCCGCTCATGCCGGCTACCAGGGTGAGGAGAATACTCTCGGAGATGATTTGCGAGAGAATCATCTTAGGCGTGGCTCCGATGGCTCGGCGGATGCCTATCTCGGTGGTTCGCTCCTTTACCGTTACCATCATGATGTTGGAAACTCCGATGGCGCCGGCGAGAAGGGTACCGATACCTACCAGCCAGATGAGGAAGTTGACGCCCTTGAACAGGTTGTCGAGCATCTGGAAGAGAACTTCGGTATTGAACACCATAATGCCCTTTTCGTCCGTAGGGTCTATGCTGTGGGCTCTTGCCACGGTTTCTCTCATCCGTTGGGCAATGCTGCTCATTACTACGCCCGTTTTGCCGGTGGTGGCGATGATGTCTACCGCCTTACCCCGGTTATAAGCGCTGCGCAAAACCGATTGGGGCAGGGTGATGGTTTCATCGGCACGACCGCCGAAGTTCACGCCGTTGCCCGAGCGGTAATCTACGCCTATCACCATGTAATAGGTAGAATCAACTCTTACACTCTTGCCGCACGGATCACCGCCGCCAGGAAAGAGATTCTTGTAAATCTGTTTGCCGATGACGCAAACCTTGCGCTGCTGGCGCACATCCATCTCGTTGATGTATCTGCCGTAAAACATCTGTGGCGCAGAAACCTGGGCGTAGTCAGGATTTACGCCCTGGGTGCTGCCGCTGAATTTTTTGTCTCCAAACACAACCGACTTGTTGCCGCCAAAGAGCAGCGGGGTAATGACATCGAGTTCGGGCACCTGGTGGCGCAATCTGTCCAGGTCTTTCTCTTCCATCTGCCAGGAGCGCCCCTTGTTGAATCCCTTGTAGGGTTTGGTGGTGTTCTGCGCCCAGATGATAGCGGTATTGGTGGCAAAGCCTGTGAAGTTGTTTTGCAGCATCTCCTTCAGTCCCTGTCCGCCACCCATCAGGGCGATGAGCATAAACACGCCCCAGAACACGCCGAAGCCCGTAAGCAGACTGCGGCTCTTGTTCCTTGTGATGGTATCGAGAATCTCTTTATATGTATCTAAATCTAATCGCATAGCCTAGTCTATATTTATAGTCTATATATAATAAGGTGTAAGCCCCATTAATCACTAATCATTAATCACTAATCGCTACTCCGCTCTCAGCGCCTCTATCGGTCGGATTCTTGCAGCCTTGATGGCTGGGATGAGTCCGGCGATGGTGCCTGCGATGACGATGGTGATGGTGGCGCCGATACAGGTGCCGATGCCCACCGTAGGATTCACAAACATGGCGGCTTTAAACAGTCCGGTATCTACGGTGGTGTGACCGATAGTTGCATCCATGATTTCGTTTGCCGCCACGCCGCAGACCATTCCGATGTAGCCGAAGAACGAGGTGATGATGATGCTCTCGGTAATGATGAGCTTCAGTATCGACCAAGGCTTGGCTCCGATGGCTTTTCTTACGCCAAACTCTCGGGTTCGCTCCTTCACGGTGATGAGCATGATGTTGCTTACGCCCACGATTCCGCTCAGCAGGGTGAACAGACCCACAATCCAGAGTGCCGTCTGCATGATGGCGATTCCCTGGTTCATCTGGATGTTGTCCATGTATCGGTTCCAGAGCCAGATGGTGCGGTCGTCATCAGGTGCTGCCTGATGGTTATTGTTGATGCTGGCACGATAGTTCTTCTCAAACTGCTCGTTATCCTCCTGGGTCTTCAGGTTCTTGATGGTGAACTCCAGACTTCCCGCATCATCGCCCTTGGCGTAGATGGTCTTTATGGTGGAGTAGGCGATGAAGGCTTCGGTATTATTGCGCGATTCATCATCCTTGTAGATTCCCACCACCTGGAAGTTGAGGTTGCTGATTTTTACGTTCTTGCCCACCAGCGAACGATAGTCTTTGCAGAGTTCTTTGGCCTGGCTTCGGCTCAGCACCACATTCTTGCGCTGCTCCTTCATATCGATTTCGTTGATGAATCGTCCGGCAATCAGCTCCGTCTTGTCGATTTTGGGATGCGTAGGAGCCACACCCACCAATGACTGGCTTGCCACGTAATTATCACCATAGTTGATGTTCACGTTATACTGTTCCAGTCTTCCACCCACATCATCCACGTACTGGCCGTAGGTCTTGTTGCTGATGAGGATATCCTTGTCGTTGAGCGTGATGCTTCTGCCTTCCTTCAGTCCCTTGTAAGCCTTGGAGGTTTCGCCCGGGAATACTCGCATGGAGTTGGCTAGGAATCGGGTGCTTTGCTGCAACTGGGCATTAATCAGTCCGTTGCCGGCGCCCAGCAGGAATATCAGCATGAAGATTCCCCAGGCAACGGCAAATCCCGTGAGCGAAGTGCGGAGCTTGTTGCGCTTCGACGTGCTCCATATTTCTTTGATTAATTCTCTCATTCTCTTCTTATTTAACGTAGTCTTTCGATACGAGATGATGGTCTCTGTTGTCTTCGATGCTTCCGATGAGTCCGTCCTTGATATGGATAACCTTATCGGTCTCGTTGGCAACACCGCTTTCGTGGGTTACCACCACGATAGTCATTCCCTCTTTCTGGTGCAGTTCCTTCAGCAGGTCCATCACTTCCACGCTCGTTTTGGAGTCGAGAGCTCCGGTAGGCTCATCGGCTAGGATGATTTCCGGTTTGGTGATGAGGGCACGGGCGATGGCTACACGCTGCTTCTGTCCTCCCGACATCTCGTTAGGATAATGGTTGGCCCATTGCTTCAAGCCCAGTTTTTCTAGATATTCCATCGCCAGTTCGTGGCGCTTCTTGCGGCTAACGCCCTGGTAGAAGAGTGGAAGCTCCACGTTTTCCACCGCCGTCTTGAACGAGATGAGGTTGAACGACTGGAAGATGAAGCCAATCATCTTGTTGCGGTATTCGGCAGCACGGGTTTCCGAGAGGTCTTTGATGAGCACATCATTGAGTCGGTATTCGCCCGTATCGTAGTTGTCGAGAATACCCAGTATATTTAATAAGGTGGATTTTCCCGAGCCGGAAGCACCCATGATGCTGACGAACTCGCCACGTTCGATGTCGAGGTCGATTCCCTTCAGTACATGGAGTGGCTGAGCACCCTGGTAGGTCTTGTTGACGTCTTTTAGATGAATTAATGACATATTACTTTCGTTTTATGGATATCAATTTAAACCATTAGACGCTTGCAACTTTCAGAAAGTTGCAAGCGTAACTCTTTTTTAAAAAACGTTATTACATACACCTTATTATATATAAGGCAAAGACAGAAGCTATAAATATATATTTGAGGATGAATAGTGTCATCATATCTTTATCTTTTTGAGATTCTTCTCCAACTCTTCCTTCACTTCGTCGATGGAGATGTCGAGAAGCTGCATCTGTCGGGCGAGTTCTGGGAGTCTTTCTTTCATAAACTCCTTCTTGCGGGTCTTTTTAATCTGCTTCTTGGCTCCTGCGGAAACAAAGTAGCCTAGGCCTCGCTTGTTGTAGATAATCTCATCGGTGGCAAGCAGGTCGTATGCCTTCACGGCTGTGTTGGCATTTACCTCCAGCAGTACGGCGTATTCCCTGACGCTCGGTATTCGTTCGTCTTCCTTGTACTTGCCCGCCAGAATCTCATCGCTCAATCGCTCGGCTATCTGTACGTATATTGCTTTATCGTTACTGAAATTCATAATCTTCAAATTTTAATTCTTAGATGTTGATCCACTTGTTGCAGATAACCTGCATGCGGGTGAAAATCTTGTAAGATGCCCAGTAGTTGAAAGCTGAGAGGGCAAGGAAGAGGATGCAGAGCATAGTGGTGAATATATAGTTGTGTCCATCATTGTATGGCTTAAGAAAGTCGAGAAGACCGGCGTGCGCCATCCACTGAATCGCATATCCAAACACCATAAATAGTACAAGTCCTGTGAGAAATGTGAACAGCGGTGCCATCTTGCGATAGAACGTGCCACCCAGGGTGCAGAACGAGTGGGCGAAGATGAAGAAACTATAGAATATTGCATCTTGCTCTTCCCAGCGCGTGAATAGGGTGCTGCCGAATATGGACTTGAGCACTGGCCATGAGATGCTTACATGAAATCCTGGATTGATGATGTAGCTGAATGCCAGCTGGATGGCATCGGTAGCAAAGAGAATGATGCATAGTTCTATGAGGCTGAGGAATACCATCAGCAGAAGGCGAGCCATGTATTTTTCTTTGTTGCTGGCTGGCAGCATCAGAAAATTCTCCCTGTAAGTCTTCGTCCTCAGATTGTTGAAGATGCAGGATGCCATCACATAGAATACGATGAAACATAGGAGGCCAAAGAAAACGGACTCTTCGGAAAGATAATGCTTCTGTGTACCAACTAGTGAGCTATCAAAGTCATACATGACTACACCTTTAAGATTGTTAATGCCTACGAGACTATAGAGCGAATAAGCGATGATGCAAGCCAGGGTGCTAAATGTATAGCCCTTCCTAAAGGTCAGCAAATCCCAACGCATCAACAATCCCAGTCTCTTGATATCGATTGTATTGTTCATAATTTTCTTCTTTTAAAATGTTCTACTAAATCTTCCCATTGATTACTGCATTGAAGAGCAGTTCCAAGTTCATCTGGGTCTCTGGTTCTCCCTCCTTGCGCTTGGCTAGCACGGCATTGCCTTGCAGCGTAGGCTCGGCATAGAGCACGGTGTCGTCCATTTCGGCAGGGGTGCGATAGGTAAAGCTGTATCGGTCGCAGATGTCTGAAACCGAAGCGTCGAGCAGGAGCTGGCTCTGGTTCATGATGATGATGTGGTCGAGCAGTGACTCTACATCGTGCACTTGGTGAGTTGAGATGATGAGGGTGCGGTCTTCCGTCATGTTGTTGGCGATGACCTTACGGAACTGGCTCTTCGATGGGATGTCGAGACCATTGGTTGGCTCGTCCATCAGAAGAAAGCGGGTACCCGTGGCGAGTGCAAAACTCATGAATACCTTCTTCTTCTGTCCCATCGAGAGTTCGTTCAACTTGAGAGAGAGTGGTAAATCAAAATCCTTGAGGCAACTGTCCAGCACTTCCTGCGAGAAGTTAGGATAGAACTCCTGGTTCATCTTCACGTAGGTGGCAAGGGAAACGTTGGGCAGTTCAAACTCTTCGGGCACCATGAAGATGTCCTTCAGCATCTCGGCTTTGCGATCTTGTGCCGAAATGCCATCCACGAGAACGGTACCTTGTTGCTGGCGGAGCAATCCGCTGATGAGGTAGAGCAGGGTGCTCTTGCCAGTACCGTTCTTACCAAGCAAGCCATAAATGTTGTTCTCCTTGAGTTCCAAAGAGAAATCTCTAAATACAAGGTGCTTGCTACCTGGGTATCTGAAATCAATGTCTTTAATCTGTATCATAATCTTTAATGTTTTAGTGTACTACTTCAATAGAACACTGCAAAGGTATGCTTTTCTGCGATAAGTTCCAAACTTTTGGGCAATTATTTTCATACTTTAACGTATTGTTAACAATTCCACCTTATTATATTATAAGAAGAGTATGATATGGATGAATGTCTTGTAATATAGAACTTTATAAAAAAAGCAAAGGCATCGGAAAGCAAAAACTTTCCGATGCCTTGGATTCTTATTCTTAAGCCGTTTAGATATATTTCATCAGAATGTCCCAAACTGCAATGATGTGGCAGATACTACCAGCTAAAACGAAGAAATGGAACACGGAATGCATGTATTTCTTCTTGTTGATACTGTAGAATACGGCGCCCGTAATGTAGCAGACACCTTCGGCAATAATCCACCAGACTGTGGCGGTGGATACGGAGTCTATCAAAGGTTTAAAGGCAACCAGTACCGACAATCCCATGCCTACAAAGCAGATGGTCTCCAGGTTGCTGTGATCCTTGAGTCTGGCAAAACTCATGATGGTTCCGGCAATGGCGCAAGCCCAGATAAAGATAAAAAGACTCCATCCCCAATATCCCTGGTCTCGCATCGCAATGAGCGTGATTGGCGAGTAAGAACCGGCAATATGCCAGTAGATGGCGGCATGGTCCCATTTGCGCAGTCGCTCCTTCCATTTGCTCCAGGCAGAAACGGCATGGTAAACCGTTGAGGCGATGTAAGACATCAGCATACCGAACAGATAGAGGATAACTCCCGCCGTAGCCCATCCGTTATGCATCGTAAAACACCAATATAAGAAGATGGCTCCCACGACAATGCCCATCAGGGTACCTCCTGCATGCGACCATGAGTTCCAAAGTTCTTCTTTATGATTGAAATGTATCTTTAGTTTCATATCTCTATATATCTTTTCGTTACACATTCTGCTGATTTTGAGAAATAGGGCATTCAAGCCACTATACCTAAATCGTTATCAGCTATAACATTGCAAAGATACTAAGAATTTCTTAAAGTGGACTATCTTTTAGGAATTCTTTCGATTTCGGGAGTGTTTTCTTTGCTTTATTTGCTGATTGTTTGTCCTTTTCTGCTTTCTTCGAAAAATAAATCAAAAAAGTATTGGAGTGTATTGGATTTTTTTATAATTTTGCGATGTGAAAATGAGAAATCATCTCTCACAAAATAGAAACTATAAAAGCAACTAATAACTTAGAAAGGTAATATGAAGTTAAAATCAATTGCACTTATATTGATGACTGTCGCACTTCCGGCGATGGCAGAAAAAGTATCTGTAAATACAAAGGGTATGTCGCTCATTCTCGATGTTGAGAATGGAAAGCCTGCCCAGTATCTCTATTTCGGTACTAAGTTGAATCCTAACGATTTGCAGAATCTGAAGGTCGCTACTGATGGCCGTATGGATGCTTATCCGGCTTACGGACTGAATACTCCAGCTGAAGCAGCGCTTGCCATGCGTCATAGTGATGGCAATCTTTCAACTGTACTCGTGGCTACGGGCTGTGATGTGAAGAACGAAGGAAAAGCTTCTGTTACGACCGTTCATCTGAAAGATCCTGTATATAATATAAAGGTAGATTTGAAGTATCGTGCATACAATGATGTTGATATGATTGAGGCATGGACCGAGATTCTGAATGGTGAAAAGGGTACTGTTACCCTGACTACCTTCGCATCGGCTATGCTTCCTATCCGTCGTGGAGATGTCTGGATGAGTCATCTTTCCGGTACTTGGGCAGCTGAGGGGCAGTTGAGTCATGAAAAACTGCAGCCAGGAGAATTTGTAATCCGAAACAATGATGGTACCCGCAATTCGCATACCGATCATGCTGAAGTCATGTTCTCGCTCGATGGTAAAGGACAGGAAAATGCGGGTAATGTTATTGGTGCAGCCTTGGTTTATAGCGGTAACTATAAGCTGAAGACGGTTACCGATGATACCGAATATCATTATTTCTTTGCCGGTATTAATGAACAGAACTCTGAATATCATCTTAAGAAAGGTGAGACTTTCAAAACTCCTGCACTCGCTTTGACCTATTCAACACAGGGCTTGAGCGGTGCAAGTAGAAACTTCCATAAATGGGGACGCAAATATATCTTGGCACATGGAGATAAGGAGCGTGATATCTTGCTCAACTCTTGGGAAGGTGTTTATTTCGACATCAACCAGAAGGGAATGGACCAGATGATGGCTGATATCCATAGTATGGGTGGTGAACTCTTCGTAATGGATGATGGATGGTTCGGAACCAAATATCCTCGTGTTACTGATAACTGTGCACTCGGCGACTGGGTGGTTGATACCAAGAAACTTCCTAATGGCATTGAAGGCTTGCTGAACGATGCCAGGAAAAACCAGGTAAAGTTTGGTATCTGGATTGAACCGGAAATGACCAATACTACCAGTATGCTCTATGAGAAGCATCCTGGTTGGGTTATCAAGGCTCCTAAGCGAGATGCTGTTCTGGGCCGTGGTGGTACCCAGCTGGTGCTCGATCTCTCAAATCCAAAAGTGCAAGACTTTGTTTTCGGTGTAGTAGACAATTTACTTACTAAATATCCAGATATAGCCTACATCAAGTGGGATGCCAATATGGCCATTATGAATCATGGCAGCCAATACTTGTCTGCAGCCGATCAGAGCCATCTCTACATCGCTTATCATCAGGGATTTGCGAAGGTTATCGACCGTATTCGTGCTAAGTATAAGGATGTGGTGATTCAATGTTGCGCAAGTGGCGGTGGCCGTGCCAATTGGGGCATGCTCCGTGGTTTTGATGAGTTTTGGGTAAGTGATAATACGGATGCCATGCAGCGTATTTATATGCAGTATGGAACCAGCTATTTCTTCCCGGCCATCGCCATGGCAAGTCATATCTCTGCTGTGCCAAACCATACCGTATTCCGCACTACTTCTTTGAAGTATCGTATTGATGTGGCTATGAGCGGACGACTTGGAATGGAAATCCAGCCAAAGAATATGACGGATGAGGAGAAGGCTCTCTGCCGAAAGGCTATCTCTGAATACAAGGAGATTCGTCCTGTTGTTCAGTTTGGCGACCTTTATCGTTTGGTTTCTCCGTACGATAATCAGGGCTTGTCTTCTATTATGTATGTTAGTGAAGCAAAAGACAAGGCTGTCTTCTATTGGTGGAAATTGGCAAACTTCTATAATGTTCATTTGCCAAGAGTTAAGATGGCTGGTTTGGATGAGAATAAGATGTATAAGGTAAAAGAACTTGATGTAATTGATAACAGGCCTCTTGATTGTGAGGGAAAATCTTACTCTGGTAAGTATCTTATGGAACATGGCTTGGAAATGCCGTATGTTCATGAGGTAGACTGGGGTAAGAAGAACGACTGGTCGTCTCGTGTTCTCTATTTGGAGGCAGAATAGTTTTCTGGTACCATTATGTATATGCGCATGCTTGTGTGCCCACACGCAGATATGAGCGCGTGTATGTATATAATAAAGTGTTTGGTACCAAAATAAGTACAAAACAAGATAGAAGTGTTAAAATACTGTTAATTTCTAAACTTTTTCTTGGAAATGTTTGGTGGTTTCGGAAAATGTTTGTACTTTTGCACTCGCTTTTGAGAAATACAACTTCTCTTAGCAACTAAAGAAAGAGTTCTTTGAAAGATTTTACATAAACAGACAAGTAGTACAAGAAGCGGTTTTGGATTACACCTTATATTATATAGGGAGTATAAAGAAACTGGGTAAAAGAAACGAACCGTCAAGCAATTGACAAGTCAGGTTTACTAAGCTTCAATAAACGAAAAGGATATTCGTCCTAAGTACAGACAACAAACA
>NZ_JAHOEA010000005.1 GCF_019127135.1 Segatella copri | reverse complement strand
GTTCTACCCTATGTGATACACCCCAAAACGGCCGTTCTCGGACGGGCTGGGGGGGTACTTTCGGGAGCAGAAGAAGGACTCCTGCACCCAGGCTGGACCAAAGACAAGAAAGGAGGAGTGAATGATGAAGAAAAGTAGAAACCGCAGAAGACGCACAGCTAAGCTGACAGCCAAGGATATCATCAGGTGCAAGTTCTTCGCTATTGAAGGCAGGCAGATGAACGCCCATAAGGTGGAAATCAAATTTCAGAGAAGATACAATACAATGGGTTCTGTTGTTTTCATCGATGATGCGCCACACGAGCAGACTATTATCCGATGGTATGATCATCGCTATTATGCTCTTAGGTATGGAGCTAAAGAGGTTGAGCCATACAAGATGACTCTAGCCATGTGGAAAACCATAAACAAAGATTAGGCATGAAAAAGAATAAGAAGAAAGTCAAGAGAGACGTTATCTTGCTATATTTCAGACGTCGTCGCATTCGCGATGCGCTCAATGAACGTTGGTGGGAGCTTGATAGAATACGTGTTGAGCTGTACAAGCTAGTGGAGTACGCCAAGATTCAGTCGAGATACTGTGTTAATCCAGTCTCCCACCGCATTGTCGGCAGATACCTCAGAGAACTGGAGCGAGAGGAGGCACGTATTTCCAGGCTTCAGACCAAATACGACCTTTGGGCTTCCCGTCTGAGCTACTGGGTTGACCTCTATGAGTCGGCATTGTACCGACAGCACCCAGATGACGGTATTTAAGTTTAACCCTTTAAAAAATGAAGATTATGCCAAGAAATACAGAAAAATTCAACAGCGAGCAGTTTGAGCAGGACCTGCTCGACGCTTACTTCCACTTCCGCAGCTGCCTCCCTGTGAAGGATGAAGACACCGGTCTTGAATACAAGAAGAGTTTCAAAACGACCCAGGATATCGCCACGGAACTTGATGACATGGGCGGTGTCAGAATAGAAGCCGTCAACCAGTATCTTCAGGAGCATGGCTACTATTTAGCCACGCAGCCAGACGGAACCGTGGCATGGGTTATCTGGGAGAGAGTTGTCAGGCCAGACAGCCTGGTTTAAGTTAAAAACTCATATATTTTATTATACTACCATGTGTTATGCATAATTTTTCGTACCTTTGCAGCACGAAAAATTTTACAAAGTTTTGAAAAGCTTTGATACGGCTGACCGCCCGTGAGGGTAGTCAGCCGTATTTTTATTTTTACCATCTCCATATTATCTTTGCATCAAAAAAGATAATATATGACCATCACATCACTTCCGTCGGGCAGTTTCTTCCTTGAGAACATCCCCGACATCGACATTCTTACGGCCAAGACCCGCATGCTCGTCACCATCAAGATAGGTGATGATACCATCTACGATGAGTATCTCTATCCTGCCGATGGAGAGGTCAGAGTGAGCGACCTTGCCGACATCTTCCGTCCCTATGCACGTCGGAGGCTGGCAGTCACAGCCACCATCACCATCGCCGAGCAACAGGTTCCGGACTCCGGAGACACCGACTCGGCAACAGTCACCGATACGCAGACAGTCAACCTTCAGGTCTACTATTCTACCGTAGACATCGTGGGCGTGGACTGCTCTACATTCCTCACAACCCACTTCCTAACCCTGCTCGATGGACACAAGACCACCTACATGGGGCGACTTGAGTATCTCCACTACATGGGCAAGGAAGCGGCACAAGTCACCGCACACTATTCCGACAAAACCACAAAACTGTTTACCGCACCAGCCACCGGCGGCAACGACCTCTACACCACCATCGACGTCTCTCCGTCACGGTTCGAGACAGAGGACACCGACCTTCTCTACTACGTGGTAGAGGCAGGCTCACGCTCCATGACCTTCATCATAGACAGCGAGGAGCGTGATGTGGCGCCTACTCTGCTCTTCACCAACAGCTTCGGCTGCCAGGAGCTCATCTACTGCACAGGCAAGCACGAAGTAGACCCGCAGTACACCCGCGATGCAGCCTACATGGGCGGCATCAGGGTAAACTACCGCATCACCGAGCAGCGCACCTTCAACGCCGATACGGGCTATCTGGGCACAGACATGGCAAACTGGGCAGATGATCTTTTCCGCTCAGACGAGGTTTATCTGGTCAACTTCATCGGAGGCGTTGCCAAGGTGGGCAAGCGCGTCACCCTGTCAGACTCAAAATCCAAACGTGACAACCTGCGCGACAGCGTGCCACGCTTCACCTTCAGCTACACCTACGCACAGCGCCAGCACAACGTGCTTGACCTGCAGCGAGCCGGCCGTATCTTCGACAACACCTTTGACAACACCTTCAACTGATGAGACGCACGGCTTACCACCTCACAGAGGTGCTGCGCCTCCTGGCCAAGGCAGAGCGAGACCGCTCAACCATTAACCTGAAGGCGTGGACATCAGACGGCGAGACCGTCGACTATACAGGATGGCTGGTCAGGGGCAGCAGTTGGCGTGGCGGATTCCACCGCCTCGTCAATCCGGCAAATGCCGAGGTTCGCACCGTTCCGGATATCTACATTCACCAGTTCCTGGGCTTACCAGTATATTTATGACATGAAACAGAAAAAATATCAGCTTCAGCAAGTAGGAACCAGCGGTTCCTACAGCCGCTACGCTCTCGTGGCAGAGGGCGTGAGCAGGGTAACAGACTCCACCACCATCGAGCAGCAGTATGGGCAGGATACCAGTTTCCTGGGTTCTGGAGAGGTGGGCGATGCCACCACGGGCATCCTGGAGACTTCAGACGGCAAGCTCTTCGAGTATGTGAACTATGGCGATGACAACGACATGCCATACACCCTGCAGCAGTTGCTGCGCCGCAACATGGTGGCGCAGCGAGCCATGGCTTTCAACGTCCAGTGCTGCTACGGGCAGGGCGTGCGCTTCATGGACAGGGAGACCAAGCAGGACACCACCGACGCAGAGATTCGCGACTTCTGCCTGAAGAACTCCATCCATGAGGTCTTCATGCAGCAGGCTACAGATATGAAGTTCTTCTTCTGGTCGGTAGAGGTCATCATCCTGAGCCGTGACCACTCCAAGATAGTCAACATCCGCCACAAGGACGTTTCCTACTGCCGCCTGGAGGTACCAAATGAGAAGGGACGCATAGAGCATGTCTTCTTCGGCGACTTCCGCAACGTCATGTCGCCTGTCCACACCGAAGTCATCCCGCTCCTCGACCTCTACGACCCGCTGGGCGACCTCATGGCGCGCATGGGCAAGGCTCCGGATCCATATACCGGCATCAGGGGCAAGGCTCCTGAGATGGGCAAGGACTGCAAGTTTGCCATCATTTCACGCATTCCGACACCCGGACTGCAGTACTATCCGATACCATACTATGCCAGCATCTTCGACGATGCCTGGTACGACATCTACCGTCTCATCGGCATCGGCAAGCGCTACATGATCAAGAACACCTCCGCTCCTCGCATCCAGATAGAGGTGCACCGCGACTACTGGGAGGAACTCTGCAACAACGAGGACATCATCGACCCGGATAAGCGCAAGGAGCGCATCCTGCAGGAGAAGGACAACATCATCAACTTCGTGTGCGGTCCGGAGAATGCCGGCAAGGCGCTCATCACGGGCTATTACTTCGACCCCAACGGCAAGGAGCAGCGCATGGTGCGCATCATCAACCTCTCTGAGGGCAGCAAGAAGGAGGGTGGCGACTGGGCAGACGACATGAGCGAGGCATCCAACGCCCTCTGCTTCTCGCTGGGCGTGCATCCAAACCTCATCGGAGCCACACCAGGCAAGAGTCAGATGAACAATTCCGGCTCAGACAAGCGAGAGCTCTTCATCCTCAAGCAGTCGCTCGAGAAGGCTTGCCACGACATCATGTGCAAGCCTTACCACGTCATCTCCCACTACAATGGCTATGCCGACCGAGGAGTGACCGTAGACGTGCCGATGATAGAACTCACGACACTAGACAAAAATAAGGACCAACAGACATCAATAGTTTCAAACAATAATGGCAAAAATGAAGATTCAAATCAGCAAGGATGACTTCGAGCAGAGCATCCTCGTAGCGACAAGCTCGCACTCTGAGGTGTTCGAGTCTGTGAGACCTCATTTCTATGAGGCATACAACAATATTCAGAAGCGCTTCCTCGGCTACGTTGGTGAGGAAGCGCTGGAGACAAATGAACGGCTATCGGCTGCAGTTGTCAAGGCAGTGTGCCTGACTGCATTCCTCGGCAACGTTCGCCATCTCGACCTGGTACTCACTCCGACAGGCTTCGGAGTAGTTGCCAACAACGAGGTCTCTCCTGCATCATCTGCGAGAGTAGAGGCGCTGATAGAGCAGTGTATGGTCGCATGCTTGAAGGCAGAGGGCGAAATGATTACCTGGTTGTCTGCAACAGAAGGGTGGGGTGAGAGCCTGCAGGCGAAGATGAGCATACCGCTTCTAGTCTTCAGCATCGAGCAGTATGCCTTCCAGGTGAAGCAGGAGCTATCATCCAAGCAGTGGAAGGATAAACTGTCAGCACTCTACGAAGCTGATGGGGTGATGCGAAGGGTCATATCTGACGAGCAGATGGATGATCTGCTAGAGATGGAGCGGGGAGCCAAGGACAAGGATGACAAAGCTGTAGAAATCATCTTCAAGGTGCGCAGATGCATGATCTTCCTGGCTGAGGGTTTGCTGACAGCCTATTCCAACGAGCGTGCGAGACTGCTCAGATACTTTGATGCAAATCTCGATAAATTCCCGTTATATGCGAATTCATCGGCATATAAGGCTAATCATTTCAAAGAATTTCAGAATGAAAAATCAAAACCTGCCTTCGTTTTTAATTCATAAAGATGGTACACAAGAGTTCAATTTCAAGGCGCCGTCAACGTGGGCGGAACTTTCAGAGGATCAGTTGCGCTATGTCCTTAGCATCATGTCGACGTTCCAGGATCATACCGTTATCAAATGCTACCTTCTCGCAAGGTTCTGCGGACTTACCGTACATAAGTACACCAGAACCGGGTGGAAATGCAGCGTTAAATGCGATGAAAGCGGTGAAAATGGCGATGCTAAGACTGGAAAAGTGCGCAAGAGAGTCCTATACATCAGCGCTGCTGAAATCCTCTCTCTGCTCAAAAACTTCGATTTCATCGACTCCTTTACGGACTTTCGGCCTCTACAGGTCGCAAGTGACGTTCAGCTGAAGGCAGTAAACAGCCTGCTTCACGAAATCAGCTTCTACGATTACCTCAATATCGAGAAGAACTACCAGCTTTTCATGCTCAAGCAGGAGGACAGATTCCTGCTGAAGATGGCGCAACTCATGTACAGAACAGCAGGCGGTTCTGCCAGTGAAACCGCTAAATTTGAACCTTACGAACTCCTCGGAGTCTTCATGTGGTTCTCGAGTGTCAAGGAGTATTTTGCCGCCAATTTCCCTCACTTCTTCAGACCAGCCAGAGAGGGCGGCGAGCTGCGGCGTGAGGACATCCTGCCAGCAATGCAGGCGCAGATCAGGGCACTTACCGATGGTGACGTGACCAAACTGCAGGCAGTCTACAATACAGACTGCTGGGCTGCCCTCACAGAGCTGGACAACAAGGCTCGGGAGGCAGAGGAGTTCAAGAAACGCAACAGGCAAAATAGTTAAATTTACAGCACATGACAGAGAAAATCTTCGATTCCATCGCCTATTTCAAGCAGCTGGCTGCCGAATGCAGAACCTGCAGGGATTATAATTTCGTCGCAACAGAGTGTTCGGGACCTGATTCAATCCAAGGTGTCATGCAGCAGTTCCGCAAGGCATCCAACTTCATCATGGTGTCAGACACCGTTGACAGCAACACCCATTCCATCGGAGAGGGCTTCTTCGACCGCAACGTCTATACCGTCTGGATCCTGGCAGGGTACCGGCGCGATGACATGGCAGACCGAGAGGCGAAAATGAATATCTGCAGATATATCTTCCGCCAGTTCCTCAGTCGCATGCTATACGACAAGAGCCGAGAGGCATACGACGGACAGATGGAGTTCCTGGACCTCACGCAGGTCTATTCGAGCGAACTGGGCAGATGGTCCATGAATGGCGTCACAGGACTCTACTTCATGGTCACATCAGACGAACCTATCGACATTCAGTATGACGAGAGCCTATGGCAGACGCAGAAATAGACGATCTCCTCAGATATGAGCGAGGATGGGCTAATGCAATGGGCGACTACTGGCGAGAGCGCATGGAGCGGCTTCGTACCATCGATACCGGCCGCCTATACGCTTCCATCAAGGCGCACCTGGAGCAGGGCTCTGTGACCACAATTGAGCACAACTTCCTGCAGTACGGTATCTATGTAGCTGCAGGTGTAGGTCCGGCACATGAGTGGTACAAGTGGACCGAGGCACAGGGAGGCGAGAAAGTCCACCGCATCAACAACGGCGACCTCAACTTCCTGGGCGATGAATACCGCCGAGACAACAATCTCGATAAACCGAAGAAGGTGGGTCCAGCCTGGGGCGGTCGTGTCGCCGGTGGCGAACCTAAAGGCCGCCGTGACTGGTTCTCTCAGAAGTACTACTCATCTGTCATGAAGCTCAACGAGCATGAGGCAACCTTCTACGGCGACCGGTACAATGGTCTGATGGCATCAGCCCTCACAGAGATCTTCAGGGGCATAGGAGCAGCACGCAACCTCTAGGGAGCGTATTTTTACCGATTCCATCGAGATATTATCTTTGCAACAAAAATAGCAAATGGCATACAAATTAGACAAGAGTGCACTTCAGTCCCTCTTCGAGGGCATCAGAGACGAGCGGCGCCTGCAGGCTAACACGGCAAACCGCATCGGCAACGCCTTCCTCTCGCTGCTGCACTTCTGTGCTGACGAAACCTCCGATGCCTTCCTCAGCCGCAAGCATGACGATGCAGCCGAGGGCATGATTACCTTCCTGCGTGGACTCATCTCCGAGCAGATGGCGCAGCTCAAGGCGGGTGCACAGTTCGGTGACTTCGTGTCCGGACTATACAACGGCAAGGGAGGGCAGGTTGATGACAGAGGCAATGCCGAGGTTGAGAGCATCACCGTCCGCACATACATGCGGGTCATGGAGCTGATTGTCAACCGTCTGTCAGCGCAGGAGGGTGACACTTTCTTCACAGAGAGCGACACCATCGAGAGCGTTGACAGCCTGGGTGATAACTGCTATGGCCTGCACCTCCGCTCAAAGTATAGTGGATACTTCACGGCTCAGCATGTAGGCAACGTCATCAAGGGCGTTGTCAACAACATCGCCTCGGCAGCCAATTCCGGCACTTCGGCTGATTACTACACCTCGTGGATGAGAGTCAACAGCGTCAACGCGGTTAAGAATTACATCGAGGTCACCCTCTATCCTGATGCCGAAGTTCCGGCAGGCAAGAACTTTCCGCCATGTGAGCTCATGAATATCGCCCGTTATGGCAACCAGACCGATGAGTCGCTGCAGAGCTGTTTCTACATCTCCAGTTCCGAGGGGCGCATCGTCAAGCTGACGGGCGTAACCAAGCCTATACTCGACGATTACAACTACGGCATGGTCTTCGGCGACATGCCTGAATTCGTCAAGTCGCTCGACCTTCCTATCGTCAAGGGCAGGGATTATCTCTATGCAGCCGGCATCATCACCCAGGATATCATACAGATTGACTATCATGGCAAACCGATTGTCGATTTTGTAGACCGGGGACCATGGTCAGAGACAGCAGAATATTTCTGCTCAGCTCTCAATCCGGAAACCGGTAAATACGAGACCTCCGACGTTTGGTATACAGGGTGCAAGTGGCGATGCCAGAAGACCGGTACCCATACCGCACCAAGATGGAACAATACCGACTGGGCGATGATAGAGGGCAATCCTGCCTTCACCATTGACTTTCTCGAAGACGAGACGATCTATGACTTCGACAACTTCCGGGCTCCGCTGACTATCGTTGCTACGCTCTACGGCCAGGATATCACCTCAGATATCCTCGACAGCGATGTAGCCTGGACCAGATACACGGAGAATAAGGCTGGTGAACAGAGAGTAACCAGCGACAATATTTGGGCACTCGAAGTCGGCTCCAAGGCGGGCAAGGCTATCGTCCTGACCCAGTCAGACCTCTCCGTCGACAGCGAGGGAGTTCCGGCTAAGATTAGGTTCACGGCAACTGTTACACTTCGTGATGGCCTGGGCGATGAGGTCGCCCAAGATTCCATCACACTGGAATGTGTTTAATAACATATAAAAAATGAAATACAAAAGATTAGACATCAAGTACACGCCTCTGCAGGTACATTACTCCAAGTCCGTATCAGGCAGCGTTCCGCTCGAACAGACCTATGATGCTGATCAGGATGAGTATTCTCCTGATTACAGGCTGACACCATGCGCCTTGCAGCCGGTTATAAGCATGATTGACCGAGATGGCATACTCAAGAGTGGACGTGTCAACAGCGAACTGACCGACATCGCTTGGTACAGAGTTGTAGACGGAGTGGAGGGAAATGCGCTGGTAACGATACCAAAGCAGCATGTCATCACATCGTCAGGCAATGATGCAGGCAAGCTGCTCTGGTACATCAACGCAGCACCGCAGAAGCCGATACTGCTCCGTTTCAAGGCGAAGTACCTGGACACCCGAACAAACGAAGTTCGCAATATTACGATGGACTACTCCATCAACTGCAAGAATGCGACCATCTACAAGCCGACGCTCCTGCTGTCAAGCGGAGACCGCTACTACAACCCGCTCCGTGATACCGACAAGCAGGTCATCAGCGCTTCTCTGCGCCTAGGGGCTGAAGAGTGCGCTAAGGAGAAGAGACTGTTCGTCTGGGAAATTCTCCGTGATAGAGGGCAGTTCTCTGCCATTACTGCAGATGATTTAGATATCAAGGTATCTGCTGATGGCGCATCAGTCACGCTAGACCGCTCTCTGATGGGTAAGCGCATCTGCATCAGGTGTAGAGCAAGATACTCTGCAGCAGGCAATCCGGGAAGCGTAGAACTGTCTGATGCCGCACCATTCAAGATAGTCAACATCGTCCGTAGAATTCCGTTCTACGATTACGACATGCTTGATACGGTCGATGAGGTGCTGCCTGACACGAAGGTGGTCAACCCAAGTGCAACCATTTTCGACAATGCAGGGGAGATAGAGAACCCTACGAGAGAGCTGCAGGTACTCTGGTGGATGGCACCGAATAATTCGGTACACTTCGAGAATGCTGTCCTCGTCGGACATGGCATGTCTCCGAGTGTTTCTACAGAACTTCTGGATCCAAACAGAGGAGCTATCCTCGCGTTGGAAGTCAAAGACCTCGATCCTCTAGCTCTGGCAATGGATGCCGATGGCAAGGTCTTCGTGGACGCAGACGGCAATCCGTTTATTTTTCACTAATAAACATTTTAATTAAAATATGGAAAGATACATCAAGGCAAACCGCAAGGTAGTGGAGTTCCTCCAGCTGACCGAGGACAGAACAGAACTTCCAGACGGCAACTTCATTCTCTGGTGCCAGGACATCCTGCCGCTTGGGGATCCTATCGTGTTTGAGGAGACGCTGTCCAAGATTGGCGCTATCGCCATGGACGGCAAGACAGCCCGCAAGGAGCAGGACGGCGAAGTATGCAACAAGCTGCCTGTTGCTATGGACAGCAGATTCATCATGAGAGAGGAGGCAAACGATGAGTAGTGCTAGCAAATCGGTCAACATCACGTTCCTGCAGAAGATGGGCACTTTCACGCCGTCTATCCAGTCTCCGGATGGAGATCTCTACCAGGAGTACCAGAAGAACGGCGATACCGTCATCGTCTATCCAGACTTTTCGAAGTCGCAGCCTAAGCTCTACTTCGTAGTCCTCTCGTCAAGAGCAGCTGATGGTGTCACGACACCTGTCTCCATGCAGTTCTTTTTCAACGAGACGGAGATTCCGTTCAACAGCTCTGGCAAATCAACCGGTCTCTTCGAAGGTCTCTTCGAGATTATCAGACCCAGTGCATCGCAGTTCTACTGGGGCCTGAAGATATGCAATAACCTGGTTAAGGCATCCAATTATACTGCCATCAACATCAAGATGGTCGGCAAAGTATCCGAGAGATCCAACCAGCAGGAGATTACCGATGAGGTGCAGGCGGTATACGAGATACCGGTCGGACCATACACAGGCGTTGCGTATCGTGTAAGCATCAAGGCTCCGGCTAACGACACACATAACTTCGTACTCAACGACAAGGATGATAGCTGCCAACTCGAAGCCAAAACCACGCTGGCCAACGAGACGCTGACATCAGGGCTATATTACAAGTGGTACAGAGCCACCAACAGCCTCACGGGTTGGGAGCAGATAGCAGGAGCAAACGGCAAGACCATTACTGTTAAGGCTTCTGAGGTCGATTGCACGCGTGAGTACATGGTAGAGGTCTACAATGACAAAGCCATGGGCAAGGATAATCTGTTGGGATTTGATTTCCAGACAGTCATCGACGCGTCGGATCCGTATGACATCGAGCCGAACCCGACACCCGCTGATGAGTCTATCAGCGAGGACGAGGCAGGTAATGGCACTGTGACCTATACACCTCGCATGATTGTCAGAGGCAAGTCAGAAGCGGTGGATACCAAATTTTATTTTACGCTGAAATCCGGTTCCGGTGTTGTCCTCAATACCGAAGCGGCACGCAAGCCTACTGTCCAGTTGAGTTCTTTCGCTGTGACGAGAGAAGACTGCATACACGCAGGTTACAGCAACGTAGCATTAACAATTCAATCCGTTAAATAGCCTATGTCAGTTATCACAAGAGTGATTAAGTTCCTCCGCGTCGGTGTTGGCATATCCAATACCGACGTGGAATATGCGGAGTCAACAAGTCCGACTACAGCTCCGACAGAGGGTTGGCAGACAACTGCTCCTCAGTGGCGCAAGGGCTACTATATCTGGAGCCGGACACACTTCTACTACACCGATGGAAGTGAGAAGGTGTCCACACCGATGTGCCATGGTGCTGCCGGCAAGGATGCCATCAACATACAACTATCCATGTCGACTATCGTTCACAAGAAGTCTCAATTCGTCGGATCTTATAGCATCGACGTGCAGGCATTCGAAGCTGGCATGGAAAAAGACTGTATTGTATCTTGTGACTTGACCAAAGATACTACAGGCGTCAGCATGCGTAGTGTCAAATATAAAAAAGGGAGACGCTTACAGATAACTATAGAAAAAAATACTATAGTCAACGATGCGCTAGACATATTAGTTGGAGTAGATGGGATATCCTATACATATAAGGTACCTATAATTACCGTTGAAGATGGTGAACCTGGAGCTAAGGGAGAGACTGGAGCAACAATTCGAGGACCGCAGTCTTGGTCTAAATGCGGCAAGGGCTACAGCTTCCAGGCAGGTGCTGCAGGCGAGAAGTGGAAGGATGTTGTCTTCTACGACTCCTGTTTTTATAGCTGCATCAAGACTCACGTCAAGTCTGCAACCAATTACCCAGGCAGTGACGAGGATACCAACAATGGCTACTGGCGACTTGGAAGCCCTTTTGAAATGGTTGTCGCCAATCTCATCTTATCGCAATTTCAGATTGTAGAAAATTTAGGTGTCCGAACAATCGAGATGAAGGATAAGGACGGAAATGTTGTCTTCAGAGCTAAGGACGGCGATCTCGTTTGCAAGGGTGGCATATTCCAGAATGTCAGCGTCTCTGGAGATGTCTCTGTCGGAAGACTGAGATACAACGAAAATACGGTTACTGATGGCACTAGTGTCATCAATGGCTCTTTTATCAGGGGTTGGGGTACCTTTGTCCTACCGCACCTGAAAGAAGGAGAATTCATGCGCATCGTGGTCTTCAATCCTATCATATCGCGCAATACACCGCCAACGGTACTTAAGGGCGAGAAGACAGAGGATGACTTCGTGCCGGCAGATACGAGTTATTCGCACACTAGAAAGACTACCATAGAAGTTTATGGGTGGTATGAACTCATCGGCACGGACAATTTTGGTCATACAAGATGGGTATTTAGTAATGTAGAAAATAATCAAAAATTAGAATAGCTGGAAATGGAAGGTAAAAAATTCAATTCCGTGACGAAAGTCACAACAGTCAACAGCAACCAGAGCGTGCTGCTGACAGATCAAAATGGCAATGTCACTACCATCGGGATGGATGCGCTTAAGGCTGACCTTGCTGTAGGTCAGCATGCCTGGTGCGGAAGAGTGTGGGACACAAATAACGCAACGCCTAAGGCGGCATCATACATTGGCTCACTTGAATTGCTGAAGGAGTTGCCATACATCCTCGGACTTGGCGCATACTTGGTCAAAAATGACCACAGCCGTAGGAAGCTCGACAGCAAGGATCACCACAGATATGCTACTGGTGAACCGGCAAGACTGGATGGTACAGAGGGTCACTACCAGTGGGGCTGGGGACGTAAATTCTACGTTGTCATCAAGGATATTGGCGGATTGCACTATGAGCAGATTGGCATCAAGCCAATACCAGGTGAATACAATCTTGAGATACCAATCGGCAGTATTTCTGCAGCTGGCTTCGCTACTATTGAGCGTAGTACCGGACGCCTGGTTAGTTACATCAACGATGCAGCTAACTACCGTGGTGGCGACAACAATGCTACCTATGATGGCAAGAACAATACGTTGCTGGGCAGACCTGCTACCGCTATGACTACAGAGCAGTTCAGAGCTGCAGCGCGTAAGAACGGCAAGGGTTGGCTTTGCACAACCATGCGACATACTTCCATTGTCGCAATTCTGTTCAGTGTCATTTTCGGCACTCATTATGATCAGGATGCAGTCAATGCTAACAAGGATGCCAACGGCCTCTTCCAAGGTGGACTCGGAGCAGGCTTGACGCAGATGCCGAACTGGGATACCTACAATGGTTGGCGACCAGTTGCACCAATGAGTGCAGGCATAGAGCTTGGTGATTCATGTGGAGAAGCGACCTATGCAGTTAAGGATGATGCAGGCAAAACGGTCTATAATGCCAAGATTCCATGTTTCTTCGGTTACAAGAACGGCTTCGGCAATCTCTGGCGAATGATGGATGATGAGTTCTGCCAGGTGAATAGTGACAAGACCATGACCCACCTGGTCGCTCCGTCTATTTACGGCTCATGGACTATCGGCAATGCTACAGGCATGAAGGCGTTGAGCAAGTCACCAGGTGACGGTGAAGGATTTATCAAGACCTGGTCGATGGAACATCTGGAGAACTTCTGTACGCAGATTGGTGCAACAGAGTCAACCTATTCGACTAGTTATTTCTGGAATACGTCAAAAGCAACTTCCGGTTTTCGCCTGTGTCTTCGCGGTGGCAACGCTTACGATGGTGGTCGATGCGGTCTTTCGTCGCTCAGCGTGTACAGTGCTGTCTCGGGTTCCAGTGTGCGCTACGGTGCGGCCCTCTGCGAAGCAGCATCCGAGTGGTCATTGGAACCAGTGTATTACGAGGCGGCCTAAAGTGTTCAGAGGTGTGCTGACGTGAGCAGGAGTGAGCAGGATTGACCAAGGTTCCCAAGCGGAGCCAAGGACAATCCTGAGCACCCTGCGAGCGTAGCGAGCAAACCCTACCGCCCTTGGGCGGTCGATTTTTTTTGAAATTTCGCTCTTTGACATTCTTTCATTCCGATTTTTTTCAGTACCTTTGCAGGCGGTTTCCAAACCAGGCTGTGATTCCTGCGCCGGTTTTCGCCTGTGTCTTCGCGGTGGCAACGCTAACAATGGTGGTCAATGCGGTCTTTCGACGCTCAACGTGAACAATGCTGTCTCGGATTCCAATGTGAACTACGGTGCGGCCCTCAACTTAACAAGATACTGCAGGTTAGTTTGCTTAGCTGCAGTGATTTCGGGAGTCAGGCCTTGCCTCATGGCAAAACATACACTTTAGCAGAATAGCTAGTAGATGATGACAATGGGTCATCCGGTCGAAAGTTAGGACATCATAAAAGCAGACAACAGACACAGACACCGACATTTATCAGACACCGACCTTTTTTTATATACATAAAAATTTAAAGCAAGTGAAGAGGTTAGGCAACATTTCACAGGAGGTGGAGACTTTGCAAAATTTTCGTGAAGCATTTTTTGATTTTTCCCGACACAAGAAGTCCCGTCTCTCTGTTCAAGCATTTGAGGCAGAGTTTGAGGCAAATCTTCAAGCCCTGCTAAATGCCTATACCCATCAGACTTGGCATACATCAGACTATGAGGCCAAGCCGGTTGAAAAACCCAAGCATCGCATAGTCAATAAGTTGCCTGTTGGCGATCATGTCATTCAGCATGCAGCCATGCACACCAGTGAAGATAAGTTGAGAGCCAAGATTCCTTTCAACAGCCCAGCTGGTACCAAGGGGCGTGGCACGCATTTCTTCTACAAGATTATCAAGCAGGACATCTTTACCTCGCCACAGCAAGACACATTCTATTGCTTGCCCATGGATATACATCATTATTTCCAGCATGTTGAGCACAATTTGCTCAAGAGAGAGTACAGGTTGTATATCAAGGACCGCAAGTTGCTTGCTTTCATCGACGAAGTCGTTGACAGCTATGCCAACGGCATAGTGCTGGGTGTCAAGCTCACACAACTTTTGGGACAACTGTTTCTGGCGAGGTTTGACTATCTCGCCATGCGGTGTTTTGATATACTCCAAGACCCCGAAAAACACGGCTATTGGCAGGCTCGCTACGTCACGGACATGCTCCTCACATGCCGCTCTGAGCAGCAAGCTATCGTTTTAAATGTGGGGGGGTAAAATCCCTCAATGAGCGCTTCGACCGTTTTTGCCGCGAGGGGCTCAAACATTATTATAGATTCATGGACAATATCTTCATCATGCATGATGATAAGGTCTTCTTACGCCTTATGGCGGAGCTTGCAGTCATGCACTTGGCTAGAGACTGGAAGCTGAGCATAAATAAAAGTTGGAATATTCATCGTACATGTGACGGCATAGACTTCTGTGGACAGAAGATCTTTGCCGATCATGCCCTTTTGCGCAAGCGCACCAAGCAGGCACTCTGTGCCCAGGTGGCAAGATTGCGCAAACGTGGACTTAGCGATGAACAGATCCAGCGCAAGGCAGCATCCAGGCTTGGCCTAGCCAAACACGCAGATACAAAAAACTTATTAAATAAAATCGGTATGAAAAAGTATGGTCAGATTGTGAAGGCTCGCAAGGGAGAGGTTCCCTTCGAGGGCATGAGCATGGCACAGAAGAAGCATCCAGGCGATATCCTGTGCCAAAACATTGAGGACTATGACAAGTTCCTCATCCTCATAGAGGATTACAAGATAGATAAGTCGAGAGTCGACTTCAAGATGGAGCAGGTTGAAGAAGTTGACGACCAGGGCGTCAAGCACATAGTCACCAAGAAGGTGCCTAAGGACCGCCTCGCCATCCGCTTCCGTTTCATCGATCACGTCCGGAAGACAGGACAACTCGATGAACATGGCGATGAGATTGAGGAACCGGTTTGGCAACCTGAGTCGTGGTGGCTCTTTACTGGCTCAGATATTCTGGTTGACCAGGCACGCAAGGAGTGGGAACTGCTGGAAAAGGGCTTCTATACCGTTGCAGCGGAACTCACCAACAAGTTTGGCAAGAAATTTTATAAGTTTATCTAGATGCACAAGAAATTTTATCTTTGCCGTATGTCATACTTGAGATATGACAGCAAGCATTTTCTTCTGTTCCTGAGTGAGCAGAAAGTAGAAAACTATCACCCAGACACCACAATGTCGGAGTCTGATGGCGATAGTAAGACAGTGACAGCATACAGCTACGAGGGCACAGAGATTGACGGCTCCACTAAGATTGAAGCTGAGTCGGCAAGCTATCGCCAGTTCGTGAATGGTCTGGTTCGTACTAAGTACAGTCAGGGCGATGTCGAAGCCATCCTGTGCAACCACGGCGACGGCAACAAGGAGCACGAGACAGAGTACCAGGTATTCCAGGAGTGGCGAGAGCAGGCTAAGCAGATGGCCAGAGAATTACTCGACAGAGATATCTCATAGTTATCAGATACGGCAGGAGGGCAATAGTTCTTCCTGCCGTATTTTTATATTTCTTATATTATCTGTACCTTTGTGCCAGATTTAATCAGGTACAGATATGCAGAGAAATACCAAGGATTGGATACACTACAGCTCTGCTGGCATAGTTCTGCTTGCTGGCATTGTGCTCGTGTACATCAGCTTTTTTATGTCCCACGACGTCACGTCTAACGTCTTGTGGTACTTTGGGCAGAGTCTGGTTTACGTGGCAACCGTCTTTGGTTTCGCACTGACTTTTGACACCAGAGTTAAAGACATTATCAATAAATATTTCAACAACAAAAATGGCACGCAAGATTAAGAAAATTTTCGTTCATTGTACAGCAAGCCGACAGTCATGGTCTGTCGATGCCTTGCTCAAGGAGTTCCGAGACAAAGGCTGGCATTATCCAGGCTACCACTGGGTCGTTACCGCAGATGGCAAACGCAAGCAGCTCATGACAGAAGACCTGCCGTCCAATGGAGTCAAGGGGCACAATTTCGATTCAGTCAACATTGCGTACATGGGTGGAATATCCCGCACAGGCAAGGCTATCGACAACCGAACAGAAGAGCAGAAGGCTGGACTTCGTCAACTCTTGAAGGAGTTGCGCCAGCGCTACCCTGATGCCAAGATCATGGGACATCGTGACATCTCGCCTGACAAGAACCACAATGGAGTGGTCGATCCATGGGAGCGCATAAAGGAGTGTCCATGCTTCGACGCTATTCCGGAATATGCAGACATTTAACAGAATGAGCAGATGAATAGAAGAACAAATAATGATATTGAGTGTATCCTCATATTTCTGCTGGTGATCAGCTTAGGCAGCGACTTTTACCACGCGCATAAAGCGCAGCAAGCGGATCAGAAGCGAAGTGAGCAGCTCAACAAGCTTCAGCTGCAGTATGCTCCAGCTGAGCGTGACACCATCCGTGACTCAGTCAAGACCGTGACGCAGAAGGTCATCATGATGCCTCCTGAAGAGTACAAAGAGTTTGCAACAGACCGACAATTGTTGAAAGATCTCAACATCAAGGTCAGTCAGATAATGGCGGATCAGCGCACATCGGTAGTCACCGAAGGCACTGTCAAGACGCTACGTGAGAATTCGCTATACAAGTATAGCGACAAGTGGTTGAGCGTGAAGCTCAACACTGCAGACTCTATGCTTACATATAAAGCGAGAGACAGCTTGCAATGCCTTGTCACTCGCAAATACAAACATCGATTTCTGTGGTGGAAGTGGGGAACCGATGGCTACAATATCAAGATGATCAATTTCAACCCCAACTCCACTATCTTATATAACAACTATATACAGGTCAACCGCTAATGGCAAGACAAGAAGTATATACAACAGTCATCAAGCTCAATTCTGAGGAGGCGAAGAACCGCCTCAAAGAGCTTGAAGATAAGGTCGCTCGTCTGAAGAAGGCTAAACAGGAAGCCTTCTCGACGGGCGATATTCGTTTAGGCTCATCTCTCGCAAAGGAGCTGAAGATTGCTGAGCGAGAGATGAAGCAATTCAAAAATGCGACCATGGGCGTCAAAGAGACGCTCGAGAACCTATCATCAGCGAGTCTCGGCCAGCTGGAGAAGGCTGCCCGCCATCTGAAGGGGCAGATGAAAGCTGTCACCGACCCTGCCGACTTCGCCAAGCTGGAGGCACAGCTAGACAGAGTCAAGGAGCAGATGCTTGCACTGAAGGGTGCAACACGCAAGGCCGACCAGGAAGCCAGCCGCATGACGGCTACCATGTCCAACCTGAAGCATGCGTCACTCAATGACCTCAACTTCACTGCTTCCAAGCTTCGCAGCCAGATGGCTGGCTACGACCCATCATCGACCATGTATGCCTCGCGAGCTTCACAGCTGAAGCTGGTGGAGGCAGAGTTGGAGCGCATCAGACAGAGCGAGCAGAAGGTGGTCACCCTCATGCAGCAGTATGACAAGGAGATTGACCGCACCAACGTGGACATCAAGGAGACCAAGAGACAGATGCAGCTCGTCAACAACACCATGGCGAACCTCAAAACCTCATCCATCCGTGACCTCGAATACTCCATCAAGGCGCTCAATCAGCAGATGCAGGGCATGCAGCGTGGTACCGAGCAGTTCAAACAGATGGAGCTGAAGGCGAAGCAGCTGAAGGCAGAACTGCAGGCAGTCAGAGCCGAGGGCGTTGCTCAGGAGTCCTGGATCAAGCGCTCTGCAGACTGGTTCAACCGCATGCAGGGCATCGCCCTGGGAGCCGTCGCTGCCATCTCCGGCATAACCTTCACCGTCAAAAAGTGCGTGGAGGAGTATGCAAAGATGGACGATGAGATGACCAACGTCCGCAAATATACCGGTCAGGCAGCCGAGGAAGTTGAGCGCATGAACGAGGACTTCAAGAAGATGGACACCCGAACTCCTCGACAGAAGCTCAACCAGCTAGCCGAAGATGCCGGAAGACTCGGCATCACATCGACTACTGCGGTTGAGGAGTTCGTTGATGGAGCCGATAAAATCAATGTCGCCCTCGGTGATGATTTGGGAGACAAGGCAGTCTCTCAAATCGGCAAGCTCGCCCAGATGTTCGGTGAAGACAAGACCATGGGCTTGCGAGGAGCCATGCTCGCAACCGGTTCGGCAATCAACGAGTTAGCGCAGAATTCTTCTGCCTCTGCCGGTTATCTCGTTGATTTCACCGCCAGAGTGGCTGGTGTCGGCAAGCAGGCAGGCTTCACGCAGGCGCAGATCATGGGTCTCGCATCAGTTCTCGACCAAAACATGCAGCAAGACGAAACTGCTGCAACCGCAGTTCAGAACCTTCTGGCCAAGATGTTTCAGGATTCTGCAAAGTTTGCTCAAATTGCAGGTCTCAATGTCAAGGAATTCGCAAAGACGCTGAAGGAGGACGCCAATGGCGCACTCCTCCAATTCCTGGCAGCCATGCGAGCAAAGGGTGGATTCGCAGACCTAGCACCTATGTTCGAGGAGATGAAGATGGATGGTTCAAGAGCGACAGGTGTCCTCACCGTCCTCGCTGACAAGCTCGATGATATCAAGTCTGCCCAGAACCTGGCAAGCGAAGCATATTCCGAAGGCACATCCGTCCTCAATGAGTTCGAGACACAGAACGAGAATGTACAGGCTCAACTTGACAAGGCGAGCAAGAAGTTCCTGGATCTCTCCATCGAGCTGGGCCAGAAACTCTATCCTGCAGCACGATATTGCATATCTGCTGCAAGTCTCGGGGTTCGGGCACTCTCCACACTCGTTGATTTCGTCAAAGATTATTGGCGCATATTAATTGTGCTGACAGCCGCCATCGTCACGTATACAGCAGTATCTAAGGCAAAGTTGATAGCAGACAAGGCGCAGATGGCATGGCTCAACATCATGATTCTGCGCGAAAAGGCGCATCTCGTCCTTGTGGGGCTTAAGACATCAGCTCTCAAGACCATGGAAATCGTTCAGATGGCATTGACACGTGAGATAAAACTGACCACTGCTGCGCAGATGTTATGGAACAAGGTGTTGTTGGCCAACCCGATTACAGCCGTGATTGCTGTTGTTGTGGGTCTGACAGCCGCAATCGTCACACTCTCTAAAGAGACGAGCACAGCTGAGCAGGCGCAGCGTGACTACAATGATGCCGTGACCGATGCCAACAAGCAGGCATCAGAAGAGGAGGCATCCATCATGCGCCTCGTTTCTGCCATCCAGTCCAACACCACAGCTGAGTCAGACCGCAAGGCAGCACTGGAGGAGCTCAACGGCAAGCTGATGCGTGAGCACCTCGGCAACATCACAGAGGAAGCAGTGCGCACCGGTCAAGCAACAAGGCAAATCCAGTCGTACATTGACATGATGAAGAAGAAGATCGTCATCGACGGTCTGCAGAAGAAGCTTGCTGAGTCTATAGCCAAGCAGGCAGAACAAGAAGACTTGCTAAGCGAAGCTGACAACGACAAGCGTGGGTTCTGGGCTAAAGTTTGGGGGCGTATTAATCCATTTGCAAGTGGTAAAACTAAGATGTTAAACTTAGCTTCTGACAACAGAGAAGTGTTCATTGATGTGATGAACAAGAGCATTGAGCGTGAAAAGCAGTATCAGCAGAAGCTCATCGATAAGATTAAACAGTTAGAGTCCCAGCACTTCGAAATTAATGATCCGGAACCATGGCGCAACAATGGCTACAATGGCAAGGGCAATGATGGTACCATCATTAAGAAGCAGAGTACAGCCGGCACTCATCAGGTTTCAGAAAAAGAGCGCAAGGCTCGTGTCAAAGCAGGGAAGGCAGCTGCAGCCGAGGCACGTAAGCGCCAGGCTGAAGCCAAACGCAAGCAGAAGCAGGCCGCCGATAGCATCAAGGCTGAGACCAACGAACTGATGGCAGACAACGCTAAAGCCTATGCAGAAGGCAAGAAAACCTATCTGCAGTTCATCGATGACCGTCAAAACATCCAGATTAAGGGCTTTGCCAAGCTGAAACAGTTGTATGGTGCTGAGAGTAATGAATACAAGCAGTTGCTAGACAACCAGGTCAACGTTGTCAAGCAGCATGATGCTGCAATTCAGAAGATGAATGAGCAGACCATTGAGCGTGAACGCCTCCAGAAGGAGGCTAGCATCAAAGCTCAGTACAATGATGCCAGTTCAGCTATCTATCAGAATGATACCGCTCTTAATGAAGCCCTATATAAGAATGATGTTGAAGCCATGAAAAAACGTCTTGCACTCTTCAAAGACAGAGAGGGCAGCGAGGAGTGGCTGGATCTGAAGGCTGAGATGGAACAGGCTGAGCTCGACCACCAACTGCAGATGCAGGAGTCATACCAGAACCAGCTGAAGGAGTTGCGTCAGCAGTTCGGTAAGCAAGACCTGCAGGCACAGGAGACCATGTACCTCAATGGCCTTGACAATCTCTACAAGCAGGGATTAATCAAGGAGGAGGAATATCAGCAAATGAAGTTGGAGATAACCAAGCAGTTTGCTGCACAGAGAGCGCAGATTGATGCTGATGATCATGGAGCCGGTAGCGCTCAAATAAAAATTAATGATAAGTCATCTGAGATGGTCAACAGTGCCAGGGCTGCTGCAGGTGAGTCCCAGTCGACCGGCAATGCAACTCTGGGTGGATACTTCTCCTCACAAGTTGAGAACTATAAGAACACCATGGAGAAGTTGAAGGAGTTGTATGGCAACGACAAGCAGAACCATGCTGCATACATGCAGGCCAAGGCGCAGGTCACCGCCGACTTCCTCGACAACATGGTGCAGCAGACATCTGCGGCATACAACGGCATCAACAACATTCTTTCTTCTGCGTCAGCATACGCTCAGGCATGCTCAGACCTGGAGCAAGCCAAAATCTCAAAAAACTACGAAAAGCAGATTGCTGCAGCAGGCAACAACTCGAAAAAGAAGAAAAAGTTGGAGGAGAAGCGAGACAAGGAGTTAGCAGCTGCCAAGTCCAAGGCCAACAAGAAGTCCATGAAGATTGAGATTGCTCAGGCAATCGCATCAACCGCCATGGCTGCCATAAACGCCTATTCTTCAGCAGCTAGCATCCCTGTCACCGGTTGGGTCATGGCGCCAATCGCTGCCGGCATGGCAACCGCAGCAGGTATGCTGCAGATTGCTACCATCAAGAAGCAGCACCAGGCAGAGGCAGCAGGGTACTACGAAGGTGGTTACACCGGAGGAACCAGGTACCGCAAGCAGGCAGGCATCGTCCATGAGGGTGAGTTCGTCGCTAACCACAACGCGGTCAACAACACCTCCATCCGTCCAGCTCTCGACCTCATTGACAAGGCGCAACGCTCCAACACCGTTGGATCTCTGACCGCTGAGGACATCAGCCGGGCACTCGGAGCAGGCGGAAGCGCCTCCGTTGTCGCTCCTGTTGTCAACGTCAGCAACGACAACACCGAGGTGTGCCAGTCTCTGGACGGAGTCAACTCAGCAGTGAGCAGACTCAATCAGACGCTAGAGGATGGCATCGCCGTAGAGCTGCCTATTGCAGGTCGCAGAGGCATCTACCGACGCCTCAAAGATTATCAAAAGATATTAGACAACAAGTAGCCTATGATTACATGTATTATCAATGGCCATCGGGCATACCCGATATCCACATCATCCATCAAGGTGACATACGCCAACCAGTATGTCACCGATGATGGTGAGTACACCTATGACATCACCTTCCCCATGAATATCCTGGAGAACCGTGTCATTTTCAAAAATGTCTCACGCTTGGAAGTCAAGAAGAATATCGCCAAATACGATGACTGCAAACTGTTCTGTAACAGCCAGCTCATCATGAGTGGTGTCGGTACCATACTCTCCGTGAATGAGAAAGAGATCAAACTGCAGATAGTCGGAGGCAAGTCACGCATCAAATTCAATGACCGCATGACCAAGCACTACATCGATGAGATTCCATTCGGCACAGCTGATAAACCTGGTTATACTATTGATAAAGGTTTTTCTCAGGGATTTAAAAACCAGCTGAAGATTAAAGACATCTACAGGCTGAATGAAAATCATTCGGAGTTCCTGGGAGCGGAAGGTAGATGGTGCTTCATGCCAGTAAGAGACGAAACGAACGACCTAATCGCAAATTTTGTTGGGGTGGATAAAACAAAGCAGTTCATCGGCTACAATGCACCATTTATCATGAACCTGGCAGTTCAGCCAAGCTTGATGTATATCTTCCGCAAAGTGGTAGAATATGAAGGATACACTCTCAAGCGCAACGACTTCGACTGCAAGCCGTGGAACCAGCTATATATAGCTTCGGCCTACAAGACTCGTGAACTGCGCAGGGCGCTTCCACATTGGTCATCTTATACATTCATTGAAGAATTCCGGAAATTCTTCAATGCCTCCATCTACTTCGATGAAGCCGAGAAGACCTGCTGCGTCATCAGTTCCTCAGAGTTGAGTTCTGTAGATTCAATTGAGATAGAACCACTGGATGAATATTCGGCAGACTATGACGAGGACGGTTCTTTCAGTACTTCATCAACCGCTAACCTGGAGTATAAGCTAGATGATTCAGTCAATAGAGGTAGCTATGAGAGCATCTCCAAGAAGGTGTTCAGAAACTTCAATATTGTCAAAAGCGTAGATTATTTTGGCGAGAGCAACCAGTTCGCCTTGACAACACAGGGATGGAGCGAGAAGAAGAAGAGACAGACCATCATCGAGCACTTCTACAGCTATTACATATATGTAGAGGAGGACAATACCAAGACCTGGCAGTTGGCAGGTTACTGGTCACCGCTTATCAGAGACCAGAACTCCGATGATTACGTTGATCTCTGCATCTCTCCAGCAGCGCAAGTTGTAGAAGATATCAATTTCAAGACAGCATTCTTAGGAGAAGATAATCACTACGAGAAGCGTTGCCTGTTGTCAATACCTAATGACAAGGAAGCGGATTCCAAGGAGTGCGATGTTGATGATGACGGATATAGCTACATATCCGTACAGGATGCCATAGATGATGAGTCGAGCATGGAAGAAAGCGAAGATGAAGAGGAGGTCATGAGTGTTTTCTTCATTCTGCCAGGCAAAGTGCAGGCGTATGACAAGCCATATGGCCATATTTCTTGGGTTGGAAATAAGTCGAGGTGGCCTATGTTTATAACCGATTACCGCATTAATACTGATTATCAGTATGCAGGAGTTAGTTCTATAGGGGACACAAAATTATTCTCTCTGTCTTTGAATTCTACCAATACAGGTGTCATATCACTTGGTAAGTTCCATAATTCAGTTATCAAAATTGATAATCGAAATTGCATGGAAGTCAAGTTCAAGTCAGATGTCATACCGGACCCTTCCAAGATATACATCATCCGCAACAAGAAATTTGTGTGCGAGAAGATAGAGATGGAAGTAAAGGACGATGCCATCGAGCCAGTTTACACGGGATATTTTTATATGCTATCATAATATATATAATAAGGTGGGGAGCAGTTAGCTCTCCACCTTATTATATTATAGGATACCCTGATAGTTCTTGATATACTCATTCGCCGTCTGTATATCCTTAGGCGTATAGATGTCTGTGATGAGTATGGATGAGTGTCTCGCCTGGTCTCTGACCGACAAGACGTCGGCATTGGCCCGCAGCATATTGGTGATGCCAGTGTCTTTCAAGCTGTAAAACTTGAACCGAGGTGAGAGCTTCAGTTCCTTCCTCAGGACACGAGTCCAGTAGTCTCTGAACATTTTCTCATTTTTTCTTTCTGGTCCGGGGCAGAACCCGTCAGAAAAGAGGTAGTCCTGCCCTGGGTGTGAGAAGATATTGAGTTCCATCATGAGTTTGATGACATGAGTCGGCAACGTAATCACAGCATCATTACCATTTTTAGTGTTCTCACCATGCAGAGTGAGTGTCTGAGTCTTGATATGAATATCACAGATTCTGAGATAGGACATCTCTCGAGGGCGGATGAAGAGGTAGTGAATGATTTCACACGCCAGCAGATAGTGCCTGTTATGCTCCATCAGATAATCTCTGATGAGCTGCATAGTGCAATCCGGTATGACATCTCTGCTTTTCTTCTGTCTGTTCTTGATACGTTCCAAACCTTCTGTTGGGTTCTTTGGTATATAGCCTCGAGCTAACAGATAAGCGGAGAAACTCTTAGTCCAGGCAAGATAGTTATTGCGAGTCAATACTGTATTATTCCTGTCGATGAAAATGTAGTCCAGAAACTTACTCACATTACTTTTGTCCCATTGGTAGGAGAAGTTGAGGACTATGTTTTTCTCCTTCTTCCATCTCTCCAGGATTCTGACACGACTGCTATAGTCAACAAAAGTCTCCTCACGCATGCTACCCTCGTTGCACATCTTGACGAGATAAGCCTTATATTTCTCGAGTACATCTTCCCACTTCGTATATTCCAGTGGCTGCAGAGCCTCAATCCATGGGTTCCAGCCAGCCATGAGCTTCTCTGTGAGATTCTTGATAATCTGGTCGGCATAGGCGCGCTGGTTCCGCTTGCCCTTAACATGATCGAGCATGATTTTTTTCTTCCTCATGCGGTTGATGCCTGGATCAAAGGCCATGAAGGAGATATAACATTCAGATGCCTGGTGAAAAACTGGTGGTTTCCAGCCAATGACACTGCTAAGTACTGTGTCATTCGAATTTGGAGCATAATTTTTTTTAGCCATATCTTTAATTTTTCTCAGATATAGCCTGTTATTAATAATGTATATAGGAGTGATACCGAAATTGTACCGACCATTTTGGCACCGACTGAGGTAAATCCTCAGTGTTTATGGCACATTTACCGGTTTTTCGTCGGGATTACTGGACTCGAACCAGCGACCTCATCGTCCCGAACGACGTGCGCTACCAACTGCGCTAAATCCCGATATCTGCTGCAAAGGTACATTAAATAATGGATAATACCAACAAAAATAGGCTTTTTTTATCTTTTTTGAAAGAAATTTCCCGAAAAATTTGCAGGAACCAGAAAAAAGTATTACCTTTGCACCTGCAAATGATAAATCGCGATTTGTGAAAGTTGGTGCCATAGCTCAGTTGGTAGAGCAAAGGACTGAAAATCCTTGTGTCCCCGGTTCGATTCCTGGTGGTACCACTTCTTTGTGAGACTGAATCTTCGTAACAGGATTCAGTCTTTTTTTATGCCCTTTTTTATAATACTCCATTTTACACTTATGAAAACGTTTGCGTATAAAAGTTGTCGTAAAATGTTCTGTAGTAGAACTATTTTGGTTATATTTGCACCATAATAGTTAGCATCAAACCAAAAATTAATCTAACAAACATTCGTTAAAATGAAAAAAGCTTATTTGTTATTCTTGGCTGCAATGTTGTCTACGGCAACATTTGCCGACAACAAGCAAACGGTAAAGATTGATGGCCAGGTCATAGACAAGACTGTCAGAGAGATTACCTTTGATGGCGACAATGTTGTTCTTCAGTATTCAGATAATACATCTGATCAGGCAGATATGTCGCTCGTAACCCTTTCTTTCACTTATCAAACTACCGGCATCAGCCAGATTGAAGATATAAAGAAAGCATTGCAAGGAAAGGTTTATAACCTTCAGGGGCAATGTGTTGGTAAATCCCCTAAGGGCTTATCTAAGGGTGTTTATATTATTAACGGTAAGAAAGTTATCATCAAATAAAATAAGGAGGATTGAACAATGAAGAAAATGGTATTTACTTTGGCACTCCTCCTGATGAGTCTGAGTGCTGCCGTGGCACAGACAAGGACATTTAAGATTACCCATGCCGTGGCTCGCAACAGCAAGGTGAACCAGATGTATGTTACCACCAAGTCGGGTGATGTGAAGTATTATAATACTGCAGACTTGACAAGTGTGAAGTTCGAAGGTGATAAGGCAATCATCGCACCTAAATCAGGTTCAGAGAATGATGAGTATGATGCTTCTGTTCAGGAAATCAGTTTCGCAAAGAAAGTAGAGCAGGGGACAAGTGGTGATTTCAACAATCCTGCAGGCGTTATCCAGATTACAGAAGCAAAGGGCTGGCAGGAGTCTGCTTACCTGAAATGGACTTCTTTCGAGGGTGCTTCTTCTTACAATGTTTATGTAGATGACAAGAAGATTGACGCTCAGCTGGTTCGTCAGTATAAATCTTATTATCGTGCCGATGTCCTCGGTTTGAAGGAAGGTACTTATTCTGTAAAGGTTGTTCCTGTAAATGCCGATGGTGCAGAGATTGCTGGTGCCAATACTGCTTCTAACTTGGTTGTAAAAAGCTACAACCGTGAAGGCTTTGCTCATTTCAAATATGATGGTGTAGGTGCTTACAATAATGACGGAACTTTGAAGGCAGGTGCGAAGGTACTCTATATCACAGCCAGATCAGCCAAGACCGTTTCTACAACCGTTAATACGGGTAAGCTTGAGACCATTACCGGTCTTCAGTCTATTATTGATGCATATTCAAAAGGTAAGGATAAAACCCCAATCGCCTTCCGTTTTATCGGTAAGATAAGTCTTTCTGACTTAGATCACATTTCAAGTTCTGCTGAAGGATTGCAGATTAAGGGTGCCAAGATGAATATGACATTCGAGGGCGTCGGTGACGATGCTACTGTTTATGGTTTCGGTTTCTTGCTTAGAGATGCAACCAGTGTAGAGTTCCGCAACTTGGCTATCATGCGTTGCCTGGACGATGCCATGTCTCTTGATACAAACAACTCCCATGTCTGGATTCACAATATGGATTTCTTCTATGGTAAGAAGGGTGGTGCTGCCGACCAGGCTAAGGGTGATGGTACGGTAGATATCAAGGCTAACTCCCAGTATATAACCGTGGCTTACAACCGTTTCTGGGATAATGGTAAGGCTTCTATGTGTGGTATGAAGACAGAAAGTGGCCCTAACTATATCACTTATCATCATAACTGGTTCGACCATTCAGACTCTCGTATGGCCCGTATTCGTACCATGAGTGTTCACATGTACAACAATTATTATCTGCACAATGATGTTTATGGTGTTGGTGCTACAATGGGTTCAAGCGTATTCATGGAGTCAAACTACTTCGATTCAACCAAGCGTCCTATCATGAGCTCTAAGCAGGGTACTGATGCCAAGGGTGATGGTACTTTCTCTGGTGAGAATGGTGGTTTGATTAAGGCATACGGCAATGTATTTGCCAACAAGCCAGATAACTTCAGTTATGTCCCATACGCAGAAAACAATACAAGTTTTGATGCATACGAGGTTTCTGATCCAAGTGAGCAGGTTCCTACAAGCGTAAAAACTTTGGTCGGCGGTACCTCTTATGATAATTTCGATACCAACCCAAGCCTCATGTATGCATACGCTGCTGATAAGGCTGCAGATGTTCCTGCTATTGTAGAAGGATTCTATGGTGCAGGTCGTTTGAATCATGGCGATATTGATTTCGTTATTCCTGATGAGACGGTAGTAACCAATGGTCATCAGCAGCCATGGCCTGCTTTGGCAAGCCTTCTCGACTCTTATACTTCTGGTGTTGTCAAGGTATTCGGCGAGAGTAATGCTGCTGGCGAAGGTGGTTCTACCGGAGGTGGCGAGACTGGTGGTTCTACTGGTGGTACAGAAGGTGGCAGTACTGTAACTCCTATCGAGGGTACTGTTTTGGTAACATTCACAGATTCTAAGCCTTCAAGTAGCATAGTAACAGTTTCAGGCAACTATTCTACAAGTAAGGGAACTGCTACTATTGACGGCACTTCATATTCTACTTGTGTAAAGATGGAATCTGCAACTAATATCTCAGTAACTGTTGATAAGAAAGTCACAATGACCCTTTATTTCAGTTCTGCAGATACCAAGACGAACGCCAAAATTGATGGAAAGAAGCCTGCTGAAGTAAATGCGGTTATTGATTCAACAGCTAAGACAATGACTGTAACATTGGATGCAGGTTCTCATACTATTACAAAGCAGGATACATGTAACCTCTTCGGTATTAAACTTGTACCTGTAAAAGAGTAAAGGTATAGAACTGATTTAAAGATTCCTGCCTCTTTAATGAAAAAACGGACAAAAGCTAGATAAAGATTTGCTTTTGTCCGTTTTTTCTTTATTTTTGTCTTAAATCTATCTGCTGTTTTCTTCTCTTTTCCCTACTTTTGCAACCGAAAACAATTTTAAACGCAAACGCATTTTAAACGTAAAACGCAACCTAAAAGTAAAACAATGAAAGCAATCCAGAAATTAGCAAAGAGAAGTTTGCTTCTCGTGGCATTGTTCGTCATCGGATGTCTGCAACTTATGGCGCAGACTAGAACCATCAAAGGTGAGGTGACTGATGCGCAGAATGGTGAGGCTCTGATTGGCGCCACTGTCATGGTGGAAGGCGAAAAGGGCGGTACAGTTACTGATTTTGACGGTAACTTCAGTCTTCAGGTATCTTCTTCTGCCAAGAAGATCAAGGTATCTTATATCGGTTATATTGATAAGGTACTTTCTATCTCAGACAATATGAAGGTGAAACTCGAATCCGACAGCAAGGCGCTGGCTGATGTCGTGGTCATCGGATATGGTACGGCAAGAAAGAGTGACCTGACTGGTTCCGTAGCTACCGTGAAATCGAAGGACTTTAACAAAGGTCTCGTTTCTTCTCCAGAACAGTTGATCAATGGTAAGGTTTCGGGTGTACAGATTATGTCCAACAGTGGTTCTGCCTCTGCCGGTAGTACCATCCGTGTGCGTGGTGGTGCATCTCTGAATGCCAGCAACGACCCTCTTATCGTGCTCGATGGTGTGCCATTGGAGCAGGGTGGTATCTCGGGTAACAGCAGCAACTTCCTCAGCATGATCAACCCTTCTGATATCGAGAGCATGACTGTATTGAAGGATGCTTCTTCTACAGCCATCTATGGTTCCCGTGCTTCTAACGGTGTCATCATCATTACCACTAAGAAGGGACAGCAGGGTGCTGTGAAGGTGAACTTCAATACCACCAACAGTTTGCAGACCCGTGCGCAGATGGTAGATATGCTGAGTCGTGATGAATTTGTGAATGTCATCAACCAGTTTGGTACAGATAACCAAAAGTCATTGCTCGGTACAGCCAATACCGACTGGAATGATGAGGTTTACCGTACAGCTTTCGGTACAGATAATAACCTCAGCGTGAGCGGCAGCATCGACAAGTGGTTGCCATTCCGCGTGTCTGTAGGCTATTACAACCAGAGCGGTCTGGTTCGCAAGGACAATGTGGAGCGCTGGACAGGTAACGTGGTATTGACTCCTAGCTTCTTCCAGGATCACCTGAAGTTGACCATCAACGCCAAGGGAACCCTCAATAACAACTCATTCAATAATGGTGGTGCCGTATGGGCAGCTGCCACATTCAACCCAACCATTCCGGTTTATTCCGGCAACGACAAGTATGGTGGCTACAACGAGGCTCTCGATGCTGACGGCTATCCAGTGAATGCCGGTGTAAGAAACCCTCGCGGTCTGGTTGATCTGTATGATTCAAAGAGTAAGGTAAGCCGCTTCATCGGTTCGATGGATGTAGATTACAAGGTTCATTTCCTTCCAGACCTCAAGCTCCATGCTACCGTGGGTGCTGATTATGCCAAGGGTGATGGAACCATTCATGTTCCTGTCTATGCAGCACAGAGCTACAACAAGGATGAGTCTTTGGGCGGTAGCGATTATAAGTATGGTCCTCAGAAGAACGAGAACCGCTTGCTTACCCTCTATGCCAACTATGCAAAGTATTTCGAAGATATCAAGAGTAATGTAGATTTGACTGCCGGTTACGACTATCAGTACTGGAAGAGTACTACACCTCTTTATTATACCAAAAGTGCGGCAGGCACAAACCTGTCAACCGTAAAGGCATCTGATTACCGTCATGTAATGTTGTCATATTACGGACGTATCAACTATTCATTCGATGGAAAGTATCTCCTGACGGCTACCGTTCGTCGAGACGCATCTTCCCGTTTCTCTAAGGATACCCGTTGGGGTACTTTCCCATCTGTTGCTTTGGGCTGGACTTTGACAGAAGAGCCTTGGTTGAAGAACCAGAAGGTACTTTCTAACTTGAAACTCCGTGCCAGCTATGGTGTTACCGGTCAGCAGGAGGGCATCGGCAACTACAACTATCTGCCGGTTTATACCTACAGCGTGACAGGTGCCGAAGCATTCATCAACGGACAGTATATCAATACTTACCGTCCTGAGGCTTACGTATCAGACCTGAAGTGGGAGACAACTACCTCCTGGAACTTCGGTCTTGATTTCGGATTTCTGGATGGCCGTATCGGTGGTGCCATCGATTTCTATACCCGCAAGACCAAGGACCTGTTGGCATCAGTACCAACAGCAGCAGGTACCAACTTCTCAAAGACTATCCTTACCAATGTGGGTAATGTGGACAGCAAGGGTATTGAGGTTTCTCTGAATGCAACCCCTATCCAGACCAAGGACTGGGAGTGGAATCTGAGCTACAACTTTACCTGGCAGAACATGAAAGTGAAGAACCTTTCATTGACAAAGGGTGGAAGCCAGACCAACGTGAAGGTAGGTCCATCTATCGATGCTTACCAGTTCCAGGTACTCTCTGAGGGATATGAACCATACATGTTCTATGTATATCATCAGCTCTATGACTCTAAGACAGGCAAGCCAATCGAGGGTGCTTATGCCGATTTGAACAATGATGGCGAAATCAATGATGCCGATCTCTACCGCTATCACTCTCCAGCCCCTAAGTATATCATGGGCTTGAGCACATCCTTGAGATACAAGCAGCTGACACTCGGTATGAGCTTCCGTGCCAACATCGACAACTATGTATACAACGGCATGGGTATGAGTACAGGTGCTTTTGAGACAGTAAGCTACAACAACTCACAGCTCAACAATCTCAACACCAGTTTCCTGAAGACTGGTTTCAAGACCCGTCAGTATCTCTCTGATTACTACGTAGAGAATGCTTCCTTCCTGAAACTCGACAACCTGAGTTTGAGTTACAATGTAGGCAAGATCAACAAGTGGGCTTCGCTTACCGTATCTGCGATGGTACAGAATGTATTCACCATTACCGGTTACTCAGGTACAGATCCTGAGGTGCCAAACGGAATGGACAACTCATTCTATCCACGTCCTCGCACTTACTCAGTAAGCCTCGGACTTCAGTTCTAACAATAAAACAGATAACAATGAAACTTAAGAATATATTATATAGTATGATGATGGGAACAGCGGTGCTGACAGGCACAACCAGCTGTGTTTCCGATCTCGACCAATATCCTCATACAGAGACAACCTCTAAGGATGTTTATACCTCGCTTGCCAATTACGAGGCTGTGCTGGGTAAGATTTACGCTGCCATGGTGACTAGCGGTCAGGGCAAGGGCGGCGATAATAAGGATATGGAATCCGTATTGAACAATGGTAATGGTTTCGATTACATGCGTATGTTTATCAATATGCAGGAGTGTGGTACCGATGAATTTGCCTCTACCTGGCTGACTGGTGAGCAGACTACGGGTCTTACCTATCTCTCTTGGGATGCCAACGATGCCTGGGTATCAGATATGTATTATCGTATCTACTACAACATCGCCCTCTGCAACGAGTTCCTCCGCAATGCCAATAATGCCAATTTCTCGGGTGCTGATGCAGAGAAGATGAAGGAGTATAAGGCAGAAGTCCGTTTTATGCGTGCTCTGTTCTATTACCATGCGCTCGATTTCTATCGCAACATTCCGATGGTGACAGAGAACGACCCTGTGGGCAGCTACATTCCTCCTCGTTATACTCCTCAGCAGACATTCGATTATATTGAGAGCGAGTTGAAGGATTGTGTAGGCGATATGCTTCCAGCATCCACCTGTCCTTACGGTCAGGCTTCTCAGGGTGCTGCCTATACCTTGCTTGCCAAGCTTTATCTGAACAGCGAGGTTTATACCGGCGTTGCCAAGTATGCCGAGTGCATGGAGGCTTGTAAGAAGGTGATGGATATGGGATATTCTCTGGAGTCTGATTACAGCAAGCTCTTCAATGCAGATAACGACAAGCGTACCAACGAGATTATCTTCGCCTTGCCGGTAAGTGCAGAGCATACCGTAAGCTGGGGTTCTTCCACCTATCTGGTTTGTGGACAGGTAAGTATGTCGAATGCCAACCAGAATGTAGCCGATTATGGTGTAACTGCCGGTTGGAGTGAATTCCGTCTTCGTCCTGAGTTTGTAGATAAGTTTACCCAGACCGATATCGACGGCAGTGGCGACAGGCGTTGCAAGTTCTTCACCAATGGTCAGAGCAAGGATGTAACCACCATGACCGATGAAACCACCGGTTATCTTTCTGAGAAGTGGAGCAACCTGAAGGATGATGGTACTACAGCATCTAATACTGCCGATGCAGGTGTAGAAACCGATTTCCCTCTCTTCCGTTTGGCAGATGTCTATCTGATGTATGCCGAGTGCGTGGTTCGTCTGCATAACGACTGGGATAACTGGGCTGGTGGTAGTGATGCTACAGATCCAACCGTGATTGCTTCCCGCAAGCAGGGAGCTATCTATTGGATTAACCAGCTTCGTGAGCGCTCTCATGCTTCTGATGTATGGGCAAGCAACTTTGCTGATGACGATGCCTTCCTCCAGTTCATTCTCGATGAGCGTGCCCGTGAACTCTATCATGAAGGTTATCGCCGTACCGACCTGATTCGCTATGGTCAGTTTACTACTAATAAGTACATCTGGCAGTGGAAGGGTGGCACCCACGATGGACAGGCTGTTGACAGCAAGTACAACATCTATCCAATCCCTAACACCGAGCTTACCGCAAATCCAAATCTTCATAACGACAACTATTAATAGGATAAAAGAATGAAAAAGATATTTAGAAACCTGATGATGCTTCTCTGCGCACTCACCGCCCTGGTGAGTTGCGACGAGAGTGGCGACAAGATATATCTGGATGGCTTCAAGGCATCCGATCTGATGGCATCGGCATCCGATGTGAAGCTGTCTGTAGATAACAGTAAGGACGTTGTCCTCTCGTTGGCTTGGCAGAATCCTACCTTGCTTTCGAGCGATGAAACCAAGCCTGCGGGCAGTGGAGTGCTGAAAACTTATCTGCAGGTATCAGCCTCAGAGAACTTTACTTCAGAAAAGGAATACACCGTAACCGACCTTTCCAAGGCTTTCACCGGTGCAGACCTCAATGCTGCAGCCAAGGATCTCGGCTTGTCTCCTGATGTGAGTTCACCTCTCTATTTCCGTATCAAGAGTCTGATGGGTAGTAATCTTGATGCCGCTTACAGCAATGTCTGCCAGGTAAAGGTTACTCCATACCTCATTGATATGAGCTACATCAATATTCTGAATGAGAAAAAGGATCAAGTTCTGACCAAGCTCTATTCTCCTAATTCTGATGGAGTTTATTCTGGCTATATGAATGCCTCTTCTTGGTTCCATATCTGGGGTAAGGAAAATGATGGTACCATTTGGGGTAATGTAGGACAGGATAACCATGTGTACGAAATGGATAATACTGAGTCTGCATGGAACATCTGGTTCCCTGGTCAGACAGGTATTTATTATACAGTTCTTGATACAAAAGCTAAGGAACTTAAGCCAACTTACATCAATTCGATGCAGCTGAATGGTGAGAACATGACCTATGATGCTCCTAACTATGCTTGGACCAAGGTCATAACAACTACAGCCGATAATACTCCAGTCAGCATCGTAGCTACAGGCGCTGAGTACAGCAAGACTACAGGTACAGAAGATGCTGCAGCTGTAGTGAAGACCATGAACTATACTTTGGCTGATGGCAAGATGACAGATGCTGCAACTGCTGGTAGCGTGAATATTGCCAAGGCGGGTACTTATACCATAACCGTGAAGGTTGGTGAGCACAGTCAGTTGGAATATACCATCGTTGAGGGCGACCAGACAACTCCAGAGCCAGAGGCTAGCAATACTCTCTGCATGTTCTCTAAGGATGGTAAAACCCTTCTTGCCGTGATGAGCTTGGTGAGCGAAGGTGTTTATACCTGCAAGTACAAGCCAACTTCCTGGGAGAACTTCCGCTTCATCTACGTAGGCGAGAACAAGGATGACAAGAAGACCTGGTATGGTGCCGATGGCGAGCAGTTTAAATTGACTTCTGTTGATGGCGCTTGGGATATCTGGTTTGGCGATGAGAATGGCGAAACAGAGTTTACGGTTACCGCCGACCTCAACACCATGACATGGAAATATGAATAATTAATAAGAAAAATAGCAATGAAGAATATATTTGGAAAAGCCATGTTGCTGGCTACAGCGCTCTTGTTCTCTATTACGGGAACAAGTTGCAGCAGCGACGATTCTCCTGTTCATGAGCAGGAGAAAACATACGATATGAGCGGTTTTGCCAAGGGTGCCGATGTTTCCTGGCTCACAGAGATGGAGAAGGACGGTGTGAAATTCTATAATCAGAATGGCAAGGCTACAGAATGCATGAAGCTCCTTCGCGAAGAGGGAACCAATTCCATCCGTCTGCGTGTCTGGGTAAATCCGGAAGGTGGCTGGTGTGGCAAGGATGATGTCATCGCCAAGGCTTGGCGAGTTCAACAGCTCGGCTTCCGTCTGATGATCGACTTCCACTATTCTGATACCTGGGCTGACCCGGGCAACCAGAAAGTTCCTGCTGCATGGAAGGGCTATACTGCCGAGCAGATGAAGCAGGCTGTGTCTGATCATACCAAGGATGTTTTGACAGCCCTGAAGGATAAAGGTGTAACCAACGTAGAGTGGGTGCAGGTGGGCAATGAAACCCGCGACGGAATGCTCTTCAACAGCGATGAGGCTGTAACCGGTCAGGTATCTAAGAATGCAGCCAATTTTGCAGCTTATATCAACGCCGGTTATGATGCTGTTAAGGAAGTTTATCCTAATGCAAAGGTCATCGTTCATGTAGATAAAGGACAGGACCTCGGTGGACTTACCTGGCTCTACGATAAGCTGAAGGACAATGGCGGAAAGTGGGATGTCATCGGACTGTCTCTTTATCCGGAAGATGATAACTGGCAGAGTTATGCAGAGAGTTGTCTCTCTAACATTCAGACTCTTTCTTCCAAGTATGGCAAGGACGTCATCATCTCTGAAATCGGTATGTGGTGGGGCTCTGACCAGGCTGCGCCAATGATGAAGAAAATGGTGGATGGCTGTAAGGCAATCTCTACCTGCGAGGGTATCTTCTATTGGGAACCAGAAGTTTACAACAACTGGAAGCCAGCCAACTATACCACTTTGGGTTGGTCTGCATATACCAAGGGAGCCTTCGACAACAGCGGCAAACCAACTGCCGTATTTGATGCATATAAATAATCCGATGCATATAAATAAGAATATTAACGAAGAGATATGATAAAGAGAAGCATTACTTTCATGACTCTTGCCCTGGCACTCACAACGCTGTGCCAGGCGCAGAGCAGAAAGGTTATCAATCTGCCTTCATGGGACTTCTCCCGTGATGGCAAGGCGTGGCAGCAGGTAGCTGTTCCTCACGACTGGGCTATCTCGGGTCCTTTCGATAAGAAATGGGACCTGCAGATGGTGGCTATCGAGCAGAATGGCGAAAAGGAGAAGACCGAGAAGTCGGGACGCTCTGGTGCGCTGCCTTGGATAGGTGAGGGTATGTATAAGATGAACTGGACGGCTCCTAAGGGCTATAAGCGTGCCGTACTCGTTTTTGATGGTGCGATGAGTCAGCCTGTTGTCAGCGTCAATGGCAAGGAGGCTGGCAGATGGGCTTACGGCTACAATGCCTTCCGCATTGACATCACTCCTTTCATCCAGTTTGGTAAGAGTAATCTCATCGAGGTACATCTTAATAATGTAGAGGAAAGCAGCCGATGGTATCCGGGAGGCGGTCTTTACCGTCCGGTTTCCGTAGAACTTTACGGTAACGAGAACTTCTCTACCTGGGATACCTTCGTGCGTACCCTGAAGGCTGATAAGCAGGAAGCTGAAGTAGAAGTAAATGCGCTGCTGGAAGGAAAGACTGGTAAGTCGGGCAAGACCGTTATAACCCTGTTGAATGAGGCTGGCAAGAAGGTTGCCGAGCAGACCGTCACAGGTGCCAATCCTGAAATCAAGACTACTCTGAAGGTAGCGAATCCTCAGCTCTGGTCTCCGGAATCTCCTTACCTCTATCAGGTAAAACTTACCCGATATGAAGGAAAGAAGGTGGCTGATGTGCAGACCCTGAAGACCGGTATCCGTACCATCTCGGTATCCAAGGATTATGGTTTCCAACTCAATGGCGTTACCCGAAAGCTGAAGGGTGTCTGTCTGCACCACGACCTCGGTCCATTGGGCGCTGCAGAGAACAAGGCAGCTCTCATCCGCCAGATCAAGACGATGAAGGAGATGGGTTGCGATGCCATCCGTACAGCCCACAACATGCCTTCTACCATGCAGATGGAACTCTGCGATTCCCTCGGTATGATGGTAATGGCTGAGAGTTTCGATATGTGGATTTATCCTAAATGCAAGAACGGCTACGCTAAGTACTTCAAGGAGTGGAGCGATAAGGATATCACCAATCTAGTAAAGCACCACCGCAATCATCCTAGCATCGTGATGTGGAGCATCGGTAACGAGATTCCTGAGCAGTGGAGCCAGGAGGGTGTGCAGATTGCCAAACGTCTGCAGGACCTCTGTCATCTGTATGACCCTTCCCGTCCTGTTACCCAGGGCATGGATAGGGCAGAAGATGCCCTGAAGAGTGGATTTGCCCAGGTGATGGACGTTCCAGGCTTCAACTATCGCGTACATAAATATTATAAGAATATCGAGCAGTTGCCTCAGGGCTTTCTCCTCGGTTCTGAAACCGCCTCTACGGTCAGTTCCCGTGGCGTATACAAGTTCCCGGTAGTGGTAAGTGATAAGGCTACCTATCCTGATGGTCAGTGCTCAAGCTATGATACCGAATACTGTTCCTGGAGCAATCTTCCTGATGATGACTGGAAGATGCAGGATGATTATAGTTGGGTAATCGGAGAGTTCGTGTGGACGGGCTATGACTACTTGGGCGAGCCGACTCCTTACGATACCTACTGGCCAAGCCGTAGTAGCTACTTCGGTATCTGCGACCTTGCCGGACTTCCAAAGGACCGCTACTATATGTATCGTGCCCGCTGGAACGAGCAGCAGCATACCACCCATCTTCTTCCTCACTGGAACTGGAAGGGTAGAGAAGGACAGGTTACCCCTGTATATTGCTACACTGATGGTGTGGAAGGCGAACTTTTCGTGAATGGCAAGAGCCAGGGCAGAGTGCGCAAGGACAAGTCAAGCCGTCTGGACCGCTATCGCCTCCGCTGGAACAATGTGAAGTATGAACCAGGCGAGATTCGTGTGGTTACCTACAACCAGTATGGCGATAAGATAGGCGAGGACGTGAAGCGTACTGCCGGCGAGCCTGCACAGATGAAGTTCAGTGTAGAAACACCTGATCATGAACCTATTGCCTGCATGGTAGAAGGCTGTACCGATGAACACAATGTGCTTCTGAATGCCGATGGCAACGACCTTGCCTTCATCACCGTGAGTCTTCTGGATAAGGACGGCAATGAATGTCCGCTTGCCGATGACGAACTGACCTTCGAGGTGAGTGGTGCCGGCACTTTCAAGGCTGCCTGCAACGGCGATGCCACATCGCTCGAACCGTTCACCCAGCCTCAGATGAAACTTTTCTCTGGCAAACTCGTAGTCATCGTACAGAGCAGCAAGCAGAAGGGCGACATCATCCTGAAGGTAAAAGACAGCAAGCGAAATATCGAAAAGTCGATTACGCTCCAGGCAATATAAGAAGACAGAGACTGATTTCAGTTGGTTATAAAGTATATGGTTTATATCAAATCCTCTGGGGATAGCAGTGGCTATTTTCCCAGGGGATTCTTTTTTTTATGATTTTCCTCCGATTTTTTTTGGCGTTATCATGAATAATGTGTAAATTTGCACGCATGAAAAAGTCAACAGAACCTATATCTCGCATCAGCATGGCAATTGCTATGCTCTTTGTTTCGCTCGCCATCCATGCGCAGCGCTTCGTCAACACCTCCCTTGAAGGTGCTCAGACAGTTTGTGCCATTACCCAGGACAGTGATGGAATGATATGGCTCGGAACCGACAATGGTCTTTACAGCTATGATGGTTATCATGGCTATCGCCATTTTCAGGAACATACTTTCAGCAATACGCGTGTTAATGCGCTCGGTTTCGAGGGCAGAATGCTCTATCTGGCTACTGGCAACGGCATCCTGAAATTCGATACGCAATCTTATCAATATGCCGAAACACCAGCCATGAAGGCTTTTGCCGATGAGACGAAGCGCAAGCAGTTGAAGGAACTCCGTGTGCTCGATATCAAGGGTAGTAAGACTGACTTCGGTGGCGATGTCTATGCCTTGCTCTCTACTCCGCGAGGTTTGCTCGTAGGTTCGCTCGCTGGTCTGCATCTCGGCAGCAGACTGATTCCGCTCCGTGCAGGAGAACAGCCGCTGGTTAATGCGCTCGCTTATGATGCCAAGCGCCGATGCTACTGGATTGGTACCGAGGGTGCTCTCTATTGTGCCGACCTGCAGCTCAGGAACTTCTCACAGATTCCTGCTCTCAACGGCAATTCCATCAAATGTCTTTCTACAGATGCTGCCGGCAATCTCTATATCGGAACAGATAACGGACTCTATCAGATGGCACTCTCCAATGCTATCACCCATTATATCCACGATTCCCGTGATGATGCTTCTATTCCTAACAACATCGTCTGGGCTTGCTTTGTAGATAAATGGCAGAATGTATGGGTGGGTACAGACAATGGACTCTCCCGTCTCACTACCCATACCTATTACCGCTATGTATCGCTCGATAAGATTACGATGTCGGGTGAGGGCAACTGTCTGCATGCCATGCTCCAGACCCGTAACGGCGAATGGTGGATGGGCGGTACCAACGGTCTGATTCATTTCACCCGGAATGCTGAAGGTTATCAGAATGTGGCATGGTACAAGCAGAACAGCTCTGCCTTCCCGCTGAGTCATAACCGTGTACGCAAGATTTATGAAGACCATGACGGCGATGTATGGATCTGTACCGACCATGGTATCAACTTCTATGACCGCAGTTCCCGTCAGATGCGCAACTTCATCGTCTACGATAAGAGCGGCAAGTATTCTACTGCCTGGGCTTACGATATTCTCCAGGACAAGAAGGGCAGGATATGGATGGGTTCTTATCAGGGAGGTGTCTTCGTGATGGATAAGGCGGCTCTTCTGAGCGGCAAGACCATAGCCGACTGGCATTACTCGGACAAGGGAAAGAATGCGCTCTCCGGTCTGCATGTAGGTCAGATGGTGATGGATGGAAAGGGTAGGATTTGGGTTTCTACCTTTAACCGTCTCGACTGCATCAATCCGAACGATATGAAGGTGGTGCAGGTAGCTAACTCAGATGTTCTCAACTATCTGATGGCAGACAGCAAAGGCAATATCTGGATGGGTGATAACAGTTCGGTAACCTGTTATTATGCAGCCGGTTCTGTGCTGGGTAACAGTTTTTCTTCCAAGACATGGCAGATTGGTGGCAAGGTAAGTACCATGTGCGATGTGGAAGGCAAGATATGGGTGGTATCGGGCAATGAATGCTGCGTAATCAATCCACAGGGTGAGAGCCAGCGTTTCATGATTCCTTCTGTTGTACCGCTCAACATCTGTTACAGCAGACAGACTCATGAGGTAATGATGGGCGGCAATGACGGCTATGTGGCAATCAGTTCCGATGTAGCACAGAAGCCTAAGCAGTTTACCCGCCTGATGCTGGCTGGAATCATCGTAAACGGAGAGGCTCGTGAGGAGCGTGGAGAAATCCTGGAACTGAAGAGTGATGAGAACAACTTCACCCTGCAGCTCACCGACCTTCCTTTTGCTGATCATCCTTCAGCCGTTTATGCTTACAAACTCGAAGGCAGCGACCACGACTGGCATTATCTGAACTCCGGCAATATCGATATCACCTACAATGGTTTGTCGTATGGCGATTATCATCTTACGGTTCATGCCGTGGATGGTGAAGGCAAGATAGCTGCCGAGGTTTATTCGCTCGACATCTCCGTCCTGCCGCCTTGGTATCTCTCCTTGTGGTGCAAGCTCTTCTATATCACGGCACTCATCGTGTTTGTGGCATGGCTGGTAAGCTGGTATTTCCTGCGCAAGGAACTGGCTGATGCCCAGAAGCAGAAGGCTGAGGTGTTGGAGCAGGTACAGATGCGTATGGACTTCTTCAATCGTCTGACGGAAGATTTGAAGGCTGCCGTAGCTCATCATTCATTTGATGAGGTGACTGCTCTGATGGTCCGCTATCTGAACGTGAAGATACCAGAGGAGCCATCAACTGTTGCCACAGGGTTATCCGCTTCGCCTGAATCTGAGCCTGAGTCATCATCCTCAGAACCAGTTCCTGCACGCTCTGAGTCTTCTGAAGAGGAAAAGAAGGAAGTAAATGTCTGCGAGTTGGATGTGTCAGACAAGCGTCTGCTCGAAGAGATCAATGAGGCGATAGAGAAGCACATGATCGATTCTGACTTCAATGTTTCGATGTTGCAGGATGTGATAGGCATAGGTAGCAAACAGCTGTATCGCAAGACGAAGGCGATAACGGGCCGTACGCCTGTAGAGTATATCCGTGAGATGCGTATGAGCCGTGCTGCCGAGCTCCTGAGCCAGGGTAAGTTCAGTGTTTCCGAGGTGATGTATACCGTTGGTTTCTCCAACAGCAGCTATTTCTCCAAATGCTTCTCCAAGGAGTATGGCATGACTCCTACGGAATACATGAAGATGAAGAGATAAAGTCCGGACGTAGTACAAGATACGTCGGGACGTAATTTCAGCTTTATGAAAACGGCTGCATAGAAACAAAAAAAGGGTGTGTCATGTACTTATGACACACCTCTTTTCTTGTGATATATTCTCTGATTGTATCAATCAGAAAGATTACTTCTTGATAACAACCTTCTTGGTCTTACCATTCGACTTGATGATGTAAACACCGCTGCCTGTGATACTGTTGATCTTGGTACCATTGATGGTATAGATGGCTGGCTTGCTGTCTGAATCCAGCTCGATGCGGCTAATGCCATCGGTATTGTTATCTACGAACTTCACCTTAGCTCTGCCTTCAGCATAAGAAACCATGAAGATGAAATCCTTTTCCTCTTCTACTTCCTCGATGAATGAATCGCCGGTCCACTGGATGGCAGCTCCGTCATAGCTAATACCATTATCAGTAAGACGGCATGACTGCTGTGGTGTAAAATAGCCGCCATCTACATTCTGGAATTCGTTCTTGCCCTTGGTGAGTCTTGCCTTCACCCAGATAGGATTGTTGAGGCTTGCCTTAGATACATCCAAAGTTTCTCCCTTCTTAAGTTCTACAGGGTTGTCAATAGTTTCGCCTGGCTTTGAAGCACGCTGGGTAAGAGTCAGTTTCTTGCCTGTAGCATCACCTTCTATATTAACCTGGATATACAAAGCGTCACCCTTCTTGGCAGAGAATACTGCGTGATATACGTTGATACGCTTTGGGTCAACCTGGTCTAAGGTAGATTCGTCCTGAATATTGTCTGCCATGCTGACAGGAGCCTTACCGTCGTTCTTGACAATGCCGATGCTGTTTGACCATGAGAAAGGAGCATCGCTGGAGAATTCTATCACGCCAGTCTCGGTTACATCATATTTCAACCAAAGATTGCTTGCATTCTCGCCCAGAGTATAAGAGTCGCCAGTCATGACTATAGGGTTCTCGCGAACCTCACCAGCATCAAACTTCGTCTCTGCCAATGTAAAGGTAGAAGCCTTCTTTACGTCCTTGAGGACGATGTAGTATACCTTGCCAGAAGTAGCCTGGATACTGTATGTGTTGTCCTTCTGGAAAACATCGTATGAGCCGTAACCTGATGTGTCCTTTGGGAAGGTAACCGTTACGCCATCTTCTACGGTAACAGCAAGCTTACAATTGCTTGTTGCCTTGTAGGTATAATATTCAGTACCATTGAAATCGATGGTGTTGCTACCGAGTACAGCATCCTTAGGTTCTGTAATCAGCGAACCCTTTTCTACATCTGCATACCTGATGTTGAGGGTCAGCGGAGCAGACTCATTGGATGTGACAACCAGATAGTATTTCTGTTCTTTTGTGCTGTTTACATCTCTCTTGATGATCTGGTTCTCCATATTGGTTGCACCATATGTTCCTTCAGAGGTGTTAACGTAGGCAGAAGTACCCTCGCTCAAAGCTGCAGGAGACTCAACGGTGAGGAGCTTCTTGGTGTTGGCAGGAACAGTGAAGGTATAGAAATACTTACCTTTAGCTCCTGGCAATGTGATGGCTTTAGCTGTTTCGCTTACGGCAACAGGGATGGCTGTATCAGCAGTCTCGCCTGGCTGGTAGTCTTCCATCTGCATCTTGAAGGTGCTTGGAGTCTCGGTTTTTGTAGTCTTGTTTACTACGATATAATAAGTACCATAAGTAGATGCAATCTCTGTGCGTACATCGAAAGTTCCTGTAGCAGACTCTACCACAGCGTTTGTTTCAGATTTAGCGTTAAACTGGTTTCTGTAAACGCTCAACTTGCCTCCCTCAATCTTTTCGTCGCTGGTAATTTTGAGATAGCCCTTTTTGGAAAGTGCATAGCTGAAGTAATATTTGCCAGCTTCGGCAGGAATGGTGTTCTCGCCTTCCTTCAGTATGTATGGCATGTCAAAAGAGCCTTCCTTTACATCTACCACTTCTGATGTGATGATGACAACTGGGATAGAGAGTTGGAAGTTGATGTTGTAAACCTGACCCTTTTCGGTCTTGAATTTGAATATCTTCTTTCCGTTTTCTGTTACAGCAGAAATGACGGTACCATTTACAGTTGCCTTGTAAGCGTTCTGTTCTGTCTTGATCTGTAGCTGTCCGTCTTTCTCTGCCTTATAGGTGGCATAAGCGTTGATAGAACCAGCACCTTCGTATGCCGGGTTGCCGATAACCTGAGTTTCGCCCAGCTTGATTTCCAGCGGATCAGCTTCTGTAAGTCCTTTACCTACATTCTTGGTGGCTTCCAGCTTCAGAGTGAATCCTACCTCTGCGGCGCCTGCTGCATTCAGGATGAAGTAGTAGGTCTTACCCTTTTCAAAGGCATAGATTTTGCCATCATAATCGGGTGTGAATGTGCCACTGATGTTTGTTGGCTTGGCAGCTCCGTCCTTGAGGAGTGCTACTGAAGGATGCTCTCCTCCGTCATAGTTGCCAACTGTTGCGATGTAGTCCTGGTCGGCTGTGAATTTCCAGTAAACATCACCTGCTTGGGCTGCATTGTAAAGGTTGTTGCCTTGTGATACAGACAGCGGTTTTTCGAAAGTCTGTGCCATAGCAGAAGCCGACAGGCACAAAGCGGCTGCAATGAGTAAAGTTTTTCTCATACTTTATATATATTAAATTGTTAATAATCTGAAGAGTGGCAGTTGTTAGGTTAAATCTAAAAGCTACCCATCTTCTCTCTTGTTGCCGCAAAGGTAGTGATTATTTTTGAAAACTGCAACTGAAAGTGACAAAAAATCGACAATTAACTAAATTTATGAGCAAATATGCTAAAAAACATAGATATTTCGTGTTAATTATTTAAATTTTAAGCGATTATCTTGGGCAAATAAGAAAATATTCGTAATTTTGCACCGATTTAAGTTAAATAGGTATTTCCATGCGTGCATTTTAGTGAAAGAATGTGTAAATGGAGGGGCGAAGTGTCGCCCTGAGTGCTTTCGGCTTTTACCAAACGAGAAAAAAATGAGAAAAAAATAATAATTATTAATTAATAAACTTGAAACAAACAAGGATGAGAAGATTAACTCTTTTACTTGTCTCACTTGTATTGTTGTCTATCCAATCGGTCTTGGCGCAGAGTTTCAGCGTCAAGGGTACAGTCGTGTCTGCTGAAGACAACGAACCGATGATTGGTGTGACCATTATGCAAGAGGGAACATCAAATGGCGTAGTGACCGATATTGACGGTAACTATACCATCGAAATTAAGGGTGCTTCGAAGGCTACGCTTGCCTACTCGTATGTGGGTTGCGTTACGCAGAAGCACGTTGTGAAAGCGCAGACAAATACGCTCAACATCACCCTTGCTTCGGATTCCAAGATGATGGACGAAGTGGTTGTGGTGGCGTATGGCGTGAGAAAGAAGGGAACCATTGCGGGTTCCGTGTCTGCCGTAAAGTCTGAAAAGATAGAAAATGTGCCGGCGGCAAGCTTCGACCAAGCTTTGCAGGGACAGAGTACTGGTTTGCAGGTCATCTCTTCTTCGGGTGAACCTAGCAAGGCGGCTACCTTCCAGATTCGTGGTACCAACTCTATCAACTCCGGCAAGTCGCCACTCTTTATCCTCGACGGCGTGCCAATCTCAAGCTCTGATTTCAATACCTTGAGTCCTAACGACATCGAAAGTATCTCTGTATTGAAAGATGCCTCTTCTACCTCTATCTATGGTGCACGTGCTGCCAATGGTGTGGTTGTCATCACTTCCAAGCGAGGCTTGTCAATGGACAAGGCGAAGATTACGCTCCGTGCACAGTATGGTTTCTCTGAGTTGGCACAGACCAACTGGAAAATGATGAATACCGACGAGCGTATACAGTTTGAGAAAGAAGTAGGTCTGGATACAGGTAAGGATTACAATCTTCTTTCAAGAGTAAACGTAAACTGGCTGGACGAGGTGTTCAACGACCGCGCTCCGCTGCAGAGCTACGAACTCTCTATCAACCGTGCTACCGACCGCTTGAACTACTATGTTTCTGGTGGTTTCTACGATCAGGACGGTATCGCACAGAATTCAACCTTCCGCCGTTACAACATCCGCACCAATGCTGATGTAAAGGCAGGCAAGTGGTTGAAGGTAGGTACTAACACCATGGCTGCCTATGAGGAGGCTCAGCAGGCTGACGACGGTAGCTATACTACCGTTACTCCTATCTCAGCATGCCGATTCATGCTGCCTTACTGGAATCCTTATGCCAAGGATGGAAGTCTGGCTTCACTTGCTGCAGGCAACTGGGCTGGAACCAGCGAGAACCCTATCGTTTACATGGGCTTGAATCCTATCAAGAACAAGAAATATAAGGTACTCTCTACCATGTATGCTGAAATCTATCCGATAGAGAATCTGACTATCCGTACTCAGTTCGGTGCCGATTTCACCCATTCTACAGCGTTCCTCCAGTCGTTCCCAAGTCTCTCTTCAAATAACGGACAGGGTACTGCGGCACGCCAGAGCAGCGATGCCATCAACCTGACAGAGACCACTACGGCTAACTACCGTTTCACCCTGAACGATATCCATTCGTTCAACGTGATGCTGGGTCAGGAGGCTGTCAATTTCCACTCAGAGGGTTTCCAGGTATATTCCAAAGGTCAGACCAGCGATCTTCTGACCAACGTATCATCAGGTACACGTGCCAGCCGCTGGGCAGATTCATCTTCTGACTACTCTTACCTGTCATTCTTCATGCGTGGCGAGTATAACTATAAGGAGCTCTACTATGCCGACTTCTCTCTGCGTACCGATGCTTCTTCACGTTTCGGTAAGGATCATCGCTGGGGTACATTCTGGTCGCTCGGTTTCATGTACAACGTGAAGTCTACCGACTGGCTGAAGGATATGAAGTGGCTCAGCACAGCCCAGATTGCCGTAAGTACCGGTACATCGGGTAACTCTGAGATTCCTAACTATTATCATCTGGCTCTGGTATCGGGTGGTGCCAACTACGATAATACTGCCGGTTTCTCTCCATCACAGAGTGGTAACGAGGAATTGGGTTGGGAGTCAACATGGGCAAACAACTTCGCCCTCCGTTTGGGCTTCCTCGATAGAATCAACTTCAGCTTCGAGGCTTACTACAAGCGTACCTCTAATATGCTGATGCGCGTTCCTGAGTCTTACACCGTTACCGGCGAGGGCTATCGCTGGAAGAACGTAGGTGTGATGGCTAACAAGGGTATCGAGCTGAGTGCTGACGGTGATGTAATCCGCACACGCGACTTCACCTGGAATGTAAGTGCCAACGTATCTTACAACCAGAACCGTTTGAAGGAACTCTATAACGGTGTAACCGAGTATGTAAACTCAACCACCGGTTTGAAGTATGTGGTAGGTCACTCAGTAAGCGAGTTCTTCCTGAACCGTTATGCCGGTGTGAATCCAGCGAATGGTGAGCAGCTCTGGTATGACAAGAACGGCAACGTAACCAACGAGTTCCGTGAGAGCGACAAGGTGATGACAGGCAAGACCTATGATGCACCTTGGATGGGCGGTTTCGGTACAAGCTTCCGTTGGAAAGGTTTGCAGCTTTCTGCCCAGTTCAGCTGGATCGGTACACGCTACGTGATTAACAACGACCGTTACTTCGAGGAGAGCGGTGTAACCTTCGGTACTGCTTACAACCAGTCAAACCGTCTGTTGTACGACCGTTGGAAGCAGCCTGGCGATATTACCGACATCCCACGTTGGGGCGAGGTAACCCAGCTCGACGACCGCTTCTTGGAGAATGCATCGTTCCTCCGTCTGAAGAATCTCAGTCTGTCCTATTCATTGCCACAGAGTCTGTTGCGCAAGACCAACTTCTTCTCTATGGTCAGAATCTACGGTCAGGCACAGAACCTCTTCACCGTAACCGGTTTCAACGGTCTGGATCCTGAGGTTTCATCCAATATTTACCAGGCACAGTATCCGGCATCACGCCAGTTTACTCTGGGTGTTGAATTGCAATTCTAACCAAGAAAGGAGAAAAAAATGAATATCAAAAATATAAAGACATACATCCTGTCGGGAATCCTAGCCCTCTCGATGTCTTCCTGTCTTGATAAGTATCCTGAGGATTCTATCCGCATGGACCAGGCTATCAACACGGTGGACGACATGGACAAGCTGGTGTACGGTATTTACGACAGTTTCAAGAGCAGCGCCCTCTATTCGGGCAATCTGACAATCCTGCCAGATCTGCAGGCAGACTTCGTGTACTGCGTGAAGGGCTACTCTAATGCCTATGGCGATATCTACCGTTGGAAAGATATCAAGGCTACCAACACCGACATCGAGGCGGTATATGCCGATCTTTATGGTGTTATCAACACTGCCAACTTCCTGCTCGACAACGTAGATAAGGTAAAGGCAAACACCAACAGTGATAAGGAGCTCGACAAGCTGGAACAGTATCAGGGCGAGGCTTACTTCGCACGTGCATTGGCTTATTCAGAGTTGATCAAGTGTTTCTGCAAGGCTTATGACAGCGATGAGCAGGCTGCGAAGGAACTCGGCGTTGTACTCACAGAGCACTATTACGGCAATGAGCCACAGAAGAGAGCCAGTCTGAAGGACTCATACGATTTCGTATTGAGAGACCTTGACAAGGCTGCTGAATATCTGAAGGTAGATGAAGACTTCACCGGAAATCTCTACAACGAGATTTACTTCAACGAGTATACCTGTCATGCCTTGCGTGCGCGCGTATCCTTATATATGCACAAGTATGATGATGCCATCAAGTATGCATCTAAGGTAATCGGCAGTAAGTATTATACATTGGAGAAGGCTTCTTCCAACACCTATTCAAGCCAGGTGAACGATTACAAGTATATCTGGACCTATGGTGATTCGCGTGAGGCTATCTGGAAGGTAGGCTTTACCGTGAACAGCTATGGCGGTGCACTGGGTACCATCTTCGATAACTACAACTATGTAACTTATCGTCCTGACTATGTGCCTGAGACATGGGTCATCAACTCATTCGACGCCAATGACCTCCGTGCTGCAGCCATCTTCACAACCCGTACCACCGGTTATGAGCACGGTTTGCAGTGGCCTTTGCTGAGCAAGTATTTCGGCGATGCAGAATTCCTGAACAACAATATCCTGCATGTTCACCAGCCAATGGTATTCCGTCTCTCAGAGCAGTATCTGATACGTGCTGAGGCTTACGCCATGAAGAAGGACTACGCTAAGGCAGGTAAGGACATCTCTACCTTGCGTACAGCCCGCTACTCATCTTATGGTGGTAACACCTCGATGAGCGAGAGCAACGCCATGAAGATAATCGAGGCAGAGCGCGTGAAGGAACTCTATATGGAAGGCTTCCGTCTGAATGACCTCAAGCGCTGGCACAAGGGATTTGAGCGTAAGGCTGCAGACCAGCCTGCTGCCAACTTCGTGCAGAGCAGTCTGAAGGTTGAAAAGGACGACCCTCTCTTTGTCTGGCCAATTCCTCAGCATGAGCTTGAGGCTCCAGGTTCTGAGATTCAGCCTAATGAAAGTAACAAATAAAATAAGGAGACGATCATGAAGAAAATAATGATGGGATGTTTGGCAGCCGTAGCTGCACTCATCGCTCTTGTGAGTTGTTCACAGGATTATACCACTTATGCTGGTCCGAGTCATATCATGTTCTCTGATACGCTCTATCAGTATGCTGTACAGGAAAGCAATGAGGTATTCAATGTGCCTGTATCTGCAACCGAAAAAGCTGACTACGACCGCACCTTCGGCGTGGAGGTAGTAGACAAGCAGAGCAATGCCATCGAGGGTAAGCATTACCGCATCCTCAACAACACCGTTACAATCAAGGCGGGCGAGATGGTAGGAAATGTGAAGGTTCAGGGTATCTATGATAACATCGGCAAGACCGACTCGCTCGGCTTCACCCTGAAACTGGTGATTCCGGAGAAGTATAACTGGACAGATCTCTATAAGGACTATGCCCACGTGGTAATGCAGAAGTCTTGTCCTTTCGATATCCACAACTTCTCAGGCTGGTGTATGGTAACATCTACCTTCTACAGTCAGTATCTGAACAACGTAACCAACCGTCTGATCAAGACTGAGGTAGTGGAAGGCGAGGAGAATACCGTTCTGCTGAAGGATGTTTACTATAAGGGCTACAACCTGAAGTTGAAGTTCAGCACCAAGAACATTCTTGAGCCAAAGGTAGAGATGGACGACCAGATAGCTGGTGAAACCGGCGAGGCGTTCGGTACCATCTATGGAGACGGCAAGTTGCGCATCAGCCAGCCTTCTCTCTATACCTCTTATTATAACACCTGCCAGAACTATGTATTGCAGTATGTCACCATGAGTGTAGACAACAAGGATGGTTCAAGCTTCGGCAACGTAGGAACCTTCATCACCATGTATGAATGGATCAGCGATGCAGAGGCAGAGAAATTGAAAGAACAAGGATATTAATCGTAGAATAAAAAGAAAATGAAAACATTGATTTCAAAATATTGGCTCGTATTGATGGCGCTGGTATCAGTGACTCTGTTCACAGCTTGTTCCAGCGATGACGACGATGCAGTAACTCCTGTGTTCCCACAGGTACAGACTATCGCCGGTGCTGCTGGCGCTGAGTTGGACTTCACCTTCGATGCCAACGAGAGCTGGAGCCTTTCTTCAGACAAAATCTGGTGTAAACTGGTGCAGGGCGAGAAAACAGACGCCTTCGTACTCAATGGTACTGCAGGCAAGCAGACCATCAAGGTTAAGATTACTGATGATGATGCCAGCGATGATATGAGCGTGGCTCAGCTCTTCCTGAATATGGGTGGTCAGAAGGTTGCCATCGCTGAGGTTAAGCGTTCGGCTGCCGGCTATGACCTGAAGGTTTACGATGCGACTGGCGAAGATATTACCGAGACAGGTATCACCGTAGGTTACAATGTATACAACAAGTTTACTGTAAAGTCAAACTTCCGTTTTGCTGTTACCAATACTCCTGCTTGGGTAGACTTGGAAGGCGGCTTCCTGGTAGGTACACCTAACAAGGAAGTTGTAGGCGGTGTTTCCTTCAAGGAGAATCAGGGCGTAAGTGCTAAGTATGCCATCGCTAAGGACGGCAACTACACCATCACCTTCACTTCTGAGGATGGCAAGGCTGCTGTAACCATACCTGTTATCTATAATGGTATGACCACCAGCACCATGGATGTTACTTATCCAACCTCTTCACGGTGGGCAGTATGGAATGTATCTCTCGATGGTAAGGTGTTCACTCAGAATGGTTCTAGCCTGAATGGCGGTGATACCAACGCTTTCACCTTCTACAACTTCGTTCCTTTCACCCTCAAGACCTTGGGTGATGCTTACCAGCTGGTAGTCTTCGAGAAAAAGGAAGATGGTCTGCGCGAGGAAACATCCGGCGCTGTGAAGTTGCAGGGTGAGAAGGGTGACGTTAAGCTCACTATTGATGCCTTGAGCAGCGGAAGCCGTGAGTTCCTGGTTTATGCATTGCCACAGAGCGTTTACGCAACTTTCGATAACGGTCTCGATGAGATGCTTGAGAACGACTACACAAGCGTGAAGAGCGATTACGACCGCTACTTCCTGATGGATGTTGTACAGAAGGAGGCCAACTCTTCTGCTGGTGATCAGTCTGCAGCGCCTACAATCTTGAAGATGAACTACTTGCCAGTAGAGTGCAAGAAGGATAAATCAATGTATGGTTCTATCATATCAGAAGCATTTGGCTACAATGGTGACGAAATATATGTCGCTCAGTCAGAAGCAGGAAGCTCTCTTACAGTTAATCCTAATATCAAGGATTGGGACCCTACCACTATGATGGAGACAGGCTATCTTACAGTTAAGGATTTCAACGGAAATGATGTTAACGCAGAGCCTTCACAAGACGAAAAGGAGAATTGGATATTCTTTGTACAAGTACCAGAAGCTACTCCGATGTTTATGGTATTCAAGGACAACGGAACTCCTGTAAAGGTTCTTGTTGTTGAATCTCCTGGTGAGGGAATGAGTAAGAAACATACTTCTATCAGAAAAATTAGAAAGTAATGAACAGAATGAAAATATTTTCAAAGGCACTCTTGTTGCTCTTGGTCTCTCTCCTGACCTTTGCAGCAACAAGTTGCTCTGATGATGAAACCGAGGGTTGGGACGGCACATACGGATATGTGCAGTTCAAGCTCAGCAAGAAGGTTTCTTCTAGAGCTACCCGTGCTGCTGCCCTTGACAAACTTGAGAAACTGGATGATGCCAAGAAAATCAAGGTGGTCATGGAGCACAACGGTACAACTGTGTCTCAGACACTGGTGCTCAATTCTTATAATTCAGAGAATGCTGAGTATGGTCTGAGAAGTGAAAAACTGCAACTCGCTTCGGGTACTTACACCGTCATCGGTTTCTATCTCTATGATGCGGTAGACGAGGAGTTGCTGGCTTCTTCTGCCGGCGAAACATTCACTGTAGTAGGTGGCGGTCTGGAAGTACAGAACCTCATGGTGGAGACTGTGGAGCGTGGTAAGGTGAAGTTCAATCTCGTGAAGGAGTGGGAGAAGACCCGTGCCGGTGGTACAGAGTATCTCTTCTCTAACATCCGTCTCGTTGATGTCAGCGTAACCAACCTCTTTACCCGTGAGACCTATACCTTCCCTGAATTGAAGGTGAAATATAAGGAGTCTAGCGTAGAGCATCAGAATCCAGACAATGAGAACGATAAGTATATGGACACAGGTACAGCTTACTGCGATTCTACCGTATGGCTGCCTGCCGGTACTTATCAGGTTACCTCATATACCACCTACGGAAAGACAGGTGCGGTAAAGACCAAGTACGAGACCCAGCCTGTAAAGGGTGAGGCTTTCATTATAGAGGACAATCAACTCAATGATAAAGCTCAGGTGCCTATCCTCCTTTCCAAGACAAAGGAGTATATCAAGGACTATGAGGCTTTGAAGGCTATCTGGGAATCTCTCCAGGGTAAGGAGTGGAGCTTCTATGGCGATGCTACCTTCAAGGGAGCTAACTGGAACTTCAACAAGGAACTCGATATGTGGGGCGAACAGCCGGGCGTAACGCTCAACAGCAACGGCCGTGTTATCGGTCTCGTTATCGCCGGTTTCGGTGCAAAGGGAATCGTACCTGATGCCATCGGACAGCTGACAGAACTCCAGGTGCTCAACCTCGGTTCTCACGATGAGAAGATTGGTGCCAACATCTTCAATAATTATGATGCAAACAGTCTGACTGCTGCAAAGAAGAGCAGCATGCGTCACGACTATGAGAATAAGTTCCTGAAGTATGACCCACGTGCCAACATGTCGGAGATGATAGTAAAAAGCTACAACTCTGATCCTAAGGTGGCACCGAAGAACAGAATCAAGAAGGACAGCCGCATCAACCTGAAGGATGCGCAGATCGGTACATTGACCAACCGCATCAGCGGTATTTCAAAGGCTATCTACCGTCTGACCAAGTTGCAGCAGTTCTACATCGGTAACTCTTCTATCACAGCCGATGAGGTTTGTGCGAAGTTCTACAATGCTGACGATCCTGTTTATGGTAAGTTTGCGCAGGAGTTTAAGGATGAGGATTGGGACAAGATGGAAAACCTGACCGATATCGAACTTTACAACTGTCCGAAGATCAGTCGCATTCCAGACTTCTACTATAATCTCCCTAAATTGCAGGCGATGAACCTGGCACGATGCAAGGGTATCTCAGCTAACCAGTTGAGAAACGACTGGACCCGTCTGGCTAACGAGAAGACCGGTAAGACACTCCAGATTCTCTATATGAGTTACAACAACCTGGAGGAGTTCCCAGAGTCATCTGCCTTGAGCAAGATGGTGAATCTCGGTCTGCTCGACCTGGCTTACAACAATATCAAGAAGTTGCATCCGTTCGGTTCTGAGGTAGCGCTTTCTTCACTCTATCTGAACAACAACCAGATTGAGGAGGTTCCTGCTAATCTCTGTGCCTTTACAGATGATGTAGAGAGTCTGACCTTCGCCCACAACAAACTGAAGAAGATTCCGAATATCTTCGATGCAAGTTCGGTTCGCGAGATGGGTTCTGTAGACTTCTCTTACAACGAGATTACAGGTGTAGATAATAGTCATGGTACCTACAAGGGTATCAATGCAGCAACCGTTACTCTCTCGAACAACAAGATTGAGAAGTTCCCTACAGAGCTGTTTACTGCCGGTTCGCCAATCACAACCATCGATTTGAGCGGCAACCAGATGCGCACCATCCCTAAGGGTTCCATCAAGGGCAAGAAGGCTTATCTGCTGCAGGTCATCGACCTCCGATTCAATAAGTTGACATCCCTCTCTGATGACTTCCGCTCAACCACATTGCCATACATTACCAATATGGACTTGAGCTACAACTGCTTCACCGAGGTGCCAACCCAGCCATTGAACAGTGCCGTGCTCCGTGCCTTTGCCATCAACCACCAGCGTGATGAGAAGACCGACCAGCGTTGCCTGCGTACATGGCCTACAGGAATCACAACCTGTCCGAGCCTGATCCAGTTCCAGATTGGTTCCAACGATATCCGTAAGGTAGAAGAGACACTGACCTCTCACCTTTATATCCTGAATATCGCAGACAACCCTAACATCTCTATCGATGTAACCAGCGTCTGCCCATACATCAAGGCAGGTATGTATAAGCTGTTCTACGACAAGAATCAGGACATCCGCGGTTGCGATGCTTTGGATCTCGAAAATTAAACCCTATAAGAAAGTAGTAATATGAAATATATGAATAAACTGACATTAGGTATCGTTCTCGCTGCCGGGCTTTTCACAGCCTGCAGCGATAAGGATGATGTCGATATCCCAGGAGGACTGGCGCTCGATAAAGAGGAGATAGCCATAGGCCCTCAGGGTGGAACAGAGCAGATTGCCATCGCTGCCTCACAGGATTGGGTAGCAAATACCTCTGAGCCTTGGCTGATGCTTTCGCCTGCCAACGGCGTGGGTTCTGTTGAGGGTACCATCAAGGTGGATTCTACTCTTTCCAACACGCTCCGCAGCACAGAACTCAGTTTCCAGGGTGCCAACGGACAGAGCCGCAAGCTTACCATCACCCAGTTCGGTTATGGCAAGCAGATCTTCCTGAAGGATCCTGTTGTAGAAATCGAAAACTCCGATTCTTACGATAACCGTGCTTTCGAGAGTCTCATTTCTGCCAACGTGGAATGCAAGATCGGTAAGATAGAGTATTCTTTCGAGGGTGATCTGACCGATGCCGAGAAGGCAGAGAACGAGAGCGAGCGTGAGGGCTGGCTCCTGAACAGCAAGGATGAAGATAAGCTGACTGGTACTAACCTGGGTATCGTGCTGGACAGAAAGTATCGTCCTCGCACCGTGAACTTCAAGTTCCGCTGGGCGATGAACGTGGTTCCTGCCGTTCGTGTGGCTAAGGTTCATCTCGTGCCAGTCAAGGCTGAAGACCAGCTGGTAGATGCAGATGGCAAACCTACAGATGATGTCATCCTGACCGTTCGTCAGAAGGCAGCACCAAAGATTGAGGACAACCGTGCCGGTGACTCTCTCTCTGTCATCATGATCAACCAGAAACTGGGTAGCATGGCTACCTTCGATTCCAGCGATAACATGCGCAACTGGAGCGGCGTAACGCTCTGGGAAGCTACTGATGATTTCGTGAAAACTCATCCTGAGGCTTTAGGACGTGTACGTTCTGTCAAGTTCAGCATGTTCAACCTCAAGAGTGGCGAAACTCTTCCTAAGGAAGTGGGTAATCTCAAGTTCCTGGAGTCATTCTCTGTTGCAGCTAACGAGAACAACCAGATTCGTGAGGTGAAGCTCGGTGATGAAATCTGCTCGCTGAAGTATCTGAAGAATCTTACCGTTCAGGCTTACGGTCTGACTCAGTTGCCTGCTAGCTTTGTTCATCTGGGCAAGAGTCTTGAATCGCTCAACCTGGTAAGTAACAACTTCAACAAGTTGTCGGATATCACCAATATCGTCAACGAGAAGAACTTCCCTAAGTTGCGTAACCTCGTTCTCTATGCACAGCGCCGTACGGATGTTGTCATCAACATCGCTTCGCTGGGCGAAATGAATGCATCAGGCGTCTATGTTTATAATAACTATCCTATCGGACTGTATGGTAAGGTAAATGCCGGAACCGCAGACCGCCAGGCGCTTCTCAAGCTCCTGACATGGGATAAGTTGAATACACTCGAGTTGTCTTACTGCTTCCTGGAGGGTGAACTTCCTACCGATGATGAGATGACTGAGGCATTGGAGGCTGCCGGCAAGGCTACCCGATACAGCAAGTCTGACTTCTCTACCAACAAGAAAGATTATCTCGACAAGCTGGTAGGCGATACCTGCAAGTGGTTGCTCTCAGGCTGGGATAATCCTGTAACCTGCAAGCACAAGGATGGTTCTGTAGTTAGTGAGGATGTTTATCCTCTCCAGGTGCCACGTGTATTGCCAAACTGCCGTCAGTTGTCACTCAACCTGAACTTCTTTACAGGAAAGGTGCCAAACTGGATTCTCTTCCATCCACACCTGGTAGAATGGAATGCACCAACGATGATCTTCAACCAGCAGCCTAAGGGTAAGAACAGCGATGGCGCTGCCGTTGGTTTCTCTAATATGACAGAAGACAGCTACAGCTACGACTACTATTACGGAACCAGTGACCCAGGCAGCAAGTGGGAGGTTCCAGGTGTAGCTTATCCGCTCTACTACCGCAAATACGTGGCAGCAGGCGATATTAATGAAGCTGCGCTGATGGCTAAGTACAGGAGAACTAAGAAAAAGTAAGATAAACATAAAAACAATATAGAAGCAAACAATGAAGAAAAAGTTTTTCTATATAGCAATGGTCGCATTGGCATTGACGGGCTGTTCTGACAGCCTGTCAACCATCGGCTCTTCTGACGGCAATTCAGAAATCACCATCCCTGCAGATGCTGAGGCGGGTGAACTGCTGATTAAGTTCAGCCCGGAAATGAGCGATATCCTCGACCAGGCACAACTGAGCAAGACTCGCTCCGGAAAGGCTACCCGTTCGGGTATTCCTTCTACCGACGAGGTGCTCGACATCCTGGGAAGCTACAGCTTCGAGCGTGTGTTCCCAGTAGATGCAAATACTGAGGCAAGAACCCGCGAGGCGGGACTCCACCTCTGGTATACGGTGAAGTTTAATAAGGGAACCGACCTGAAGGCGGCTGCCGAGCGACTGAAGCAGTTGGGCGAAATCTCAAAGGTTCAGACCAACGGCCGCATCAAGCGTGCTTACAATACCGACAGCAAGCGCATCTATCTCAGCGATAAGGCACTTCAGCAGAAGTCTACCCGCGCAGCAGCCGAGGGCGAGCCAAACGACCCAGGCTTTGCCAGCCAGTGGCATTACCGTAACCTGGGTGAGGGCAACTATGACTTTGAGAACCTCAACAATAATCACGTGGGTGCTAAGGCAGGATGTGATGTGAATGCACTTGAGGCATGGAAGACCTGCACAGGTGATCCTTCTATCATCGTGGCTATTCTTGATGAGGGTGTGATGTATACTCACCCTGATTTGGCAGCCAACATGTGGTGCAATCCGGGCGAAAGTGTTCAGGGTGCCCAGACTGACGGCGACGGAAACGGTTATGAGGGCGACCTTCATGGCTACAACTTCGTTACTGAGAGCGGCGATATTACCTGGACTGATGCCAATGACACCGGTCATGGTACTCACGTAGCTGGTACCATTGCAGCCGTAAATAATAATGGTAGAGGTGTTTGTGGTGTAGCTGGTGGTGACGGTTCTCCTAATTCTGGTGTCAAGATCATGTCTTGCCAGGTATTCTCCGGTCAGAACAGTGTAACCTTGGCAGGCGAGGCGAGAGCCATCAAGTATGCTGCCGATAATGGTGCAGTCATCCTGCAGTGCAGTTGGGGTTACAACTCTTCAGAGTCTAGTATCATCAACGGTTATACTCCGGGCCCTGCTACCGAGAAGGAATGGGCTGAGACCTATCCGCTGGAGAAGGAAGCGCTGGATTACTTCATCAACAATGCCGGTTCGCCTAATGGTGTCATCGACGGTGGTATTCCAGTCTTCGCAGCCGGTAACGAGTATGCTGGCAATCCTGCTTTCCCAGGTGCTTACTCTAAGTGCGTCTGCGTATCTTCATTAGCTGCCGACTTTACTCCAGCCTGCTACACCGATTTCGGTTCGCTCGTAACCCTGAGCGCTCCTGGTGGCGACTTGGAATATTACAGCAAGATTGGCGAGCAGGAAGATGAATACTGGGCAGAGACAACCGAGCAGAAAGGTGCTGTGCTCTCTACGATGATCAAGAACGGTCAGCCTGCCTACGGCTACATGGAGGGAACCTCTATGGCTTGTCCTCACGTTTCGGGTGTGGCTGCCTTGGGTCTCGCTTATGCTGCCAAGACGAACCGTCATTATCGTGCTGCCGATTTCGTAGCCCTGATGAAGAAGTCTGTGAAGGAACTGGACAGTCATTATCAGAATGGTGCAACCAAGACCTACTACATGAACCATACTACCGTAGGTGCTTCGCCTGAGATTGTACAGCTCTCTAAGTACATCGGCAAGATGGGTGCTGGTCTGATTGATGCAGCTCAGCTCTTGAATAACATCAAGAACAAGGAATTCAGTTCTGATATGAAGTTGCCTAACGTGTATGTGGGCATCGAGAAGACTGTTTCTCTCAACCTCGCTGCATATTTTGCAGGTCAGACAGAGGGATTCTCTTGCTCAGTAGCGAATAATGGCGTAGCTTCTGCTTCGGTAGATGGCAAGACGCTCATCGTGAAGGGACTCGCTGCCGGAAGTACATCGCTCACCGTAACAGCTGCCAATGGTACCAGCCAGACCGTAGTTGTGACCGTTAGAAAGAGTGCCGGTAACAATGGTTGGATGTAATTGGATGTAATATGAAGATATTTGCTTTCCTATCGCTTTTCTTCCTGGCTTTGCCTGTCACGGTGAATGCGCAGAAGGAACTGCTGAAGTTTGAGCATCCGCTTATCGATGCAGGTTCGATGACCGAGGACGATGCGCCTCGCACCTTCACCTTCGTAGGTAAGAATGTGAGCAAGAAGATACTGCACATCACACAGGTGAGAACCACCTGTGGATGTACCAGTTCTTATGTCAGGGGCGATGTGATGAAGCCTGGCGATACCTGTCAGGTGCAGCTCACCTTCACGCCTAACCGCTATCCGGGCACCATCAATACGGGTGCTTATCTCTATCTGAAAGAGGTAGAGGGACAGCCTGCCGTTAAGCTTGCCTTAACGGGCAAGGTGCTGCCAGGTGCTGACCAGTGGGCACGCTATCCGCACAAGATGGGCGCACTCAGACTGAAACAGGCGAAGGCAAGTATCACAGAGGTAAAGCCGGGCACAGAGCCTGCGGCACGTATCCTCTGCGGAAACAGCGGTGACAAGCCGCTCCGTATATCCAGCCTCCTTCTTCCTCCTTATGCCCGTCTTACGACAGAGCCTGAGGTGATAGAACCGGGTGATGAGGCTGACCTCGTCATCACCATCATAGCCGATAAGATTCCGGCTACGATGCCCGAATCCTTCACCTTCCCTGTTATTCTGGAGGGCTTGGATGCCCGTCCGTCTGACAGAACGATACAGGTCGTTGTAAAGGTAAAAAGGTAAAAGGGTAAAAAAGTAAAAAAGAAAAAAATACCAAGACAATGAAATATTTGAAAAAACTCTTCACCCTCCTGGTGATTGCTTTGTTTGCCTGCGGCTTTGCAGCCTGCAGCAGCGATGATGATGAACCGGAGGAGCCTTCTCTGGAAGTTACTGCTGCCAATCTTCATGGCACATGGAAGTTGGCTGAGTGGAACGGTGAACCTCTTGCTGAGGGCACATACTGCTACATCGTTCTCAACCGCAAGGACCAGACTTTCGAGATGTATCAGAAGTTTGACAGTATGTATGGTCGCCATATCACCGGTTCGTTCGCTATCAAGAACGATCCATACCAGGGCTACATCATCAGCGGAAGCTATGATAACGGTAAGGGCGACTGGAACCAGAGTTATCTCGTAACCCGTCTCTTGAAATCGGGTTCCATGATATGGACCGCCAAGGACGATGTTACCGACATCAGCCGCTACGAGCGTTGCAATGAGGTTCCTGCTGAGATACTCAAGGATTGTAAAGATCTTACAGAAGAATAAAAAAGAAAACAGCGAATTAGATGCATTCCGATGCAAATAATTCGCTGTTTTTTTTATTTACTTGTTAGAGAATCCGTATCCGTTTACGAATCCACCTGTTGCGATGATGTTCGGTGTGAATGGCCACAGATAGATAGGTGCTGATACGTAGTCGTAATCATAGAAGAGATACTTGTAGTACTCATCATCATTGTCTACGAGTGTCTTTCCCCAATCTACCTTTTTATAACCATCCTTTGTCAGTTCTTCAGCTTCTTGGTCAGAAACCGGTGCAAACAAGCCTTTGATGGCAAGATTGGTCTTTGGAGTCTTGGTACCATAGTCGAGGCCCAACTCATCCCAATTGTCCTTCTGGCCGCGCCAGGATGGATAAAGAACAGGATCATTCTCTTTGTCTTCTGGGCACTGGGTTGTCAAGCGGTAACCATACATTGTATTGCCGTTGGCATCTTTCATACCTGCAGCATCTACGCTCTTGGTATAGATGTAGGCAGAGATGGTATTGCCATTCTCGAAGGTGTATGAACCATTTGTCTTCAAACCGTCAAGCATCTTGCGGGTAAGATCCTTAATCTTCTTGATCTTTTCAGGCAACAGACCAGTACGTATCAAGGTGAAACGGCGGTCGCCTTCGCCGGCAAACTCGAATCCGCGCTCGTCAATGATAGCCTTGAGCAAGGAACCTTCTTTGTTGATGAATCCTTCTACGTTTGCCTCATCAGCTGTGCGGAAGGCACGGTTACGAACTTTTGTAAGATAGGTCTTTGCTTCTGCGTTGTCGCCTGTTGCTGCGCAAGCCTCTGCATAGCCAAGATACATTTCTGACAATCGCATGTATGGAGCATTGATACCGGAACGGCGCTGTGCCTGAGTCCAGACCGTAGTCTGTCGGTTCTCATCAAATTTGTTGCAGCTGATACCGCCTGCACTTTGCTTGGAACCCGGTGTGAATGGAATCAGAGCCTCAATGCCCTTTCCGGTACTTCCTGTTACGGTGCATGATACGTCTCGGCGCAGGTCCTTAGGATCGAAATCACCATAATAGAAGGCTGGGTTGATACGTCCCTGTCCGTAGTTCTTGCAAGGGTATGCTACCTTGGAACCACCATTTGAAGGACGCCCCAAAGAGTATGGGCGTGGATCATTGCCTGTCGAACCCTGAGTGAAAGGCTCCTCGTAGATGCTTTCGTCAGCATAGGTGGCGTCAGCATCATGTAACTGCTGGAAGAAGTATTGGTATGGATTGTTGTAGACACGTCCATTCTTGTCTTCTGAGCGAGGGTCTGTTTCGTGGAAAACGGCAGTACCTGCGTTGTCGATGGCCTTCTTGAAGTATTCCTTGGCTGTGGCATAAAGATTCTTCCAGTCTGAACGGCGGCCATAAGTGGCGTTCTGGTTATCAGTGCCGAGGGCTTCGAAGGTGAGCGGATTGCCCTTGCCATCTACTCGCTTGATGTCGTTTCGGCGGGTCTGGTAACCACCGGCCTCCAATGCCATGCGGCCAATGAGACCGTCTACATAGGTGCGTGAGTAATAGTTCTTCGCATTGTTGGCATAGGTTGGACAGGTGCCCAGAACGTACATGTGAGGCTCTACCTTCTTGAGTTGCTCGATGCAGACGTCATAGATAGAATCGCGGCTTACCAATCCGCCAGCTGCCACGCCGAATGTTGACTGGAACTGAACGTCGCCGAAATACTTGATGAGTTCTCTGTAGCAGGTTGCGCGGATGGCTACGGCTTCACCATAAAGCTGGCTCAGCTCAGTAGGTTCCGACTGGCTCATCATCTCCTCGAAGTTGTCCTTCTGTTCGAAAGCTGTAGTAATGGCGTTGCATTTACCGATTACGCTGAAGAGGTAGCCGTATGTACCGTCTGTTCCTTCTTTCATGTACGAGGTAAGTGCGTAGGCACCGGTCTCGGTTCCGTTGCGGTAGAATGCTTCAGCCGGATGGCGGCCAGGCTGCTTGGCGTATCCTTCCGGATGGCGCATGATGTCGGAACCGGCAATGTCGGCTGCATAGTAGAGTCCGTCGCCGAAGATGTGTGAACTGTAGGCACCATGCATGGCTGCTTTGGCTCCTTCCAGTGCTGCCTTGGCTGTGGCTGTGCTGGAGAAAACGAAATCTGCATCTACGGTAGAAGGTGATTTCGTTTCCAAATAGTCGCTGCATGAGGTAGCACCCAGCATTCCTGCAGCGTATAGAGCGATATATAAAAATTTATTTTTCATATCTGTTTCCTTATTTGTATATTAGAATGATAAGTTTACACCGAATGTCCAAGAGCGTGTCTTTGGATATGCCTGGTAATCGTAATTAGGGGTAGGAAATCCGTTGCCGCCAGCATCGAAGTTGGTGTTGACGTCTGGGTCGATACCACTATAACCGGTGATGCAGAACAGGTTGGTTGCTGTTGCGTACACACGGAGATTACTGATTCCGAGAGGTTTCATCCATCTCTTTGGGAAGGTGTAGCCTACGGAGAGATTCTGCAGGCGAAGGTAAGAGGCATCTTCTATGAAGTCGGATGTTACCAGACCTACTTCAGCAAATGGCAGAGCATACTTGGCGCCGGCATTGAGAGCCTTCAGCTCGGTTGGGTCTGTCACGGCGTAAAGATCGCCCTTGCTGTCTACATTGTACATCTTCCAGCAGTCGCTTACGATATTAAGCTTGGCTGCACCATACCAGGTGTCCTTACCACCCATCATATCATGAAGGGCATTGGCATTATAAACCTTGCCGCCTATCTGATAGGTGAAGTTGGCGGTGAAGTCCAGGTTCTTGTAATGACCGGAGAAGTTGAAACCGCCGGTGTGCTGAGGCTTTGTCTTGCCGATGATGGTTACATCACTGGAGGTAATCTTTCCATCACCATCTGTATCTGCAAACTTAGCCATACCTGGGAATGCCTTCTGGTCTTCTGGACGCTTATAGTTCTCGGCACCGGCAAAGTTACCGATGTTGTCTACGTTGTCTGGAATACCTGGCTTCAGAGTCCATACGCCATCTGCGCTGACGTTGAAGTCATCTACTGTATAGATTCCTTGTGACTTGTAGCCCTGGATCAGACCCACTGGGTTTCCCTTGCGGATTACGTAGTCGTAGTATGGAAGACGGGTGGTTGAGCCCCAGCCGGTATGAGTATCTGCCAATACGCCGTCGAAGAGATCGTCGATGTTGTTATGGTTGAAGTTGTAGGTCATACCGAAGCTCAGGTTAAAGTCCTTGTTGCGTACTATCTCGTAGCTGAGTGCAAGCTCTACACCCTTGTTGGATGTCTTACCTACGTTCTGGAACTGATAGGTGTAACCTGTAGAAGTATCGATAGGCACCATCATCAGGATGTTCTTGGTAGTGTTCCAATAGAAGTCCAGTGTACCGCGGAGTTTTCCGTTCCAGAAACCGAAGTCAATACCTGCGTTACGGGAAATAGTGGTTTCCCATTTCAGGTCCGGATTGCCCATCATGCTGCCTGGTACGTAGGTGTCAACGATTTCTCCATCTACGGTAGTGGTGCTCTTCTGCCATGTATCCTTCCATAGGGAAGAGTTGATGTTGTCATTTCCTGCTGTACCATATGAGAGACGGAGTTTCAGGTTACTCAACCAGTCTTCTGTACCTTTCATCCATGCTTCGTCTGAGATACGCCATGCGGCTGCGGCTGCAGGGAAGTAACCCCAGTGATGATTAGGTGCAAACTTGGAACTGCCGTCGGCACGGAAGGTGGCGGTAAACAGGTAGCGGCTCTGATAAGAATAGTTGGCACGGCCGAACCATGACAAAGAATGCTCTGGTATGGCAATGTTGTTGACGTATGTATCCTTATCTATTTTCAGGTCTGGGTCCTTATTGGTCATGTCGAGCATACCGAATGCGGTGTTCATATCCCATTCTTCCGGATAGCCATAACCATCGAAGGTGGTAGAACTGCTCTTGCTTGCCAAAACCTCATTACCGGCGAGCAGGTCGAGTTTATGGTCCTTGCCTAAACCTTGTACGTTGTAGTTGATGGTAGAAGTCCACTTTACATGATATCCGTCAGACTTCTTTAACTTGGCATGGCTGTAGCCTTCTTCGAAACCTCCATCCCATGTCTTCTGCTCACTCCAGTTGCGACCCAGGGTCAGTTCAGTCTTTCCTGTCAGCCCCTTGATTGGCGTCCAGATCAATGAGTTGTTGGCACGCATTCTGTTGCGGGTATGGATGCTGGTATAGTTGTCGTAAATTGATACAGGATTGAAAGACTGCGATACGTGTGAATCTCCCAAACCGAGCAAGCTGCCGTCATCTTCTCCGAGTGGAGTGTCGATTGGGCGGAAGTTGTATGAACAGGTGGCATATTCAAACTTGGCTCCCTTGAACTGCATCTCGCTGTAGCGTGCATCCAGGTTCCATTTCAGTTTTTTGTTGATGTCCTGTGTCAGTTTCACGTTACCGTTCCAGCGGCGGAAACCGGTGTTGTTCAATGAACCCTTGTCGTTGATATAGTTCAGGGTTGCATAATATTTGGTACGCTCTGTACCGCCGCTTATGCTTAAGTCGTGGTTCCAGGAGTGTGAACTGCCCAGAAGATCGTCCTGGTAATTGTGGGTTCCCATCGATTTGTATTCCTCCAGATGGTTGCCGTTCTCGCTGCCTACGCCAAAGTATTTGGCAATATCCTGCCCGTCTTTTGCATTATAGGCTGTAGCGTAGCTCCAGTTGCGCAGCACGTAATCGTAGGCGCTCTCCTGTTTGTAGGTTTCCGGCTTTTCCTTTACTCTGAAATACATGTTGTATTTTACGTTTACCTTTCCCTCTTTGGCATTCTTGGTGGTAATAAGGATAACACCGTTGGCACCGCGGGCACCGTAGATGGCTGTAGAGGCTGCATCCTTGAGCACGTCGATGCTTTCGATATTGTCGGCTGGGATGTCATCAATGCTTGATACCTGTACTCCGTCTACGATGAAGAGCGGATCGTTGCTCTGGGTGATGGAACCGCCACCACGTACACGGATGCTCATGCTGGCTCCCGGACGACCGTCCTGAGAAGTAACGGTTACGCCAGGAAGCTGGCCTTGCAGCGCCTCGGCAATATTGGATACTGGGTTCTGTGCCAGCTTGTCGCCTGTTACTGATGCTACGGCACCTGTCAGGTCGCGGCGTTTCATCGTACCGTAACCGATGACAACGACTTCATCGAGCGATTTGTCTGATGACTCTAGAACAATATTCATCGTAGGATGGTTGCTAACGGTGACAATCTTGGTCTTACATCCTACATAGGAAATCGTAAGCTTTTCACCTACCTTTAGATTGCTAAGGCTGAAGTTTCCGTCATAATCGGTTACAGTACCACCGCCTTTTGCTGTTTGGATGGTAACGCCAATTAATGGTTCTCCAGTTGCATCTTTTACTGTACCTGTGATGGTCTTCTGTGCGAATGCACCTACACAGCACAAGCTTAATGATAAGGCTAATGCGCCTTTCTTGATTTGTAGATCCATAAAAGATTTTTTAATTTAGTTATACTTAGTATTCTACTTGATATTTCAATACATGCCAGAGGTTTCTGAGTCTTGCCTCCGGATCCCATTTGCCCATGAAGGTCCATTTGGCTGTAACGGCATGGAATGCCGGTGAACCGGGTGCCGTGCTCAGGTTGTCGCTGAGCCAGCCGCTGTTGCCACCCTCACGCTCACAGCCGTAATAGTATACTCGTTGTCCCCATGGACATGGGTCGAGCACCTTGTCGGTATAGGCATAGCTGATGTTGCTGTCCAGTATGTTCTTCGACATCTTGCAGTTGATGAGGTAGAACTGGTGGTCGTGATGATATCTGCCCAACTTGGTAGGCGATAATGCATCAAACGATGAGTTCGTAATCACAAACTTGTTGTTGATGTCTCCTCTGCCGTCGTGCCAGATGATGGCACGGCTGTCGCCCAGGAACTTGCAGCGGGTAGCGTAGCAGGTGCCTCGAGGACAGATGAAGTCTACTCCCGGACAGCGCAGAAAGAGGTCGGCATGATAGTACATTCCATCCTGCTTGCACCAGAGCGACAAGGCATCATTGCCATCTGCATAGATATTGCTGTTGGTGATGATGGTGCGTGTGCCTCTGCCGAAGATTGCCATCTGATGGGTGGTAGTCTTCTCAACGGTAGAGCCGTAGTTGTTGTATACGGTGATTCCGCTGATAACGCAGTCGTTGGCGTCTTCAGTCAGGACGATGACTCCCTGGTGAACATCCTTGCCTTTGTATTGCTTGATGGTTTGCGACTGGGCAGTCTCGGCATATTCTATGATGACGCTGTCTCTGTTTTCGCCTACCAGTACGATGTTTGGCTTGTCGATGATTACTTTTTCGTGATATTTGCCGTTGCGTACATATATAATATAAGGTGTAACGCTGTTGGCTGGAGCCTTCTCTATGGCAGCCTGTATCGTTTCACCGGCTTTTACGATGGCGTTGAAGTCTGACAGGCTTGGCTTGCTGAAGTGGGTGAGGTCCAGCTGTCCGGTTTCGTTCTTGCCTTTTGTGTTGAGGCTGATGTTGAGCAGATGGGCTTTGTCATATTTCTCAGCCCATTTCTGATAGAGCGGGTAGAGCATGGCTGGTGCGTCCTGATACCAGCCGTATCCGTTTCGGCGTTCGGTTCCTATCTCCTGCATACTCTTGCGTGGAATACCATCGCGGTCGCAGACGAATGGTTCGCAGTTCTTCAGGTCGTAGAATCTTGCCCACAGGGGTGTGCCTGCAGGGTCTTTTACCAATGTGGTGTTGCGGTAAGGTGAGCCGTATTCGCCCGTTCTTACCACCTTGAGTCCGGTCAGTTTATAGTCATCAAACCATTGCATGGCTCCTCTTACGGCTTCCTTTATCTCTTCTGAAGGGTTAGGAATTTCGAGCAGGAGTTTAACGATACTGGCACTTTCTGATGAACAGAATGAAGCCAGCTCGAAGGCGCGGGCTGGGGCAGGAGCAAAGGTTTCACGGTCGTGCTGCTGGCACCATACGGTAGGTTTGCCGTTCACTCTTATCTGGCAGCGCAGGATGCAGTCTACTCCCTTGTCAAAAGCCTTTCTGGCTTTCTCTCTGAGGTTCTTGTCTGTAAGTCCTTTGTTAAATGGTGCTTTCTGCTGGTAGACGTCGCGTAGCAGTTTCATGGTGTTCACCATGGCATTGTCGTTGAAGGTGATGTGTATCTGGTAGTCGCGCATCTTAGGCCAGAACTGTGGCCATCCTCCGTTGGCATACTGTCCGCTCAGGAGATATTCCACGCCTTTGCAGAAGGCTTCCTTGTATTTCTGTGTCTTGGTAGCCTGGTAGAGTCGTGCCAGATAGAGCATCTGTATGTTGGTGGCATCGTTGTCGGTGGTGGAGTCGTCCTGGCGGTTCTTCTCGCCCAATACTTTCTCCATCTCTTCATGGCTCATCGGTTTCACCATGTCGATGTTCTTGGGCCATCCGCCGGTTACTCTCTGGTAAGCAAGAATCTGGTTACCCACCTGCTTTGCCTGTTCCGTTTTGTAGAAAGCCATGTTGGTTTCGCGGAGCACATTCTTGTACCCCTTCTGTGCCTTGGCGGTGAAGCATGTAGCCAAAACCAAGACAACCGTTAAGTAGATTATTTTCATGTCGTTGTTTAATTTATTTGCTTTATTAGATCCTTATTGTCCTTGCAAAGATAAATAAAATAAGCTGAAATACAGAACTATTTTACATGAAAATATCGTTTTCGGTCATTTTATATAGAAAAAAAGGCATTTTTCCATGTCTGAGAGTGATATTCGTTGTTTTTTTTGTATCTTTGCCATCGGACTTATCATCGGCTTTCAAGTTCAATGTTTCAAGTTCAGAGATTAAAGTTCAAAGTATATGATATTAACGATTACAGGTTCAGACAGCACCGGAGGCTCTGGTGTACAGGCAGACATCAGGACGATTTCTGAGTTGGGCGGTTATGCTGTTTCGGCAATAACCAGCATCACTGTGCAGAATACGCTCGGTATTCAGGAGTTCTTTGATATTCCTGCCGAGATAGTTTCGGGGCAGATAGAGGCTATCATGAACGATATGCAGCCCGATATTGTGAAGATTGGTATGATACGCAGGGTGGAGACGCTGAATGTGGTCATCGATGCGCTGACCAGATACCGTCCTGCCCATATCATCTATGCCCCTGCCATCTGGTCGAGCCAGGGCGATGCGCTGATGACGGAAGATGTGGTGAGCCAGATTAAATATCGCCTGCTGCCGCTCTGTTCTGTCGTCGTGGCACGCAAGAAGGAGAGCGACATCATTCTGCAGAATTCCAAGCTGCTGAGCCTTGCCGAGAAGCAGGGACTGCAGGTTTACAGGCTTGACAATGCCAATTCTCATGGTCTCATCAACCGTTTCTCTTCAGCTCTTGCCGTCTATCTGAATCAGGGCAAGAAGATGGGGGAGGCGCTGGCGAAGGCGCAGGATTTCATCAATGTAGAACTCGTGCGCCAGAGCAATCTGCAGGGCAGGAGTTCCGAACTCTACAACCAGTTTATCTCGCAGGTCAATAACTTCTGCCGCACTTACAGCGATGTTCATTTCTATGCCGACCAGCTGAATGTGAGTGGCCGTTATCTGGCTCAGGTTACCCGCCGCATCTCCGGCAAGACCCCGAAGGCAATCATCGATGAATACATCGTGAAGGAGATAGAGCGCGAGCTCTCTACCACTACGCATACGGTGCAGGAAATAGCCAATACCTTCGGTTTCTCATCCCAGGCTCATCTCACCAAGTTCTTCAAGAAGATGAGAGGGGTTACGCCTTCTGCTTTCAGGCAACCAAAACCTGTTGATTAAAATGAGTCCAGCCAATTAAGGAAATAAAATACGGCCAACTGAGGAAATGAAATTCAGCCAACTGAGGAAACGAAATACGGCCAACAGAGGAAACGAAATACGGCCAACTGAGGAAATATCGAAGAAAAGATGGTGTTTTTGTAGTTCCTATCGGATGCTTGAAAGATTAAAATAAGGTTCATTTTACTTCTTGTCTTGTAAGGGAACTAAGTTGCATCAGCGTTGTGTATGAACGAAGAAAAGTTGTTCTTGTATAAGGATAAGGTTGGCATCAAAAATGAGCATTTTTCGCTTCGTAACTACATAGAAAACTTCTGAAAGTAGAATAGATAAAAATAATGCTGCAGAAATTCAATAACATCAAAATTTTAATAATATGAGAATTGGTTCAAAACTAGTGTTGATATTGTTTTTGTTTCCTTTCACTTGCTTAGCGCAGGTGAAAGGAAAGGTTGTGTCCGTATCGGATTCTACCAGCACGCCTTCTGCAAATTTTTCCTTAGAAAAAGAACTGAAGGATGTTGTGGTTGTGGCTGATATGGTGAGTAGAAATGCATCAAAAGAAACAATATTTATAACAGATTCCCTTCGTAAGGGAACTGTTAGTGCTATACAATTATTGGCAAAGTTGCCTGGAATAACAACTGACTGGGGAACAGATGAGGTAAATGTCGGTAAAGACAAAAATGTGCCAATAGTTATCAATGGTAAAGAAGTAAAAAGGGAATATGCTATCAGTCTCAATCCTAAACGCATCAAGAAAGTTGAAATTATGCGTTATCCTGCAGGTAAATATTCTGATTATCCTGTTGTACTTAATATCGAATTGGCTGATGATTATAAAGGATGGGATGTAAGTACTTTTACCCGCAATCTGTATTCTTTCAGGAACAAGCATTCTAATAGGGAAGCTATAGGTACCAGCTTTACCTATACCTTACCCAAGGTTAACTTGTATGGTAGCTTAAGCTTTAATCATCGTCAGAATTATGATGTATCTGGTTATGAATATAGCAGTATGTCTGATCTTATGATTAAATCAGAGGCAGCTGATTATAAAAAGCCAAACATAAGTACCAGGAATAATATGAGGAGCTTTAGTTTGGGCGCGGATTATAGATTATCAAACAATCAGATTCTATCTGCGCAAGCATGGATAGAAAGAAAAGGAACTAAACAGAATGATTCCTTCTCTGTGTTCAATAATGATAAGTTTTATGAATTGAATAGTCTGGATGATTTTAAGACAGATGATTATACCATAGGATTGTTTTATAAAGGAAAGTTTGCGAATCACTTGAATTTATCTTCGGAACTCATATATAATAGGTATGATATTCATGAAGATAGAATATATAGTGAGAAGGACAATATTGTTCTTAGTCCTTACAAGGGGAATAAGAATTATTGGCGTTATTATTTGTCTGCCAATTATTATTTGGGTAACAAGGTGTCTTTGTGGGCTGACTACACCCAAATATGGAAAGACTATTCTAATTCTGACCGAAATGAAAATATAGTGTTGTATAATAGCAAGGAAACTCGAAGTAAATTGATGGGAGCAATATCATATCAACCATTTCGAAATTTCAATGCTTTGCTAGGCTCTCATTTGTTGACTGTCAAAGATGAAAATCAGCAGACGGCAGTATCTGAGAAACATACATCTTGGATGCCTTTGTTCAAAGGTTATTGGAAACCTGTTAAGTGGATGTATTTGCAATATAATTATTTTTGTGATGTGGAGTATCCCAACCTTGATCAGTTGTCAACGGTAAGATGGCAAGTGAACGATGTGCTTTGGCATAGAGGCAATTCTGAGTTGAAACCTAGAATTATGCATTATTCTGAAATTACGGTCAACTTTGTCAATATAGTCAAGATTGACTATATGTACAAGCAGAGCAAGGATGAGATTATAGACTATTATCAGCAAGAAGAGGATAAAACTTATCAGACTCAAGCAAATTGTAATTACAGACATAATTACTTGGGAATGGAAGGTGATTATAATCTTGGCAATGGCGTAGAACTGTCATTTGTTGCAAATTACCAGTGGTATCATCGGTATATGAAAGATGACACGAAGCATTTTGGCAGAACCTGGTATCTTGATACACAGCTTCTTTGGAATGTTCCAAATACAAAATTGAGTTTTATGGCTAGCTATTTCCTTCGTCACGACAAATTGCCATTATTACAAGGTAAACAGTATGATGAAGAGGAAAAGTTGTTTGTTGGAACTTCTTACTCTTTGTTAAAAGGTAAGTTGCCCATATCTTTGGAAGTAAGCATACCGACGTCCATGATTTCCAAGAAGACTTATACGAAAGTGAGCCTTCCAAATTTTGCTTATCAAATCTATGGTGATAATAGAGTAAATGCTTTTGTTGCCCTAATCAGTGTAAAGTATAGCTTGGGAAAGGGGAAAACAACAAAGCTAAATAATAGTAAGAATTTAGATATGGAAAAATAAATGAGTATATTTCCTGTTTGTTTTCAGCATGATAGTATGCTATTTGCTCAAACTCCAACAGACCCAGGAGGCTGGAAGTATCTTCATCAACCAGGTGAAGAATCAGTTGGAATTGGGATACTAAAATGCTTTTGATATGGAACAGGAAGAAAAATAAACAGATAATATCGAGTTGAGAAGCGAGAAGGTGAGGAACGTGATAGGCAAGGTTCCTCCTCGCCTCGTCAGCAACAAAACGTTATGGCAGCAGGTGTTCGGATAAGCTATATCCGAACACCGCCTACTATCTCCATAAAGGTTCATTTTCCCATCCTTGCGGAAATCCCATGGCATGCAAATCTACATTAGAGTATTTTGCAAAGAGTTTGAGTAGAGAACTTTTCAAGTCCATGCAAGGTTTGATAGTTTGTTCCAAATATAATAAGGTGCATAGCTGATGGTACAACTTGATAGGCTTCTGACTTGGAGTAATCCAATTGAGAGGAAGTCGGTTCGGCAATTGAGGCTTCAAGGCAAAACGCCTATTCCATATACGTGCATGATGAGCACAGCAATTACGAAGTACGGTAATGCACCTTATCCAACTTTCCAAATAAGTGTATTGAGGAAGTCCAAACTCTCTTGCCACTTGCTTCTTTAATCGATTGTCCTTAAACAGGCAAAACAACTTGGAAAGAGTACCAAATGAAACAACCTCCAAGGTCTTCCACACAGGTGGAAGAGCTGGATAATTATATTTCTCGGAATGTTCCTTGATGAAATCTTCATTTGAGCGAGACACCTCTTTCTTGATATTGTCAAGACAACCTTCATAAAACTCTGCATTCTTGAACAATGACGAATCCATAAACCAAAATGCCCCATGTTCCATTGAGAACACTTGAATCATCTTGGTTCGGAGAGAAATCTCAATATCTTGGATAGCCTTGAATATAAGTTGGCGTAGTTCTTTATCAAAGAGATAAAGGTTGATGGCTTGCTCGAATGTACTGCCGGATTTGTAAAGATGATGTTGTCGGTCTTGCTCCATGTATCGAAGATAACTAGCGATACGGAAATAGCTGATATTGCGAAGCTGTAATTTGGCTGTAGCATCATCCTCTATCATTAGTCCTCTGTTTTGGAGCAAGGCTAATTGTTCATCTATATTTATCGGTTGTTTGTCGTAGTTCATATACCCATATAAAAAGCGAAGTCCCACCGTGGTACGCATCGTTGAGAGGCGTGGTGGGATTTGTTGCTGCAAAAATACGCTTTTTTGTCGGAATCTCCAAATATTTTCTTAGAAAACTGCATTTCATGCATGGGATTTAACACAAAAAGTTCTAATTGCCATAAAATTCTCATCGTAATTCATTGGATATTTAGAAAATTATCGTATCTTTGTCTCCGAATTAAGGCGTTCTTTGTATATTGCAAAATACAGAAACGAGCAGAAGTCCGCTCGTTTCCATATTGTTACCTATATAATATAGGCAAACGCCCAAGTTCTTGATATTCAATCAAAGTCCAAATTAGAGCGAGTTAGAATTTTTAACACATAGATAAACCTCTCTCTTGCAGAATCGCCAGCGAAGCTTTTTTACAGCTTTGCTGGCGATTTCTCAATATATAATCTTACTCAATCATATTCTTGAGTATCCATTTCCTGAAGAATGGGTCTTCTATATTCCATAATCGAAATTTTTCGTTACGAAATTTTTCGCTAAGATACAAAAAATGTAGACGTTCAGAAGGTGAACTCCTCTCGGTTTCTCTTAGCAGTACAATCTGTGTACTGCTTTATATATTCAGGAATATCTCTTATATATTTGCGAATCTCTCTTTATACAAAATGACTCAATGTTTGCAGAAAATGGAACATTTTTCTGCTATTTCGCTGAAAAATGTTTCCTTTGCAGCTGTAATTGAATAAAAATATAAGAATTATGGCAGAAAATAGACAAGAATTGAACCGCAACTTGGCTCAGATGCTCAAGGGTGGTGTGATTATGGACGTAACAACTCCAGAACAGGCAAAAATCGCAGAGGCAGCAGGTGCATGCGCAGTAATGGCGCTGGAACGTATTCCAGCTGACATCCGTGCAGCAGGTGGTGTTTCCCGTATGAGCGACCCTAAGATGATCAAGGGCATCCAGGAGGCTGTTTCTATCCCTGTAATGGCTAAGTGCCGCATCGGTCACTTCGCTGAGGCTCAGATTCTTCAGGCTATAGAAATCGACTATATTGACGAGAGCGAGGTGCTCTCTCCAGCAGATAATGTTTATCACATCGACAAGACTCAGTTCGACGTGCCATTCGTTTGTGGTGCCAAGAACCTGGGCGAGGCGCTCCGCCGTATTGCTGAGGGTGCTACGATGATCCGTACCAAGGGTGAGCCAGGAACAGGTGATGTGGTTCAGGCTGTTACCCACATGCGTATGATGCAGAGCGAAATCCGCCGCCTGGTTTCTATGAGCGAGGATGAGCTTTATGAGGCTGCCAAGCAGCTGCAGGCTCCTTACGACCTGGTGAAGTATGTTCACGAGAACGGCAAGTTGCCAGTGGTTAACTTCGCTGCCGGTGGTGTGGCAACTCCAGCTGATGCTGCCCTGATGATGCAGCTCGGTGCCGAGGGTGTATTCGTAGGTTCTGGAATCTTCAAGAGCGGTAACCCTGCTAAGCGTGCCCAGGCTATCGTGAAGGCTGTTACCAACTACAACGACCCTAAGATGCTGGCTGAGTTGAGCGAGGATCTCGGCGAGGCAATGGTAGGTATCAATGAGCAGGAGATTGCTTTGCTCATGGCTGAAAGAGGTAAGTAATGATATTGGGAAGTTAAGGAGTTAAGAAGTTAGAGGAGTTAAGACAAATGCTTTTTGGCACAAACTCAGTAAAAGAATACTGTTGTCTTAACTCCTTAACTCCTTCTTATGAGATAAATTGTTTTATGAGAATAGCAGTATTAGCTTTACAAGGCGCTTTTGCTGAGCACAGACAGAAGTTGGCTCAGTTGGGCGTGGATAGTTTTGAGGTTCGCCAGTTGAAGGATTGGAACCAGCCTAAGGATGGCTTGATTATTCCGGGCGGTGAGAGTACCACTCAGGCGAAACTCTTGAATGAACTGGGATTGATGGAGCCTGTGAAGGAGGCGATTGCTGCCGGCTTGCCAGTTTATGGTACCTGTGCCGGTTTGATTCTTCTTGCCAAGAAGATAGAGGGCGAGCCTAGTCAGCGCATAGCTTCGATGGACATCACGGCTTTGAGAAATGCCTACGGTCGCCAGTTGGGCAGTTTCTACATCGAGGCTCCGATGAAGGGCATCGAGGGCAACATCCCAATGACTTTCATCCGTGCTCCTTATATTAAAGAGGTGTGGGGAGATGCAGAGGTTCTTGCTGAGGTAGATGGCAAGATTGTGGCTGCCCGCCAGGGTAACCAGCTGGTTACCGCCTTCCATCCTGAACTGAACGAAAGTTTGGAGATTCATAAGTATTTTCTGGGGATGTGCAGCAAGTAGGCTTCATCCTGAGATGAAACTTATTTCGTTGGCCGATGAAACAGGCTTCATGTGCCCATGAAGCTATATTGCAAAGTATCTTAGGATACATTGCCAAGTATCTTAAGATACATGAGCAAGTATCCTAAGATACTTTTTTATTGAATGTCTGATACTTTTTTCCGATAAATGTTTGCCGTTTACAAATATTCATCGTATCTTTGCATTATGAAATCTTCGTTACGTAAAACTCATAATGATATAAATGCTTATGGTACAGTTAAATCCTTTTATTATTGAAGGCTATCTTTCGCCGGAATATTTCTGTGATAGGGTAGAGGAAACAGCTCTTCTTACCCGCCATTTGACCAATCGGTGCAATGTCGCGTTGATTGCGCCAAGACGTCTGGGTAAGTCGGGACTGATTTATAATTGTTTTCAGCAGAAAAACATTCGTGAGCAGTATCATTGCATCTATATTGATATTTATGATACGAAGAATTTGAACGAATTCGTCTATGCGCTGGGCAAGGGAATCCTGACGGCACTCAAGCCAAAGGGCAGGAAAGTATGGGAATTTTTCCTGAATATGCTCCAGTCTTTGAAGTCAACTATCTCTTTTGACATCAATGGAAATCCGGAGTGGAGTGTTGGTTTGGGAGATATTCAGGCTCCGGATATTACGCTGGATGAGATCTTCGCTTATCTCGAACAGGCAGATAAACCTTGTCTGGTGGCGATAGATGAGTTTCAGACAGTTGCAAACTATCCAGAGAAAACCGTTGAGGCAACCTTGCGTAAGCGAATACAGAATTGCCACAATGCAAACTTTGTCTTTTCTGGCTCCAAGCGCCACATGATGGCATTGATGTTTACTTCCCAGTCACGCCCGTTCTATCATAGTTCGAGTATCATGGGGTTGGAGGCAATCAATGAGCAGACTTACCTGGAATTTGCCAATCACCATCTTGCCAGGAACAATAAAGAGATAAGTGCAGCGGCTTTTACCTATTTATATCATCATTTCGATGGCATTACCTGGTATATTCAGTATGTACTCAATATGCTTTACACTTCAATATCTGATAGGTCTTTGTTGCAGGAGGATGATGTCAGAATGGCGATAGATAGCATTCTTTCCCAGCAGCGTTTTGCCTATCAGGCCTTGCTGTATCAGCTTACAGCCAAGCAGAAACAGCTTCTCATAGCCATTGCTCAGGAAGGTAAGCCTTCTTCCCTGATGTCGCAAGAGTTCTTGCAGAAGTATCATCTTGGTGCAAGCACCGTGCAGGGAGCAGTCAAGACCTTACTGGACAGAGACTTTATCACGCAAGATGAAGGCGTTTACCAATTATGTGACAAGTTTTTGGAGCTGAGCCTGCGAGCAGGTTGAGTAAGTAAAAGATACGTCTGAGTAAGCGAAATGATGCGGCAGAGTGAGCCTACTGATATATCTGAATAAGCCTACAGATATGACTGAACAAGTACAAGGATACGACTGAGTAAGTGAAAGAATACGTTTGCTCAGGTTCAAGAAGTCGGAATATCAGGTTCAAGGAGGCTGTTTCTAAGAGATTTCCACTAGGCTCAGCAGCTCTGCTGAGCCTAGTCAGCAGGTCTGCCGACTGCAGTCAGCACATCTGCCGAGCCTAGTGGCAACACCCTATAATCGTACAACCACACACCTTTTAGTTGTACGATAATAACCGTTTACAACAATTCCGGAAGTTGGAAGAGCTTCACGCTGTTGCTGCCTTTGATGAGGATGTAATGGTCGTGAGGCTGGTTCGCCTTGAGCGCTTCCTTCACTTCCTCTACATTCTGGAACTTGCGGTAGCTGCATGGAATATCCTTGAATTCTTCGCCTACCAGCCATACATTCTCCAGACCTGCTGCCTGCAACTGGTCTACTACCTTCTGATGCTCCTCGTGGCTCACTTCGCCGAGCTCGCCCATCTGTCCGAGAATCGCCATCTTATGAGGCACATCCATCACGCGGAAGTTCTCGATGGCGGCAGCCATGCTTGATGGGTTTGCATTGTAGGCATCTACCACCAGCTTATTGTGCGCCGTCTCTTCCAACTGTGAACGGTTGTTGCTTGGGATGTAGTTCTCCAGGGCATGATCTATCTGCTGAGGCTTCACGTCGAAATGAAGACCGATGGTGATGGCGGCAAGCATGTTGTCGATGTTGTAAGAGCCGATGAGATGGGTCTGGACTTCATGCCAGTCGAAACTCTCGGTGCGCCAGCGGAACTTCAGGAATGGAGCGCAGGAGATGACTTCTCCCCATACATCGCAGTTTTCATCCTTGCCGTAGGTGATGAGGCGGTTGATGTTGCGTTGCTCAGCCATCTGCATCAGATGCTCGTTGTCTGCATTGATGAAGACGAGGGCATCGTTGGCTGCGAGGTAATCATAGAGCTCTCCCTTGGTCTTCTTCACGCCTTCGAAACTGCCGAATCCCTGCAGGTGGGCACGGCCTACGTTGGTAATCATACCGCAGGTTGGTTCTACGTATTCTACGAGCTTTCGGATGTCACCAGGATGGGAAGCGCCCATCTCTACAACGGCAATCTCATTCTCTGGTGAGAGACGGAAGAGCGTCTTTGGTACGCCTACGTCATTATTGAAGTTGCCCTGGGTAAACATCACGTTGAACTTCTCGCCGAGAACGGCAGAGACGAGTTCCTTGGTGGTCGTCTTGCCGTTGGTTCCGGTGATTCCTACTACAGGAATATCGAAGTGGCGGCGATGCTCACGGGCTAATTCCTTGAAGGTGGTGAGGCAATCCTCTACGAGGATGTAGCGCTCGTCGCCCTCCTTGGCATACTCTTTTTCATCAACAATCACATAGGCACAGCCTTTCTCCAAAGCCATGTCGGCAAACTTGTTGCCATCAAACGATGCGCCCTTCAAAGCCAGGAAGATGCTGCCCTCTGGGCAGTCGCGGCTGTCAGTGGTAATCACTGGGTGCGCTTGGTAAATCTGATAGAGTTCTGAAATATCCATAGTCTATAACTGTTATTTTGGGTGCAAAAGTAATCTAAATTATGGACATAACAAACAATTTTCCCAAAAAATGATGGTAATCTCGATAATTCTTTCTATTTTTGCAGAAAATATTCAAGTAATCTTTGGAAAGTGAGGTCGGAATGGGCGCAAACATAGAAAGAGATAAATTAAAAACGAGGAAAGACAAGCTAGCTGGTTATTTCTTCGATATCTCCAAACTAAGTTTTGGAGCGATGGTTTTGGGTGGGCTTACGCCAATGATAACAGGAGAATTCGATTATATGAATCTTCTGTATGTTTTATTTGGTGTGTGCATGACAATTTTGTTTGCAATAGTAGGTAATCGAATTTTAAAATATTAAGAAAATGGAAACAATGATTTTGATATTTGGAATAGGCACTTTAATAGGTGGTGGTATTTTGCTTTGGACATATACTGAATCAGGGAAGAAATGGCTAAAAAGTTTATAGTATGAGTTATTTAGCGTTATTTTTTATGATAACTTCTATTGTTGTTATTGCTCTTATAGCTTGGAGTTATACAAAGCCTGGTAAGAAATGGCTTAAAGAGTTATAATCCGATGGAATATACAATTAATATCAAGGGGCGCTTGATGGATTTGAGTACCCCTCAGGTGATGGGCATCCTGAACGTTACGCCCGACAGTTTCTACTCAGGAAGTAGAAAACAGACAGAAATGGAGATAGCTCAGAGAGCTAATCAGATTATAGAAGAAGGTGGAAGCATCATCGATGTGGGTGCTTTCTCCACCCGTCCCGGTGCCGATGAAGTATCGGAAGAAGAGGAGGAAAAACGACTGAAGTTCGCTCTCGACATCGTTCGCAGGGAGCAACCGGATGCTGCCGTCTCCGTAGATACTTATCGCCCTACCTTGGCACGCAAGTGTATCGAGGAGTGGGGAGCTGACATCATCAACGATGTCTCAGAAGGTGGAATCACTGGTATCGCCAATGTACCGCTGGAGCAGAGACAGGAGGAATATCCTGAAATGTTCGGGGTGGTGGGCGAACTGAAGGTACCTTATATATTAATGTCGGTGCAGCCTACGCTCGAAACGATGATGAAGGGCTTTGCCAGAGAGGTACAGCAGTTGCGTGACCTGGGAGCCAAGGACATCATCCTCGACCCAGGCTTCGGATTCGGCAAGAATCTCATCCAGAATTATCAGATTTATAATGAGATGGAGAAGTTGAACGTGATGGAACTTCCGGTACTTGTAGGTATCTCCCGTAAGAGTATGATATACAAGCTGTTGGGTGGAGATGCTACGACATCGCTCAATGGAACTTCCGTGCTCGATACCATCGCTCTGATGAAGGGCGCCAGCATCCTCAGAGTGCACGATGTAAAAGAAGCTGCTGAGGCTGTGAAGATAATAGAAGCAATGAAGGAGGGACGCACATGATAGAATTTGGTATCAAAGACTTTCTCGATATTCTCCTGGTAGCCTCGCTGCTGTTCTATGTTTATCGTCTGATGAAGGAATCGCGCTCACTGAACATCTTCGTGGGCATCATGCTCTTCGTGCTTATCTGGCTCTTTGTGAGTCAGATACTGGAAATGCGCCTGCTGGGTTCTATCCTGGATAAACTGGTGAGCGTGGGAGTTATCGCCCTCATCGTCATCTTTCAGGAGGATATCCGTAGATTCCTCTATGAAATCGGTTCGCAGAAAGGTATGCGCCGGCTGGTTCGGTTCTTCCACTCCAGCAAGGAGAGCCAGAAGGAGGCTAACAAGGAGACCATCATGCCGATTGTGATGGCGTGTATGAGTATGGCGAAGAAATACGTAGGTGCTCTTATCGTTATCGAGCGAGGCGTTCCACTGAAGGACATCATGGATACGGGTGAGGAGATTGACGCCAAGATAAACCAGCGGCTGATAGAGAACATCTTCTTCAAGAACTCGCCGCTTCATGATGGAGCCATGGTGGTGAGCAATAAGCGCATCATGGCAGCCGGATGTATTCTGCCTGTGAGCCATAACCTCGATATTCCGAAAGAACTGGGACTCCGCCATCGTGCCGCTCTCGGAATATCACAGAGCAGTGATGCCATCGCCGTCATCGTATCTGAGGAGACCGGACGAATCAGCGTGGCCATCAAGGGCGAGTTCAAACTCCGACTCTCGGCCGAGGAACTGGAAAGCATCCTTACTCTGGAGATGATATAAGTAAAGTGAAGAGTGAAGAATTCATCACTTTTCCTGCTACGTAAACCTTTACGACATGAATAATCTCCCGATTTAGCTTTTTTTACACATTTTAATCGCTGCTATTTCAAAGAAAATGTGTACTTTTGCAAAGTCGATGTGGCAAAAAGGCGAAAAACAAGATAACAGCGCCTTACACTTTGACAGATCTACTTAGGAAACAACAAAATATATAAAATATTAAAAAGTAAAATGGATTTATTACAGCAAATCGTAGCTCGCGCTAAAGCTGACAAGCAGCGCATCGTGCTCCCTGAAGCAGAAGAGGAGCGTACATTGAAAGCAGCCGATAAAGTTTTGGCTGATGATCTCGCAGACATCATCCTCATCGGTAACCCTGCCAATATTAAGAATCTCGCTGCTCAGTGGGGTCTTAACAACATCGACAAGGCTACTATCGTTGATCCACAAAACAACCCTAAGACTGAGGAGTATGCTGAGAAGCTCGCTGAACTTCGTAAGAAGAAGGGCATGACTGTTGAGCAGGCTCGTGAACTCGTAACTAAGAACAACCTCTATCTCGGTTGTATGATTATCAAGACTGAGGGCGCTGACGGTCAGATTTCTGGTGCATTGAGCACTACTGGCGATACTCTCCGTCCAGCTCTTCAGATTATCAAGTGCACTCCAGGTATCACTTGCGTAAGTGGTGCTATGTTGCTCATCACAGACCAGAAGCAGTATGGTCAGGATGGCATTGTAGTAATGGGTGACGTTGCTGTAACTCCAAACCCTACAGCAGACCAGCTTGCTCAGATTGCCTATACTACAGCTCATACAGCTCAGTCAGTGGCAGGTATTGCTGATCCACAGATTGCCATGTTGAGCTTCTCAACAATGGGTAGCGCAAAGGATGCTATCAACAAGGAGACTGGTAAGAGCGTTTATATCATTGACAAGGTAAAGGATGCCGTAGCTATTGCTAAGGAGAAGTTCCCAGAGCTTCATCTCGATGGTGAGCTTCAGGCTGATGCAGCCCTCGTTCCTGAGGTAGCTGCCAAGAAGGCTCCAAAGTCAGAGGTAGCTGGTAAGGCTAACGTATTGGTAGTTCCAAACCTCGAGGTTGGTAACATCGGCTACAAGCTCGTTCAGCGCCTGGGTGGTGCCATCGCTATCGGTCCTATCCTCCAGGGTATCGCCCGTCCTGTAAACGACCTCTCTCGTGGTTGCTCTGTAGATGACATCTACTACATGGTAGCTATCACAGCTTGCCAGGCACAGGATGCTAAGAAGGCTTAATTGAGACTAACTTTATTCAATCAATAACATTACAAAAATTAGATTATGAAAGTATTGGTTCTGAACTGCGGTAGTTCATCTATCAAGTACAAATTATATAATATGGACGATGAGTCTGTATTGGCACAGGGTGGTGTAGAGCGTATCGGTCTTGATAACGCTTTCATCAAGGTAAAATTGCCTAACGGCGAGAAGAAGCAAATTATGCACGACATGCCTGACCACAAGGAAGGTGTGAACTTCGTATTCAAGTGCTTGCTCGACCCAGAAATCGGCGCTATCAAGGATTTGAAGGAAATCGACGCTGTAGGACACCGTGTCGTACAGGGTGGTGACAAGTTCAAGGAGAGCGTTATCGTTGACAAGAGCGTAGAGGATGGTATCGAGGAACTTTGCGACCTCGCTCCTGTTCACAACGCAGGTCACCTGAAGGGTATCCGTGCCGTTGACTCATTGATGCCTGGCACTCCTCAGGTTTGCGTATTCGACAACGCATTCCACAGCACAATGCCAGACTACGCTTACCTCTATGCAATTCCTTACGAGTTGTACGAGAAGTATCACGTACGCCGTTATGGCTTCCACGGAACATCTCACCGTTATGTTTCTAAGCGTGTTTGCGAGATTCTCGGTCTCGACCAGAACAACTCTAAGATTATCACTTGCCACATCGGTAACGGTGGTTCTGTAGCTGCAGTATTGAACGGTAAGGTATTGGATACCTCAATGGGCTTGACTCCATTGGCTGGTTTGATGATGGGTTCACGTTGTGGTGATATCGATGCTTCTGCCGTTACCTACTTGATGGAGAAGTTGAACATGAAGCCACAGGAGATGGCTGACTTCCTGAACAAGAAGAGTGGTGTGCTCGGTATTACAGGTATTTCTTCTGATATGCGCGACATTGAGAACGCAGCCAACGAGGGTAACGAGAAGGCTAAGCTCGCTCTCCGCATGTATGAGTATCGCATCAAGAAGTACATCGGTGCTTACACAGCTGCTATGGGTGGCGTTGACGCTATCGTATTCACAGCAGGTGTTGGTGAGAACCAGACTGACCTCCGTGAGGATTCTTGCAAGAACCTGGAGTATCTTGGCATCAAGATTAATAAGGAAGTAAATGACAAGGTTCGTGGCGAGGAAGCTATCATCTCTACTGACGACAGTAAGGTGAAGGTAGTTGTAGTTCCTACCGACGAGGAGATTGTTATCGCTCGCGATACAATGGACTTGGTTGCTAATAAGTAATCATACGCTATATATAATAAGGTGAAGACTAGAAACATAAGTGAATGGTCTTCACCTTTTTAAATTTTTAGAATTATGAAAACAAAGATTGTAACTTTCGGAGAAATATTGCTTAGGATTTCTAAGCCTGGTTATCAACGTTTATTTCAGGGACATCATATGTTTGGCAATTATGGTGGCAGTGAGGCTAATGCAGCCATCTCTTTGGCTTATTTAGGCGATAATGTAGAGTATGTAACCCGTGTGCCATACGGTGAGATGGGTGAGGCGGCGTTGATGCATCTCAGAGAGTACGGTCTGAATGTTTCTCATGTTGTGCGTGGCGGTGAACGTCTCGGAACTTATTATTTCGAGGAAGCTGTAGCTATGCGCAATTCCCGTGTGGTTTACGACCGCAAGAATTCTTCTTTCTATACGCTGAAGCGCGGAATGGTGAAATGGGAAAAGGTGCTGGCTGATGCTGCTGTATTCCATTGCTCCGGCATTACCTGTGCTATCAGCCGCGATGCGATGGAGTCAACTATGGATGCCATCAAACTTGCTGTTTCTGATGGCTTGACCATAGCCTGCGACATCAATTACCGTAAGAATCTCTGGGGATATGGACTGGAGCCTCATGACGTGCTGTTCCAGATGATGCAGTATAGCGACATCATCTTTGGTGACCAGAATGAGTGGGAGATAGCCAGCGGTGTGCCTCATATTCCTTTCGAGGCTTTGGATGCAGATTATGAGATTGACAAGGAGGCTTATCTGGAGTATTTCCGCAAGATGCATCAGCTCTTCCCTAAGTGTAAGAAGATGTTGATGGCGGTAAGAAATCAGATTGCCAGCAGTCATCATACCTTGAGCGGCTTGCTCTATGATGCTGTAGAAGATCAGCTCTATACTACAAGAATCTATGATATTGAGCCGATTGTTGACCCGATGGGGGTAGGTGATGCCTTTATTGCTGCCTATATTCATGCCCATCAGAAGTGGGGCGACAAGAACCAGTATTGCCTGGATTTCTCACTGTCAGCAAGCGCGATAAAGAATACGGTTCCGGGTGATCAGAATCTGGTTACAGAAGAAGAAATCATCAATAACATGACTTCTTCAGGAGGTCGCATACAGCGATAACAATAAAGGGCAGCTCATAAAGCTGCCCTTTATTGTTATGGTTGGCTTTCGCCTTCCACATATTCTTCCATAAACATGTGCTCGCCATCAAACACGGCATAGGTGAACTGCCATATCCAGTCGCCCAGAATCATCAGTCGGGTCTTTTTGCTCAACATCAAATCCAGTTCGATGTGGCGATGGCCGAACATGAAGTAATCTATATCCTTGTGACCTTGCATATACTGTTTGGCAAAGCGCACCAGGAACTCCTTCTTTTCGCCCATATAAGGCTCTTCCTTTCCGTCAGCACGTTTCAGTCGGCTATGCTTAGCCCAGTTCAAGCCCAATGCCATTCCCCAGCGAGGATGAATCGCATTAAGGAGGCGTTGGCAGGTCTGGTTCTGGAACATTCTTTTCAGAAACTTGAATTTCTTGTCTGGGTCCCCCAGTCCGTCTCCATGTGCCAGATAGAATACTTTATCGTATATCTCTATGGTCTGAGGCTTGTAATGTACGGTAACGCCACACTCTTCCTCCAGGTAGCCATAGGTCCAGAGATCGTGGTTACCCGTAAAGAAATGTACTTCCACTCCCATATCGGTCAACTCCGAGAGCTTACCTAAGAAGCGTGTATAGCCTTTTGGTACGACATATTTATATTCGTTCCAGAAGTCAAACATGTCACCCAGGAGATAAATTGCCGCAGCCTTCGTCTTGATACTGTCCAGGAAACGGACCAGGCGGCGTTCTTGCATGCGGGCATGCGGAATGGCTAATGAGCCAAGGTGCGCATCTGAGAGGAAATATACATTTTTCATAAGCGATTCTTTTTAAATGAAGAGTAAAGAATGAAGAGTGAAGAATTCAACGGCTTTGTCTTTATTCAAAACCGAGTTCTACGCGAGCTTCCTCGCTCATCATACTCTGATCCCAAGCCGGTTCGAATACAAGGTTCACATTGGCAGATTTTACGCCTTCCACGCTGTCTACCTTGCTTCTTACATCCTCCAGGATGAAGTCGGCAGCAGGGCATGAAGGGGCTGTGAAGGTCATGTCGAGATCTACGGTGGCATCGTCCTTCACATCTATTTTATAAATCATACCGAGGTCCCAGATGTTGACAGGAATCTCTGGGTCGTAAACGGTCTTAAGCACATCTACGATCTTTTCTTCTATCTTTGTCTTTTCTTCTTGTGTCATAATAATCTTTGTTTTTGCCTACAAAGATAATAATTATTGCAGACAAAACAAAAAGAAAAGCTGTTTTTTTCTTGCAGAAGGTCTAATATACCCCAAATAGACTACAATTTACCTTTATCGTGATATGAATAAAAGGCACCATCGGTTATGATGACATGGTCCATAAAGAAGAGACGCATGATTTCGCAGGCTTTGGCAATCTTCTGGGTAAGTACATCATCGGCTTTGCTTGGCAGAGGATTGTTGCTGGGATGATTGTGGCAGAAGGCGATAATGGTAGCGTTGTTGAGCACCGCTTCTTTGATGATGAGCCGGATGTCGGTTGCCGTTTCTGTAATGCCGCCTTTTGAGATGCAGCTCGCTTTGATGAGCTTGAAGTTCTGGTTCATCATCAGGAGCCATGCTTCCTCTGTATCCAAATCCTGCATCTTCGGAAGCATATAGTTGTAGATGGCAAGGGATGAGCCTAAGTCGGGACGTGTGCCAATCTTATCGAGAGCACGGCGCTTGCCCAGTTCGCAGGCTGCAAGAATGGTGATGGCTTTGGCGGGCCCCATTCCTTTATATTGCGTCAGTTCTCTGATGGACTTCTTTCCTAGCTGGTTCAGGTTGTTGTCGCAATCCTTCAGAATGCGTTTCATCAGGTCTACAGCACTTTCGTCAGTAGATCCCGAACCAATCAGAATACCTAAGAGCTCGGCATTGGATAATGCTGAGGCACCCAAGCGCTCCAGTTTCTCGCGAGGCTTGTCTTCTTCTGCCCAATTGGCAATGGTTAGTTTCTCTGCCATAATAATAACTGATTAGTAGATTATTATTGGCTTCTCTTTTGGCGGGGAAGTCTTATTTGTAGAAAGTCTTGTTGTATGCGCTGAATTCGCTCTGTCCCAGTACGCATCTCTTCCACCATGCAGAAAGGAATCCGCATCCGTAACCCATCAGCTGTGTGAAGGCAGCGCGAATGCTCAGCAAGCCTATCTTCACGCTGTGATTCTCTCTGCTGCTGTCGATAAACAGTGCGATGGTATAGAGAATGATGCCGGCGAGACCGATGCTGCCCAATGCTGCCATCGCATTGCCCAAGGTTGGGAATACGTGAACGGTGCCAAGCATGTATGGCAGGAAGCCGAAGAAGAGCAGAAGCAGCGTGCCTATTACGCCCACGGTGAAGACCATAGGAAGGAGATGCACGAGTTTGAGACTCTCTGGATATTTCTTGTAGAGATTGATGCGGGCGATGCCACTGTTGTAGACCTGTCGCCAGAACTTGCGGAAGTCAGTGCGGCGCTTATGCCATACCCATGCTTCAGGGAACAGACGGCAACGGCAGCCTGTCTTGAAGATACGGATAGAGAAATCTATGTCCTCACCAAAACGCATATTGGAAAAGCCATTCAACCTGAGATAAACATCCCTGCGGATGCCCATGTTGAATGAACGGGGATAGAACTTATCCATCTTCTTCTTTCCGCCACGGATACCACCGGTGGTAAAGAAAGAAGTCATGGAATAAGAAATGGCTTTCTGAGTATCTGTAAATGATGAGTGCGCCTTGTCGGGACCGCCGAAAGCATCGGCTGGCTCACGGCTCAACTCATCACTTACAGCCTTCAGATAACCTTCTGGCAAGACCACGTCGCTATCGAGTATCAGAAGATACTCACCCTTGGCGCGCTCGGCACCATAGTTGCGACTCTGGCCCGGACCAGAGTTCTCCTTATAGTAATAATGTATATCCATCATGTGCTCATATCGTTTGCACACATCCTCGCAGGGAGTCTGTGAGCCATCCTCTACGATGACAACTTCGAAGTCTTTCTCTGATTGATGAGTCAGACTCTCTAAAAGTTCGTCCACTTCGTCAGGACGATTAAATACAGGTACTATGATGGAATATTTCATTCTTCTTACTATTAAGGGTTAGTTTTACTCAATAAGAGCACAATCTTCCTGTTGGAGGATGTATTACTCGCTTACACGACCGAGGTAGCTACCGTCACGGGTGTCGATCTGGATAGTCTCGCCTTCGTTGACGAACAAAGGAACACGAACCTCAGCACCAGTCTCCAATGTAGCAGGCTTTGTTGCGTTGGTAGCAGTATTACCCTTTACACCTGGCTCAGAGTGAGTAATCTTCAAAGTAGTCTTCACTGGCATTTCAGCCAAGAGGATAGTACCATCAGTTGTATCAGTAACAACCTCAACAACGTCACCCTCCTTCATGTACTGGCCACCAGTAACGTTCTCCTTAGCGATAGGCACCTGCTCGAAAGTCTCCTGGTTCATGAAGATGCAACCAGTAGCGTCCTCGTAGAGGTACTGGTAAGGACGGCGCTCAACGCGAACATCCTCCAATTTGAAACCTACCTGAAATGTACGCTCCAACACACGACCGTCGGCAACATTCTTCAATTTTGTGTTCATTACGGTGTTACCTTTACCTGGCTTTCTGTGCTGAAAGTCGATGCAAACCCATACTTTGCCATCCATGCGGATGCAAGTACCAATCTTAATTTCCTGTGAATTAATCATTTCTTGTTTATCTTGAATGTTATTACAATAATCTCAAAATCGAGTGCAAAGTTACGGCAAAAACATGAAAAATCAAAGGAAATATCGAAAAAAACATAAATATTTAAGCTAAATTTGGTAGTTTTCTTGGTTATTTCAGAAAATATGCGTAATTTTGCAGCCCAAAAAGGGCGTATTTTGCACTTTTGTGAAGAATATTAATTAAAAAATAAATAAGAAAAATGAAAAGAACATTTCAGCCTCACAATCGTCGTCGCGTAAACAAGCATGGTTTCCGTGAGCGTATGGCAACTAAGAATGGTCGTCGCGTATTGGCTTCTCGCCGTGCTCATGGCCGTAAGAAGTTAACTGTATCTGACGAGCACCACGGAAAGTAATTCCGAGGAAAGATTCGTCTGTTGACGATGACATTGAAAGCAGCAAGGATGTATTCTTTGCTGCTTTTTGTTGTTTATAACGCCCCTTTCTTTTCAGAGATTGCTCTTTTGGGAACAAAGATGTTTTGTTTTTATATCATAAAATAGGTGGTAAGAGTGCAAAAACTTTCCTTTTTATTTTGTTCTTCCCCCAAATACTTGTATCTTTGCACCAAAAAATAATATATGACTTCATCAGAGTTTATAAATAAGTTTAAGAGTAAGTACCTTTGGGGGAATATCGGTGCCATGATTCTGGTACTGGTGTTGCTCTGTGTCGGTGTCAAGTACGGCATCGATATCTATACCCATCATGGTGAGGCCATCCGTGTGCCGGATATTCGATATAAGAATATCGATGATGCTACACATATACTCGACGATGCGGGATTGGAAATTGTTGTAACGGATACGGGATATGTCCGCTCTTTGCCGCCTGATGTCATTCTGGAGCAGACTCCGGTTTTCGGAGAAGTGGTAAAGTCGGGACATGTTATCTATGTTACCATCAATTCTGATCATTCTCCACGTATCACCATTCCTGATGTCATTGACAACAGTTCGTTGCGAGAGGCAATGGCTAAACTTACTGCTATGGGATTCAAACTGGGTACACCTGAATATATTCCTGGCGAAGAGGATTGGGTTTATGGTATCCTCGTAAAGGGTAAGCATGTTGTGGCTGGTGATAAAGTTTCTATCGATGATGTGCTTGTCATACAGGTTGGCAATGGTAAACGGAGTGTTGATGATTCCATCGATGTGGTAGATCCGGTTTATCACGGCGAAGAAGATGTGATGGAAGGCGAAGGTGACATGAGCGGAGAAACTCATGAAGACAACTTCGAGGTGGTTCCTGGAACGGAAATCACAGAGCCTGCTCCTTCGCATGAGCACCACCAGAAGGAAGTGGTGGAGTAGGAGAAATGAAAAGTGAAGAGTGAAGAATTCAATAGTAATACGAATGATATTTTTAGATTATATATATAATAAGGTATATGCTCCTGTAGAGGATGACTTCGGGTTTGATGATGCAGGAGATATGGACGAACTGGATGATGAACTCCAGATGGAGGAAGGAAACGCTGCTTCTGGTGAAGGAGGAGACGAACTCTATGAGCACTGGAAGGTGCAGGTGGATGCCAACCAGGATCCGGTCCGCATCGATAAGTACCTGGCTGATAAGATGGCCTATCAGAGCCGTAACCGTATTCAGCAGGCTGCTGATGCCGGATTCATCCATGTCAATGGTAAACCGGTAAAGAGCAACTATAAGGTGCGCCCTAATGATCTGGTTACTCTGATGCTCGACCGTCCTCGTCATGAAACGAGTATCAAACCTGAAGAAATCGCTATCAATGTGGTTTATGAAGACGACCAGCTGATGGTGGTCAACAAGGAAGCAGGTATGGTGGTGCATCCGGGTGCGAGCAACTTTCATGGAACCTTGATTCAGGCAGTAGCCTGGCATTTAAGGGATATGCCTGAGTTTGATGCCAATGATCCGGAAGTGGGCTTGGTGCATCGCATCGATAAAGATACCAGCGGACTGCTCGTTGTGGCAAAAACTCCTACGGCAAAGACCGCACTGGGTAAGCAGTTCTTCAACAAGACTACCCATCGCAGTTACAATGCGCTCGTTTGGGGCAACATGGTAGAAGATGAAGGTCGCATAGAAGGCAATATTGGCCGTGATCCGAAGAACCGCCTCCGTATGAAGGTCTTCGATCCGGACAGCGGAATAGGCAAGACGGCGGTTACTCATTACAAGGTGTTGGAACGTTTCGGTTATACCACCTTGGTGCAGTGTGTGCTGGAAACGGGCCGTACCCATCAGATTCGTGCCCACATGAAGCATATCGGTCATCCGCTCTTTATGGACGAAACGTATGGCGGAACAGAGATTCTGAGAGGTCAGCGCAGTAGCAGCTACAAGGCATTTATCCAGAACTGCTTCAAACTCTGTCCGCGTCAGGCTCTCCATGCCAAGACACTTGGCTTCGTGCATCCTACAACCAAGCAGCAGATGGATTTTGACAGTGAGTGGCCGGAAGATTTTAGACAATTAATAGAAAAGTGGCGCGGCTTCATCGCTGGCACCACACAAGATACATTCAAAAATATTTAGTAATTATGGAAAATAGCAAGAGAACGATAGCCATCGTATGTGGTGGTGATTCTTCTGAGCACGACGTATCATTGCGCTCAGGACAGGGTTTGTACTCTTTCTTTGATAAAGAGCGCTACAATATTTATCTCGTCGATGTGAAGGGCACCGACTGGCATGTTGCTTTGGATAATGGTGAGACTATCGAGATTGACAAGAACGATTTTTCTTTCGTTATGAACGGCAAGCATGTCTATTTCGATTATGCTTATATCACCATCCACGGACAGCCTGGTGAGAATGGTGTGATGCAGGGCTACTTCGACCTCATCCATCTGCCATACTCTACAAGCGGTGTTCTGGTAGAGGCAATGACTTTTGATAAGTATGTGCTCAATAATTATCTGCGCGGTTTCGGTATAAACGTAGCAGACAGTATCTTGCTCCGTCGCGGTGAAGCTTATGATGAAGAAGAGATTGCCAAGCGTATCGGTATGCCTTGTTTCGTAAAGCCTGCTGCTGACGGCAGTAGCTTTGGTGTGAGCAAGGTGAAGAATGCTGACCAGCTGGCTCCAGCCCTCCGTGTGGCTTTCATGGAGAGCAATGAGGTAATGATTGAGGGATTCCTTGATGGAACAGAGATTTCACAGGGTATCTACAAGACAGCCGAGAAGACTGTTGTACTGCCAGCTACAGAGGTGGTTACCACCAACGAGTTCTTCGATTACGATGCCAAGTATAATGGTCAGGTACAGGAAATCACTCCAGCCCGTCTCTCTCCTGAGACCGCAGAAGAGGTTGCCAAGACCACATCACGCATCTACGACATTCTTCATGCCAACGGTATCATCCGTATCGACTATATCATCTCTAAGGATAAGGATGGTAAAGACAAGGTGAACATGCTGGAGATCAATACCACTCCAGGTATGACCGTTACCAGTTTCATTCCTCAGCAGGTTCGTGCAGCAGGTCTTGATATCAAGGATGTGCTCAGCGAAATCGTAGAGAATCAGTTCTAGAATAACAAACTCATATATGGTTCTGCGATTTTTTCGCAGAGCCATATATATTAATAGGTATATATTATGAATATCCCTCAAGAATTTGATACCATCCGTCCTTGGGAGCCTGAAGATCTCCCAGAGGTATTCGACCGTTTGCTTTCAAACGATCAGTTTAAACAAGTGCTTGCCTATCTCTATCCACAAGTACCTTTCGAGATGATTGCCCAGAAGTTGAAGGCATGTAAGACCAATCTGGATTTCCAGCTGGCTTTTGCTTACGATTTTGTTCATGGCATTCTGAAGAAGGCAGCAACAGGCTGCGAGATGGATTGCACATCGCTCGATAATACCCGTAATTATACTTTCGTCAGTAATCATCGTGATATCGTGCTCGATTCAGCCATTCTCGATGTCTTTCTTATCGATAATGGGTTTAAGACCACTTGCGAGATAGCCATCGGTGATAATCTCCTTTCTCTTCCTTGGGTCAAGGACCTGGTACGTGTCAACAAGGCGTTTATCGTAGAGCGTGCCCTGAGCATGCGCCAGATGCTGATGTCGAGCAAGCGTCTTTCCGACTATATGCATTTTGCCATCAAGGAGAAGAACGAGAATATCTGGATAGCCCAGCGCGAGGGTAGAGCCAAGGACAGTAATGACCGCACCCAAAAGAGTATCCTCCAAATGATGTCGATGGGAGGCGAGGGTAGCATTATCGACCGCCTGAAACAGCTTCATCTCGTACCGCTCTCTATCAGTTACGAATATGATCCATGCGATTTCCTGAAGGCAAAGGAGTTTCAGCAGAAGCGCGATAATGCCGATTGGAAGAAGGGCCCAATGGATGATCTGGTAAGCATGCAGACCGGTATCTTCGGTTATAAGGGGCATGTTCATTATCATGCAGCCCCATGTCTTGATGATTATCTGGACAGTCTGGATCCTGATATGCCTAAGCAGGATATATATAATAAGGTAGCCGCCTACATGGATGAGCAGATATTCAAGAACTATCGTCTCTATCCTGGCAACTATGTGGCTCTTGATTTGCTTGAAAACTCAACTGCTCATCAGGCAGAATATACTGCCGAAGATAAGGCAAAGTTTGAAAAATATATGGCTGGTCAACTTGCGAAAATAGACCTTCCAAATAAGGATGAAGCTTACTTGAGAGAGAGAATTCTCGAGATGTATGCCAATCCAGTACGTAATTACCTTGCTGCTCAATAGCGGCAAGGTAATACTTTTTTGCTCCGAGTTAACAAAACATACATATATAATAAGTGTAAGGAAAACACAGAATTTTAATAAATCTTTAGTGTTTGTCGGGATTTATTAAAAAAAATAACTAAAATCAAAATAATACTTAAAATCAGCAAAATAGTATCAGCTTTTTTCGTAAAAGAAATGTAACTTTGCAATCGAAAATCTGTTTGCCACTTATACTTCCATAAAAAATGACTTCAGATTGGTGATGAAATGAAACAATAATAAACAACATAAACAATAACCATTATGAAATTGAATTCAACTTAACCTGTTTGTTTCCTTCGTATCTGATAGATATGTCGGGAACTAAAAGAATGACTATTTTTGATAGTCAGAGTCAACAAACGTTTAATTCTATTCAACCTAGAAAGTACTAAAGTATGAATTTGAACTTAAAAAAATCAATGCTGCTTGTGGGAGCGTTAGCATCGTTAGGCTTGAGTTATACAACTGAAGCATGGGCGGCATCTCCTAGTCAGAGCGTAAATGCTGTACAGCAGGCAAAGAAAGTAACCGGTAATGTGAGCGATGCAGAAGGTCCTATTATCGGTGCAAGTGTAGTAGAAAAGGGCAACCCTGGTAATGGTACCGTTACAGATCTTGATGGTAACTTTACCTTGAACGTAAAGCCGGGCGCTACTATTGTAATTACCTATATCGGTTACCAGAAACAGGAAATTGCTGTAGGTAACCAGTCTAGTCTTAAAATCACAATGAAGACAGACGACAAGACTCTCGATGAAGTTGTTGTCGTAGGTTATGGTGTTCAGAAGAAGAAGCTCGTTACCGGTGCTACCATCGAGGTAAAGGGTGATGATATTCAGAAGATGAATACCACACAGGTGCTTGGTGCTTTGCAGAGCCAGACTCCTGGTGTTAACATTCAGGCGGCTTCCGGTCAGCCTGGTGATGGCTTTAAGATTTCTATCCGTGGTGCCGGTACCAACGGCAACACAGCTCCTCTTTATATTATTGATGGTGTAGCAGGTGATATCAACAACTTGAACCCTGCCGACATCGAGCGTATCGACGTATTGAAGGATGCCGCATCTTGTGCCATCTATGGTTCTGCCGCTGCCAATGGTGTTATCTTGGTAACAACCAAGCAGGGTAAACAGGGTAAGATCCAGGTATCTTACGATGCCAACGTAGGTTGGGCTAACGTATATCGCATGCCAAAGATGCTGAATGCCAAGCAGTATATGGAGGTAATGGATCAGGTGCGTTTCAATAGTGGTGAAAGTGGCTACGATTGGAAGAGCATTATGGGCGAAGACCTCTACAACTCTTATATGGATGGTTCTAACGAAGGAACCAACTGGGTAGAGGCAATCCGCAACAAGAATGCCGTTACAACGAGTCATTCTCTGAACGTTACTGGTGGTTCCGACCGTTCTACCTTCTCTATGGGTGCCGGTTATCAGTATCAGGATGGTGTGTTTGGCAATGTTGTTAAGTCTGACTACCGCCGTTTCACCTTCCGCATCAATTCAGAGCATGTCATCTATCGCAATGACAAGGGTATGGATGTAGTGAAGATTGGTGAGAATATCTACTATCAGCACAAGCAGAACCAGGGTATCCAGATTGGTAACCAGTATAGCAATGAGCTTTCCAATATGCTTCGTTCCAATCCTACTATCCCTATGTATAATGCAGATGGAAGCTATACCAAGGCTGAGGACTTGAAGAACTGGATTGATAATTACAACTCATATTCAGTAAACCCAGTCTATAAGATGTTGAACCAGCAGTCTGGTCACAATAAGAGTATCAACCAGAATCTGCATGCTACAGGTTATTTGGAGATCCAGCCAATCAAGAATCTGGTTTACCGTGGACAGTTGAATTACAATCAGAATACTTGGACATGGCGTACATTCCTCCCTATATTCGATGCCAACAGAACCAATGCGGATTATTTCCGAACAGAGGATAAGGCAACAAACCAGATTGGAACAAGTTGGGGATGGAGTACAACAAATACCTTGAGTTATAAGTTTGACTTGCAGAAGAAGCACAACTTCGACATCCTGGTAGGTACAGAGTATGGTGAGAGCCGTCCTGACTTCGGTTTCTCCTTGAATGCTACATCTTCTAATTCGGTGTTTGGCGATATGACTCATGCTTACATGACCTATATGAAGAATAATAATGTTGCTGCCGTTACTGGTACTCCTTGTGATGATTCTCGCAGTATGTCTTACTTCGGTCGTGTCAACTACAACTTCAATGAGAAGTATATGCTTTCAGCCATCATGCGTGCCGATGGTAATTCTAAGTTTGCTCCAGGTAGTAAGCGTTGGGGCTATTTCCCATCAGTATCCGCAGGTTGGGTTATCTCTAACGAGAAGTTCATGGCTAAAACAGCTTCCTGGCTTGATTTCTTGAAGCTTCGTGCAGGTTGGGGTCAGAATGGTAATGCACAGACCATTAACAACTTCCAGTGGCAGAGTGCTTTTGCATTCGATACCAGTAGCTTTTATACCTTCAATGGTAATCCTGATCAGTATGTTGCCGGTGCAGCTCCTTCCCGTCTGTCTAACGAGGATTTGACTTGGGAGACTTCAGAGCAGTTGAACATCGGTTTGGATGCCCGTTTCCTGAGTGGACGCCTGGGCTTCACCTTGGATTGGTATAACAAGAAGACCAAGGACTTGCTGGTTGCAGTTCCTGTAGATCCAACAACTGGTTTCTCTACCCAGATGAAGAATGCTGGTACTGTTGAGAACAAGGGTATTGAGCTTTCTCTCTCTTGGAACGATAAGATTGGCAAGGACTTCCAGTACAACGTAGGTTGGAACATGGCTTACAATCACAATGAGGTAACAGAGGTGAAGTCTAACCAGAAGTACAACAATGGTGGTAAGGACCTCTTGGCTCAGAATACCGGTTATATGGCTCGTTTCGAGGAAGGTCATCCTATCGGTTACTTCTGGGGCTACAAGACAGAAGGTGTGATGCAGAATGATGCAGATGTTCAGGCTTATCTTGATAAGAACTGTAAGGGTAATGCCGCTAACTCTAAGCAGGGTACCGGTATCAAGCCAGGCGACTTGAAGTTTGTGGATGTAACTGGCGATGGCGTTATCAATGATGATGATAAGACAGAGCTTGGTGACCCACATCCAGATGTAACCATGGGTATTACTCTCGGTGCATCTTACAAGGGCTTCGACCTTTCTGTAACAGGCTTTGGAGCATTCGGTCAGCAGGTGGCTCGTTCATTCCGCAAGTTCACCGATGGTGAGTACGAGAACTTCACTACAGAGGTGTATGACTACTGGCATGGTGAGGGAACTTCCAACAAGTATCCTTTGCTCGCCCACATGAATGCAGGTCCAAACTGGCAGACCATTTCTGATATTTACATTGAGGATGCCAGCTACTTCCGCCTTCAGAATCTGACCGTGGGTTACGATTTCACCAAGATTTGGAAGAACAGCCCATTCCAGCAGCTCCGTCTCTATTTCGCTGCCCAGAACCTCTTTACCATTACCGGTTATAAGGGTATGGATCCAGAGAATGGTACTGCTATCGGCTCAGACTCATGGGTAACAGGTGTTGATGTAGGTAACTACCCTCAGCCTCGTACCTATATGGTTGGTGTAAATGTAAAGTTCTAATCTAAAATTGAATTCACAATGAAAAAGTTAAATATATTTTTGGCTTCAGCCATGGCGGTACTTAGCTTGGCATCCTGCGACATCAATGATGTGCAGAATGTTGGCGAGTTATCTTCCAGTACCTTCCCTGTTTCCAAGGAGGATGGTGAGGCTGTATTGGCTGGTGTTTACCAGAATTTGAACCAGGTTTGTGCAGACCCTCAGATGAGCTTCCTTTACTATGCCCAGTTGGCTAGTGATGATATGCTCGGTGGTGGTGGTGTCAATGATAAGTTGATGCAGGCAGATGATCTGCTCTGTAACTACAATGCCGATATGACCAATGTGTTCTATGAGGCTCGTTACAAGGGTATCAACCGTGCCAACACCCTGATTGAGGCTCTTCCTAACACCTCTATGGATGAGGATACCAAGAAGTCATTGATGGGTCAGACTAAATTCCTGCGTGCCTTCTACTATTATGAGTTGGCTTCTATGTACGGAAATGTACCTATGCGTTTGAAGCCAGGTTCTGAGGCTATCACCCAAGGTAATATTGAAGACCCTTGGAAGCAGATTCTGATGGATCTTCGTGATGCTGTCGATCTCTTGCCTGCTACTAAGAGCACTGATGGCCACGTGGATAAGTATGCTGCTGAAGCTCTGCTGGGTCGTGCCTGGTTGTTCTACTCAGGCTTCTTTGGCAATGGTTCTACATTGGCTGATCTGACCAGCACTACTTACAATCCTCTGACTTCTGTTGAGCTTCCTGATGGAACTACTCTGTCTAAGGAGAATGTCATTACAGCCATCGATGACTGTGTGGCTAACTCTGGTCGCAAGTTGGTGGATAAGTATCAGAATCTCTGGGCTTATACCAACAGATGCACTGTAGAAGATTATGATTATACCAAGGGTCAGGGCTTCAAGTGGGTTGAGGATGATGCTTCTCAGAATCCTGAGACTTTGTTCTCTATCAAGTTCAATAAGTTCGCTTCCTGGGATACAACTATCGGTTATGCCAATGGTTACGCTCTTCACTTTGGTGTTCGTGGTGGTCAGAATTATGGCAACACCTTCCCATTCGGACAGGGTTGGGGTGCTGGTCCTGTAGCTCCAAACCTGGTAAAGGATTGGGCTGCTGCCGAGCCTAATGATGCACGTCGTGATGCTTCTGTCCAGGACTGGTCTAAGGTTGAGACATATAAGAAAGGTGGTTGGGCAGACTTCGTTCAGGAAACTGATTACTATGCCAAGAAGTGGGCTCCTATCTCTTGTAAGAATGATCAGTTGAAGGATGGCTATTCTTGTACATTCGAGAATGTGATGTATCCTGGCAACTGGGATGTAGCTGGAAAGGAGAATATGCAGTTGAATAACATCCACGATCTGGTACTCATCCGTTTCGCTGACGTATTGTTGATGCAGAGTGAGTTGAAGAAGGATGTGGCTGGTATCAATGAGGTGCGTAAGCGTGCAGGTTTGAACCCTATTGCAGCTTATTCTGAGGAAGCTTTGAGAAACGAGCGCCGTTGGGAGTTGGCTTGCGAGGGTACCCGCTGGAACGACCTCCGTCGTTGGCATATTGCCGCAGCTGCTCTTGAGAAGCAGAATGGTGTTGCTGTTTATTATTGCGGACAGCCTGATAAGAATACTCCACACAATGGAGGTTATACTGCCCGTTACAATGCTACAGCCGGTTTCCAGAAGATGCCTGAGACTCAGGTAGCTTTGGGTACCGTAAAGCAGAATGAAGGTTGGACTGGTGCTGATTCTGAATATCAGGGCTGGAAGTAATCAATTCTTTAATCTTTTAAATGAATAAGTATATGAAAAAGATATTTTTTGCATTGTCTATGCTGACATTGCTTTATACTTCTTGTGATCCTTCTACCGATTCAGGCAGCACAGGATTCTCTGAGAATGTAACAGCTGAGAGCGTAGAGGCGAAGGTAACACCTGTTCAGGTGAATGGTAAGAATAGCAACCGTATCATCATTGAGAATCATTCTCCTATCACAAGCCAGTGGACTGCTGACCAGTTGGCTGAAGGTACGGTAACTTCTTCCAAGGCATACGATACCATCTATGTTACCAAGGTAGGTGCCAATACCGTTACTATGCACTGCAAGAACGTGGCTGTTGACTTTACCAAGGACTTCACGGTGAACGTGGATGAGATTACTTATCTCTCTGCAGAACTTCAGAAGCGTCTCTGCGTAACTGGTTCTGAGGGTAATTATACTTCTACTGTAGGCGAGTTCGCTGGTCAGTCTGTACAGTTCGGTACTGCTTTTGATGCAGGCAAGGTAAAGGTGATTCAGGAAATCAAGGAAGGCAAGAAGGGTAATGTCTTCAAAGTTGAGAATGGTAACGGCGTGCTTTCTGATTGGGCTATTACCAAGGAAGGCACTGATGAGGCTGCTGGTACGGCTACTCTGAATGGCGATCAGCTGATGGTTGTTGAGGAAGGTAAATATGATATAACCTTGACTTATACCAAGGCAGATGGCACTCAGGAGACTTACAATGCTGGTTCTTTCGATGTTGAGTCTTTGACTACCAAGCCAGAGCTTCTTGAGTATCTCGCAGGTGGTAAAGATGGTGATGGTACAACCACATGGGAGTGGAACGAAAAGGCTTCTGGTGTTTGGGGCAATGGTCAATTCGGAAGCGGTACCGGTCCTCAGTGGTGGACTGTATCATACACAGACATCGAGGGTCAAGGCAGTAGCAAAGCTGGCGGTGTAAAGCGTAGCGGTACTCATGCTTACTTTACCATTGATACCAATTCCAAGACAGCAACTAATGGTGATGGTACAACACTTCCTATCAAGGTGAATGTGCTTGAGCACAAGGATGCTTCTTGGGATAAGGGTACTATCTCATTCCCAACAGTAACAAATGATAAGTTTGTTATTCCTATGGGTGTAAATGTGAATGAAGGTGATGCTGCTTTCCAAAAGTATTATGTCTTGGTAGCATCTAATGACGAGCTTGTTTTAGCAGCTTGTCAATCTGATGGTAGTACCGGATGGTACTATGTCTTCAAGAAAAAGGCAAAATAGGTATGTGAAATAATCGTTGTGATTATAATATAAATAAGGTTAGGCCTCGGCTGTAGTGATTACAGTCGGGGCTTTTCTTTTTGCCCTATGCTGAAATTTTATCCGAAATGTTTGGTATATTCAATTATTTGTCGTACATTTGCGGAATGGTTTAAATGTTGGCTGCTATGGCAAAAGATTCTATTATTTATAATCATGATGGGATGGAACTTCCTGTTGATGATTGGAAGCATGGAGAACACTCTTTCGTGGAGTTGACGCATGTGATTCAAAGTACTCATGATGCAGCACAAACTTGTGCCGTCAAAGCTATCAATCGTATGCAAACGATGCGCAATTGGCTCATTGGCTATTATATCGTGGAGTTTGAACAGCATGGTAAAGACCGTGCTGAGTATGGTTCGCGTCTTCTTAAGAAGTTGGAGGAAAAGGTGGAACGTAAAGGTCTAAATGTGACTTTGTTCCAATGGGCACGAAAGTTTTATAATCTTTATCCTCAGATGGCAGATAATCTAGCTCCTATGAATTTTATTAAGGATAAAGGAATTTGTGCGACAGCGTCGCATAAATCTGAGGGAATCAAGTTTATAGCTAGAAAAAGTGCGACAGCGTCTCATAATTTTATGACCCCGGGAGCTATTTTGATTTCAAGGCTATCCTATAGTCATATACGTGAGATTATGGCGATAGACGATCCCCTTGCTCGTTACTTCTACGAACAGGAGTGCATCAAGTGTACTTGGTCTGTTCGTGAGTTGCGTCGACAGATAAGTACCAATCTCTATGTTCGAGCTGGTATTAGTACTAATCCCGAAAAGATGTTGTCTCTTCCTGGTATGAAAGGGCATGATTCTAATGAATTGCAGATTCGAGAGCCTTTTACGTTTGAATTCTTGGGATTGAGGGCTCAAGAGGTCGTTACAGAACAGGATATAGAGGATGCTTTGATTACTCATTTGCAAGAATTTATCTTGGAGCTAGGTAAAGGCTTCTGTTTTGAGTCTCGTCAAAAGCGAATAGTAATAGATGATGAGTATTATTATCCAGACTTGGTGAACAACTATAAGGTAAAGCCTCGGCTGTCGTTCTACAGTCGGGGCTTTTTCTTTGCTCTGTCACAGCAATTATAATATATTGAGACTATTTGAATTCATCAAGAAATCATAGACGTTCATAATAATGATTCCGTCGTCATTTTGATATGTTGGTGTTGGAGTTCCAACAATGACATATTTAGTAAATCCATCTTTAATTTTCAGAAGAGAGTTCATTTCTTGGTCTATTTTGTCTTGGGTGGGCAAAGCATATGCAACTTGAATATAGTACCTCTTGAATCCTTGGTTGCATACGAAATCTACTTCGAGCATAGATTGCTTGCGTTTGCCATCTGCATCTGTCTTGCTGATTGGAACTTGACCAACATCTACAGATAGACCTCTGAGTCTTAACTCATTGTAGATGGCGTTCTCCAATAGGTGCGTAAATTCTGTTTGTCGAAAATTGAGCCGTGCATTTCGCAGTCCTAAGTCTGAGAAATAATATTTGGAGGGTGTGCTAATATACTTTTTGCCTTTGATGTCATATCTTACAGATTTCTCTATCAGAAATGCATCTTGCAACAAATCAAGATAACTTTTGATGGTATCTTGGCTTAAGTTGCTCTGCTTTCGATTTTTTTATGTAATGTATGAAAAATCTCAAGTACGCTTAAATAGAATCAATCGTTGTGATTATAATATAAATAAGGTTAGGCCTCGGCTGTAGTGATTACAGTCGGGGCTTTT
>NZ_JAHOEA010000059.1 GCF_019127135.1 Segatella copri | reverse complement strand
TCAACTCGTCTTACAAATAAAGCTAAAAGTGGTCAACTAAAATCGTTAAACCACAATTTCTCTTTTCTGCAAGTTTTTGGGCTTTTTCTTTTGTGTTTTCGTGAGAAAAGATTTATTTTGTATCGAAATCATCGGCTATGTTAATTGTTTCCAAATGCGACACCATAAATGCAGCCTTGTTCTATCTCTGCAAGGTGGTTGAAGGCAACATGAGCCGCACTTTTACGTTTCGGCAGCTGACGAGTTGCTTAGAGGTGAGGGAGAACGCCTAGCGGACCCTAATATTCCTCTTTTCTTTACAAAACTGGATGGAGGGAGAAGGAGAGGAGAAGGATTGAGAGAGCGTTACAGTTGTGACAGTTGTGACAGTTGTGACAGTTTTCAGCGGAGGGGTATATGAACTCGGGCTGCTTTCAAATTGTTATTATTATATTTAACTTATTATATATATAGTTATATATATAATAAGTTACCTCTAAAGAGTGGGAGGTGGGGGTAGGCGCTGAAAACTGTCACAACTGTCACAACTGTCACACTTTTGGGGTTGGGGAAGGTGGAGGTATTGATGGATGAATTCTTGCTTCCTGCTGTTTTCGGAGTAAGAAAGCATAGAAAAACTTTTTACAAAATATAGTTTTCTCGCCCGATAAATTATGAGTTGGTAAGATTAACCGGATGCGCTCGAAGTGTTAAATCCGTTTAACATAACTCTGCAGGGTGAAATTTGGTAATATCAGAAAATTGCCGTACCTTTGCATCGTGATTCGAAGTAAGATAATAACTGAATATCAGTCAATAACATTTATATTAACCCTTTAATAATTTAACATCATGGAACAGAAAGGAACATTGAAGTATCGTAAATTGCAGCGTACACCACAGAGCGGCGAGAACGCTGGTAAGAAAAAGTGGTATGCCACTGCTGTAACCGACCGCGAGGTGGATTTCGAGGGATTCGTATCGCACATCTCTGACCACGGTTCGCCTTACTCTCGTGGTACTATTCACGGTGTGCTGATGGATGCTCTCGACCATCTGCAGGAGTTGATTCTCGATGGCAAGAGCGTGCGTCTCTCTGATCTCGGTCTGTTCTCCATCGGTATGACTTCGAAGGCGGAGGATACCAAGGAGAAGGTAACTGCTGCCAGCGTGGAGGGCGTGCATTTGATTGTACGTAACATGAAAAGCTGGAGCAACTCGGAACTTCGCAAGAAGTGCAAGATTCAGGAGTACGGCGGTTATACCGGCACTGATGAGGCAGGCGGTGGTACCACCGGTGGTGGCACTGACCAGGGTGGCTCCGGCACTAACCAGGGTGGTTTTGGCACAACCGGTGACAATACCCAGGGCGGCGGTTCTCAGGAAGGCGGCGGAACTGAAGGTGACGCCGGCAACATGGGCTAACGCCTGACAGGGGAAGCGCAAGCCCGCCAAACGGCCTTGCGCACCCCACCAAGTTAACATTTAACATTTAACATTAAAAAAGTAAACACTTAACATTTAAAAATTAAAGATTATGAAAACAAGTACCTGGAAAACAATTTTGCAAATTGCAATCTCCTTTCTCACAGCTATCGCTACCACACTCGGTGTAACTAGCTGCAGCAGCTTTTAAAGGTAAAAAAGTAAAAAGAACCTTAGCCCCCTTTCGGTTAGGTAATAATTTATAGTTAATAGTTGATAGGGCAGCCTTGCTTTACGGCGTTAACCCCCTATAAACTATCAACTAAAAAAGCCCCGGTGCATGATGCATCGGGGCTTTTGTTTTATCTGTTTTTCTTCTTCGTTTATCGGATGTCTCTTCCTTCCTGGCTGTATCCTTCGAGCATCTTCGGGCTGCTGATAGGCTTGCGCGAACAGTAATCGAAATCTACCTTCTTGTAGCCCTGGCTGGAACGCCAGCGGATGGTGAGCTTCACTGTCTTGCCTTCTGTATCAGGCACGACATCGTTCAGATTGAACGCTACAAGGGCATCACGCACGTAGTTCTGAGGATCGCCATTGGCATTGTGACGGAGCTCTACCTCGTAAGGATTCTCAGGATTCACGCCCGTAACGAGGTTGATGTAATGCACCTTCTGACCGCCCCAGAGAGCACGGAAACGGAGGGTGAGATAGCCATCTTCTGCCACCGTTACCCAGTCGCGCACGATTTCTACCTGGCTGTTGCCATACTTCTTGCTGTTCTCGATATCTGAACCGAGCGATGGAACTGGCTTCTTGGTCAGGATGCTGTCTATCCAGTTGACGTGAATCACCTGGTTGTATATCTCGCTCTTCTCCGAGGTCTGGGAGTAGTTGACGAGGGCACGAACCTCCTTGCCATCAAAGATGGTTGGTTTCAGGTTCTTGGCGAGCAGCGTGGTGTTGTCGTCGAGCTGCAGATAGCAGGCATCGCCACTCTTCTTCACGGTTACCAGTGCGTTAGGGAAAACGCGGTCCCAGTCGGTATCGTTATCGCTATCACATGACTGGAATGTGAGGGCCGACAGGAGCATCATCGCTGCCAGCCCGATCTTCTTGAAATCAATTTTTCTCATATATAATGTTCCTTTCTTTTATTGTTTCACTTTCTGATAAGAAAATGAGAAAGGAACAGAAATCTTGCATCTGATTTAGAAAAAGATTGTTAAAAGTAATTTTCGCAAGTTCAGGAGTTAAAGGAGTTAAAGAAGTTATCGCTCCCTACGGTCGCTGAGGAGTTAAGACAATAGTCTTTTTGGTGTAGTTTTTTAAGCAGCAAGACATACGTCTTAACTCCTTAACTCCTTTAACTTCCTGATATGTTAAAAGTAATACGTGCAGCCGATGGTGGCAGCGCGGTTGCCGAAGTGCTGGCTCGCCATATCGTGGAAGCGGCCTTCGAGCGTCCAGTGCTTGCCCAGATTCTTGTATACCCCCACCTCGGCATAGAGATTAGCCGGGGTGTAGGCTTCGCTGCGGCGGCGGGTACACCAGATGAGGTTGCCCGTAAAGCGCCAGCCATCGGCCATTGTGAGCTGCGGTGCCAACTTGAACACGGCAAAATGATTGTACTCTGCATTGCGCTGCTGAGCCTCCTCAGAAGGGGTTTCGCTGCGCTGCCAGAAGTAGTTGACTCCGGCTGTGAGGCGAAGGATGCCCTTGTGCCAGAAGGCGGTGGTGCCGATGCCGAGCGTATTGTCGTGGATGGTGCTGAGCCGATGCTGGTGGATGTTCTTCACCGAGGTGCTGAGCACGAAGGCAGGGCGGCTGTAGGTATGCTTGAGCTCTACCACATTCGCCATGCTGTTGCCGATATCGGCGGTATAAACCGGCTGCCAGGCACCCTCCATATCGCCCGCGGTAACGAAATCGCCAAACTCGGGATTGAAGATGCGGCGGCAGTAGGTGGCCTGCAGGGTATGACCCGGCGTGAAACTGTAATAGGCGCTCGCCGAGTAGATATGGTTGCGCGTGGTATGCTTCCAGTGTTCTTCCGGCGCAATCTGCTTAGGACGGAAGTTGATGATGCGGAAGCGGTCACCTGCCATGAATCCCCACTTGCCGATGTTGTAATCCAGCTGGGCGTAGAAGTCCTGGTAGTTGGAATGGTTGGTGTAACCGGCGATGCAGTTCTTCTCGATGGAGAGACCGCCCTCGAAACCAGCCGTAATCCAGAGATTGGAGGTGACGACCGGAGTGGCGTATTCTACCACCATGAAGGGGTAGGTGGAGTGGTTCTGGTAGGGCGCAGTCTGGGTTTCTTCCAGCGTGCGTCCGTTGTCGCTGATATGCTCGGCACCGAGGGTAAAGAGGATGCTGGAGCCGTTGTCGGCGAGCGTGCGGGTATAGTCGGCCTGCAGATGATAGGCGCGCACGTAATCGGCTGGGGTGTGGGTGAAATGGTTGCGGGTGTAGGTCTGCATCGCATCAATTTCGAGCACATCCTTCGCGGTAGGTGTCCAGAGCAGATTGAGTTTGGCACCCTCGTGGGAGTAGTGGTTCACGGTGGTTCCTGAGATGCCCTGGTAGGCATCCTTATCGCTGCTGGAGGTGCGCTGGAAGTTGCCTTCTACATGACTGAGCACACGGAGTTTATCCTGCTGGCTGATGACGCTGACGATGCCTTTTGCGCCGCCGTAGGTATCACCGAAGAGTCCCCATCTGCCGGTGGTTCCGTTCTCCTTCTTCCGCAGTGTGATGTCGATGACTTTCTTCAGACTGCTGCATCCCTTCATCACTTCGGCGTTCTGGCACACCTTGATGGTTTCAATCTCCCGAGCCTTGAAATGGTGGAGGAAGGTGGCGTAATCGAGTCCGTATTCCTGGTTGTCGATACGGATGACGAACTTGCCGTAGAGGTTGGCGAATGGATCTCCGCCGATGATGTTGTTGCCGTCGAGCGAGATGACTTCCGGGCACATCATGAGCACATCGAGGAGTGATTCTTCGCCTGTGAGTTCCATTTCAGGAACATGCATGATGTATCTGTCGCCGATATGTTCTATCGGGGCGGCCTGTGTCTGGTAAGTAGTGCTGGCCATTGCGAGTGCGATGATCAGCAGGCTTTTCTTCGTACTGTTGTTTATCTTCATTTTTTTCTAATTTATATTATTGGCAAAAGGATTGCTTCATTCCAAATCTATTTGCAAAGATAAGGCAAAAATCGGGGAATAACGAAAAAATGGAGACTTATTTTATCGTTCAATGCGTAAAAAAGGTGTCATTGCGTAAAAAAGTGGGGAGCGGGGCGAAAAAAGAGGGCATAAAACTTGCGTGGCATTTAAAAAAACATTATCTTTGCAAAAGAAGAAATTTCTAAGAACTATACATATTATATAATAACCCTTTAAAGATAAGAACTTATGAAGCGACTATTACACTTCCAATTCCTATTGGTATTGTTGCTGGCTCTGGGATACTCTTCTCTGCAGGCCAAGCGAATCACACAATGGCAGGCTCAGCAACAGGCCTACAGTTTCTGGGGAAAACAGATGCCGCAGAAGGCAAAGGCGAAGAGCAGGGCGGCCACTACCGCATCGCGCTCAGATGCTTACTATGTATTCAATAACGACGCAGGCGGATTCGTCATTATCGCTGGTGATGATGCCGTAACGCCAGTATTGGGCTATACCTCAACGGGATCATTTGATGCCGAAAATCTGCCTGACGGACTGAAGGACCTGCTGAAGAGCTATGAACGGCAGATTGCAGCGCTGGGCGACAATTATGTAGCGAACCGGACTGCCACGAGAGCCGCTTTTACAGGCGAAAAACTGCTCAAAACCGCAGAATGGAACCAGTATGCTCCTTTCAACAAGTATACGCCAAACAACTATGTAACAGGCTGTGTAGCAACGGCTGGAGCCATCGTGATGAAGCACCACGGCCATCCTGTCAAGGGTACCGGAAGCCATTCTTATACCTGGAACGGCAAGACCCTGACTGCCAATTTCGAGCACGATTATGATTGGGCAAGCATGCCTGCTAAATATGACGGCACAAACGATGCCGCTTTCGACGGCGTAGCAAGACTGATGGCAGACCTCGGTGTGGCTGTGGAGATGCAGTATGCTAAGAACGGAAGTGGTGCGTATATCGGTAATATGATATCTGCCCTGCAGACGTATTTCGGCTACAGCAAGCTTACGTATCTGGCGTCAATAGATGATATGGAGGCTGAGGCATGGAATGCGAAACTGCGTGGCGAGATTGATGCCAACCGTCCGATTCTCTATTCTGCTTCCGATGCTTCGGCTGGCGGCCATTCCTTCATCATCGACGGATACAAGGACGAAAGCTTCAGCGTAAACTGGGGCTGGGGCGGCTATTGTAATGGCTTCTACCAGATAGGAGCCCTGAATCCGGAAAGCGCAGGAAAGCCAACGGGCGATAAATATAATATAGGACAGACGGCAGTAATCGGTCTGCAGCCATCTGATGGAAAGGAGAAAGTTTCAAGTTTGGGATTCTTGAAGTACGATGGTCTGATGCAGGTACTGAATATGAATATTACCGATGTGAAGAAGGGACAGAAGTTTAATGTTTATTCTTTGCCTATCGCAAATAATGGAGATCATGCGTTTACCGGAGAGGTTGTAGTAGCTCTGATGAATGCTAAGGGAGAGATTCGGGAAATCGTATGTACTGATACCTTTAATGAATTTAAGGTAGGTTCTTATTACCCTAGCTATACTTTCTATTCAAAGAGTACAGTTGATGCTGAACCTGGTGATTATTTGGCTATTATGGCTAAAGAAAATGGTTCTGAAGAGTATATTGAACTGTATGATCCTTCCTATGAGAGAATGCGTCTGCCTGCAACGGGATATGAGCCTCTTACGTATGAGGTAAAGACGATTTTGGGTGAAGGAGCCTCTTATAAGCCTGCTGGTGCTGGATGGTATAATCCTACTTATAAGGGCAAACCTATCCTCGGAACCACTCATTATTATCATCTGAATATAGAGACTGGTATTGCAAAATATTTTGTTGATTTGGATGGTAATACTGTTGAAAATGTAAAATTGGGTGAAGAAAAGGCAAACTCTTTCTTTGGTACCAAACCGGTTTATACCCTTGAGGTTAAGACTTATCGCAGCTATCAGGAAAAGGATACCACAATCAACCTGATGGGGGCTGGAATGCTGAAGCAAGCACTTGCTAACGGAAATCCTGACTATTATGTATACAGAAATATCAAGGTAAACGGCGAGATTGACAAGCGCGACTTTGATGAGTTGGCGAGTCATAAGTTTAAGAGCATCGACCTGAGCGGTGCCAAGGTGATGGCTTATGAAGACAGCAAGGCTGATATGGTTCCTAAATATGCATTTGAAGGCAATGCCACTCTGGAGCATTTCAAGATGCCAGCCGGTGTCAGGGAGTTAGGCTTCAATGCTTTCAGGGCAACCAAACTGAAGGAGATAGATTTGCCTGAGACAATAAAGGAGTTCGGCCGCAACACATTCTTTGCCTGCTTCGAATTGAAGGATGTATATATGCGGCATAAGGAGGCTCCTTACTGGATAAGCTGGTGTGTATTTGCCAGCAAGAGCAGTCAGTTGTATCGTACGCTGCATCTCTATCCGGGCAGCAAGGCGAAATATGAGGCTCATCAATACACCAAGAACTGGATTAAATACTTTGATAATGTGGTAGAGGATCTGGAGCCTACCGGCATCCATTCTGTAACATTGGATAAGGAAACAGGCAATAAGGCGATTTATGACCTGAACGGCCGCCGCATAACTGAGGCGATGAAGAAGGGTATCTATATCCAGAATGGAAAGAAAATCAGCGCGAAGTAATGTTGAGTGTTGAATGTTGAGTGTTGATTATTACAATTAAAAGATAAGAATCCCCTGGTGCTCTCTGTAGCATCAGGGGATTTTTGCAGTAAGATACGCAAGTACGCCAGGCATTTCACCCTTCCTGCATTACGAAAAGAGGAGGGTGATGAGCGGGATGGTGATGATGCTGCCAACCGTGGTGATGAACGTCATCTCGGTGATGAGCGAAGGATTGCGGCCGTATTTCAGACAAAACATCGTGCCGAAACTGGCTACGGGCATCGCAATGACAACCGTATTGATGTCGTTGACCTGATCGCTTACACCACATACCTTGAACAGAAAATAAATGCTCAGAGGAACTACAGCAAGACGCAAGAACGAGGAGAGGTATACCTTAGGACTGCCGATAATCTCCTTCACCGGCAACTTAGCCATCGAGGAACCGATAATCATCAGGGCTGCAGGAACCGTAATGTTGCCCACCATCGTTACCGGACGCGCAATGATATCAGGCGTATGTACCCCGAAGGCTACCAGAATGGCGGCAACGAAGGCACCCAGAAGAGCCGGAGAAAACAGTACCTTAGGATTGAACTGCTTGATGCTGTACTCGCCCTTGATGAGCATGACACCTGCCGTAAAAATAAAAAAGGTGTTTGGCATGTTGAGCAAGGCTGCATAAAAAATGGCTTTCGGACCGAATATGCTCGAAACGATAGGGTAGCCGATGAAACCTACGTTGGCGAACATCAGCGCAAAACCTATCATGCCCTGGTCATCATGATTGCGAGTGATGAGACGCGGTACCCAGAAACCGAATACCAGCAAAAGGATGTAGGTAAGGAAACCTACGCCCAGAAGGGGAAGAATGAGCGTGCGGTCGGGCAGCTCATCGCCCATTACTGACGAGAGCACCAGCAGAGGACAGGTGATATCTACCACCATGCTGGATAACTTCTTGTCAAACTTGTCGCCCATATATCCCAATTTGCAGGCGACGTAACCTAAAATCACGATGATGAAAAGTATCACCATCACTTCCAAATTCTTCATTTATCCTGAAAATCTATACCTTATATATATTAAGCTTTTTGAATGTAAGCCCCATACGCCCTGAAAGGGCAGCAGCTCCTAGCCCAGGGCAGCGCCCTGGGTTAATACGGACGCAAACCTGTCGCCCTGTAAGGGCAAAAGCTTTAAAACTCCAGGCAAAACAGAAGGCTTTTGCCCTTACAGGGCGTCTTGCTGATTGCCATTATACCCAGGGCGCTGCCCTGGGCTAGGAGCTTCTGCCCTTTCAGGGCGTGCTGCTTCTGGAGCTTTTGGGCCGCCCGTACTTAAACCGCTTGCGAAACTTGGTTTAATCAATAAATCGCTTGGTGATATCTCCGTAGTTCTCGATGCGGCGGTCGCGGAGGAATGGCCACCAGCGGCGCACATTCTCGCTGTGCTTCAGGTCGATATCTACCACCAGGCTCTCTTCTTCCTGATCGCTGGCACGGTAGTAGAGCTCGCCCTGAGGACCGGCTACGAAACTGCTGCCCCAGAACTGGATGCCCTCGGTCTGACCGCTAGGATCAGGCTCGAAACCTACGCGGTTTACGGCGATGACCGGCAATCCGTTGGCTACGGCATGGCCACGCATTACGGTAGTCCACGCCTCGCGCTGGCGCTGCTGCTCCTCCTCGGTATCATAGGTAGCGTAGCCGATGGCGGTAGGATAGATGAGCATTTCGGCTCCCTGCAGCGCCATCAGACGGGCTGCTTCGGGATACCACTGGTCCCAGCAAACCAGCACGCCGAGCTTGCCTACGGAAGTCTGGATAGGGTGAAAACCGAGGTCGCCCGGTGTGAAATAGAACTTCTCGTAGTAGGCAGGATCGTCGGGGATGTGCATCTTGCGGTATTTTCCGGCTATGCTTCCATCCTTCTCCATCACTACCGCTGTATTGTGGTAGAGACCCGGAGCGCGGCGCTCGAAGAGGGAGGTGACGATGACGACGCCGAGATCCTTGGCAAGCTTGCCGTAGAAATCGGTTGAAGGGCCCGGAATAGGCTCTGCGAGGTCGAAGAGGTCAACATCCTCTACCTGACAGAAATAGAGGGAGTTATGAAGTTCCTGAAGCACGATGAGCTCTGCGCCGCGATGGGCGAGGTCGATGATGCCTTCTGCCAGGCGCTGCTTGTTGTTGGCGATATTTGCCGTATTATGAAGTTGTAATAAACCGACTTTCATATTTAATTTTTAATGTTGAATGTTAAATGTTAAATGTTGATGTTGAGTCTCTGAGGGCTCCTTCAGGAAGCTGCATGGTGATGCAGTGGATGCTGCCATGCTGGCGGATGATGGTCTGCGAATCTACGCCGATGATTTCGCGGTCGGGGAAGGCGAGCTGAATCTGCTTGCGTGCCTCTTCGTCCTTTTCTGGCTGATTATAGGTTGGATAAATCACAGCCTTGTTGAGTATCAGGAAGTTGGCGTAGGTGGCTGGCAGTCGGTCTCCCTCGCTCTCAGGGTTGGTGGTGAGGCAGTCGCCCTCATCATAGATTGGGTCGGGCATCGGCAGTTTGAGCAGGCGGTATGGATATCCCTCCCAGGTAAAGAGGCTCTTGAGCTGCTTTTCCAGCGCCTGGAAGTCCTCATACTGCTCATCTTCCGGATTGTCGCAGCCTACATATAATAAGGTGTCGTGCGGAGCCACTCTCACGATGGTGTCGATGTGGCCGTCGGTATCATCGCCAATCAGATTGCCGTGATCCAGCCAGACGACTCTCTTGAGCTGGAAGAAAGTCTGCAGCAGATGGTCGATGCTGTCGTGGTCGAGCGGCTGGTTGCGGTGAGGCGCCAGCAGGCACTGTGAGGTGGTGAAGAGCGTACCCTTTCCGTCGCTCTCGATGCTTCCTCCTTCGAGCACGAAGCCCTGGTGGTTCTCAATATCGGCATTGAAGGCTGCCTGATAGTATAGTTTCAGGGTGATGGCATTGTCCTTCTCCCATCTGAACTTTTCGCCCCATCCGTTGAACTTGAAGTCGAGTATGCGGTAAGGTACCATCCAGGTGTTCTGCTTTCTGCGCAGCACCATGGTGAGGGGTCCGTGGTCGCGCACCCAGGTATCATTACTTTCCACCTCGTAGAGCAGCACGCGGCTCATCTGCTCGGCAGAGAGCTTTTTCTTGAGCTGGTATCGGGTGGCGGGCACATCGGGTGTGGCCACAAGCAGCTGCTCGTAGCGCGTGATGATATCTGCCAGTTCGAGATAAGTATCTGTAATTTCAGGCAGATACGGCTTCCAGTCGGTGCCGGCATGTGGCCATGTGAGCATGATGGCGCTCTGTGGCTCCCATTCGGCAGGGAGTGCGAAATCGCAAGGTAATGTAGATTGATGCATAAGCTATACCATTTTTATTATATGATGTTCTATACCAATTTATTATACTCTGTTCGTCATCGGGAACCTTTCCTTGGGGACGGGCTCCGTTCTGCTTTTATGAAGTATGCTTGCAAAATTAATAAAAAATCTACAACTATCGGCTGTTTTTATGAAATATTTTGCGCAAAAGCGAAACTTTATATTAAAAAAGTTTAAACGGAGGGCTGTATGGAGATAAAATCGGGGAAAAATGAGTAACTTTGCAGTCTAAAAAATAAAATATTGAATAGGAGCGTGAAAATTAAACAGGTAGTTGATGCCCTTGAACATTACGCGCCTCTGCCCTTGCAGGAAGGATATGATAATGCCGGCCTGCAAGTTGGATTGACAGAGGCGGTAGAAATGTCAGGGGCATTGTTGTGTCTTGACGTTACTGAAGCTGTGGTTGAAGAGGCTATCCAGAAGGGCTGCAACCTCATCGTGAGCCATCATCCGCTGATATTCCGCAAACTGGCGAGAATCTCGGACGAGAACTACGTGCAGCGTACCGTGCGCAAGGCGATTAAGAATGATATTACCATCGTGGCAATGCATACCAACATGGATGCGGCTGCGGGCGGCGTGAACTTCAAGATTGCCGAGAAACTGGGACTGGAAAACGTGCAGTTCTTTGCTGGCGAGAAGGAAGTGGACGGCGTGAAAGGTGGCGAGGGCGTCATCGGAGAGGTGGCTGAGGATATGGCTGCCGATGACCTGGTGCTGATGCTCAAGGAGCGGTTTGGCGTGGAGTGCGTGCAGTGCAACCAGTTGCTCCGTCGTCCTATCAGGAAGGTGGCGCTCTGCGGCGGATCGGGTGCTTTTCTGCTCGACGCAGCCATCAAGGCGGGTGCCGATGCCTTCATCACGGGCGAGATGAGCTACCACGAGTATTTCGGCCACGAGCAGGAGATTCAGATCTGCGTCATCGGCCACTATCAGAGTGAGCAGTTTACGGGCGAAATCTTCCGCAGCATCATCCAGGAGAATTTCCCTGATGCCAAATGCTGCATCTCGGAGATAAATACGAATCCGATTTTGTATTTATAACTTCAGTTTATAAGATGGCTGGAAGGGCGCAAGCCCAATTTTAACTTTAACATTAAACATTTAACATTTAAATAAGGAATTATGGCAAAGAAAGATCCTACAGATTTGACAGTGGAAGAGAAATTGAAGGCTCTCTATCAGCTTCAGACCACCTTGTCTGCAATTGATGAAAAGCGTGCGTTGAGAGGTGAGTTGCCTCTCGAAGTTCAGGATTTGGAAGACGATATTGCTGGTCTCACCACCCGTATCGAGAAAATCCAGACCGATATTGAGCAGTTTGACCGCGCCATTAATCAGAAGCAGCACGAGATTGAGGATGCTCAGGCTAGCGTGGAGCGTTACAAGAAGCAGCTCGAAATGGTAAGCAACAACCGCGAGTATGATACTTTGAGCAAGGAAATCGAGTTCCAGGAGCTGGAAATCGAGCTTTGCAGCAAGAAGATTCGTGAGGCTCAGCAGATGATTAACGAGCGTCTGTACGACCTTCACAAGGCTGAGGACCAGAAGGCTGACCGCGAGAAGGGCTTGGTAATGAAGCGTTCTGAGCTTGAGTCTATCATGGCTGAGACCCGTGAGGAGGAGGAGAATTTGAAGGAGAAGGCATTCGAGCTCGAGAAGAAGATTGAGCCACGTTTGCTCCAGAGCTTCAAGCGCATCCGTAATGGTGCCCGCAACGGTTTGGGTATCGTTTACGTGCAGCGTGACGCATGTGGCGGTTGCTTCAACAAGATTCCACCTCAGCGCCAGCTCGACATCAAGATGCACAAGAAGATTATCCCTTGTGAGTATTGTGGCCGTATCCTCATCGACCCAGAATTGGCTGGTGTTAAGATTGAGTCTCCTAAGACAGAGGAGAAGCCAAAGCGCAAGCGCTCTATCCGCAGAAAAAAGACTGAGGATGAGGATTAAAAGATACAATGAAGGCTCGCCAAAATTGCTTGGCGAGCCTTTATTTTTTTTGTTTTCAAGCAGCTAGGGACAATCAGTCTTAACTCCTTTGTAATATCCTAATCTGAAATCTAGAGTCCTCGTGCCTTGTAGATGCGGTCTTTGGCGTCGTTGATTTCCTGGAATTTCTTCTCGGCTGCACGGCGCACATCTTCGCCCAGCGCTGCTACCTTGTCAGGATGATGCTTGAGCGCCATCTTGCGGTAAGCGGCCTTCACCTCATCGTTTGAGGCGTCAGGACTGATGCCCAGAACACGGTAGGCATCATCCAGGCTGCCTGTTGAAGAAGCCCCGCTCTCCAGGTTCAGCATCTGGTCTACATCCTCGGCAGAAAGTCCCATGTGGATGGCCATCTCCTTGAGCGCCTGAATCTCCTGAGGATTCACAACTCCATCGGCCTTGGCTATCATGACGAGGAAATTGAGCAACTGCAGGCGCTGCTCATACATCATGTTGGCACGTATCTGGTGGCAGCTGTCCTGTATCACCGAACGGTACTGCTGCATGCCCATCTGCTTCTGCTGCTCAAAGAGTTTGAGAAGGATTTCCTCGCCCTGCTGCTTGGCAGCCTCGCCGAAATTCTGACGCAGGAAGCGGCGCACCAGCTCCATCTCAGAATGCATAATCTTGCCATCTGCATTGATGATGTAGGAACTGAGCACCAGCAGCGAGAACATGAAGGAGTTTCGCTCTCCCTCATAGCTCTGCTGGCGGCCGTAGCTCTGGCGGCCGCTGTAGGCATCGTAGGCGTTGTTGTAATGGTGGTCGCCGTCGCGGTTTACCGCATTCAGTCCGTGATCAAAGAGCGAACCGAGGGCATAACCTGCCAGGGCTCCGAGCGGACCGGCTGTGATGAAGCCGAGCACACCACCTATCCATTTACCTGCTGCCATTTTTTAGTTGTTGAAATAGTAGAGGAAAGAAGCGATGCCTGAGAGGGCTGGCTTGCGCTGACCTTCTATTTCGATGTCAAACTTGATGCTGGTCTTGCAGATGCCACGGATGTTCTGGATGTCGTGGAGAGTGGCTACCAGGCGCACGCGTGAACCGGTGATGACTGGCTGGCCGAACTTCATCTTGTCCATGCCGTAGTTTACGAGCATCTTGAGGTTATTTACCTCGATAATCTGCTGCCAGAGGTATGGGAGTACAGAGAGGGTGAGGTAACCGTGAGCGATGGTGCTGTGGTAAGGGCTCTCTACCTTGGCGCGCTCTACGTCTACGTGAATCCACTGTGGGTCGAGTGTAGCGTCTGCGAACTTGTTGATACGGTCCTGGTCAATCTGCAACCAGTCTGATTCTCCTAACTTCTCACCGAGGTGAGATGCAAATTCCTCGTAGGAATTGATTACTAATTTTGCCATTTCTTATTTTTCTCTTTATTATAAATATTATTGTTTCCTATTTTCCGTCTTCTGTCTTCAGCTTTCAACTGTTAACGTTCAACTATTAACTATTAACTCAAATCAGTCTCTTCTGAAAATATCGCGGGTGTAAACCTTCTCTTCCACATCATCCAGGCATTTGTCATACCGGTTGGCGATGATGGCCTGGCTCTGCTGCTTGAAGGCATCCAGGTTGTTTACGATGCGGCTTCCGAAGAAGGTGGTTCCGTCTTTCAGCGTAGGCTCGTAGATGATGACCTGCGCGCCCTTTGCCTTGATGCGTTTCATCACACCCTGTATGCTGCTCTGGCGGAAGTTGTCGCTGTTGCTCTTCATCGTGAGGCGGTATACGCCGATGGTGCAAGGCTTCTCTTCCTCCTCGCTGAAGTTGTTCTGGTTGGCATAATCGTAGTAGCCGGCCATGTTCAGCACGCGGTCGGCGATGAAATCCTTGCGGGTGCGGTTGCTCTCTACAATCGCCTGAATCAGGTTCTCAGGTACATCGGCATAGTTGGCGAGCAGCTGCTTGGTATCTTTCGGCAGACAGTAGCCGCCGTATCCGAAGGAAGGGTTGTTGTAGAAGGTGCCGATGCGAGGGTCCAGACCCACTCCGTCGATAATCGCCTTGGTGTCGAGGCCCTTCATTTCGGCGTAGGTATCCAGCTCGTTGAAGTAGCTCACGCGCAGGGCGAGGTACGTGTTGGCGAAGAGTTTCACGGCTTCTGCCTCGGTAAGTCCCATGAACAGGGTTTCTATGTCTTGCTTGATGGCTCCCTCTTTCAGCAGTTCTGCAAAGGTGCGGGCTGCCTGCTCCAGTCGCTCGTCACCGTTCGGTCTGCCTACGATGATGCGGCTCGGGTAGAGGTTGTCGTAGAGTGCCTTGCTCTCGCGCAGGAATTCGGGAGCGAAGATGATGTTCTTGCTGCCTGTTTTCTGGCGGATGCTTTCGGTGTAGCCTACCGGGATGGTGCTCTTGATGACCATGATGGCATCGGGATTCACCTGCATCACCAGGCGGATGACTTCTTCTACGTGCGAGGTGTCGAAGTAGTTTTTCACCGGATCGTAGTTGGTTGGTGTGGCAATCACTACGAAGTCGGCATCCTTATAGGCTTCTTCTCCATCGGTTGTGGCTTTGAGGTTGAGTTCCTTTTCAGCCAGATATTTCTCTATGTATTCGTCCTGGATAGGCGAGCGGCGCGAGTTGATGAGCTCTACCTTTTCGGGTACCACGTCTACTGCCACCACCTCATGATGCTGGCTCAGCAGGGTAGCGATGCTCAGGCCTACATATCCTGTTCCGGCTACGGCGATTTTTATCTTTTTATTCTCCATATCTTTCTGTTCTTTTAGGCAGTCTATACCTTAATATATATATATTAGTTGCAAAGATAGTATAAAAGGAGGAGACTACAAAATGAAAATGGGTTTTTTATTAAAAAATAACGCGAGAAAGAGGATGGGAGAGAAAGGAGTGCTCAAAAAGGGAGAGGAAAAGGAGTGCAGAAAAAAGGCCTCCAAAATTCGCGAATTCAAAAACGGATGGCCGGTTGGGCGGAAATTCGCAAATTTTGAAGGCTGGGAATAGCTCAGCAATAGGTGCAAGCAGTACGCCCTGAAAGGGCAGAAGCTCCTAGCCCAGGGTATCGCCCTGGGTAATTACGGACGCAACCTTGTCGCCCTGTAAGGGCAAAAGCTTTAAAAATCCAGGCATTCCTGCACCCTTATAATGTCAATAAATCGGAATAATCGGGGATGGTCTCTAAAAATACATATTTTTTACTTTCATAATCCATCTTGCAGATGTAATGCTCCAGTCCGTTGCTCACCACAAGAAAGTCGACATGGAGCAGAAGATTGTAGACCGAAATCTGGTCGAACACTTTCTGAGTGATGGGGATGTGAGGGGCTTTGTACTCGATAATCATGCGGGGCAGCAGCTCACGGGAGTAGAGCACACTGTCGGCGCGCAGTACCTTGTCGCCACATTTCAGCTGGATTTCGTTGGCGAGCAGCGAGGCAGGATACCCCTTGTGCTCGATGAGAAAATGAACGAAATGCTGGCGCACCCACTCCTCGGGAGTGAGCGTGATGAACTTCCGGCGCAGCACATCCAGTATCTGGGGATGCTGTTTTGAGCCCGAAATCTTGATGTCGAAAGATGGCAAATTTAAGCGAATCATTTTTTTCTATACCTTATTATATATGATGATGTTTCTTTCCCCGTCTTATGATAGGGTTTCTTTTGGTCTTTTAACCATACCTCTTTTTCAAAAACTACCTATTTTATATAGGCAGTTCAATTTATTTTTTGTAACTTTGCAGTCGAAGTGCAGCAGAAAACTGCACCTCAGAAAACTGCGAACCTGGAGGCGGAGCAAATGCTTGCCCGCACCCCCGAGTTTGCTGGGTGCAAAGTTACAAAAAATAATCCAATGGTAGAAAAGAAAAGTGCAATAAGTTACGAGTCTATCATGAAAGATCTGAAGGCTCGAAAGTATTCGCCCGTCTATGTTCTGATGGGCGAGGAACCCTTTTATATAGATAAAATCTGCGACTACATTTCTGAAAATGTGCTCCAACCTGAGGAGCGTGACTTCAACCAGACGGTGGTTTTCGGAGCAGATGTTACGGGTGCGCAGGTGGCAGATTTGTGCAAGGGCTACCCGATGATGGCGGAGTATAGAGTGGTGGTTGTGAAAGAGGCTCAGAATTTGCGGAATTTGGAAGCGCTCGAGAAGTACCTCGAAAATCCGGTAAAAACAACCATCCTTGTTTTCTGTTATAAAAACGGTAAGCTCGACAGCCGTAAAAAGTTTTCTGCCCTCGCTGCCAAGGCGGGTGTGGTTTTTGAGAGCAAGAAACTCTACGACCGAAATCTGCCGGGCTTCATCGAGACATATCTCAAGACCCGCAAGGCAACCATAGAACCCAAGGCTACCCAGATGGTGGCTGATCATGTGGGAGCAGATTTGCACCGACTCACTTCCGAGCTCGACAAACTGCTCATTTCTCTTCCTGAGAACGACCGGCGTGTTACTCCGGAGATTGTGGAGCGAGAAATAGGGGTGAGCAAAGACTTCAATGCCTTCGAGCTGAGAAGTGCCATCATCAGCCGTGATGTGTTCAAGGCAAATCAGATAATAAATTATTTTGACAACAACCCGAAGAGCGGTTCTCTCTTCACGCTTCTCCCGATGCTCTTTACTTATTTCCAAAACCTGATGATTGCTTATTATGCACCCAACAGGCAGAACGAAAATGAGCTCGCAAAATTCCTGGATTTGCGCTCAGCTTGGGCGGCGCGCGAATATATTACAGGAATGAGGAACTATACGGGCGTGAAAGTGATGGCGATTATTGAGAAGTTCAAGGAGGTGGATGCGAAGATAAAGGGACTGGATAATCCATCCACTCCGGTGGGTGAACTGATGAAAGAACTCATCTTTTTTATCCTTCACTGATGCTGAAGAGCGAGGTGGGGGAGAGTAGGCGAGCTCCTGCTGAGAGTTTTCTCTTGGCAGGAGCTCGTTTCCGTTTTCGGCCTTCTTTGCCGCCTGTTTCCAGAAAGCAGCCAACTAGCGTTTAGCATTATAAATTTGCCCAAAATAGGTGATTTCCGGCTCTTTTTGGGGTGCTTACCTGGGCTCATTTTGGGCGATTTTTGGGCAAAAATGGGGGATTTGAGCGATTTTTTGAGCTAGATGCCCATTTTTCGGTTTCGCCTGAAAATAGATTTAACTTTATTGGTTATCAGTAACTTAGCTAAATTAACCCTCTTCATTACTCGCGAATTTGCCCGTTTCCTTGCCGATGGGCTGGAATACGCTAGAAATGGAAAAATTTGCCATTTCCCATTGTCTAAAATCAGACGTTTGCATTTGTTAAGGTTTACGTTTCCTAAGTTTACGTTTTTAAATTCATAAATCAAAATGGGTGATTTTGATTTATAAATATAAATACGAGAAAACTGAATACATGAATTTATGTTTTATATTTATAAAAATAAAGATAAAATAGGGTGTTTATGGTTATGAATGAATAAATATTCATGCTGTATTTTGAATTTGTAAGTAGCGAAAACCCAGTTAGTTATGTATTTTAGTTGTTTTATAAACCATAGATTTTTACATAGGTGTGGTGGAAATATTGCATAAATCGCTCTATATGCCTTTATTTAGGTGTTTTAGGGTATGAATAATCAGTGATTTAGCCAAAATTTATAAAGAAAAGGTTCGTAATATATTTTGATTGATAGGTTTATATTTATAAGACTAAACCTAAAAACCGGATGGCGGAGTGAGTGTGATTTAAATTTATAAATAGAAACCTAAAGTTTAAAAATCTAAATTTATTCAGAAATGTTTGGTTATTCTAAATTTTTGCTTTATCTTTGTAAAATCAACCGAAAAAGGGCCCAAAAGTGGCTTGTTCGGAAATAAAACATCGTATCAGTAGAAAAATGAACGCTAAAATTTTTAGAGCATGAAAGATAGAATCAGACAGCTGATGGAGGACCAGCACCTCACTCAGCAAAACTTCGCTCAGATGATCGGAATCTCGACCGCTACGCTGAGCAATATTTTCAACGGGAAGACCAATCCATCGCTCAGCATTGTGGATGGCATCCATAAGAGTTTTCCTCAGGTAAACGTTTATTGGGTACTCTACGGTACTCCTCCTATGTATCAGAACCAGGCTTCCCAGGGTGGCAGCGAAGAGGGTGGTGCTGATATGCATCAGGGCATTATGCAGGGAGCAGCCGATGGTGCTGAGGGGATGAAGCAGGGCAGTCAGCCTTCTGGAGCCGCCTCTGCCGAGCCTATGCTCGATTTTGGAGCCGAAGGAGCCGCAGCCTCCCCTACTTCTCCCTCGCTCTTTGACCAGCCTCAAATGCAAGGTGTAAATCGTACACCTAAAAATATCGCCCAAGCGGCGGTAAAATATGTAGACAAACCGCAAAGAAAAATCACCGAAATCCGTATTTTCTACGATGATCAGACCTGGGAAACCTTCGTTCCTAAAAAATAAAGGGGTGAAAAAACTTTGCTCTTAATAAATAAAGGAGGGTTGAGGGACTTTTGCAAGTAAACACCAACACGCCCTGAAAGGGCAGAAGCTCCTAGCCCAGGGCATCGCCCTGGGTATAATGG
>NZ_JAHOEA010000058.1 GCF_019127135.1 Segatella copri | reverse complement strand
ATATATAGAAACACACACAAAAAAAGGGTGCGTCACAGACTTATGACACACCCTCTTTTATACGTTTCGAACATTGATTAATGTTCTAGATATAATCCGTTATTCATTATAAGCTTTTTTCATTGCTTCCACTACTGTAGGGAGTGTCCACTGAGGAACAGTTCTGTCTTTTTCGCTGAAGATGCTCATCCAGTAGAAGGTCGCTACGCCGTAAGCCTTTGCCTGTTTCACGATGTCGGCAGCCTGGTCGGCAGCAGCCTGAATCTCGCTGGCAGAACTATTTTTGCTGACACTCTTGCTTCCGTGTGTACCGTATTCACCGATGATGCAAGGAATGCCCTTGCTGATGAACTTATTGTTCAGGCGGGTGAACATATTCTTGATTTCATTGCTGCAGGAAGCATCCCACTTGCCTTTCTGGGCAAACCAATCCCATGGAGCATAGGTGTGAACTTCTACTGCGATATGGCCATCCACCTTGTCGTTAGGGATGGCGAGGTTGTTCAATACGTCGTCACCATTAGCTGCAGCATAGGTATTGATGATGAGGTTGCGGGTCTCGTTGTTGCCACCGGTAGCACGCACAGCATTCACAAAACTCTGGGCATAACCGTTCAAACCTTTGTAGCTGCTAGCATTCTTTGGCGCATTCCAGGTGTTGTCAGCATCTAGCATCTCGTTGTAGCCTTCGAACACCAGGTGATGGTCGTAGTTCTTGAATCGAGTAGCAATCTGAGTCCAGAGATATTCAAACTTCTCTTTGTTCTCCTTATAGTTGGCTTCATCGGCTTTGATCCAGTGCTTTACGTTCTCATCGTCTGCACCTGTGTCATGGTGAATATTGAGGATGCAGTACATACCATTATCGATGACATAATCTACGATTTCCTGTATTCTGTTCATCCAAGCCTCATCTACCGTTCCGTCAGCCTTCATGTGCTGGAACCAGGTTACAGGGATGCGTACAGAATTAAAGCCGTTCTGCTTTAAGAAATCTACCATCGGTTTGGTCGTCGGCTCCTGTCCCCAAGCTTTCTCGAAATCAGTAACCGAGTTGCTGCTCATGTTCATCCACATGGCAACCGCATCTGTGCAGTTGCCGAAATTGGTGCCGATGCCCATGTTTTTCACAGCATTTACAGCACTTTCCTCTACATAGTTTGCGTTCAGGTTTACCTGGTCGCGGGTAATCACGTTCTTGCTGTTCATAGCTGCTTTCCACCAGTCGTCGGATGGCATGTTGCTTCCATACCAAGGCATGAAGAAGCTCCATTTTGCACCGGCATTCCATGCCTCATCGATGCCAGCTGTAGCTGTGTTGCTGTTGGCTTCAGTTCCGCACTCAGCCAGAGCGATGAGTTTACTAGGATAGCGTGCCTGAATCTCCTTGAACTCCTGAGCTTGCTTGGTTGCATCATAGCCATAGAGATCGCGACCGATGATATCTACATACTTGTCGCCAGGATACCAGTCGGCATCATTGTTATAGGTATTGGCATCACCATTGTAGTTCTGTGTGGTCCAAGCCCAAATCAAGTTGTGGATTCCCTTGTTCTGGAAGTAATCAAACATGGTCTGCCAAAGCTTCTTGTAGGTTTCGGCACCATCATATCCCCACCAGAACCAGGATTTACCCCAGCTGGCACCAGATTTCAGACAGGCATTGCCGGCAGCCTCATGGAATGGTCGCCATACGGCAACAACGCCTGCATCCTGCAACTTCTGCAGAACTTCCACCACCTTGTCCATCTCCTGATAGAACCATTTGTTCTCCCAAGAGCCAGCAGTAAATACGTTGGCTGCTTTGAAGGATGTTTCTGATGGTGTGCAGGTCACACCGCTACCATCCGTTCCTGGAACTGTGCTTTCTGTCTTAGGCACGTTGAAGTGCCACATCAATGATACCAGTCCGCCCTGGTCTGCCCAGTTGGTGACAGGAGTGATATCGTTATAGTTGATCCATCCGTTGGAACCCTGCTTAGGAACATAGATATGGATGAAATCATAGCAGTTCATGGCAGGATACTTGCCTGTTGCCTTATAGATCTTGTCTGCTTCCTGGGTGTTCCAGTTAACGTTGGCGATGACCGAAGAGATGGTCTTGCTGCCATAATTCAGCTGCAGATATTTGTAGAGACGCTTGGTCTTTTCTGTAGCAGCTGGGTCGGCGAGAGTAACATCCTCCACTTCACTTTCGTGATAAATGGAGAAGACGATATTGTTAATCTTGTTGATGTCATAAGTTTCTTTTGCTCCGGTATCTTTCCCATTCAGATAGATTTCCAGTTGGTTGTTGGCATTATGCTTCATTCTGCTGACTGTATTTCCTTTGCCGGTCAGATTCCATTCTGTTTGTTTTCCTTCAGAATTGTTGATGGTAATCTTGAAACAGTCAGTTTGTGCCAGGGCTGTGAATGAAATCATTACTGCCAGTAGTGAGAGTAATATCTTTTTCATTGTCTTGCTACTTTTATGGATTTGTTATTTATTATAATAAGGTATACACCATGAGTCAACTCATCCAGCGGAATGATAGTTTTGCCATCAGCTGTGATAGGGGAGAGTTTGATGTTCTTTCCGTCCAGTGCGAAGGCGCTCACTTTGTTATTGGTACCGTCTACGATGATGCGGTCACCTTCGAAGGCAAACTTGTTGTTGGTTTCTACCTGCTTGATGCCTGTCGTTGTACCATAAGTGAAGGTGGAAACCTTCCATAGTTCGTAACTTGCGGTAGTGGCAGTGGAAGTCACGGTCATCTTGTCATTTCCGAAGGTTACTTCCGGTAGAGTGCTCAGCGCAAACTCAATCTTGTTTCCATCGTTGAATGATACGAACAGCGACTTGCCGTCGGCAGTTTTGGCTGAGATGCAGCTCAGAGCTACCAGTAAGGATAATGCTATTTTCTTCATATTGGGTTTTGTTATGGTTAAAATCAAAAATAGGGTGCCGTTGATGTAACTGCGCTGCAAAAATACGAATTATATTTAGATAAATTGCATCAAATTCTAAAAAAAATGGCATGTAGAAAGAATAGTATTGATAATGAGCAAGATAATATTACTTCTTTTCGGCATTTTCTTGTAACTTTGCAACCGTGAATGGTAAATTAGTTCATGTAATAGAATAAACAATTAGATTTTTAAATTTTTAAACCTATAAAATATATAAAGCTTATGAAAAAGTTATTTACTTTAGTGTGTGGATTGGCAATGGCGCTTTGCGCTAACGCTGCTGAGCAGATTTCAACAGCCTTCGGTTCTTGGGGTGATGGATGTACTGTAGAGGGTAATACGCTGACCTTTACCGAAGCATGGAAGGGTGCTGGAGTCGGTTTTGTTACTGGTGATGGTGAGACAGAACCAAAGAAGTGTACAGACTTCTCTGACTATGATTATCTTTGGGTAACATTCAGTGAGTCTACCTGTGATTTTAAGTTGTGTACTCAATATACTACAGGTTATAATAATGATGTTACAGTAGAGGCTATTGCAGGTACCTTAGTTTTGGGCGTTAAGTTGAATGAGGAGTATAGTGATCAGTTTGCACAATATTATCTTCAGGCTAAGAATACTGGTAAACTTGTTGTTACTGGAGCGTATGTAGGTACTGAAGAGGAGTACAAGGCTGTATTGGCAGGTAACAAACCTCAGAAGTCAGATTTGAATCTCGGTGATTTGGGAAGTGGTTGGGGTAACTCTACTTATGATGCTGCCTCAAAGACAGTAACTATTGTTGATGACTGGTCTGGTAAGGGTTGGTATTTTGGAACGGCTGATTACAGTAACTTTGATAAAGTAGTTGTCAGCTTCGCTGCTCCTACTGCTACTAATGGTAAGTTGGTTGTTGAGTATAATGGTGGTGCTGCTGCTAGCGAGGCTGAATTCGCAGAAGGTGCTACATCTGTAGAGTTACCTCTTGATGCTGCTGCCAAGAGCTCTGTAAAGCAGGTCTATCTTCAGGGTCCTGCTGGTGCTCAGTTTGTTTTGGCAAGTGCTTACGTTTGTGTAAAGGATTATGTAGCAACAGGTATCTCTCAAGCTGTTGCTGTTCCTGCAGCTAAGTCTTCAAAGGTGTTCAATCTCGCAGGTCAGCAGGTTGGCAAGTCTTACAAGGGAGTTGTTATCAAGAATGGTAAGAAGTACGTTCAGTAATCTCTGCGGTAAAGACGTGATTGTTATGTTTTGCGTTTAAACGCAATAATAGAATACAAATAAGTATTAGGGGTGATAAGTTCATTTAGGGTGGATTTATCACCTTTTTTTTATCAAAAGCAAATAAATGTTAGTAATCGGCAAAATAATATCATATAGTATTGAATAATAGTATTAACTTTGCAACCGAAATGAAATACAAAAACAATCAGCTAAATGATAATACATTTTGATTTCGACGAATAAACAATATGATAATGACAACGATTTCAATTAACAACAATAATAATAATTTATGAAAAGAATAGTTTTTGCTTTCTTGGCGCTTGTTATGAGCTGCCAGCTTTTCGCCCAGAATAAGTTGACGGGTACCATCCTGGATGGTAGCATGAACAATGAACCTCTGATTGGTGCAAGCATTATCGTGGAAGGCACTGGTACTGGAGGTGTTTCCGACATGGATGGTAATTTCAGTATTACTCTGCCTAAGGGTAAGACACGTATCAAGGTGTCTAGTGTGGGTATGAAGACCCAGGTCATCAATGTGGCTGGTAAGTCGCATATAACCATTACGATGCAGGAAGATTTCAAGGTGATGGATGAAGTCGTAGTCGTAGGTTATGGTACGATGAAGAAGAGCGACTTGAGCGGTGCCTTGAGTTCCCTGAAGGGTGAAGACCTGATGAAGGGTGGTGCGCTCGATCTGGCTCATGGTATGCAGGGTAAGGTGGCCGGTGTGCAGATTAACCAGAGCGATGGTGCTCCTGGTGGTGGTATGAGTATCGTGGTACGTGGTGCCAATTCATTCTCCACCTCTTCTCAACCTCTTTATATTGTAGATGGTATCCCATTCGATACCGGTTCAACTCCAAGCAATGGTGCTACTCAGAATGAGCAGGGCAGTAACCCTTTGAGCATGATCAACCCTCATGATATCGAGAATATCGAAATCCTGAAAGATGCCTCAGCTACAGCTATTTATGGTTCTCGTGGTGCTAACGGTGTCGTTATCATCACTACCAAACGTGGTAAGGCCGGTAAGCCAAAGGTGGAGTTCTCTGGCAACTGGGGCTTCTCTCATATCTCTAAGAAGATTGATATGCTGGATCCTGTTACTTATGCCCGTTATCGGAACGAGCAGGTTATCAGCGACCAGTATTATCTGGGTTCTAATAAAACAAACTTGGCATATCCTGGTACATGGGGCTATCAGTATTATAATGATGGTCACATTAATTATAATACAGGTAAGTATACCGGTAAGCCTGAGGATTATGCTCATCCAGGCTGGTACTATGATGAGTATGGCAACTCTACCCAGATTGATGTAGCTGATTGGCAGGATGAGATTTTTCAGACTGCTTTCCAGCATGATTACAACCTCAGCGTGAGCGGTGGTGATGACAAGGGTTACTATTCATTCTCTGGCAACTATGCCAAGCAGGACGGTACCATCAAGAATTCAGGCTACGAGCGTTATGCACTTCGTGCCAACATCGCACGCCATATCTACAGTTGGTTGAAAATCGGTACTAACCAGAGCTTCACCAACAGTACTACTAATTTTGCCAACACATTGAGTTACAATACCGGTGTTGTACGTTCTGCGTTGCTGTTCCCTCCAACCTACGGTCCTAACACGGATACAACCCAGATGGATGATCTCAACTGGTTGGCTGCGAATCCTACAGCTTATGTAAACAGCGCCAAGGATGAGTTGCATAGCATCAACTATTTCAGCAGTTCCTTCGTTGAAATCAAGCTGTTCCCATTTCTGAAGTTCCGCCAGAACCTGGGTCTCTCTTATAATGATTCTCATCGTGGAAGCTATTACGACCGTCATACCCAGGAGGGTAAGGCTCCTACCAATGGTAAGGCTAGTCGTGCTGCTAATATCTGGAAGAGTCTGACTGCTGAGTCGCTCCTCACATTCGACTATACATTGGCTAAGGTTCATAAGTTTAACGCTGTGGCTGGTTTCACGGTAGAGAATGCGTCTTGGGACAACACCTCTATCCTGGCATCCAACTTCCCTGATGACTTGACAAAGGATAATGACTTGAGCCGTGCACTCGACAAGGCTACTCTCGCCAGCGACAAGGGTAATCAGCGCCTTGCTTCTTTCCTGGGTCGTATCAATTACACCTTGATGGATAAGTATCTGTTCACTGCCAGTGTACGTTCTGATGGTTCTTCTAAGTTTACTGACAAGAACAAGTGGGCTACCTTCCTTTCAGGTGCCTTCGCTTGGCGTGCATCTGAGGAGAAGTTCATCAAGGATTTGAACATCTTCTCTAACCTGAAGTTCCGTCTCTCTTATGGTGAGACTGGTAACCAGGGTATCGGTTCTTATCGTACCTTGCCTCAGCTCGGTGTTGCCAACTATCCATTCAACGGCAGCATTCAGAGTGGTTCGGCTATGGTTTCATGGCGCGGTCCTGTAGATTCAGATATCAAGTGGGAGACCACTGCTCAGTATAACCTCGGTGTTGACTTCGGATTGTTTAACAACCGCCTGACCTTCACTGCCGACTATTATTACAAGAAGACCCGCGACTTGCTGCAGGAGGTGAAGATTCCTTCTTCTACAGGTTTCTCTAACAAGTTGACCAACTCGGGTAATGTAACCAACAAGGGTCTTGAGTTGACATTGGGCATCACTCCTGTTGACAGCCACGGCTGGCATTGGAACATCAATGCGAACCTGGCATTCAACAAGAATGAGATTGGCGGCTTGAATGGTGACCAGTATGCCAACACCTTGTGGGATGGTGCAGATAACGTGTTTATACAGCGCAATGGTTGCCCTATCGGTGCCATCTATGGCTATGTAGAGGATGGATTCTATAACAATGAAGCAGCCGTACGTGCCGATCCGCAGTATACCTTTGCAAGTGCAGCAACCGTGAAGTCGAAGATTGGTGAAATCCGTTACCTTGACCTCAATCATGATGGCAAGATTACCGAGGCAGACCGTACCATCATCGGTGATACCAACCCAGACTATACATGGGGCTTGACCAACAACCTGACATGGAAGGATCTGTCTCTCAGCTTCATGCTTCAGGGTTCTCATGGTAACGATATCTTCAATGGTAACTTGCAGGATATAAAGTTGGGTAACATCGGTAATATTACTGTGGATGCCTATAATACCCGTTGGACAGCCGACAACTACGAAAATGCCAAGTGGCCTAAGGCTTCTTCTGGCTACGAGCGTAATTTCCTGGTAAGTAACCGCTATGTAGAGGATGGCAGCTATATCAAGTTGAAGAACATCAGCTTGACCTACAACTGGAATCATCCTTTCAAGAGCGTAGGCTTGGAGCGCTTGCAGTTTAGCTTCACTGCCACCAACGTATTCACTATCACAGACTACAGTTGGTATGACCCAGATGTAAATGCATTCGGTAGCGACTCTTCTCGTCGTGGTGTGGATATCTACTCTTATCCATCAGCCCGTACATTCACATTTGGTATCAATGCAACTTTCTAAAGATACACATATTTTAAATATAGAATTATGAAAAGATTAAATAAATATATACTGTCGGCCATGTTGCTGGGTTGCGGTGCTATGGTTACCACTTCCTGTAATGATTATCTGACAGAGAAGCCTGAAAGTATGGTTGGTCCTGACAATGTCGGTGACTCAAAAGAGGCTGTTGATACTTGGGTGACAGGTGTTTATAGCAACTGGCTTTACGATATGTTCGTTTGGGGTGATTTCCCTAAGGTGTTGGAACTTGATGCTGACTATATTTCCGGTCCAGACTGGCTGTTTGGTACTCTGGGTGCTGGTAACTTCCAGGCTGAGTCTGCATTGGACAAGATGTGGAAGGGGCCTTACAATCTGATTAATGATGCCAATATCGCTGTGCGCTATATCTCAGCCATGAGCAATGTGAGCGAGGATTACAAGAACAATGCCATCGGCGAGTGCTACTTCCAGGAAGCTTTTGCTTACTTCATGCTGGTTAGAGCTTACGGACCTATTCCATATATGGCTACCGACGTGAGTGCCAGTGGTGAGTTCATGCACAGCCGCCGTCCGGTGAAGGAGATTTACGGTCACATCATCGATTTGCTGACCAAGGCTTCTGATTTGATGTACCATCGTGATAACAACAAGTATCAGGAGGGTCATGTCAATGCCGGTTCTGCTGCAGGTTTGTTGGCTAAGGTATATGCTACCATGGCTTCTGCTGCCATGCCGGTAGGCACTGAGGTGAATGTACGTACCGGAGAGCCTTTCCGCACGGTAACAGTGAATGGCAAGGAATACAAGCTCTATCGTACTCCAGCCACCGAGACATTCAGAAAGACTCAGGTAGACGGATATCAGGATATGGATCCGCATGAGCTTTACACCGAGGCTGCTAAATGGGCTAAGAAGGTGATTGACGGCGAGTTTGGGCCATACGAGTTGAATGCATACAACAATCTGTGGTCTCGTAACCATCGCACAGATTCAGAGATGATGTGGGGCGTACGTTCTGCCATTTCTTCAGCTTCTGACAACTATCGTACCAATGTTCACACCACCTACTCGGGTTATAAGGAGAGTGCAGGTAGCGAGTTCCTCACTTCTGGTGGATGGGTAGGCTGTACCAATGCATGGTATCAGCTTTTCGATGACCAGGACTTGCGTATTGTGAAGGGTGTACGTCACACCTGGAGATATTATTATCAGGAAGAGTATAACGGATGTTTCTATTATCCACAGTCCTGGTGTGAGAAGATTACCGGTTATGATGTTTACGGCAACTATGTACGTGAACCGGATGCTGAGTACAAGAATACAGGCATGACATACCATTACAACCAGGGCAGCGAGTGTCTGGCATTCACCACCAAGTATGATGACTGTGAGAATGATGCCTTGGAGTATCCAGACAGTTACTGGCCATTCCTGCGCTATGCCGATGTACTCCTGATTTATGCTGAGGCAGAAACCGAGTTGGGCAACCTGGAAGAGGCGATGAAGTATCTCAATGTAGTTCGCAAGCGCTCGAATGCCACATTGATGAGTGCCGTATCTACCCAGACCGGTATGCGAAGCAGCATCCTGGAAGAGCGTGCCAAGGAGTTTGCCTGCGAGGGCGACCGCCGTTGGGACCTGATTCGATGGGGTATCTATCTTCAGGCAATGAATGCTATCGGTGGTCGTGATGAGGCAAATATCAACAAGGCTCGTACAGAGCGCAATCTGCTTTATCCAATCCCAGCAGATGAAATCAATGTTAATGATAGCATCTCATCCAACAACCCAGGTTGGAATTAATGTGTAATTCTTTTAAAAGAAGATAATTATGAAGATTAATATCAAAAATATCAGTCTATCTGCGATGGCAATCATCGCTTTTGCATCATGCAGTGATGTGGTAGATTACTCTGTGCCAGATAGAACCTCCAACAGTGGAGCGCCTGCTATCAGCCAGATTTATGATGTGCAGGATACTGGTTATGTGGCACCGCTCAATGGCGGTGTGCTCAACCAGATGATTCACATCAAGGGACAGAACCTGGCTAATGCCAAGAAGATTCGCTTCAACGACGTTGATGTAGATGTCCGTCAGGTTTATGCAACAACCGATGAGGCGTGGGTCAAGATTCCACGTGTCATTCCTGGTGTGCAGAACGATATCCTCCTCTATGAGACAGATAAGGGAACAACGGAAATTAATTTCCCGGTTTCTATTCCTAGCGTAGAGATTGAAGGATTGAAGAACGAGTTTGCTCTACAGGGCAACCAGGTTCAGATCACTTCCGATTATATGGATCTCTATGGATTCAATGATACCACAGAGACAAGTCCTGCAAAGGTATATATCGAGAATGTGGATGCCGGATACAGAAAGGAAATCCATTGTGATTCCTGCTCAGAGAAATTCACCAGCATCGTGATTCCTGAGGATTGCCCAGACAATTCACTGATTCATTTCTCATGGCATGAGATCAGTGGTGACAAGACAGTAACGCTTCCTTATCGCATGACAGACCAGCTTATGTTTGGTGATTTCAACGGCGACCTCGGCTGGTGGAACGATTGGGGCAAGGGACTTGTCACTGATGGTACCAAGAGTGGCGACCCAGAGTCGCTCGGTTTCGGTTTCCTCCGTGTCAAGGGTACCTATGATGCATGGTCATGGAACAGTACTGGTTTCGGTTGCAACTGGAAATGGTTTGATGCCTCGGCTCACCCAGAGAACTATGTGCTGAAGTTTGAGGTGGCTACCAATTCTTCTAATCCATTCAACAACTATGGTGACAATGGTGCCAGCGGCAGCAAGAATGGTGGATACAACTTCACCCTGCAGGCTGGTGGCGAAGGAAGATGCCAGTTTGATCCAGTATCTATGGGTATCAACAATACCTATGGTAAATGGGTAACTGTATCTATTCCTCTTACAGATGTCTTGAAGGGTGGCAGCCTGCCTACAGAGGCAGACCAGTTTGTTGCATTGGAATTCGTGATGCAGCCTAATACGGCTGATGCCTGGAATGTGGACCATTGCTTCGGTCAGTTCCGTATTGAACCAAAGAAATATTAAAGACTTTTAGATTATGAAGAAGATATTATTTTTATGTGCAGCGATGTTGGCTATGACCTTTGCTGCATGTTCTGACAACGACACCGATTACTTGCCTGCTCGTCATTTCGACGATGCGACGGCACCATCGGTGGTGTCAGTTTCGCCAGAAGATGGAGCTTCTGAACTCGATACCTTCGTCAATGTGGTTGTCACATACGATGAGCCTGTATACGCAGCTCCTAACACGACGATTAAAGTATATACCGATGACTCCACCTTTTATTATGTGGATGATACCCTTTCTTATACTGAGGGTAATCAGCTAATTATTCCTTTGCATGCAAAGGCTGCCACGAATTATAAGATTCAGATCATGAAGCCTTCGGTGCGTGACAGTTCGTATAATTTCGCTTCTGAGTATACATTCAGTCTCTCTACCCGTGCTTACAACAACTGGGATGCAGAACTGTTTGACATTACTCCTGACTTGTGTAACGCCAATGCTACAGAGGCAACCAAGAAGCTCTATGCTTACCTGGTGGAGAATTTCGGAAAGAAGACCCTTGCCGGTGCGATGGCTAATGTAAACTGGAATACGGAGAATGCAGAGAAGATGTATGAACTCACAGGCAAGTATCCTGCACTCAACTGTTTCGACTTCGTTCACTTCAACAACAGTAAGCCATTGAGCAGTTCTAGTTGGATAGACTATACCAACACAAGCGTAGTAGAGGACTGGTATAACAACAATGGTATCGTAGAATGCATGTGGCACTGGAATGTTCCTGCATCTGAGGATAAGATTAACGACGTTTCTTCTTATTCGTTCTATGCAGAGAAGACCTCTTTCACCTGTAGACGAGCTGTAAGAAATGGTACTTGGGAGAATAATCGCGTAAAGCGCGACTTGAATGTCATTGCCGATTATCTCCTGGCTCTTCAGGCAAAGGGTATCCCTGTTATCTGGCGTCCTCTTCATGAGGCTCGTGGTAACTATGGTAAGTGGGGTGATTCCGGCAAACCTTGGTTCTGGTGGGGATCTAATGGTCCTGTTCAGTTCAAGAAACTCTGGAAACTGATGTATGATACCTTCAAGGAGAAGGGCGTGAATAACTTGATTTGGGTCTGGACTTCTGAAGGTTACTATCAGGATGAGAATGACAAGACTATCACCAATGATATGGACTGGTATCCAGGAGATGAGTATGTAGATATCATCGCACGTGATTACTACTGCAATAGCCAGAAGACTCCTTATCATTCATCTTTTGCTCAGGAGTATGAGGAACTTCGCAAGATTACCAATGGTAAGAAGCTGATTACACTGGGTGAGTGTGATGCCATTCCTTCTATTGAGAATATGTTCACCGATGGAGCGATGTGGAGCTGGACTATGCCTTGGTATGGTAAGGATGCCGATGGCATTGATTACTTCAACAGTTCATACAATACATCAACTTTCATGAAGAATTTCTTCAATAACAAGAATGTGATTACCCGTGATCAGGTTCCAAGTTTCAAATAATAGTTTGAACGAATCAATCATGAATTATATAATTAAGGTGGCAAATCCCATTAAAAAGGGATTGCCACCTTTTTTAGTGTATATTTTTAGGTAATTTAATGATATAATAATGCTTTTTTTTATGCTTTGAAAAGAAAGTGTAATCATTTAGCAAAATAGTACAAGGGTTATAGAAAGAATTGTGTTAACTTTGCAACCGTAAAACAGAATGTTTAACTAACAAGATTACCAACGAAAATATGAATCATCGTATAGCAAATGTTTTTAGGTTAATAATTATAGGTGTTCTGATGAGTGTGCTGGGGATTTCAAGCCTCAGCGCACAAATCAGAGGAAATAACATCGTTGTAACGGTAACTCCTGACCATCAGGACTGGAATTACCGGGTAGGCGAGAAGGCTAACTTCACGGTGAATGTGAGAAAGAGCGGTACGCTACTCAATCAGGTGAAGGTTGATTACGAAGCCGGACCGACGATGTTTCCGGAGGTGAAGAAAAGTACCACTCTCAAGGACGGAACCATGAAATGGTGCGGCAGTCTGAACAGACCGGGCTTCTACCGCTTCAAGGTTATCGCTCATGTTGATGGCAAGGATTACGAGGGACTTTGCACGGCAGGTTTCTCTCCAGAGAAGATTCAGCCTTTCGCACAGGAACCTAAGGATTTCGATGCTTTCTGGAAGAAGGCACTGGATGAGGCAAGACAGAATGACCTCAATCCTACCAAGGTGCTTCTGCCTGAACGTTGTACAAAGGATAAGAATGTATATGAAATCAGTTATAACAACAACCGATGGGGCTCTAAGATGTATGGCATCCTGAGTGTTCCGGTAAAAGAAGGCAAGTATCCGGCTTTGCTCCGTGTGCCTGGTGCGGGTGTACGCCCTTATGCCGGCGATACTTATACGGCTCCTGCTGAATGCATCGTACTGGAAATCGGTATTCACGGTGTTCCTGTTACCATGCAGCAGAAGATTTATGATGATCTTGCCAATGGCGAGCTGAATGGTTACTGGGATACCAATCTCGAGAATCCTTATCGCAATGCTTACCGTCGCGTAGTGACAGGTGCTGTTCGTGGTGTGGATTATATCGCTTCGCTCCCTGAGTGGAACGGGAAGACTATCGGTGTAACGGGTTCATCACAGGGCGGATTCCTTTCCATCGCTGTGGCAGCTCTCGACAAGCGAGTCACATTCCTGGCTCCTGTTCATGATGCTATGTGTGATTATGAAGCTGAAATTCACGGAGTTGCAGGTGGCTGGCCTCACTACTTCTATAAGGAAGACAAGGCGCAGGGGGCTGCATGGAAAGAGCAGAAACTTACGGATTTGGAAAAGGCAAGACTCGAAGGTGCACGCTATTATGATGGCGTCAACTTCGCCCGTCGTATCACTGTTCCTGGCTGGTACAGTTTCGGTTATAATGATGAGGTGGTTCCACCTACTTCTTCTTATGGATTATATAATAGTGTGAAGGCGCCAAAGACCCTGAGTCTGTATCAGATGACCGGTCATTACTGGTATCAGGAGCAGTGGGATGAGTGGCAGGCTTGGATTATTCATCAATTAAAGAAATAGATATATGATAGGAAAAAGAATTTTGATTGGTGCTGCTTGCCTCATGGCGATGCAAGGAGCAATGGCACAGGTTGATGGCGTTACGGGCGCATCAGTCCAGACAGCTAATACTTCCTGCTGCAAGGGTAAAAAGCAATGTTGCAATACTCCGGCAGAGCAACTGAAGGTCAGACTGCAGAAATTACTGAACAAGGGAATCATGCTCGGACATCAGGATGATCCGATGTATGGTACCACTTGGAAATGGGATGAAGGAAAGAGCGATGTGCTCCTCACTACAGGTGATTATCCTGCTGTGATGGGCTTCGATCTTGGAAAAATAGAGTTGGACAGCAAGGAAAACCTCGATGGCGTGTCTTTCGATCGTATGCGAAAGGAAATCATTGCCCAAAATGAGAGAGGAGGCATCGTTACATTGAGCTGGCATCCTTGGAATCCGGTTACTGGTGAGAATGCCTGGGATCCGAAAGGTGATGCCGTAGCTGCTGTCCTGGATGGAGGCGCCCAGCAACAGAAGTTCGATGGATGGCTCAAGAAGGTTTCCGATTTCATCCTTTCTTTGAAGACAAACGATGGTAAACTGGTTCCTGTCATCTTCCGACCATGGCATGAAATGAATGGCGGATGGTTCTGGTGGGGCGTAAACAGTTGCACACCTGTACAATACAACCAACTATACGTAAAAACCCTAGATATGCTTACTAAAGCAGGGTGCAACAATATCGTTTGGGCTTGGTCACCTAATCTCGGCAGCGAGAAGACTGTTGAAAAATTCCTGGAGCGATTCCCAGGCGAGAAGTACGTGGATATGGTGGGTGTTGATATCTATGAGTTTGATAACAACGATGCCAACTATCAGCAGAACCTTGCAGCAACGCTCGATGTGCTGATGGAAGCAGCCAAGAAGGTGGGCAAGATTCCTGCCCTCACCGAAACGGGTTGCCGGGGTATCGCCAGCAAGAAGGACTGGTTTACGCAAACCCTTTGGCCTGTACTTCAGAAGTATCAGTTGAGTTATGTTCTCTTCTGGCGTAATGCCTGGGATAAACCTCAGGAAGAGGCTTACCTCCCTGGTGTCGGCGATGGTGATATCGTCAAGGACTTCAAGGCATTCAAGAAGGAAAAGAAAGTCCTCTTCGCCAAAGACATTGTAAAGGTAAAAAAGTAAAAAGGTAAAAAAGATATATTATGACAACATTTCAAGACAAAGTGAAAGCACTTCGCGCTCATCATGAGGAATTGCTGAGCCGTAAGAATGAACCCGTAGAGTGGGGAAATGGTATCTACGAAAAGTATAAGAACCCAATCCTCACCGCAGAACATACTCCATTGGAGTGGCGTTACGACTTCGATGAGAAGAGCAACCCTTATCTCATGCAGCGTATCATGATGAACGCTACCCTCAATTCCGGTGCCATCAAGTGGAATGGTAAGTATCTCCTCGTTGTTCGTGTAGAGGGTGCTGACCGCAAGAGTTTCTTTGCCGTAGCAGAGAGTCCTAATGGTGTTGACAACTTCCGGTTCTGGGATGAGCCTATCACCATGCCGGAGGATGTTGTTCCTGCTACCAACATCTATGATATGCGACTCACAGCTCATGAGGATGGCTACATCTATGGTGTGTTCTGTGCTGAGCGTCATGATGATGACCAGCCAGGCGACCTCAGTGCTGCTACTGCTACAGCAGCCATCGCCCGTACCAAGGACCTGGTAAACTGGGAGCGTCTTCCTGATTTGAAGACCAAGAGCCAGCAGCGCAATGTGGTTCTCCATCCGGAATTCGTTGATGGCAAGTATGCTTTCTATACCCGTCCACAGGATGGTTTCATCGATACAGGTTCTGGTGGTGGTATCGGTTGGGCTCTTGTTGATGACATCACTCATGCCGAAATCAAGGAAGAGAAGATCATCAATGCCCGTCACTATCACACCATCCAGGAGGTGAAGAACGGTGAGGGTCCTCATCCTATCAAGACTGATAAGGGCTGGTTGCATCTGGCTCACGGTGTTCGTGGCTGTGCCAGCGGTCTCCGCTATGTGCTCTATATGTACATGACTTCTCTTGAGGATCCTACAAAGGTGATTGCAGAACCAGGTGGATATCTCCTCGTACCGGAAGGTCCTGAGTATATCGGTGATGTGATGAACGTAGTCTTCGCCAACGGCTGGATTGCAGATGAGGATGGCAAGGTATTTATCTACTATGCTTCTTCTGATACCCGTATGCATGTGGCAACTTCTACCATCGACCGATTGGTAGACTACTGCATGAACACACCAAAGGATGATTATCGCACTCAGTTCTCTGTAGAGAAGATCAAGGCTTTGGTAGCAAAAAATAAACAGACTTTAAGTAAATAGTTTCAGGTATTAAGATTGTAGGGATTCGTACTCTTCATCCGTATTATTGAATATGGATAAGGGGCGAATCCCTTTTTTAGTAAGTGAAGAGTGAAGAACGAAGAATGAAGAATTCAATAGTTTTTGCTAATCATAAAGTTTAAAGTTCAAAATTCAAAGTTCAAAGTAAAAACAATGGCTCGTTTAAAAGAAAAAATAGCTTATGCATTGGGTGATGCCGCTGCTGGTGGTATTGTATGGAAGGTGATGTCTATCGCTTTTCCTCTGTTTTTTACAAATGTCTTCGGACTCTCGTTTGCGGATGCGGCAGTACTGATGCTCGTAGCCCGCATGTTCGATGTGGTTACCGACCCGCTGATGGGTACTCTTGCCGACCGTACCCAGAGCCGTTTCGGTACCTACCGTCCTTGGCTCATCTATGGTGCCATTCCTTTCGGATTGATATTCGCCCTCTTGCTCTATACACCAGACTTCGGTCCTGTGGGCAAGCGAATCTATGCTTACGCCCTCTATCTGCTGATGATGGCGGTATATACCATGGTGAATGTGCCTTACGGCTCATTGCTCGGTGTGATGACCGAGGATGATGATGAGAAGAACCAGTTCTCTTCTTTCCGTATGGTGGGTGCTTATGCCATGGGATTCGTCACCCTGCTCTCTTTCCCTTATCTCCAGAAGATGGTAGGTGGTTCTGCCGCTCATCAGTATGCTGTCATTGGTGCCGTGCTCGGTATTATTGCTGCTGTGATGACATTGGCTTGCGGACTTCTTACCAAGGAACGTCTGAAGCCGAAGCGCGCTGAGAAGTTCTCATTCCATCAGTTTGCCGACCTCGTTCACAACAAGGCTTGGCTCTATATGACAGCCATCGCTGTGTGCACCAACTTCTTCAATGGATTCCGCTATGCCGTTGCTGGCTATATGTTCGATTACTGTCTGCATGGCAATGTAACCATCGAGGGACTGATTATCAACTATACCGTTTTCATGGCGTTTGGTGAAGTAACCTGTATGATTTTCGGTGGTGTATCTCCTTGGTTCACCCGTCTGGTAGGCAGCAAGCGCATGGCATTCTTCTGGGCTGCAGCACTCTGTCTGGTTCTCTCGGTTGTCTTCTTCTTCATCCCGATGGATCCGTCGTATATCTGGGTGATGATAGTTATCGTTATCCTTACCTCTATGGGTATCGGTATCTATTCGCCATTGATGTGGTCTATGTATGCCGATGTAGCCGACTATCATACCGAGCATTTCGGAACATCAGCTACAGGTCTTATCTTCTCTTCCGGTACGATGAGCCAGAAGTTTGGTACCGCCATTTCCGGTTCTCTCATTGCCCTCTTCCTGGGCTGGGCAGGTGCCAACATGATAACAGATAAGATGGGTAATACGATGATCGATCCAGCCAGTGTCACCGACTCTGTGCTTACGATGGTATGGTCGTTGTTCTCTCTCTTCCCAGCCGTCATCGCCTTCCTGCTGATGGTGCTGTCTTGGAAGTTCCCTATCCGCAAATAACTGTTTTAACATAACTAATAATCACTATTAAGAAAGGAAACATGGAAAATCTTAAAGAAACGATGCGGGATGTTCTGGAGAACAATATCCTCAGCTATTGGCTAACGAAAGTGAAAGATGAAGAAAACGGTGGCTTTTATGGACGTGTAGACGGCAACGACCAGGTGCATCCTGAAGCCGAGAAGGGAGCGGTGATGAATGCCCGAATCCTCTGGGCGTTTTCTGCTGCCTATCGTGTCTTGAAGAAGCCGGAGTATCTTGAGGCTGCCACCCGTGCCAAGGATTATGTGCGCGATTATTTCCTCGACAGGGAATATGGCGGCATCTACTGGAGTGTTGACTGTCAGGGTAATCCGCTCGATACCAAGAAGCAGACTTACGCCATCGGCTTTGCCATCTATGGTTTCTCGGAGTATGCCCGTGCAACAGGCGACAAGGAGGCGTTGGATATCGCCATCTCCCTGTATCATGACATAGAGAAGCATGCCTTTGATGCCGAGAACAACGGATATATCGAGGCATTGACCCGTGAGTGGAATCCGATTGCAGACATGCGTCTCTCTGATAAGGATGAAAATGGTTCCCGTACGATGAATACCCATCTGCATATCATCGAGCCATATACCAATCTTTATCGTGTATGGAAGACTCCGGAACTGGAGAAGAGCATCCGCAATCTGCTCGACATCTTCACCGATAAGCTTCTGAACACAGAGACTTATCATCTCGACCTCTTCTTCAATGACGAGTGGGAGGGCAAGCGCAATATTGAGAGTTACGGTCATGATATCGAAGCTTCCTGGCTGCTCCACGAAACCGCGCTTGTTCTGGGCGATAAGGTATTGCTGCATAAGATAGAGCGCATCATCCGTCGTATAGCCGATGCAGCAGATGAAGGCTTGCGTCCGGATGGCAGTATGGTTTACGAGCATTGGAAAGATGGAGATAAGTATGATCTCCAGCGCCAGTGGTGGGTGCAGTGCGAGAACATCATCGGACATATCGATCTCTATCAGTATTTCCGTACCGAAGAGAATCTTCTGGTTGCCATCTCCTGCTGGAACTATGTTGCCAAGCATCTGCTGGATAGTAAGAACGGTGAGTGGCACTGGGCTATACTGGAAGATGGTACGGTGAACAAGGAGGATGATAAGGCAGGTTTCTGGAAATGTCCTTACCATAACTCCCGTATGTGTCTCGAACTCATCGAACGTGACTATTAACATACAGATTCCCTGCAAGGCAGGAATAGAATACAAAAATCCAAGCAAATCATATATTTGCTTGGATTTTTTTGTTTATCCCGATTTTTTATTGTACTTTTGCAGCCAATGCGGCGCCAGCCCCATTATTCATTATTAAATTGTAAATTATTCGTATTAATAAATGTATATAGCAATAGCAGGAAATATCGGTAGTGGAAAGACAACACTCACCAAGATGCTTTCTAAACATTATGGATGGAAACAGTACTTGGAGCCCGTGGCTGAAAACCCCTATATCGATGACTATTACAAGGATATCTCGCGATGGGCACTCAATATGGAGGTATTCTATCTGAAGCAGAGATTCAAGAATCTGTTAGAGATCCAGCACAGTACAGAGACGGTCATCCAGGACCGCACCATCTTTGAAGGTGTCTATGTCTTTGCAGCCAACAACCGGAAGATGGGCAACATGGACCAGCGCGACTACGAGACTTATATGGAGCTTTTCGAGTCGATGATGGAAGTGGTAGAGATGCCTGAACTGATGATTTATCTCCGTTCTTCAGTTCCTCACCTCGTGAAGAATATCCAGAAGCGCGGCCGTGATTATGAGCAGAAGATGCCTCTGGATTATCTGGAAGGTATCAACAAGCTTTACGAAGATTTCATCATGAACAAGTATAAGGGCAAGGTGCTTATCGTAGAAGTTGATAATCTCGATTTCGAGCACAATCCCAAGCAGTTTGGTGAAATCATAGATAAGATAGATGCCAAGCTCTTCGGGCTGTTCTCTTAAAGGTAAAAAAGTAAAAAGGTAAAAAAATGCATATAGCAATAGCAGGAAATATAGGTAGCGGCAAGACAACATTAACCAAGATGCTTGCCAAGAGATATGGCTGGAAAGCTAATTTCGAGCCGGTTGATAATAATCCATATCTGGCTGATTATTACAAGGATATGGAGCGTTGGTCGTTTAATCTTCAGATTTACTTCCTGAACAAGCGATTCCATGATGTTGTGGAGATTTCACGTTCAGAGCAGACCATCGTACAGGATAGAACCATCTTTGAGGATGCGCGTATCTTTGCGCCTAATCTTCACGATATCGGTATGATGAGCGACAGGGATTTCAAGAACTATACCGATCTCTTTGATCTGATGATCAGTCTGGTAAAACTCCCAGACCTGATGATATATATCAAGAGCAGCATTCCTACGCTCGTGAAGCATATCGAGAAGCGTGGCCGCGATTTCGAGAAGAGCATCCGCATCGATTACCTCCAGGGTTTGAACAAGCGTTATGAGGATTGGATCAAGGATTATAAAGGTCGCCTCATCATCATTGATGGTGATAATCTGGAGTTCGGAGAGAATCCTGAAGACTTCCGAAAGGTTACCGACCTGATAGATGCCGAGCTCTTCGGCCTGTTTGCTGAAAAGGAGGTTTAAAAGTAAAAAATTGAACTTTCGCAAGTAAGCCCCACACGCCCTGTTTTACTCTAATTGAGCAAGCTTTGAGCGTATTTTTTAACGTTAATT
>NZ_JAHOEA010000057.1 GCF_019127135.1 Segatella copri | reverse complement strand
GTGGTTCAAGTACGGGCTGAAGGCCCAAAAGCTCCTAGCCCAGGGCATCGCCCTGGGTATAATGGCAATCAGCAAGGCGCCCTGTAAGGGCAAAAGCTTTGTATATTGCCAGGTATTTGAAAGCTTTTGCCCTTACAGGGCGACAGGTTTGCGCCCATAAACACCCAGGGCGATGCCCTGGGCTAGGAGCTTCTGCCCTTTCAGGGCGTGTGGGGCTTACTTGCGAAACTTCAGTAGTTGATAGTTAATTATTCAACAGCTTTACTAATCATAAAGTTCAAAGTTCAATATTCAAAGTTCAAAGTAAATGTTGTACCTGATTTTGGCCCTGGTGGCACTAGGATTGATTTCCGCAGTCTTCGGCATCATCTCTCATCGCAAGGGAGAGGATGAAGAGCCTTTGCAGGAAGGAGTTTCGTGCAATACCTGCAACGGAGAGAACTCCAAATGCGAACAGGAATGCATGATGGAAGCCGCCACCAAGGAAATAGAATACTACGATGACGAAGAACTAGACCGGTTTGCAGGAAGAGCTGCCGACGACTATACCGATGAGGAGGTAGAGGAATTCTCGGAAGTGCTCTATACGATGCAGCCAGACGAAGTGGCGGGATGGAACCGAAGTCTGATACTGAGAGGCATCAACCTGCCTAACCAGATCAAGGACGAAGTCATCAGTTTTTTAAGTTAAACATGCAATGCGCAATGCGTAACATACAATGCGCAAAGTTCAAAATTTAAAGTTCAAAGTAAAGACATGGATATACTGCAATATACATTTTTTCAGAACGCGCTGATTGGCGCCCTACTGGCAAGCATTCTGTGTGGCTTTGTAGGCACCTACATCGTCACACGCCGGCTGGTTTTCATCAGCGGTGGCATTACGCATGCCTCTTTTGGCGGCATCGGTATCGGCGTATTTGCAGGCATCAACCCTATACTCTCTGCCATGGTATTCGCCATTTTGAGTGCCTTCGGCGTGCAATGGGTATCACGGAAGAAAGATGTGCGCAAAGACTCTGCCATCGCCATGTTCTGGACCCTGGGCATGAGCGTGGGCATCATCTGCTGTTTCCTTACTCCTGGCTTCATGCCCGACCTGCCCTCTTTCCTCTTCGGAAGTATACTTGCCATCGACAGCACAGACCTCTGGCTTCTGGCAGGTCTTACCCTGTTTGTAGCATTGCTGTTCACCTTTCTGTTGCGTCCTATCCAGACCATCGCATTCGACAGCACCTTTGCCAAATCGCAACATCTGCCGGTTACTGCGATAGAATATATGATGATGACGCTCATCGCCATGACCATCGTGGCAACCATCAAGATGGTGGGCATCGTACTTGCTATCAGTCTGCTCACCATACCACAGATGACAGCCAACCTCTTCACCTACAGCTACAAGCGCATGATAGGAGCCAGCATCGTGATAGGCTGCATCGACTGCATCGTAGGCCTCTATGCCAGTTATCTGCTCAATGTACCATCAGGTGCAACCATCATCTTTGTCAGCATCATCCTGTTTGCAGCAGCTAGGATACTGGCAGCCAGAAAGCACTAAGGCTTTCACACGCTCTGAAAGAAAAATTTTAAAATAAAGAAGAAACTTATGTTGAAGCATTTCCCATTCAGAAACCTCTTGCCAGCTATGGTTGTCCTTGCCTTCGCAATGACCATGGCAGGATGCTCTACGCAGAAGAATACGGCGAAGAGCAGATGGTGGCATGCCTTCAACGCCCGATACAACACCTATTATAATGGTACCGTAGCCTATATAGAAGGCTCGCTCGAAAAGGAAAACGGAAATAAGGACAATTACTCAGAAATGATTCCTTATTATACTGTAGGCAACAAGAACAGCCGCGAACTGGGCAAGTCGAACTACGACCGCGCCATCGAGAAATGCGAGAAAGCCATTCACCAGCATAGCATCAAGCGCCGCCCGGTATGGGATAAGAAACGCCGCAAGACTGCCAAAGACCTGGAATGGCTGCAGCGCCGTGAATATAATCCGTTCCTCTGGAAGGCATGGATGCTGATGGGCCGTTCCCAGTTTTTTGAAGGCGATTTCCAGTCGGCAGCAGCCACTTTCGCCTATATGAGCCGTCTCTACGCCACCCAACCCGGCATTTACGGCAAGGCACGTGCCTGGCTCGCCAAGAGTTATCTCGAATCGGGATGGATATACGATGCCGAAGATGTTATCCGTAATATCGAGCGCGATTCCATCCACTGGCGTGCCCAAAAGGAATGGGACAAGACCTATGCCCTCTACTATCTGAAGACCGGACGCTATCAGGAAGCCGTTCCGTATCTCCGCAAAGCCATCGGCTATGAGATGCGACGCAAGCAGAAAGCCCGCCTCTGGTATCTGATGGGACAGGTAGAAGCACAACAGGGACATGCCCAGAATGCCTATCGCGCTTTCAAGCATGTCATACGCCTCAATCCACCTTACGAACTGGAGTTCAATGCCCGCATCTCCATGACCGAGGTACTGGCAACCAACAACTCTCGGAAGATGGTATCCAAATTGAAGCGAATGGCAGCGAGCGACAAGAACCAGGAATATCTCGACCAGGTTTATTATGCCATCGGCAACATACATCTCAACCAGGGCGATACCCTTCAGGCTATTGCTGCATACGAAAAAGGTGCCGCGAAATCAAGCCGCAACGGAGTTGAGAAAGGTGTATTGCTGCTGCATCTGGGCAATGTATACTGGCAATGCCACCGTTATGGCGATGCCAAGCGATGCTATGATGCAGCCATCGGACTCCTGGACCAGGACCGCAAAGACTACAAACAGCTCTCCGACCGTTCGAAGGTACTTGATGAACTGGTGCCTTATACTGACGCCATCCATCTGCAGGACTCCCTGCAATCGCTTGCCCGCATGAGCGAAACAGAACGGAATGTCGCCATTGACAAGGTGATAGATGCCCTGAAAAAGCAGGAAAAGGAAGAAAAGAGAAGACTTGCCGATCAGGAATTGGCAGAAAAACAAGACAACCAAAGTGCCGGCAGAAACAACGGCAATGGTAATAACAGCAGAAATAACAGGAATCAGGGAAACAGTAATGCCTCATCCGGCTTCGGAAACGGAGCTATGGGCAACGGCGGTTTCGGCAACAGCAATACCTGGTATTTCTATTCCCAATCTGCCGTAGCCCAAGGCAAACAGCAGTTTGAACGCCTCTGGGGCAAACGAAAGAACATAGACAACTGGCAGCGGAGCAACCAGACCGTAGTGGCCGATGCCAAAGGTGTAGAAGAAATGACCGACGAGCAGCGCGATTCGCTCCTCAACGAGGCACAGAAGAAAGACCTTGAGAAGGAGAAAGAGAAGAACCTGAGTGCAGAAGAAGATCCGCATCAGCGCGCCTACTATCTCGCTCAGATTCCGCTTACCGAAGAGAAGATGGCAGAAAGCAATCAGATTCTGGACGACGGCCTGCTGCATGCCGGCATCATCCTGAAAGATAAGCTCAATGATCTGGACGAAAGCGAACGCATGCTGCAGCGACTGGTAAAGAAGAACGCTACATACGAACATCTCGATGATGCCTACTATCACCTCTACCTGCTCTACAACATCCGGAAGCAGCCAGCCATCGCCAGCCGCTATCTCGACCTGTTGAAAGCGAATTATCCGGAGAGTCAATGGACCGCCCTGCTCACCTCTCCTTATTATGAGGAAGATGCGAAGATGGGCATTCATCTCGAAGACTCGCTCTATGCTGCCACCTACGATGCCTTCAAGGCTAACCTATATAATAAGGTGGTACACAACAGGGCTATCTCTGACAAGCGCTATCCTGAAGGAGCCAACCGCGACAAGTTCCTCTTTATCGGCGGACTCACCCAGCTCCACGAGGGTAATATCCAGGCTTGTCTTGATGATATGCAGCAGGTGGTAGAGAAATATCCGAACAGCCGACTCAGCGAAATGGCAGGAATGATTCTCAACGGAGTGAAAGCCGGCAGACAGCTCAAGGGCGGCACATTCGACCTGAGCAATGTATGGTCGCGCCGCAACGCCGTACTCAATGATGATATCAAATCCAAAGCAAAGGTATTCAGCATTGAGCGCAACGAGCCGTTCGTCTTCATGCTCGCCTACGTTCCCGATTCTGTAAACGAGAACCAGTTGCTCTTCGAGATGGCGAAATATAATTTTACCTCCTATCTCGTGCGAAATTTCGACCTCGTCATTGACGAGCAGAATGGTCTGCACCGCATGCAGGTAAAGGGATTCCGCAATTACGACGAAGCACGCCAGTATGCTAACGACATCTACCAGCATCAGGCCATCACCCAGCTCCTCTCAAAGGGAGCCCGCGGCATCGTCATCAGCGAACCAAACCTCCTGCTGCTGGGCACCAGTCTGAGCTACGACGATTATACCCTCTTCTATACCCAGCATCTGGCACCGCTGAAAATCAGCAAGGACCCACTGCTTGAAGAACCGGAAGAAATCATACAGCAGGAAAAGACGGATGATACAGAAGAAAATGAAGAAGAAACCGGAACTGCCGAAAGCGGAACAACCGGTGAAATAGAAACCGGAACTACCGGAACATTCGATAATGGTACAACCGGAACATTCAGTAACGGTACAACCGGAACATCCGAAAACGGAACAACCGGAACCCAAGAAACCGATGCGGATATAAAGGAAGAAAAAGCACCAAATACAACTTTCGACAACGACGACAGTCTGGATTTGGACAGCGAAGAATATGATTTAGATGGATTTTAGTGGACAGTCAGCTGGAGTATGATGATTTCGTCAGTATGTTTTGAGATAACTGAAGTTTCACAAGTCTTGCCCCACACGCTTTCCAAAAAGTAAAAAGGTAAAAAGGTAAAAGAGCCTAGCGGAATGTTAAGCTAGGGTGCTCTTTTTACCTTTTTACCTTTTTACTTTTTTACCTTTCAATGAGTTCCCAGTATCGCTGGGCAAGGTCATGGATGAACTTTCGTCCTCGCTCGGTCCATACAAGATAGGTATGTGTATAGGCTCTGCCCATCTTCTCCTGTCTGCCATCGCTCTTCGGGTCGAGGAAGGCACTGTAGCGGGTGCGGCTCTTGGCTAAACCCATGTGGGCGTAATCGGCATAAAGAAGATACTGACCGCTCTGGTAGTACTGGATATGCAGAGCACAGAGCGAGCGGTTCAGTTCCTGCGCAGTGATACCGAGTTCCTTCGCAATCTGCGTCGTGGTGAAGCAAGAAACGGAATCGAGCACGTTATCGCTATAAAGTGCCTTCGGCAGAAGATTACCCACCTGATTCTCCAACTGGATGATGTTATCACCACTCTTAGCGATGCGAAGCACCTGTTCATCCACAACATCATTGAGACGTCGGATTTCCGTATCCTGTTCGCCGATAAGTTTCTTCTGCTGCTCAATCTGCAGTCGCTGTTTCTTCAACAGATTCTCCTTCTCCTTGAGTGTAGCACGGAGGATTTCCTCCGCATGTCGGATTGTCTCCTCATCACTCTCGCCCTGCTGTACCGGGATGTAACCACCCGTCTTGCGAATCTGTGGCAGCACATCAGCCGTAACCCAGTTCTTGAACTTCACGGCAGTAGAAAGCTTGGAGCCGAGAACTAAAGCATAGAATCCGCTCTCGTTGACATAGAGCATCTGAGTGCGACGCATCGCAGTGGTTCCATCCTTCTTCAGACCGGTTGCTACCCATGCCCCTTGTTTTAAGGTGTCATGTTGGTTAACTAACTGATACACTGCGTTATATGATTTCTTATACCCCAGTATGTCACAGAGATCCTTTGCGCAGAACAATGGTTCCCCATTTTCATCGGTCAAGGTACGAATCTTACCGAATTCAGGGTTTTCAAACACGACAGCAACTGCTGCCTTCTTATCCATTTCTACTTTATTTGTATTTACTGACTTTACCATAATAATTTGTTTAATAAATAATCACTAACAATTAATCACTAATAAATAATCACTAACAATTAATCACTAATAAATAATCACTACATCACCGTAATCCAAATGCTCTCCTCCCGTTCCCTCGCTGCGGTAATGGCATTCATGAGCCGATGCAGCCAGATGCGGGAATTAAAGACGGCACCCTGTAATTTATTTTCACCTATCAGAATGCAGCCCTGCGTATCATCAGGATAATTACCGGCATGGATGCGGATGCCCTCAAAATCAGGAACACCCTGCACCAGCGGAAGCCACTTCTTAAACCTTGGCGATTTCGAGATAACAACAGGATACGAGCCTTCCGGTATCGCCGTATGACCCGGTATCTTGCGGGCTTTCTTACCCGATACCCTACTGTACCGACCATCCTCCTCTTCCGGTTTCAATTCGATACCAAGCAGATTTCTCCACGTAGGCTCCAAGGTATCACAGAAGTAATGTTCCTTGTCCAACTTCGCCTTATCGAAGCTATGCTCAAAGATACGCTTGTCTCCAATTTTTACCCCCGAACGCCAAGTACGTTTCACATCCTTATCGCTCAGGATATAAAGATGACCTATCGTATAAGTCTTCTTTTTTGCTATTCTTTTTACTACTATTTCCATAACTCAAACTCCATTAAGATTCTAATATTTTTACCTCTTTACCATCCTTGCGGTTACGTAGCTTTTCAAAACTGAATAACTGAATACTGATTACGTCACCCGTTACACCCTTAGGCGGAATCTTCCGGATATAGTTTCGGTTCACCCAATTACGCAACATAGAAGGAGTGCCCTTCTTGTCCATGCCCAACTGCGAGCGGAGATATTCTGCCTGCTGGAAATTAAAGACATCAGGCAACTGCTGCAACAGATTTGCCGGTCCACGCTTGCTCGATTTCTCGTTCGAAAAGTTCGCCCTCTTGATGGCATCACCAAAGAATCGCATCTTGCAGTAGAGGTCGTAACGCTCGCTCCAGCGGATGAACTCGTCAATCTCCGGTTCCCATTTGCAACCGTTCGCCACATACAGCACACACGCCTTCAGGTAGGCGATGACGTTGGCACGGAAAGAAAGATTCTCGTAAACCCGGTCCTGAGAGAGACGCGAGAACTCAGCATTCTCATCCTTCAGTTTAAGGGCAAGCTGGAATGCCTCAGGACAGTCAATCAGTCCCCTGGCGTTGTTCAGATTCTCGATATAAGGCTTCAGTGCCTCACGGTAAGCATCATCGTAATCGCCAAAGACAGGCATTTCATCACCGATTTCACGCTCCGGAATGGTACAGAAATTGATGCGGCTTATCGGACCATCTGTCAAAACTTTTGAGAAGTAATGCTGTCCTTTCTGGATGGTGGTAGATGCGTTCCAGTTGAATCGGATGGTTACACGCTCCGTAACGCTCGATATGCCCACGCGAGTCTGGCCGTACTGGTTGTCGCTATCTGAGGCAAGACACATGATACGGAAATGCTGGTTTCCGGTACCCTTCAGAGCATCAAACTGGTCCAGCTCATTGAGCGAAGTGTAAAGAAATCGTCCCTGCGCCTCAGCGGTACGCATCACGAATGCCGGATTGGTCATATCAGCATCAATCTCCTGGATAACGAGGTTGTCCGGTCGCTTGCGTTTGTCCTTATTGGCACCCTTGCGTATCATCTCCTCCTTCCATTCCTTCTCACGTTTCAGATTCTCGGCATCCCGTTTTCGAATATCCTCCATAATATAGTTAATCGGCTTATTAACAGATGATTTACCTGCACCCGTACCGGCAAGCAAACACGTAGACAATGTAGCCTCATGCACTACATTATCAATATATCGGAAGCTCGTCTGCCAGAGGTGTGTAGCGAGCGGTGGGAAGATAGCGTGCGCCACAGCCGGCTTATAAATCTCCGGTGTCCGAGATATCAGCAGTTCCACCAGTTTCGGCAGTTTCTCCGGCATCTCCGGCGGGTCAGGATAATCCTCGTCGCTACTTTGAACTTGGAGATATGAACTTTGAACTGCATGATTTGCGTTAGGGCTATTAACTGTTAACTGTAAACTATTAACTTGTTGGCTGGCCTGTTTTTCCGCCAGCGCATTCACCCTTATTATATCCCTCGACATCGGCTTGCAGCTGTCAGCATATTTCGCATAGAAATCATGTATCAGCTGATGGCAATCATCCTCCTGATAGTAGCTTGGCATTTTCGTCCTCACCACCTTCATCAATTCCTCCTCGCTCATCACCCTCGAAGCGCCGGCACTCATGATGGCGAGCAGCGAAGAGTGCCGAGACCCGACAGTATCTATCGCCATCCCTTCAAGCCCTGCCGACTGAACGAACAGATCAAAGGCTATCAGATTCTTCTCGCTGGCTTCCCCCAGTTCACCAGTGCCATAATTGCCTCCAGGATTCCCGAGATAAGAATCATCAGCATGATTGCTATTACCAGATTGGGCAGGCTGAACAGCAGTGCCAGCAGGAGCAGCATAATCGCCACGATTGCCCGAAAGTCTATTGTTTTGAACATTACTATTACTATTAACTGTTAACTGTAAACTATTAACTTTTGCATTCCCCCTTCCGTCCACGGTAAGCCCACGATTAAGGAACGCTTGTCTGCGAGCCTGTATCTCGCTCTCCGGCAGCACTGCGCACCACATTTTAGACCGGTAGATTTCCGAGTCTTTATCCGTCAGGAAAATCATTCTCTCAGGTGTGATGCAGCTCTCATCATAAGGCACGCCCAGTGCCTCACAATACGCCTTCTGCGTCTCTTCGATGGTCATCCCAATCGGCATTCTAATCCCGATATGCAGCTTCTTCCTGGCGCTATAGCAGAGATGCAGCAACGAGCCGTTCCATATCCCCGAAGAGCAGTTCAGCTCGCGCGCCTTCTCAATCGCCTTTTCCACATACTCCTTATCATCCACATCGATAATCGTCTGGAAGAGAAAGCTTTCCGGCATCGCATTCTCCTGTCTGCGCACATTATTCCTGAACATGCCGTAGTGCGGACAGAAGAAAGGCAGCTCGCTTTTCAGCCTCTCCTGCGCCTTCTTCACCGCCTGCGCATCGTTCAAATCCACTCCGTCAATCGGCAATTCACCCCGAATCTGCAGAATCATCTTTTTAACGGCAGCCGATTCAATCACCTTATCATAAGTATCCATGTGATAGGAAAAAACTTTTCCCTTATTTCCCTTACGATAAGGATTAATTGCCACTACATGTACTATCTCCATTTTACCTCCATCTTTTTATTAATCGAACACTTCGCTGTTAATCATGATATACCCGCTACCATAACTTACATTGATAGGCAGAATCAGCGAGTTATCAGAAATCTCGTCGACCCCGTTCGCCTCGAAGAGCGAAGCATTCTCGGCATCATTCAGTCTGCTCTTGACGAACCCTATTACCCATTTTGCCGCAATCTTCTCGGCAGCAACATGCCTGTCAACGAGGTCCTTCACCAGCTGTTCATCGCAGAAGTTGATATCCGCATTCACGTTCTCAGCCTCCGCTTCTTCCTTCCCCATTTCCTGGTTTTCGAAGAAGAGGTTATACTTGATTTTCATATTCTTCATCATCACGATGTTCAGATTTTTCAGTTCCCCCTCCGAGTCAGCAATCGTCTCATAGAGTTTCTGTACCGACTTCTTGAAAATCTTCTTCACATCCATCAGACAGTAATAGATTTTGCCTCCAATCACCACCACCCTCAGTTTTCCGTACTGCGAATGAGTAAAATAAAAAGGTTTCATTACTTTCATTTTCAATATTCCTTTTTTAAGAGTTGGGCGCTCCCACAACGGTTGATGTGCCTATACACAAAAGCCCCCGAAACTCAGACCACGTTGGTTCTGAATTCCGGGGGCAAAGGTACAACAAGATGCTGAAACCTACCTGGTACGTACCTGGTACGCGTACCAGGTACGAATTAAATTACGAAACGTTATCATCTACGCATAACAAACTAGCTAACAGACGTTTATCGATTTAGCAGTTTCTCCGATAAATCCAGACATCTGTTGCTGGTCCATCCCTTTATTATAGGCAGAGCGAAGATTCTCCTTGTCAATATTCCAAAAGGTACCGAACACTACCCATACATTCTGTATGCCGAGTTTGGTAGAAATCTGGAATGCGAGAACTGCAGTTTTAGTTACAGAGAGACCCTTAGGCTGGAAATGCTCATCAAGAAAGCCATGTATCGCCAAACTGGAGAGAACCATTAACCCCTGAGGATTAGCAAGAGATTCTGGCAGCGGACGGAATTTCTCTTCTGACTTTACCTTTTCTTCCTTTTTCTTAGGTCCATCACCATAATTTTCAATATACGTTGCATTATCGTGCAATTCGATTGTTCTATTATCACTCATGATTATTATGCTTTTAGATTCCATATAATTTACAATAAACTCACTGTCCAGACTTAAATAGACATCTGTTATAAAAATATATAGTGCCTTTATCCTCGACAGATTACGCTTGATTCGCGTACTTAAGTTTTCTTTCATATTGTATTATTATTGTAGTTGTTTTAAGTTTCTTGCCTCATTATAGCAGAGTATGAGTGTTTGCGCTAACAATTTATGAGGGCGTAAGCAGGCTGGAGTGCTGGTGATCGCCTCTTATCGTGAGGTGTGGGACCGATTCTACGTCATTTTTCCTTTTGTTGAGTATTTAAGTTTATAAAATGACCGAAAGATGCGTTTTTCAGTATCTAAGGCCGGTTAATTCTATCCTCCTCCCATTTTTCGAGATGCAAATATATAAAAAATATTAATACATACGCAAACCAAGTTTAATATTAACACAATTTTAACACAATTAGTAATAGAAAACAAGTTTTAAGCACAAGTATAGTATAAGTTAAACACAAAATCATCATCAGAAGTCGATATCAAGTAGGAGGAAAACACTTATCATAGGTATTTATATCTCCTATTTCGTGTCTGCAACATTTCTGTTGTGCAAGAAACATGTGCATATAACGTATAGATATAGAACCATATAGAGGAATATCAAACTGGCAGTCCTATCAGATTGAACACTTAAATTTTATCAGGCACCCAAAAAACAAATCTCAATGAAGGTGATTACAATATTGGGATTCTTTTCGTCTTTATGATAATCTTATTTGTTTGTAGCAGTATACTAACATCACGATACAGATGATTGGGAACAGACTATTTATGAAGTTAGATTAAAACATAAAAAAACAAACCTAAAAGAATCAATTATGAAGAAATTGAAAAATCCTGGCGCTATCTCAGGAATTACCTCTAAGGTAATGTTGGTTTCTACTATCTTGTTGACTCCAACAACTATGATGGCAGGTAAAATTCAAGGAGGAATTCAAACACCTCTTTCTGTAGTACAGCAGTCAAACTCCATCAATGGTACTATTGTTGATGAGACTGGTGAGCCGATGATTGGTGTAACCATCAAAAAGAAAGGTAGTGGTGTCGGTGCCATTACTGACATGGATGGCAAGTTTTCTGTAAACGTACCTGCTGGTACAGTCTTGGAAATCAGTTACACAGGTTATAAAACTCTTACTGTTTCTGCCAAGCAAAATATGGGAATCAAGATGGAGCCTGATGCTATAGGTCTTGAGGAGTTGGTTGTTGTAGGTTACGGTACACAGAAAAAACGTGACTTGACAGGTTCTGTAGTATCCGTTAAGAATGAAGATGTAGTAGTGGCTCCTACTTCCAACGTAATGGAGGCTTTGCAAGGTAAAATCGCAGGTCTTGATATTACAAAATCCAGTGGTCAGGTTGGTGGCGGAGTAAATATTTTGCTTCGCGGTTCTCGTTCTATCTATGGCGATAACAGTCCTTTGTTTATTATCGACGGACTGCCTGGAAGCTATGATGACATAAGCCCTAACGATATAGAGAGCATCGATGTATTGAAGGATGCTTCATCTACCGCCATCTATGGTTCAGCAGGTGCCAATGGTGTCATCATTATAACAACCAAGCGTGGAGCGAAGAATTCCAAGACAAAGGTTAATTTTGACGCTTTCTATGGTTGGAGTGGTTCTCCTGAGTACAAGAGTGGCATGACTGGTGAAGAATGGGTTAATTATTATACAGAGGCGTATAAATATAAAAATGGCGTAGCTCCAGCGAGCGTTTCAGACCTCTTCGGTGGTAACCAGGATTATGTAGATGCTTATAATGCAGGAAAATGGATAGACTGGGTAGATCAGGCTATGGATAATAGAGCTACGACTCAAAAATATTCACTTTCCATTCAGGGTGGAACTGACAAGACAAATGTGTACGCTTCATTGGTGTATAACCGTGACCAAGGATTACTGTCTAATGAGAAACTCAACAAATATTCTGTACGTTTGAACATCGATCAAAAGGTATTTGACTGGTTTAAGGCTGGTGTGTCGACCAATCTCAACTATAGCATCCGTAATCGCGGCGACAACAAGACATTCACAGGAGCATTGAGGGCTTTTCCTCTTGGTGATGTCTTTGATGAATTTGGTGAGTATAACTCTGAGTATATCAATAACCAATACTCTCCTATGGGCGATTATATCAAGAATCAGTATGACAATAATAATCGATATACCTATATCAATGCAATTGGTTATGCAGAGATTACTCCTTTCAAGGGATTGTCTTACCGTACTCAACTTAATGGTTCGTTAGGTCATGGCCGCCAGGGTACATATTGGGGCAATTTGTGTCATGCCAACAGACCTACATATGCAGGTTCGCCTCACGCACAGATACAAAACTCAGACAGTTATAGTTATACATGGGAGAATATTCTTTCATACAACTTCAGCATTGCTAATGACCATAACTTTGGTGTTACAGGCGTTACTTCTTGGCAGAAGAATTCTAATGAATATACAAATGCAGATGGTAGTGGCCAGGATTTGGACATATGGAAGTATTGGCGTTTGTTAGCAGCCAATAGCCAACGTGTAGAGTCAGGACTGACAACCACCCAAAAAATGTCATACGCCTTACGATTTAATTATTCCTATAAAGGTAAGTACCTCTTCACTTTCTCAAATCGCTGGGACGGTGTGTCATTCTTCTCTCCAGGTAAGAAATGGGATTCATTCCCTGCAGGAGCATTAGCTTGGCGCGTGTCAGACGAAAGTTTCATGAAAAGCTCAGAAAAGTGGCTTGACAACTTGAAACTCAGAGTGGGTGCAGGTATTACAGGTAATTCTGGTGGCGTAGGTGCTTATTCAACACAAACAAATGCCTATAAATACACTTCTGCCGGCATCACTATAAATGGCAACATGGTGCCGTTCACTCAATATACCGGTACCTATGGTAGTCCTTCTTTGGGATGGGAAAAATCTTATAATTGGAACTTCGGTATAGATATGGCTGTACTCAAAGGACGTCTTGATGGCAGTTTGGATTTCTTCACCACTAAAACACGTGGTTTGCTCTTCAAGCGTACTATGCCTGTAACAAGTGGCAGCACTGGCTGGGGCTCTCCTTTGGCTAGCTGGGAAAATATTGCCAAGACTAGCAACAAGGGTGTGGAGTTCACCATCAACAGCCGCAACATCGTTACCAAGGACTTCAAATGGAATACCACATTGACAGGAACTTGGAGCAAGGAAAAAATCGAGAGCTTACCTAATGGTGACTTGATTTCAGAGAATCTTTTCGTGGGTAAGCCTATTCATGCTATCTACGATTACAAGTATGCTGGCATCTGGGGTACTGATGCTTCACAGGAAGAACTTGATAAGTATGGCGTGAAACCTGGATGGGTAAAGGTTGAGACGATTGAGAAATTTGACGAAAATGGCAATGGTGACGGAGGTGCGCATAAGTACAGCCAGGATGACCGTCAGGTATTGGGACACGAGAATCCTAACTGGATTATTGGTCTTAACAATACTTTCGTCTATAAGGACTTCGACTTGACTATCTATGCAATGGGACGTTTCGGTCAGACTATCTATAGCAAAATGCTCGGTTCATATACAGCTAAGTCTGGAATTGGTACAAATCAAATTTCAGGTATAGACTATTGGACAGAAGAAAACCAAGGTGCTTATTATCCACGCCCTGGTAGTGGTGACGACCAAACGATTGGCAATACAGCCATCAATGTGTATGATGGTTCTTTCATCAAGATAAAGAACATCACATTGGGTTATACACTTCCAAAAAGCATCTCTAAGCATGCGCTTATGGAGAAGTGCCGTTTCTATTTTACTGCCTACAATCCTTGGATTTTCGCTATGGACAGTAAGTTGAAAGGTACAGATCCAGAAATGGGTGGCTCAGATACTTTCCCAACTTACAAGCAGTTTGTTTTTGGTATAAATATCACATTCTAAACAATTAAGAAAAATGAAAAAGATGAATTTTAAGAATATATTGTTCTCTGCAGCTCTCGCTGCTGGTGCGATGTCTTTAGCTTCGTGCTCTTTGGAAGAAGAAAACCCTGGTGGTTTTACCATGGAGAACATGGCAGCGAACTCGGTTGAGTCATACCAGACTTTGCTTAATCAGTGCTATTTTGGTATGGAACGTTTCTTGTATGGTACGGATGGTTTCATGGAATTGACAGAAGGTGATACAGACCTCTGGACTTACCAGGGAAATCAGAATACTTCCTATACTCAGTATTTTTGGTTCTTCGCAGGTGCAGCACCTAACACCACCTATACAAACGGTATCTGGAACTCTCTCTATGATGGTATTGGCAGTTGCAATATGGCTATCAGTTTGGCAAATAAAGCCCCTTTTAAAACTGAGGCTGAGAAAAATGCTAAAGTTGCAGAAGCAAGATTCTTGCGTGCTATCTATTATTTCAATGCTGTAGAGCAGTTTGGTGGAGTTACCATGATTACTGAACCGGCTAGCTCTATGAATTTTGCTCCTACCCGTACAGAACCTCTAACGATTTATAAGGACATCATCATTCCTGACTTGGAATTTGCGGTGGAATGGCTGGATAAAGGCAATGACGCAACTACTACACAGCCTACCAAAAAAGCTGCACTTGGAATGTTGGCAAAAGTTTGTCTGCAGACCAAAGAGTATGCTACGGATGAGTATATACCTGAGGCACTTGATGCTGCTAAAAAGCTGATAACTGACTGTGAGTCGGGTGGCTCTACATATGGTGCTTACATGTATCCTACATATGAGGAGGTTTTTGCTGAGAAAAATAATAAAGAAAATAAGGAGGCTCTATGGAAGCATCGCTGGTATGCTGGCAGCGATGGACATGGTTCTAGTAATGGTAACTTCAAATTGAATCGTAACAATGAGAAGTTCCTCTGTAATATCAATAAGTTTGGTGCTCGTGAAGACAATCAGACTAGCCGTCTAACATGGGAAGGCAGCCAGGCTGGTATCTTCATGCCAACTCAGTATTTGCTCAATCTATATGTACAGCAGGATGGAACACTAGACCCACGTTTTCATAAGTCTTTCACTACTCAGTGGAACGCAAACAGGAATTATGAGTGGGACGAAAGTTCAAAGAACAACTTTGGTAAGGAAGATGCCATTGTCGGCAAGAAGCTGAATACAGGCGACTTGGCCATCAAAATCGTGATGCCTCAGGATGCAGATTATGCAGCGGAAGTAAGTAAGAAAGCTACAGCCAACTACTTAGTAGTAGATTATAAGGATGTATATGATGATGCAAATAAGAATGTGATAACCGAGCGTGGCGCAGGTGAAAACATGTTCCGCTACTTCTATCCATCTCTTAACAAGCATAATAGCAGCAACTATTATGTTGCTAATGCCAACAAAAAACGTAATGGAAACTTGAATGCTACATTCATCATACGCATGGCTGAGATTTACCTCATTGCAGCAGAGGCTGATATCTACCTAAATGGTGGGTCTAACGCTATGGGCTATATTAATAAGGTTCGCCAACGTGCAGGGGCTACCCCTCTCACTGGTTCAGCTTCTGTTCGTACAGTATTGGATGAACGTGGTCGTGAGTTATGTGGTGAATACTGCCGCTTCTATGATTTGAAGCGCACAGGTATGTTCAAGGACAATTCATATCTACAGGCTACACATCCAGACTTGGCTAGGTATTTCAAACCAGAGTATGCTCTTCGTCCAATTTCAACAACCTTTACAAATGGTATTATTAATGGCGCAGAATACCAGAATCCTGGTTATTGATTTTTTTAGATTTAACTAATATATACTCGAGTAGGAGGTGAATGCTGATAATAGGTGTTTATCTCCTACAATCTTATGATTCCCAACACAGCCAGGGCAATCTTCTGTTTTACAATAAATTCAGTCATATATCTTCTCCATTTAAGATAGACTAAATTTACTTCCTCAATCTTGAAAGAAGAGGTGGTATACGATTTTTTTAATGATTCTCAGAAAAGTATACAAAAAAAAGGGAAAAAGTGAGCAATTTACGTTACTCGCCTTCTTCCCCTTACTTTTATAATTTTACGGTAGGTGCATCGCTCTGCACAATCCTTATTTCATCGCAATCTTGATAGAATCCTTACCCACTTTGGCGATAACCAAAGACTCGGAAACAGCATAAGAGGCAGCACCGTTGGCTGCAACCGTAGAGCCGAGATACTTGCTGTCAGCAGCGAAGAACTTCACCACCTCGCATAAGAGATAATTATTCTTTCGTATCTACATTAACTTCCACCAAATACTTAATCGGTTTGATGTTCACTTTACATGGTTCACTAACAAAAGGATTTCCCATATCCCATATACGAGGGTTTTGCGCAACGTCAAATACCATAACTATAGAATAAGCACTACCATATTTTCTAGCATGGTCTAATTCGTTTTGCGTGAGAACAAACGACAAACTATTGCTTGAAGCCTTGGTTGTCTTTACCTCTATATAATGTTCCCTTCCATTTTGGTCAAAGGAGAGTATATCAAAACCATAATCATCGCTTTCCAACGAGACTCTTCTTATTTGAGAGACCAAATCTTCTGACAGCCCCCATTTTCTGGCTTTTTCGATTTCATTTGCAAGAACTAATTTCTCGCCAATATCTCCTGTTTCCTGGTTTCTCTTCTGTTGGTCACTATAATCAATACCATCTTTAGAGCGGATTCTATCTTTTCTCTCCTTAGCATCAATAGGATCTTCTGGCTTGGAAACCATGTCAAGATGCACTTCTTTGGCAGGAACATCACTATGATTTTCTGATTCACTTATTTTTGAAATAAGTTTGTCTTTTTTGGCTCTGTCATCAACCTTATCACTAGAATATTCTTTATGTCGAGCATTATTCAACATTATTTTTCTAGAGTCATTGGTATCTCTGTAATATTGTATAGCTGCATAAATCAACGTCTTACACATATCTTTCTGTTCTTCTGGTAATGTATAGGCATAATCTATGATGCTGTCAATATTGAATTCAAAAAAATAATCACAGATAAACTGTTGATAGAAGGGGATTTCTGATTTTGCCTTTACACATGCAATAACTCCTTTATCAAATGACTCCGAGAACACACCATCCGGTAATCTTCTATTGTCAAATTCGTTTAACAGATAATCATAATTACTATGAATTTTCAGCTTATAAGCTTCAGCTCTTTTCTTATTGAAAAGCTCTTTGCTTAATATATTCAGAACTTTCCATTTATCTTGCGATATATTTTCTTGGGCATAAAGATGCCTAGCTATCTCTTCTGGGCTATAGCCTTTCAGGAAAGACAGCTTCTTGAATCTCTTATACGACAGAATATCTTCGTATGTAACATCCTTATATATACCACTAAAAGACTTTTCTTTACTCATAGTGTTTCTTTTTAGCTAAAACTGATATTTATACAGACCTTAATTACCTTAAAACTATTTGAGCAAACTATCGTAACAATGTGAATTTCCTCTAAAATTATCTTTCCTCCATACTTGCATGCAAGAGCCATCAGCTGTTACATGAATATTTATTTTGCTATCAGCATTATAATGATCTGCACCATCAGCCTTAGTTAGATTCTTATGCACAAACCAACTAGGTGTATAATCATCATCACCGCTACTACAAGAAACAACGGATGCCCCAGCGAGTATCATTATTGCAAAACATAACTTCTTCATAATCTCATTATTTTAATATATAAAAATAAAGTCAATAATAATTCTATGTATAATTTTTCATTCATGACACTCAAAACTATTATTCTTCCTTTGCAAGGACAATTTGAGCACATTGATGTTGTCCTAATAAATACACATATAATAACCTTCTATCAGTAATGTGACAAACGACTATAATATTACTAATCTTTTATTCCACACACGTGTTTTACTATGTATGCAAAACCAATGAGTGCAACAGATGACACGAAAGAGGCAATACCAATGAGTACTCTTTCCATTGCAGCCCCAACCCTGAAGTCAGAACCAAATAAAGCTGTATACAGATTGCCTAGTACAATCAGTATTGATATGACTGTGGCAATATGCCCAGCTATCATAAGAATCTTTACTACTAATTTATCACTCATATCGTTCTCGCTTAACCGTGTTGCGTAGGGCTTTTATTATTACTATAGGAGCCGAAGTTCCCAGTTTTGGCTAATCGGAGCCATTTTTAAAATCCCCTCCTACCCTCACGGGCAAGAGAGGACGCTCATTTAAACAAAATCTAGTATGATTACTAGAAATATATTATTTTCCGCACTTGATAACTTCGAACACACGATGCTCTCTGTCGTCGGAAAGTCTATTACCTTCTTCATCGCATATGTGGCCATCTTCGTTGACCCATAGCTTCTGGTTGAACATCTCTTCGCACATTCCCAGGATTTTAAGATATTCCTGTGCCTCGAAGATGACGTTCTTGCCATCACGCTCTGCCATCTTGAAGTTCTCGATAAGATCTGGATTCAGGTCAGGTGCAGTGATATCGTACTCATCCATTTCATCGTGATAGTGGATGTTGAGTATCTCCAACTCTTCCACCATTGCGGAGTTCGTACCAATCTCGCCAGTCAGAGCCTTCATAATGGTCTCCTTTTCTAGCTTTTCGTACTTCTTCCGACACTCATTGATGAGTTTATTCAACTCTTCTGCTGTATAATCTTCTACCATATTCGTTATATTTTAATTGGTTGATAATAGACAATAAGTTCTTCCCTTGTCATACCTTTAAGAAGTTCCTTATAAGCTACTGCATCTTCCCGACTTATATGATTTTATGCTAGATGCACGCTCTGCACAATCCTTATTTCATTGCAATCTTGATAGAATCCTTACCCACCTTGGCGATAACCAAAGACTCGGAAACGGCATAAGAGGCAGCACCGTTGGCTGCAACCGTAGAGCCGAGATACTTGCCGTCAGCAGCGAAGTTACTCCTCGCACATTACAGGATTAATTAAAGTATCCATCATCGCCAAGAGTTTTCTTCTGTTTTTGTTGCGTGGTAGCTTTCTTCGTATGGATACCATTCATTATCTCAGAATAATCTGAGACAATCTTCTTCATGAGATAGTGAACGACAGGAACAGCCTTGGAAATGCCGGGGTCATGTGTTACCGAAAATGCAGCCACGGAGATCATTCGTTTCTCCAGGCAGTTCCTTATCCTTTCAGCTGCAGTAACTGGCTCTCCGACATTCCTGTTATTTCCATCACCGTGGCAGCATCCATACCATTCGCCAGCATCTTTCTGGCAATTTCCAGGTTTCGCTTGTTCATGCCCTTTTCCATGCCTTCAGCCAAGCCCTTTTCCATGCCTTCAGCCAAGCCCTTTTCCATGCCTTCAGCCAAGCCCTTTTCCATGCCTTCAGCCAGGCCCTCTTCTTTACCTTCTCGCTTGGCGGTATCTATCGAATTCTTGATATCACGATATGCCATCTTGCTGGCTTCATACTCCCGCTGCTCCTGTGGAGTGAATTTTGCAATCTCGGCTTCTTCGAATAGGCGGTCGAAGACCTTGTCGCATAACGCCTTAGGGCGCTGAGTAAGCTTGTAGAGATTCTTCAGGGCATAGAGCCACTTGTCGTAGAGCGTTTCCAACTCGTCCAGCGATTTGTTGAACTTGGCGATTTCCACGTAGATAAACTCCAGCTTATCGTAAAAAATCTTGTGCGTGGCAGTATCGCACAACTGCACATGATGGCGGATTTCTTCCTTATTGAAGGCTTCCTCGTTCATATTGAAGTTGAGCAGGGCAATGGTGTAGATATGGTTGAGCTTGAAATCCCATTCATTACCCTTGGGAGCCTGCTCACGGATAGGGAAGGTGGAATAGAACAGGGCACGATCCTTGAAGTAAGTCTGGTATGCATTCTGCATTTCCACAATGAACTTCTCGCCGTTTGCTCCTTCGCAATATACGTCGAAGATGGCCTTGCGGTCGGTATAGATATCGCCCACTTTCTCCGGATTCAGATACTTCACGTCCTTAACAACCTGTCTTCCGTTGAACAAGCTGTTGAGGAAACAGATCAGCAAATCCTTGTTGGGAGCTGATCCAAAAATTCGCTTGAAACCGAAATCGGTCAACAAACTGATATATCTTTCTTCTACCTGCTTCATAATCCCAATGTTATTAATATTTCTATTGCATCAGCAAAGTTACGATTTTATTTTCATATCTGCAAGAGTTTTCTGATAAAAATTGAGAAAATGTTTATAAGTGCGCAAAAATATAAGAAAGATAAAATGGTATCCGGTTATTCGGATTCTTTTGTATCTTCGCGAAATAGAATCAAAAGAAAAGAATTATGAAGAAAGTATCAAATGACATGAGATGGTTCGTTGAAATGTTATTTTTATATACCAGCAACTACCCATACACCTTAAAACAGGGGGCATGGGTAAGACCATCCGTATTCAGTATTCAGTTATTC
>NZ_JAHOEA010000056.1 GCF_019127135.1 Segatella copri | reverse complement strand
TTCAATATTCCTCACTCGCTTGCTTTATGGCGATTTGGCAACTTTGTGCAAATCTACTCATTCCCAACTGTTTACGTTCCAACCTCTCTTATTCTCCTTTGGCTGCTTTAGAGCTTTATGTTAAAAAATCTAACTCATAGTTTCTTTCCCCGCAACTCTATGACTTGCGCCCCGCAAAGCATAGAAACGGGAAAAAAGAGCGAGGGGTTAACAGGTTAACAGTTAACACCCCAAAAATGCATGGTACCCCACACACATATAAAAATAAGTATATATATATTATATTATAATAAGGTACGCGCGAGGGGGAGTATCGAAAAAAACAGCTGTTAACTGTTAACTCTGTTAACCCCCAGGCATAAAAAGGCAGAAAGCCTCTCAGCAAAACGATGCTGAGAGGCTTTCTGTGTTTTTATTTGAGACTCTATAAAACTTCCATTTCATTTCTCTTCATAATAAGAGGATAACGCTCAGGATGCTTTAAACTCTCTATTTCTAAATCTACATCCAATTTAGGCCACTCTATGGCATTCCTTCCACTCATCTGCACATCAAGAGCATCAGAAATACATGCATTCTTCATCCAAGGAATCCGATTATAAGATATGAAATAATCGTTTCCTTTCACAGAAAGCATAATGCCTTTATCATTTATCATCAAGACGCTTACCTGTGTGTCTTGCGAATTTGATTTTAAAATCGTCTCCATAATCTTTAAGTATTTTTTCTATAAAACTTAATTCTTTAGTATTGAATCCGAAATTTTCTGCTAGTTCAATATTGGGTTCAAGCCAATACTTTGCTTCATTTTCGGCCTTAACGACATGAATATGCATTCTCTTTTCCTCATTGGAATAGATCTTGAACACAAAGCCATTTATTTCTTTAAATTTAGGACTCATATCCTCTTTATTTAAGAAGTTATATTTCTGCGGGCAAAGTTACGATATTTTTATGAAACTTCCAAGAAAAAAGACATAAAAAAAGCACTCCAAGGAGCGTGAACTCCTCAAAGTGCCCTGATCATAATTATATTTCTAATATTGGTTTTTACGCAATAAAGAAGTCATTGATTACTCAATAACTACGGTTGTCCAACCATGCTTGTCCTCGATGGTACCATACTGGATTCCGCGGAGCGTATCATAGAGGTGCTTAGAGATAGGACCTGGCTTCTCACCGAAGTTGTAGCGCTTGCCTGTATCCAAGTCGTCAATGTAGCTGATAGGACTGATTACGGCAGCAGTACCGCATGCACCAGCCTCCTCGAAAGTATCCAGCTCATCCTCAGGAATCTGACGGCGTTCAACCTTCATACCGAGGTCCTCAGCCAACTGCATCAAGCTCTTGTTGGTGATAGAAGGGAGGATAGATGTACTCTTAGGAGTAACGTATGTATTGTTCTTGATTCCGAAGAAGTTGGCAGCACCACACTCATCCATGTATTTCTTCTCCTTAGCGTCGAGATAGAACTCGCAGGCATAACCCTTCTCGTGAGCGATATTGTTGGCTCTGAGGGAAGCAGCATAGTTTCCACCCACCTTATAGATACCTGTTCCGAGAGGAGCAGAGCGGTCGAAATCGCGGATGATGACGTATGGGTTGGTAGAGAATCCACCCTTGAAGTATGGACCCACTGGAGTTACGAAGATAAGGAAGCAATACTCCTTAGAAGGATGAACACCCACCTGAGCACTTGTACCGATGAGCAGCGGACGGATATAGAGCGTAGCACCACTCTCGTAGGTAGGAATCCACTCCTGGTTGAGGCGAACCACCTTCTTCACCATTTCCTCGAACATTTCTGTAGGCACCTCTGGCATCAGAATGCCGCGACATGTGCTCTGCAAGCGCTTAGCGTTCTCGTCCATACGGAACACGCGCACCTTACCGTCTGGGCAACGATAAGCCTTCAAGCCCTCGAATGCCTCCTGGCCATAGTGCAGACAGGTTGCAGCCATGTGTAATTTCAAATACTCATCAGAGCAAACTTCTATTTCGCCCCATTTGCCGTCGCGATAGTAACAGCGAACATTGTAGTCAGTCTGGCGATAGCCAAATGACAAATTAGACCAATCTAAGTCTTTCATAACATCTATATTTTTAATGTTCTACTAATATTTTGAATGCAAAAGTACAAAATATTCTATTAATCTGCAACTATTTTACAATAATTTTAGTAGAAACGTTATTATTTTACGTATTTCCGCCATTTTGAGGCATATTTTTGCCAATTTATGGGTTCTTTTTCGTTCTTGCGCCGGTCCTTTTAGCGGATCAATCCTCGCTGAGGAGCTTTTTGATTTCCTCATCAGTCTTGGTGAGCTTGTCCTTGCAGAGCTTCACCAAGGTTTTGGCACGCTTCAACTGCTCGGAGAGCTGGTCGATATCCAGTTCATCATTCTCCATTCTTTCTACAATTTCCTCAAGCTCTCTTACGGCTTGTTCGTATTTCATTTCTTCTTTTTCCATAATTTTATTTTTGTTTTGGAGTTAACAGAGTTAACAGTTAACAGTGGATATTTTAAAGCTTTTGCCCTTTCAGGGCGACAGGTTTGCGTCCTTTATTACCCAGGGTGTTGCCCTGGGCTAGGAGCTTCTGCCCTTTCAGGGCGTATGGGGAATTCCTATTGCCTTAGGGCGTATGGGGAATTCCTATTGCCTCAGGGCGTATGGGAAATTCCTAACGTCTCAGGGCGTATGGGGAATTATTTCACTTCCGATTTAATATTGTCCTCGGCAAACCTCGTTTCGATGATGTCGCCGGACTTCAGTTCTGAGGCAGAACGGATGCTCTTGCCATCTTTCAGCGTAATGCTGTAACCGCGTTTCAGCAACAACTCGGGGTCTTGCGCCTGGATGCGCTGCTGAAGAAGCTGAAGACGATGACTCTCATTGAGCATTTTTCTTTCCAATATCGGCTGGATATTCTGGGAAAGAATCTCGAAATGGCGCTCGGCTTCCGATATTTTCGACTGGACATTTGTGCTTAAACGGCTCATCAGACGGTCGAGATAAGCACCCTGCTTCGTCTTCACCAGTGAAAACTGAACAGGAATCGTGTTGCTCAGTCTGTCTAGCCTCATCTTCTCCACCTGCAGACGATGCTTCACATTCTGCACAATGGCCTCCTGCGCATTCATTACACGAGCATAAACCTCGGTAAGATGGTTGACGAGGAAGGCGGCAGCGGCTGTCGGTGTCTTTACACGTTGGAAAGAAATCATATCCAGCACACTCTCGTCCCTTTCATGTCCTATTCCCGTGATGATAGGCAGCGGGAAGTTTGCCACATTCTCAGCAAGCGCCAAGGTGTCGAAACCCGAGAGGTCGCTCGTTGCACCACCGCCACGGATGATGACCACGCAATCAAACTGCTCCCATTCGGCATTGATACTGTCAAGGGCAGCAATCACGCTCTGCTCTACCCCCTCGCCCTGCATCGTAGCCGGAAAGAGGCGGGTTTGAAACTGCAGACCATAATCATTATCGGCAAGCTGGTTGCAGAAATCACCATATCCAGCAGCCGTAGCACTGGAAATGACGGCGATGCGCTGACAGAACATCGGGAGCACCAACTCCTTCTGAAGTTCGAACACCCCCTCTGCTTTCAGTGTATTGATGATTTCCAGTCGCTTGCGCGCCATATCACCCATCGTATAGTTAGGGTCAATATCGTCAACAATCCATGAGAAACCATAGTTCTCATGAAACTGAGCGTGCACTTTCAGCAGCACTTTCATTCCGGCATGAATACGCTGTCCGGTGATGCGCTCAAAATTCGGCTTGATGAACATCCATCGGTTTCGCCAGCAGGAGGCATGCGCCTTGGCAATGGGCGTATTAGACCGCTCATCCTTCTCGATGAGTTCCAGATAGCAGTGGCCTCCGTAGCCCTCGCGAGCCTCGGAGAGTTCCGCTTCCACCCAATAGCTGTCGGGCAAGGACATCGAAATGACGTCGCGGACCATCGAGTTTAATTCATAGAGAGAACATCTTTTTACTTTGAACATTGAGCTTTGAACTTTGAACTTTATGAATACTATTACTTGGTACTTAGCCCCCTGGAACTTCCCTTATCATATAGCAGCAAAGCTAATCATAAAGTTCAATGTTCCAAGTTCAAAGTTCCAAGTTTACTTAATCGCTTTCCCCATCTGATAAGCCTTCCAGAAATCAGGCACACCATATCCGAAAACATTATCGGGGTGCTGCTGATTATCGCCAGCCAATCTCACGAGTTTCATAATCTGCTTAGCCGTTTTCTGAGGCAAAGCCTGCCAGAGACACGCCACCATTCCGGCGATGAGCGGAGATGAGAAAGACGTTCCGTTATCATTGATGATATTTCCACGGCCCGTAATCACGCAGGTAGGACTTCCGTAAGCCATCACATCAGGCTTGATTCTGCCGTCAGCAGTAGGTCCCACGGCACTGAAAGCCGCATTCTCGCCCATTTCGTTCACGCTTCCCACGGTAAGGATATTGCGTGCATCGGCAGGGAAATTGATTTTCTTCCAGCTTCCCATTCCGTCGTTTCCGGCAGAATTGACACAGATGATTCCCTTGTCAGCACACATCGAAGCGGTGCGGGAGATGAGGGTAGAATTGCCATCCTGCTCATAATAATGATGGTTGGTTGACGCATCATCGAAGCCATGATAGCCCAGCGAGGAATTGATGACATCCACGCCACAACTGTCAGCATATTCAGCGGCAAAAGCCCAGTAATCCTCTTCAGCCAGACTCTCTGTGCGCTCATCTTCACAGCGCACCAGCAGATATTGAGCATTAGGCGCCACCCCCACGAATCTGTCGGGTTCGTTGGCTGCCACGGTAGAAAGCACCATCGTTCCATGCTCCATCTCGGCAAAAACATTCTTGGATTGAGGAACCACAAAGTCCCTTACGCCCGCCAGTTTTATATCATGCAGCGCCGGAATCTTATCCACATTCATGAATCCACCGTCGAAAACAGCAATCATCATTCCCCTGCCTAAATATCCGGCAGCATGCATGCGCTTGCCGTTGAGCGACTGGATCTGCGCATCGGCAGCACCATATTCGCCTACTCCACCAACCCAATCGTTCAGGCCCTTGCGCACACTGCTTCTGATGCGCTGACTGACAGAATCGGGAGCAGAGAAGACTTTCATCTTCCGGGTGATGAAATCTAGTTCATCCAGTTTGCGGAGTTCCTTCTCCTTATGAATGCGGACCAGCAGGGTATTGTTCCACTTGCTCTTGCCCACAATCTCGATGCCTGCATCGCTTACAGCCTGCTCATAAGCAGGAGCCACAGGCAAATCGGTAACATCGATGGGCAGATTCTGTCTCTTTCTGCGTTCTATGGAACGGGAAGAGAGAAAATCTGCAGGGCGACTTACCGAAAAGGGAGTGTGACTGAGGTCTTTGTCTCTGAGATAAAGACGATACAGCATACACTTGCCTCCCGGATACGACACCATATCGGTTTCGGCGATGCGGGGCAACCGCATCAGCTGCTCAAAATTGCTAACCCTGTCTTCGCGAGCAAACAAAGAGAGAGCGGTCATTAAGAATGCATAAAGCATTAAATATTTTTTCATCATTATATCGGTAGTCCGGTTTGTTATTGTTGTTGCTGCAATTTTCTGTATTGCATTTGTTAATGAGTTGAATTGTTTATTCTAAAGTACAAAAGTACAGAAATTGTACGAAAACGCCAAAGGAAAAGAGAAGTTTTTATCGAGAAATGCAAGTTTTTCTCATATATATAATAAGGTATCAGATATTTTTTGTACTTTTGCAGACAAGTAGCCGCCGCGGCTGGTTTCAGAAAGAAGCAGGGCGAGCGTCTACGAGGCAATAAAAAGACATAATGGAAAATAAACAAGCAACATTAGAATTAGGTACGAAGCCGGTGGGCAAGCTGCTCGTTCAGTATGCCTTGCCAGCGATGATTGCGATGACCGCCGCCTCACTCTACAACATCGTAGACCGAGTATTCATCGGTCAGGGTGTAGGAGCCATGGCCATTTCTGGTCTCGCCATCACCTTCCCCTTCATGAACCTCACCGCTGCCTTCGGAGCCGGTGTAGGCGTAGGAGCGTCTACTGCCATCAGCGTGAAGTTGGGACAAAAAGATTATGCCACAGCGCAAAACATTCTGGGTAACACGATTTCTCTGAATCTCATCATCGGTATCGGACTGAGCATCATCTGTCTGCTCTTCCTCGACCCTATCCTGAGATTCTTCGGAGCTAGCGACCAGACGCTCATCTATGCCCATGAGTATATGGTCATCATCCTGCTGGGCAATGTGGTGAGCCACATGTATTTCGGCATGAACGCCCTGCTCCGAGCAGCGAGCAAGCCCAAGCAGGCGATGTACGCCACCATCTTCACGGTGGTGATGAACGTGATACTGGATGCCCTCTTCATCCTCGTCTTCAAATGGGGAATACAGGGTGCCGCCATCGCCACCATCCTATCGCAGCTGATGGCGCTGATGTGGCAGTTCAAGCTCTTCAGCAACAAGAGCGAGCTGCTCCACTTCAAGAAAGGAATCTACAAACTGAAGAGGAAACTCGTAGATAACATCCTCGCCATCGGCATTTCGCCGTTCCTGATGAACGTGTGCGCTTGCATCATCGTCATCTTCATCAACAACCAGCTGGTGCGTTTCGGAGGCGACCTCTCCGTGGGTGCCTACGGAATAGCCAATGGTATTGCAATGGTGTTCGTGATGTTCGTATTCGGCGTAAACCAAGGAATGCAGCCTATCGCCGGCTACAATTACGGAGCACAGAAACTGGACCGACTGATGCGCGTATTGAACCTGAGCATCATTGCTGCCACCGCCATCATGGTAACGGGATGGCTGATAGCGATGTTCCTGCCTTACTACTGCGCAAGACTCTTTACTACGGATAAAACGCTGATAGACTTGGGCATTAAGGCGATCAGAGTAGTGATGTTCTGCTTCCCGGTCATCGGATTCCAGATGGTCATCACCAACTTCTTCCAGTGCATCGGAAAGGTAAAGATCAGCATCTTCCTCTCCTTGTCGAGACAGTTGCTCATCCTTCTGCCGCTTCTGGCTTTCCTTCCGATGATCTGGGACATCGACGGCGTATGGTACAGTATGCCTATCTCCGACTTCTCGGCCGCAGTCATCGCTGCAATCGTAATGTCATGGTACATGAACAAGTTGAAGAAACAACATAGAGAAAACATGAAAGTTAACAGTTAACAGTTAACAGCTAAAATTTTATACTTATGACCAAGATTATCATAAACGTGGGTCGCCAGATAGGAAGCGGCGGCCATATCATCGCCGAGAAGTTGGCTGAAGATTTCGGTTGCAAATGTTACGACCGTGAGCTGCTGAACCTTGCCGCCAAGGAGAGTGGATTCTCTGAGAAATTCTTCGAGCAGAACGATGAGCAGAAGGGATTCTTCAAGTCTCTCTTCCATACCCATCTGCCCTTCCTGAGCGATAACAATTTCTATCACAACGACTTCTCACAGGAAGGTCTGTACAAGTTCCAGAGCGACGCCATCAGAAAGGCTGCCGATGAGGGCAACTGCGTGTTTGTGGGCAGAACCGCCGACTATGTGCTGCGTGACTATAAGAACGTGATCAACATCTTCATCACCGCCAACATCAACGACCGCATCAAGGCTGTGTGCAAGCGAAAAGACATCGACAGAGCCAGCGCCCGCAAGTTTATCGAAAGCCATGAGGAGCAGCGCGCCTCTTACTACGATTACTATACAGGCAAGAAGTGGGGCCACAGCGAAAGCTACGACCTCTGCATTAACAGCAGCCATCTGGGAATCGAAGAAACAGAGAAGTTTATCGCAGAATTTATCAGAAAAAAGTTCGGACTTAGTGATTAATTATTAGTGATTAATTATTAGTGATTAATTTTAGGGACATAAAATATTAAACATCATATAAATGAAGAAGATTATGCTTTTGGGCTCAGGCGAACTGGGCAAAGAATTTACCATCGCCGCAAAGCGAGCAGGACAATACGTCATCGCTTGCGACAAGTATGACAATGCACCAGCCATGCAGGTAGCCGACGAGCGGGAAGTGTTCTCGATGCTCGATGGCGACGCATTGACCGCAGTGGTAGAGAAACATCACCCAGACATCATCGTGCCTGAGATTGAAGCTATCCGCACCGAGCGACTCTTCGACTTCGAGAAGGAGGGTATTCAGATTGTGCCTTCTGCACGTGCCGTAAACTACACCATGAACCGCCGTGCCATACGCGACCTGGCTGCCAAGGAACTGGGGCTGCGCACAGCCAAGTACTTCTATGCCAAGACTTTCGAAGAATTTAAGAACGCAGCCGATGAGATTGGTTTCCCATGCGTAGTGAAGCCTCTGATGAGTTCAAGCGGTCATGGACAGAGCTATGTTCACAACGATGATGAACTGAAGGAGGCTTACAAGGAAGCAATGGAAGAAGGTCGTGGCGACGTGAAGGAAGTTATCATCGAGGAATTCATCGACTTCGATTCAGAGTTCACTCTCCTCACCGTCACCCAGAAAGACGGTCCTACCCTCTTCTGTCCACCTATCGGCCATGTACAGAAGGGCGGCGACTACCGCGAGAGCTGGCAGCCATTCCAGATTCCAGAGGAGGCTTTGAAGAAGGCTGAGCATATTGCAGGTGAAGTAACCAAGGCATTAACTGGTGCCGGTCTCTGGGGCGTAGAGTTCTTCCTGAGCAAGCAGGGCGAAGTCATCTTCTCAGAGTTGAGTCCTCGTCCACACGATACAGGTATGGTAACCTTGGGTCACACCACCAACCTGAGCGAGTTTGAGCTCCATTTCCGTGCCGTGATGGGCTTGCCTATCGCCGGAATCCATCTGGAGCACATCGGCTGTTCAGCCGTTATCCTCTCTCCTGAGGAAAGTACCGAGCCATTGAACTACAACATGCTCGATGCGCTGAAGGAAGATCACACCCGCATCCGTATCTTCGGCAAGCCAGAGGCTCACGTAGGAAGAAGAATGGGCGTTGTTCTCTGCTACGGCGAGAAGGGCGATGACCTCAATCAGCTCCGCGACAAGGCAAAGCGTCTGGCAAAGACCGTATTGGGAACCGACCCTTATATGAAAAAATAAATATGAAAGAATTAGGAAGAATTATCACATTACCCAAGATATTCGACCCTAGAGGCAACCTGACAGTGGCAGAGGGAGAAACCCATATTCCCTTTGCCATTGCCCGGACCTACTGGACCTATGATGTTCCGGGCGGAGAAAGTCGCGGGGGCCATGCTCACAAGGAATGCCAGGAGTTCATCATAGCAGCCAGCGGTTCCTTTTCGGTGACGCTGGATAATGGAGAGCAGAAGAAGACCTATCATCTCAACCATCCTTGGGAGGGACTGTTCGTGGATGTCAATATCTGGCGAACACTGGATGATTTCTCTTCCGGCTCATTGTGTCTGGTCCTGGCTTCCCACAAGTTTGAAGAGGAAGACTATATACGCGAATATGACGAATATCTCAGATTCGTCAGTTCGAAAAACAGCCAAAATCTCTCAAAAACCGAGAATCAATAACGCTAAATATCATGTTTGAGATCAGAAAATACACCGATGCTGACAAGGAGGTCTGGAATGCTTATGTAGCCCAGGCGCGCAACGCCACCTTCCTTCTCAACCGCTCGTACATGGATTATCACAGCGATCGTTTCATAGACCATTCTCTGATGATTTTCCGCAACGACAAGCTCTATGCCTTGCTCCCTGCCAATGAGGACGGAGATATTTTCTATTCTCATCAGGGGCTCACCTATGCAGGACTGCTTACTACCGAACATGCCTCAACAGATAATATCTGTCAGGTTTTCGTTGCCATCAACACGTACCTGAAGAAAGCTGGTTTCCGAAAGTGCATCTACAAGCCAATTCCCTGGATTTACCAGCAACAGCCTGCCGAAGAAGACCTCTATGCCCTCTTCAAAGAATGCCAGGCACAAATCTGCGCAAGAAACATTTCGGCTGTCATCGACCTTCAGCATCCGCTGAAATGGTATAATATCAGGAAGTCGGGTGCAAGGAAAGCCCTGGAAAAAGGAATTTTCATCGAAGAAAGCGAAGATTACGAAACGTTCTGGAGCATCTTAACCGAAAACCTGATGAACACCTATCAGGCTCATCCTGTTCATACCTTGCAAGAGATGAGCAGACTGAAAACATCTTTCCCTGACAATATCAAACTGTATGTTGCCCGAGAAGAATCAGGCAAGATGCTAGGCGGAACCGTTTTGTACATCAGCAGGAAGGTGGTTCACACGCAGTATATTTCCGCATCAGAAGAAGGAAAGAAGGCGCATGCACTCGATGCCTTGTTTCAGAATCTCATTAAAACAAAATATAAGGATTTTGATTATTTCGATTTCGGTACTTCTAATGAAGATGGTGGAAAGGTACTCAATGCCAGCCTCATCTATCAGAAAGAAGGGTTTGGAGGAAGAGGAGTGGTTTATGATACTTACGAATGGAGCTTATAATAGTTGATAGTTGAAAGTTGATAGTTTATAGCACTCTTGCAAACGGCTAAGCCCTATTAACTATTAACTTTTAACAATTAACTTATTTGCAGGGGTTAACAGGTTAACAGTTAACAGCCCATTTTTTATAGTTGTCAGTTGAAAGTTGATAGTTTATAGCAATCTTGCGAACGGCTAAGCCCTATAAACTATCAACTTTTAACTATAAACTAAATCAGTATAACTGTCACACCACGAGCAGCTTGCGCACCCATCACCAAGGCCTGCTCAATATCGGCAGTCTTGGAAGGACCACTGATGAAAGTACCGAAATTGTACTTCGGATCCATCTCAATACGGGCATAAGCCTCATGCATATTGTTCACAATCTTCTCTTTTTCGAGGAAAATCACAATATATTCTGAGATAAAGAGCACAGCTTTCTCCTTCATGGTCTGAGGAATCCAGACGCAGCCATTCTCAGCAACACCCACTTCACCACGGACAATACCCACATCAGTACCATTCAGGTCGTTAGCCTCAGCCACCGTATCAGGATTCTTCTGGGCAATCGTGATTTCTGGCAGATGAGAAGCAAAGACCTTGGCTTCCGGATAAGCCTTCTTCACCAGATCATCCAGACTCTCACCCTTCTTCGCCTCTATCACATGGCCACCTACCGATTCCGTCATCTCAATAAACTGCTTCAAGGTATCCTCATACTGAATACCCTTCACATCAACGGCAGGCATATCGAATTGAACATGCGTATTCTTACGCAACTTGTTCAGGAAATCTTCTTTTAACATTGAAATTTGAACTTTGAACTTTGAACTTTATGATTACCCACTACTTCACCTTTCCTTCTTTCCAAAGCTGATGAAAACTCTTCTTTGCAAACTCAGGCATGGCGTGACCAATGCCCCAGGCATTCCAATTGCTGAAGTGCGTACAGCATTCAGGAACCAGATTGACAAGCGGAGCAAACTTCAGGGCTGTGGTGTAGAGCGCAGGACGGTCGAAGAGATACTTCATACCATTCGACATCGCCTTTTTGACAGGATCAGCCTTACCCAACTTCTCCAGACTCTGGCGCCAGACATAAATCTGAGAACCCGGTCCTACCTTGGAAGGACAGACATTATCGCACGACAAGCACAAAGTACATGCCGAAACATTATCGCTGTACTTCTGCGGATTCTTCAGCATACCCAGGTTCACACCTACAGGACCCGGAATAAAATAGGTGTAGCTGTAACCACCCGAACGGCGATAAACCGGACAGGTGTTCATGCAGGCACCGCAGCGCATACACTTCAACGTCTGCCAGTGGTCCTTATCAGCAAGAATGTCGCTTCTGCCGTTATCCACCAATACCACATGCATCTCAGCACCCGGACGAGCCTGACGGAAATGAGAGGTATAGGTGGTGGTAGGCTGACCTGTACCGCAGCGGCAAAGCAGGCGCTGGAATACAGCCAAAGACTTATAATCAGGAACCAGTTTCTCGATACCCATCGCTACGATATGGAGCTTAGGCATGGAAGTGGTCATATCCGCATTACCCTCGTTGGTGCAAACCACGCAATCGCCGGTAGCAGCCACACCGAAGTTACATCCGGTCATACCAGCTCCAGCTTCCATAAACTGGTCGCGGAGATGATGACGGGCACAGCGGGTCAGATAAGTAGGATCATAGTTGCCGATTTCCTTGGAGATTCCCTTCTCCTCGAACATCTTACCTACCTCCTCACGCTTCAGGTGGATGGCAGGCATCACGATATGGCTAGGCTTCTGATGCAAGAGCTGGATGATGCGCTCACCCAGGTCGGTCTCCACCACGTCAATGCCGTGCTGCTCCAGATAAGGATTCATCTCGCACTCCTCGGTGAGCATCGACTTCGACTTCACCATCTTCTTCACGTTATGGTCTTTCAGAATACCGAGCACAATCTCATTAAATTCCTGTGCATCCTTTGCCCAGTGCACCTTTACCCCGCGGCTCTCCAGATTCTTGGAAAACATATCCAAATAATCGGCGAGATGGGTAATCGTATGCATCTTGATTTCAGATGCATGCTCGCGGAGATCTTCCCATTCAGGAAGTTCCTGCGCCATCTTATCTCTCTTCTGACGAACAGACCAGAAGGTAGCGTCGTGCCAGGTGGTCTTCTCTACGTTCTGCGTAAACTTCGCAGCTCTCTTGGAATGTTCTGTACTCATAGTCCTGCAGCTAATATTTGAACAACATGAATAAACTTGATTGGCATCTTCTCTTTCTTGGCGATTCCAGCCATGTGCATCAGGCAGGAAGAATCCGGACCCGTTACATACTCGGCACCTGTAGCCATGTGGCGCTTGATCTTATCTTCGCCCATACGGGTAGAAACGGCAGGTTCCTCAATAGAGAACATACCGCCGAATCCGCAGCACTCATCCTTGCGCTCCGGTTCGTGGACAGTAATGCCTTCCACCATATTTAATAAGTCGATGATTTTGTTGAAAGGCTTGATGTGGCGCTCAGAAGGAGATGACAATCCCAGTTCGCGCACACCGTGACAACTGTTGTGTACACTCACCACATGAGGGAACTTGCCCGGGACATGATCCACCTTCAGCACATCGTGAAGGAACTCCACAACATCCATGATTTTCTTTGAGGAAATACACTCGTGCTTACCCTCAAGAATTTTAGGATAATACACCTTTACGTAAGCAGCACATGAGGCAGAAGGAGCTACGATATAATCGTAATCCTTGAACAGCTCATCAAATGTCTCTATGACCTTCTCCGACTTGTACTGAAAACCGGCATTAGCCATTGGCTGACCGCAGCAAGTCTGTTTTTCGGGATAACCCACGTCTAGTCCGTAATGCTTAAGCAACTTGTATGTAGCCACACCCGCTTCAGGGTAAAGGGCATCCACATAACAAGGGACGAATAATCCGACTTTCATTGTTGTTATAATTATCTTGTTTGCTATTTTTTATTCTTTTTCTACATGACTAAAAGTCGCTGCAAAAGTAACAAAATAATTGCAAAAATACGACATTCTAGAGAAGAAATAATAATAATTGATGTTATTTAACTGTAAAGATTTGCAGAAAATTTGGAATAATCAAATAAATAGCGTAACTTTGCAACTAGAAATAGAGTGTCTACCATTTGTGAACTAACGCAAATACAGTTTAGTTGCTAAAAACATAAATAATAAGACATATAAAGAACAAACTTATAGTTATATAAATGATGAAGAAACAGCTTAAGAAAGTCCTCGTTCTGGGTTCCGGTGCTTTGAAGATCGGCCAGGCAGGTGAGTTTGACTATTCCGGTTCGCAGGCTCTCAAGGCTTTGCGCGAGGAGGGTATTAGTTCCGTCCTCATTAATCCAAACGTTGCTACAATTCAGACAAGTGAAGGTATTGCTGACAAGGTTTATTTCTTGCCGGTGACACCTTTTTTTGTAACTGAAATTATCAAGAAGGAGCGCCCTGACGGCATTATGCTCGCTTGGGGTGGCCAGACGGGTTTGAACGTTGGTACAGAACTTTACCTCAAAGGTGTGCTCAAGGAGTATGGTGTGGATGTGTTGGGTACCTCGGTAGAGGCAATCATGAACACAGAAGACCGCGACCTCTTCGTAAAGGAGCTCAACAAGGTTGACCTCAAGGTTCCTGTAAGCCACGCTTGCGAGAACATGGAGGAGGCTGTGGCTGCGGCACGCAACATCGGCTACCCTATCATGATCCGTTCTGCCTACGCGCTGGGTGGTCTCGGTTCTGGTGTCTGCAAGACTGAAGAGGAGTTCAAGGAGATTGCTGAATCGGCATTCACTTTCGCACCTCAGGTACTCGTTGAGGAGAGTCTGAAGGGATGGAAGGAGATTGAGTTTGAGTGCATCCGTGATGCGAACGACCGCTGCTTCACCGTTGCCTCTATGGAAAACTTCGACCCACTCGGAATCCATACAGGTGAATCTATCGTTGTGGCTCCTACCTGTTCTCTCACCGACGAGCAGGTGAAGATGTTGCAGGACATCGCCGTGAAGTGCGTCCGTCACCTCAACATCGTGGGTGAGTGCAACATCCAGTATGCTTTCAATGCTGAGACCAACGACTACCGTATCATCGAAATCAATGCTCGCTTGAGCCGTTCTTCTGCCCTCGCTTCTAAGGCTACCGGTTATCCGCTCGCCTTCGTTGCAGCTAAGATTGCCCTCGGTTATACGCTCGACCAGATTGGCGAGATGGGTACTCCTAACTCAGCTTATGTGGCTCCATCACTCGACTATATGATTTGCAAGATTCCTCGTTGGGACCTCACCAAGTTTGCCGGTGTAAGCCGCAAGATTGGTTCTTCCATGAAGTCTGTAGGCGAAATCATGTCTATCGGCCGTTCATTCGAAGAGATGCTCCAGAAGGGTCTCCGTATGATTGGTCAGGGAATGCACGGTTTCGTAGGCAACGACCACACCAAGTTTGATAACCTGGATGAGGAGCTTTCTAATCCTACCGACCTCCGTATCTTCGCCATCGCCCAGGCTTTGGAGGAAGGTTACACCATCGAGCGCATCGAGGAGTTGACCAAGATTGACCCTTGGTTCATCGAGCGCATGAAGAATATCGTAGATTACAAGCACAAGCTTTCTGAATATAATACTCTGGAGGAGATTCCTGCCGAGGTATTGCGCGAGGCTAAGGTATTGGGCTTCTCTGACTTCCAGATTGGCCGCTTCGTATTGAAGACTCAGAACACCAATATGGAGAAGGAGGTGCTCGCAGTTCGTGCCCAGCGTAAGAAGCTGAACATTCTGCCTGCCGTAAAGCGCATCCCTACCGTGGCTAGCGAGCATCCTGACCTCACCAACTATCTCTACATGACTTACGCCGTAGAGGGTTACGACATCAACTACTACAAGAACGAGAAGTCTGTCATCGTTCTCGGTTCGGGTGCTTACCGCATCGGTTCTTCTGTAGAGTTCGACTGGTGTTCAGTAAACGCCATCAACACAGCACGCAAGTTGGGTTACAAATCAATCATGATCAACTACAACCCGGAGACCGTATCTACCGACTACGATATGTGCGACCGTCTCTACTTCGATGAGCTTTCATTCGAGCGTGTACTCGATGTCATCGACCTGGAGTCACCACGTGGTGTGATTGTTTCAGTAGGTGGTCAGATTCCAAACAACCTGGCTATGAAGCTCCATCGCCAGTCTGTGCCAATCCTGGGTACATCTCCAGTAAACATCGACCGTGCCGAGAACCGCGGTAAGTTCTCTGCCATGCTCGATAAGCTCGGCATCGACCAGCCTAAGTGGAGCGCCCTCACCTCAATGGAGGATGTTCAGAAGTTCATCGACGAGGTAGGCTATCCTGTTCTCGTTCGTCCATCTTACGTCCTTTCCGGTGCAGCCATGAACGTTTGCCACGATGATGATGAGTTGCGTCGCTTCCTGGAGGCAGCTTCTGAAGTTTCTAAGGAGTACCCAGTGGTTATCTCCCAGTTCATGACAGAGACCAACGAGATTGAGTTCGACGGTGTGGCTCAGAACGGTGAGATTGTAGAGTATGGTATTTCAGAGCACGTAGAGTATGCAGGTGTTCACTCTGGTGACGCAACCATGACCTTCCCTGCCCAGCAGATTTCCTTCGCTACAGCCCGTCAGATCAAGAAGATTTCACGTGCCATCGCCAAGGAGCTCAACATCTCGGGTCCTTTCAATATCCAGTACCTGGCTAAGGGTCGCGATGTGAAGGTTATCGAGTGTAATCTCCGTGCATCCCGTTCGTTCCCATTCGTGAGCAAGGTATTGAAGCGCAACTTCATCGAGACGGCTACACGCATCATGCTCGATGCTCCATATCAGAAGCCAGACAAGTCTGCTTTCGATATCGACCGCATGGGTGTGAAGGCATCACAGTTCTCATTCGCCCGCTTGCAGAACGCCGACCCAGTTTTGGGTGTGGACATGAGTTCTACCGGTGAGGTAGGTTGTATGGGTGATACTTTCGAGGAGGCATTGCTCAACTCTTTGATTGCCACCGGCTACAAGATTCCTTCAAAGGACAAGGGCATTATGCTTTCAAGCGGTGGTGCCAAGGAGAAGGCTTCTCTGCTCGACGCTGCCCAGGCTTTGGTGAAGAACGGTTACACCATCTACGCTACAGCCGGTACAGCGAAGTTCCTCAACGAGAACAACGTGAAGGCTACAGCCGTAGGATGGCCTGATGAGGACCACAAGGATCTCCCTAACGTGATGCAGATGATTGCTGACCACAAGTTCGACCTCATCGTCAACATCCCTAAGAATCATACCAAGCGTGAGTTGACCAATGGTTACAGAATCCGTCGTGGCGCCATCGACCACAACATTCCTCTGATCACCAATGCCCGTCTGGCTTCCGCCTTCATCGAGGCATTCTGCACATTGAGCCAGGACCAGCTTCAGATTAAGAGCTGGCAGGAGTACGAGTAAATTCGTACGCAGATTTATATTTCTGCATGGCAAGGCGCAAGCTTTGCAATTTCGCAGTTTTATACGAACACGCCCTGAAAGGGCAAAAGCTTTGAATGCAAGAAGCTTTTGCTCTTTCAGGGCGACCTTTTTTGTGGAATATTTTATTCCCCGCCATGAGAAAAAGGAGCTGAAATGATGGCATTCTCATTATTTTATTGTACCTTTGCAAACAGAAATAAGAATAAAACATGATAGTTTGTATAGCAGAGAAACCGAGTGTGGCTAAGGATATCGCCCGAATCATCGGGGCTACCACGGCACGCGACGGTTATATGGAAGGTAATGGTTACCAAGTAACATGGACCTTCGGCCACCTTTGTGAGCTGAAGGAACCAGATGATTATACTCCGATGTGGAAACATTGGAGCCTTTCGGCGTTGCCGATGATTCCACAGCGATTCGGTATCAAGCTCATCAACGATGAAGGCATCAAGAAGCAGTTTGCTACCATCGAGAAACTGATGCAGGCTGCCGACAGCATCATCAACTGCGGTGACGCCGGACAGGAAGGAGAGCTTATCCAGAGATGGGTGATGCAGAAGGCGCAGGCAAAATGCCCGGTCAAGAGACTGTGGATTTCATCCATGACCGATGAGGCCATCAAGCAGGGCTTCCAGGAACTGAAAGACCAGGGGGAATATCAGTCACTCTATCTTGCCGGACTTTCCCGTGCCATCGGCGACTGGATTCTCGGCATGAACGCCACCCGACTTTACACATTGAAATACGGTCAGAACAAACAGGTGCTCAGCATCGGTAGAGTGCAGACCCCTACCCTTGCCCTCATCGTAAACCGCCAGAAAGAAATCGACAACTTCGTTTCCGAACCTTACTGGGTACTCGCCACCATCTACCGCGACACCCAGTTTACCGCCACCAGCGGCAAGTTTACCAGCAAGGAGGAAGGCGAGAAAGCATTCAGTACCATCGCTGGCAAACCCTTCACGGTTACAGATGTAAGCAAGAAAAAGGGAAACGAAGCGCCGCCTCATCTCTACGACCTCACCTCGCTGCAGGTGGATTGCAACAAGAAGTTTGCCTACTCTGCCGATATTACGCTGAAGCTCATCCAGAGTCTCTACGAGAAGAAGTACACCACTTATCCTCGTGTAGATACCCAGTTCCTAACCGACGATATCTATCCGAAATGTCCGCAGATTCTGAACGGAGTAAGTCAGGCAAAGATCATGAGTCAGCAGAAATACCTCCCGCTCATCCAGCAGCTCGCAACAATCAGCAAGAAGTTGCCTAAGAGCAAGAAAGTATTCGATAACAGCAAGGTGACCGACCACCACGCCATCATCCCAACCGGTGTTCCGCCAACCGGACTCACCGATATGGAGGCAAACGTGTATGATCTCATCGCCAAGCGCTTTATCAGCGTGTTCTATCCGGATTGTAAATTCTCTACCACCACCGTTTTGGGCGAAGTCATCAACGAAGACGGACCGAAACCGGAAAAGATAGAGTTCAAGGTGAGCGGTAAGGAGATTCTCGAACCGGGCTGGCGAGTAGTCTATGCCAAGGATGTAAAGAATGCAGATGACGATGATGCTTCAGATAACGCCAACGGAAATGCAGACTCAGGTAATGGTGCCAAGAAGGAAGTGGTAGAAGAAAGAACCCTCCCATCCTTCACAAAAGGCGAATCGGGAGAGCATCAGCCTACCCTGACGGAGAAATGGACCACGCCACCTAAGTATTATACCGAGGCAACCCTGCTGCGTGCGATGGAGACAGCCGGCAAATTCGTAGAAGACGAAGAACTTCGTGCAGCATTGAAGGAGAACGGAATCGGCCGGCCATCCTCCCGTGCCGGCATCATCGAGACCCTCTTCAAGCGCCACTACATCCGTCGCCAGCGCAAGAATCTGATGGCAACCCCGACAGGCATCGAACTCATTGACACCATCCATGAGGAACTGCTGAAGAGTTGCGAACTGACCGGTATCTGGGAGAAGAAACTCCGCGACATCGAACACAAGACCTACGATCCTGCCGACTTCATCAACGGACTGAAAGAACAGATCAACAAGATAGTCATCGATGTGTTGTCAGACAACAGCAACCGGAGAGTGACCATCATGACAGAGGAAGACCTCAAGAAGAAACCGGCTGCCAAGAAGCCGGCTGCCCGAAAGACTCCTGCTAAGAAGATGCCAGCCAAGAAAAAGGATGAAGCTACTGCACAAAATGCAGATACGCAGAATGCAGCAGCACAGCCGGTTTCTGCTCCTCAGGCTCCAGCCGACCCAATGGTAGGCAAGCCATGCCCGCTCTGCGGCAAGGGCGTCATCATCAAGGGCAAGACCGCCTATGGATGCAGCAACTGGAAATCAGGCTGTCAATATCGCCAGCCATTCTCGCAGATGTTATAAGATATAACTCAAGTTTCACATATAAGCTCCACACGCCCTGAAAGGGCAGAAGCTCCTAGCCCAGGGCAACGCCCTGGGTATAGTAGCAGTCTGCAAGGCGCCCTGTAAGGGCAAAAGCCTTATAAATTGCCTCGTTCTTTGAAGCTTTTGCCCTTACAGGGCGACAGGTTTGCGTCCATAATGACCCAGGGCGTTGCCCTGGGCTAGGAGCTTCTGCCCTTTCAGGGCGTGTGGGAGAGTTGCTTGCGAAAGTTCAGTAAAATAATTAAGTTGTTCCAGTATGAAGCAGATTAGATATTACCAAATCATAACAGTCTTTTGCTGCCTCTTTCTGATAAGTTGCGGCATTGAACAGAACCTGAAGAAAGCAGACAAGCATCTTTCTTTAGGCGAATACTACGATGCGGCAACCCAATATAAAAAGGTGTACACCAAAACACCTACCAAAGAGCGGGCTGCCCGAGGCAAGGTGGCTCTAAAGATGGCACGCTGCTATGATAAAATCAACAGTACGCCAAAGGCACTGGCTGCCTACAGCAATGCCATCCGATACAAGCAGGCGGACCTCACCGACCGCCTGGCTTACGCCCGGCTTCTCCTGAAGAACGGAAGTTACAGACAGGCAGCTAAGGAATTCGAATTCCTGCTCGATTCCATGCCCGACAACATGCTGGTAAAGAACGGACTCGAATCGGCACGAAAAGCCCCAGTCTGGAAGAAGGAAGGAAGCCGGTACAAGGTAAAGCGGATGGATGTTTTCAATTCCCGAAGAGACGACTATTCGCCTATGTTCCTCAGCGATGACAACAGTCAGCTCTATTTCACCTCAACCCGCAACGAAGCCCAGGGCAGCGATATGAACGGAGTGACGGGAACGAAATCTGCCGACATCTTCTTCTCTGAAAAGGACGACAAAGGCAAATGGAGCAAGCCGGAAGCCATCGGAACCGGTCTCAACACCGACTACGAAGAGGGCGCATGCTGCTTTACCCCAGACGGCAAGCAGATGTACCTCACCCAGTGTACCACCGATCCCACTTCGCCCCGCTTAGCCCAGATAGTAACCTCCAACCGCTCAGATGCAGCCTGGAGCAAGCCTACAAATCTGGAAATCAGCAAAGATACGCTCAGTTGTTTTGCCCATCCAGCCATCTCTCCTGATGGCGAATGGCTCTATTTCGTATCAGACATGCCGGGCGGAAAGGGCGGTCTCGACATCTGGCGAGTGCGCATCACTCCTGCCGGACTGGGCGGCGTAGAGAACCTGGGAGAACCTATCAACACCCCAGGCGATGAGATGTTCCCAACCTTCCGTCCTAACGGCGACTTTTACTTCAGCAGCAACGGTCATGTGGGAATGGGTGGACTCGACATCTATATCGCCAAAGTAAATTCCATCACCCGGAAATATGAACTCACCCACCCCGGCTATCCGCTGAATACAGAAGCCGATGACTTCGGAATGACTTTCGAGGGTCTCCACAACCAGGGTTTCTTCTGCTCTAACAGAAAAGACGGAAGAGGCTACGATCATATCTACTCCTTCGAGAATCCGGAGATTGTTACCACAATGAAGGGATGGGTTTACGAGAAAGACGGTTATGAACTGCCTGCCGCAGAGGTGAGAATCGTAGGCAACGACGGAACGAACAGGAAACTATCCGTCAAGGGCGACGGTTCGTTTGTCCTCCCTATCAATCCGCATGTCGACTACCTGGTGATGGCATCCTGCAAAGGCTACCTTAACCACAAGGAAGAACTTCGGGTTGATTCGGCTAAAGAGAGTAAGGAATACGTGCTCCAGTTCCCGCTGGCTTCCATCACAGCCCCTGTACTCATCGACAACATCTTCTACGATTTCGACAAGGCAACCCTTACCGAAGCCAGTACAACAGCCCTCGACCAGCTGGTAACGCTGCTGAAAGAGAACCCGCACGTTACCATCGAGCTCAGCGCCCATTGCGACTACAAGGGAAACAGCGAATATAACAAGCATCTGTCTCAGCGCCGCGCCCAATCGGTAGTAGATTATCTGATAAAACACGGCATAGAGAAAGAGCGCCTCACCCCTGTGGGCTACGGCAAGGAGAAGCCGAAGAATGTGCGCAAGAAACTCACCGAGAAGTATCCTTGGCTCAAGGAAGGCGATGTGCTCAGCGAAGAGTTTATCCTGAAGCAAAGCAAGGAGCATCAGGAAATCTGCAACCAGCTGAACCGCCGAACCGAGTTCAAAGTGCTCCGCACTACCTATAAATTGTTTTGACAGGAAGGGCATAAACTTAAACAGACCGAGATGAACTCTCGTTCACATCGGTCTGTTTAAGTTTATGCCCCCTACTTATTTTACGTGTTTTTATCACAATTGGTGTATATGGATTCCTCACAAAGGCTCTTAGTGATTTCGGCTACACGAGTCTTTTTACGTTCTTTAGCTGCCATAAATCTTTTCATAGCTGCTTCACGTTTTTCCCAAAATTCTTTATCCAATGTATCCATAACAGTTCTCTTTTAAAATTCTTTGATTGTAATCTGCCGCAAAAATACACTTTTTCTTCGAAACCACCAAGAAAATCGCAACAAATCTGCAAGTTATCAGCGAATTACCAGCAAATCCCCCGAATATAAACTGCTGAACTTTCGCATGTGGTTCAAGAACGAGCTGAAGACCCAAAAGCTCCAGAAGCTTCTGCCCTTTACCTTTCCCTTCGGCCGGTGACCATTGGTTCAGGGCGTGTGGGGCATAAACTTGCGAAACGTCAAAAAAACATTACGATATCTGTGGAATCCGGCGGTTGCCGGATTCCACTTTTTAATTTAAAAAACCAATTCAAAAGTATTATTTATTAAAAAAGTAACCATCATCGAAGGCTGCTTCGATAAGTCGTTGCTTGTCTACTGTAAAACTGATGTTAAATATAAAAATTTTATTAAAAAAAATAAAATATATATATAAACGAGTTCCCACTACGGGAACTCTTTTTTATTTTCTTTTTATTATCTTTGCACCATGTAAAACAGATTCAACAATCTGCTTACCTATAATAAAACAAATAACTGATACATATATTGTATAACAATATAAAATTTTTAGGAGATGATGAACATCAGTACATTCATTAACATGGCCAGCAAGATTCCTTCACCTGGCCAGTTGGAAGGCCTGGTAACCTTCATGAAGGAAGATGAGAAACTCAGGTTTTCACCGAGTCTTACCGGAAAACGGGGAATAAGTCGTACAAGCACGATGCACCTCTCTTCGCCGTAGCCTGCATCTTCGAAGGCGGAAAAGGCAAGGACAACATCCCGAGTTTTTGAGCGACCCTACCGGTAACCGTCGCTGGCTGCCCTACGAGAT
>NZ_JAHOEA010000055.1 GCF_019127135.1 Segatella copri | reverse complement strand
TCACGCCTGCGTAGGTTACATAGAGGTAGTTGGTCTGAGCAGGATACTCTGCTGCCAGGGTATCAATCTGCTTCACTACAGGCAGGATGCCATAGCTCTTGCGCTTGTTGCGAACCAGCAGGGCTGCCTTGTGCATGTTGCCCAACTCCTGCTCCAAGCCCACGGCACGGGCTACCTGGAAGTCGGTAAAACCATAAACCTTAGCGGTACGGAGCAGATTCTGGTCAAGAGTATTGATATTGCACTTCTTCATCGCCTCGTCGATGTCGATGATGTGCTTCAACTTCTCGAGGAACCACTTGTCAATCTTGGTCAAGTCGTGAATCTGATCTACGGTATAGCCCTTGTGCATTGCCTTTGAAATCACGAACACACGCTTATCTGTCGGCTCGCGCAAAGCTGCATCGATATCATCGATTTCAAGCTCCTTGTTCTCTACGAAACCGTGCATGCCCTGACCTATCATACGAAGACCCTTCTGGATGGCCTCCTCGAAGTTGCGGCCGATGGCCATTACCTCACCTACTGACTTCATAGATGAACCCAACTCCTTATCTACGCCACGGAACTTAGACAAGTCCCAACGTGGAATCTTACATACCACGTAGTCCAATGCTGGCTCGAAGAAGGCTGATGTGGTCTTGGTTACAGAGTTCTTCAACTCGAACAGACCATAACCCATACCGAGCTTGGCAGCAACGAAGGCAAGAGGATAACCAGTAGCCTTAGATGCCAAGGCTGAAGAACGGCTCAAACGGGCATTCACCTCAATAACGCGATAGTCCTCGCTCTTAGGGTCGAATGCATACTGCACGTTACACTCACCCACGATTCCGATGTGACGGATAATCTTGATGGCGAGGGCACGGAGCTTATGATACTCAGAATTGCTCAGGGTCTGAGATGGAGCGATAACGATACTCTCACCGGTATGGATTCCCAGTGGGTCGAAGTTCTCCATGTTACAAACTGTGATACAGTTGTCGTAACGGTCGCGAACTACCTCATACTCTATCTCTTTCCAGCCCTTCAAGCTTTTCTCTACCAATACCTGTGGAGAGAATGAGAAGGCCTTCTCAGCGAGCTTGTTCAGCTCCTCCTCGTTGTCTGCGAAACCGGAACCGAGTCCACCCAAGGCGTAAGCAGCACGGATGATAACAGGATAACCGAGTTCAGCAGCAGCCTTGCGGGCCTGCTCGATGTTCTCGCAAGCCTCACTCTTGATGGTCTTCACGTTGATTTCATCCAGCTTCTCTACGAAGAGCTCACGGTCCTCAGTATCCATGATAGCCTGTACTGGAGTACCCAATACCTTGACATTATATTTCTCCAGGATGCCCTGGCGATAGAGTTCCACACCACAGTTGAGGGCTGTCTGACCACCGAAGCTGAGGAGGATACCGTCTGGCTTCTCCTTCTGGATGACACGCTCTACGAAGTAAGGCTGCACTGGCAGGAAGTAAATCTGGTCGGCAACACCTTCTGATGTCTGTACGGTTGCGATATTCGGGTTGATGAGCACAGTCTCGATACCTTCCTCGCGCAATGCCTTCAGGGCCTGCGAACCTGAGTAGTCGAACTCACCTGCTTCACCGATCTTCAAGGCTCCAGAACCTAAGAGGAGCACCTTCTTTATATTTTCGTCTTTCATTATTTTCCTAAATTACAATAAAATCAATCGAATTCTTCACTCTTCGTTCTTCACTCTTCACTTACTTGAGTGTTTCTACGAACTTATCAAACATGAACTCTGTATCCACAGGGCCTGAGCAAGCCTCTGGGTGGAACTGGCTTGAGAACCAAGGGTTCACCTTGTGGCGGATACCCTCGTTAGAGCCATCATTCATATTTACAAAGAGTTCCTCCCAGTCGTTGCCCAATGTCTTGGCATCAACGGCATAACCGTGGTTCTGAGAGGTGATGTAGCAATTGTTGGTTCCTACCATGCGCACTGGCTGGTTGTGTGAACGGTGACCATACTTCAACTTGTAGATGGTAGCACCGGCTGCCTTAGAAAGCAACTGGTTACCCATACAGATACCGCAGATTGGCTTGCGGCTCTGACTGATCTGCTTGCGAATAATGTTTACTGCATCCTCACACATGTCTGGGTCGCCAGGACCATTTGCCAGGAACAGGCCGTCGAAGTCCATATCGGTGTAATCGTAATTCCAAGGTACACGGATTACCTCAACGCCTCTGTTGATAAGACAACGGATGATATTTGCCTTCACACCGCAGTCAACGAGTACCACCTTCTTGCCGGCACCCTCGTTATAACGGATAATCTCCTTGCAGCTTACCTGGTCAACAAAGTTTACACCCTCGTAGTTAGCTTCAGGTATGTTGTCAGGCTCATCATCAAAGAGAATCTTACCCATCATCACACCATGCTCACGAAGCACCTTAGTCAACTCACGGGTATCGATGCCTGTGATTCCTGGCACTTTCTCACGCTTCAACCAGTCAGCAAGACTCTCTACAGCATTCCAGTGGCTGTACTGCTCGCTGTAATCATTCACGATGATGGCAGAAGCATAAATCTTGTCACTCTCCATAAAGGTTGGCAAACCATTCTCCTCGAAAGTAAATGGTGGCACACCATAGTTGCCCACGAGAGGGAATGTAAGTGTCATCAACTGACCGGCATAAGAAGGGTCGGTCAAACTCTCTGGATATCCCATCATGGCTGTGTTGAACACAACCTCGCCCGCTACAGGAGCGTCATATCCAAAAGATTTGCCATGGAACTTGGTTCCATCGCTCAAAACTAAGGTTACTTTTTTCATATCTGACATTTGATTCTTTTATTTCATACTTATAAGAGCAAATGAATTCTTCACTCTTCGTTCTTCTCTATTCACTTATTTATGATAAACGTTTTCGATGTAGTTTACAAACGACTGGTTGCAGAGCTTCGTGCCGCCTGGGGTTGGATAATGACCGGTGAAATACCAGTCGCCCTTGTGGTTTGGAATCGCCTCGCGCAAGCCCTCGATGCTCTGGAATACGAGTTGGATAGGAGTAGTCATGCCCTCTGGGCGAAGCATCTCTACTATCTTCTCGTTGATTTCCTCGGTGCTGAATGGCTTATAGATGGAGCGTACCGGATTGATCTGCTCCTCCTTTGGCTTTGCCAGTTCTGCCTTGCAAGCCTCATAGGTCTGCTCGATAAGATCTTCCATCTTGCGCTCTTTCAAAAGCTGGATGGCAGCACGGAACACGCAGAACTCTTCCAGTCTTGCCATATCGATACCGTAATAATCCGGATAACGGATCTGAGGGGCACTGGAAACCACTACGATCTTCTTAGGATGCAGACGGTCGAGGATGCGGAGAATACTCTCCTTCAGGGTTGTACCGCGCACGATACTGTCATCGATGATGACAAGATTATCCACATTCGGCTCAATGCTTCCGTAGGTTACATCATACACGTGGCTTGCCAGGTCGTTACGGCTGTTGCCCTCAGTAATGAAGGTACGGAGTTTGATATCCTTCCATGCTATCTTCTCTGAGCGGACAAAGTCGCCGAGGATTTCGTATAATTCTTCTTTTGATGGAACATGGTCGAGGTTGGCAATCTGCTCTATCTTGGTCTCATTAAGATACTTCTTGAAACCGCTCAACATGCCATAGTAAGCCACTTCGGCTGTATTCGGGATGTAGCTGAACACGGTGTGGTCTACATCGTAATCCACAGCTTTCAGGATAGGCTGGGTCAACTGCTCGCCCAACTGCTTACGCTCCTGATAGATATCCTTGTCGGAACCACGACTGAAGTAGATGCGCTCGAATGAGCAGGCTGAATCGCCCTTCTGCTCCATGATGCGCTCGACGCTGCACTCTCCGTTCTTCTTCACGAGAAGCGCCGTGCCCGGCATCAGTTCCTGCACTTCCTCTGCCTCCAGGTCAAAGGTGGTCTGGAGTACCGGGCGCTCGCTGGCTACTACCACGATTTCATCGTTCTTGTAATAGAAAGCAGGACGGATGCCCCAAGGGTCGCGCATAGAGAACATCTCACCCGAACCGGTGATACCGCAAACCACATAACCGCCGTCGAAGTCCTTCATCGTGGTCTTGAGCACATTGCTCATCTTCACGTGATCTTCGATATAGTTGGTGATATCGGTATTCTGCATCTCCATCGCCTTTGCGGCTACGAAGTTGCGCTCCACCTCTCTGTCCAGACGGTGCCCCATCAGTTCAAGCATGATGTAGGTATCGCTGTAGATGCGAGGACTCTGTCCCTGCTTGGTCAGTTCCTCGAAGATTTCATCTACGTTGGTCATGTTGAAGTTACCGCAAAGGCAGAGGTTCTTCGCCTTCCAGTTGTTACGGCGCAGGAATGGGTGCACATACTGGATGCCACTCTTTCCGGTGGTACTGTAGCGCAGGTGTCCCATGTAAAGTTCGCCTGCGAAAGGCAGTTCCTCTTTGGCAAACTTTGCATCAGCAAGCTGCTCGGGAGTCAGGTTCTTGAAGTTGGCATTCGCCTTGCCGAAGATTTCGGTCACGGCATTCTTGCCCTCTGCACGCTCACGGAACATGTACTCATGACCTGGCTTACCGCCCAGTTTGACACAAGCCATACCAGCACCTTCCTGGCCACGGTTGTGCTGCTTCTCCATCATCAGATAGAGTTTGTTGAGTGCGTACATCCAAGTACCATACTTCTGCTGGTAATACTCCAGTGGCTTGAGCAATCTGATCATTGCTACACCACACTCATGTTTCAATGGTTCCATCTCTCTATTATCCTTATCTTATTTAGTTAAATTTGAATATACCTATCCGAGGGATCCCCCTCCAAAAAAAGGGAAACGTCAAGAAATGACGAATCCCTTTATATATTATTCTACAGTAACTGACTTGGCCAAATTTCTAGGTTGGTCAACGTCCTTGCCCTTACATACAGCTACATGGTAAGCCAAGAGCTGCAAAGGAATGGTAGCCAATAATGGCTCCAAGCACTCCAAGGTCTCAGGGAGTTCAATCACTTCGTCGGCAATCTTGGAAATGGTTTCATCGCCATTGCTGACAATAGCAATAACACGACCCTGACGGGCTTTAATCTCCTGGATATTAGACAATACCTTCTCGTACATGAAGTTGTGGGTAGCAATAACTACCACTGGCATATCGCTGTCAATCAATGCGATAGGGCCATGTTTCATCTCCGCTGCAGGATAACCCTCAGCGTGAATGTAGCTAATCTCCTTCAACTTCAATGCACCCTCAAGGGCCACAGGATACTGGAATCCACGGCCCAGATAGATGAAATTGCGAGCGTATGTAAACGTACGGCTCAAGTCAGCTATCTTATTGTTGAGCTTCAACACTTCCTTCATCTTGGCAGGAATGTTCCAAAGCTGTTCTGTAATCTTCTGATAATCATTTTCGCTGATGGTTCCCCTCTCCTTACCGATGGCAAGTGCCAGGAGGATAAGGACGGTAACCTGACCAGTGAACGCCTTGGTAGAAGCAACACCAATCTCCGGACCTACGTGAATATAGGTACCTGTATCTGTCTCTCGTGCGATGGAAGAACCGATGGAGTTACAGATACCATAGATAAACGCACCGCTCTCCTTGGCAAGCTTGATGGCAGCCAGGGTATCAGCGGTTTCACCACTCTGGGAAATGGCGATGACAACATCGTCCTTCGTTACCACAGGATTGCGATAACGGAACTCTGATGCATATTCTACTTCTACAGGAATGCGGCAATAGTTCTCTATCATCTGCTTGCCGATAAGTCCGGCATGCCATGATGTACCACAAGCCACGATAATGATTCGCTTGGCATTGAGGAGCTGCTGGCGATGATCGGTAATGGAACTGAGCACTACGCCCATCTCTGTCTCCGTCTTGCTGGTTGTATCGTCGTCATCGGTCATTACGCGGGTTTCCACTGTGCGACTTACCACACGGCCACGCATACAATTGCGCAGGCACTCTGGCTGTTCGAAGATTTCCTTCAGCATGAAGTGAGGGAAACCGCCCTTTTCTATCTGACCGAGGTCAATGTCTACAGTCTGCACCTCAGGATTGAGTTTAACGTTCTGGATGTTCACCACCTGCAATTCCTCACCGAGGCGCATTACAGCGATGTTACCATCCTCCAGATAAACCACCTTATCAGTATATTCGATGATAGGGCTGGCATCAGAACCGAGATAAAACTCTCCATCCTTTCCGATACCTACAACCAATGGACTCTGTTTACGGGCAGCAATGATCTGATTAGGGTTACGCTTATCAAGAATTGCGATAGCGTAAGCTCCGATTACCTGACGGAGAGCCACCTGAACGGCAGTCAGCAGGTCAAGTTTTTTCTTAACCTGAATATATTCAATCAGCTGGACAAGGACCTCTGTATCTGTCTCGCTTCTGAACTCTACTCCCTTGGCAATGAGATTCTTCTTGATATCGGCATAGTTTTCAATGATTCCATTATGAATCATGGCAAGGTTCTTGCTAGAAGAATAATGCGGGTGAGCATTCACAGCAGAAGGCTCTCCATGAGTAGCCCAACGAGTATGAGCAATACCCACATGTCCCGAAATATCCTTATCAGAGCAGAACGCTTCGAGATCTGCCACTTTACCCTTTGCTTTGTAAACGTTCAAAGCACCATCATTACTGATTAGAGCCACGCCTGCACTATCGTATCCACGATATTCCAAGCGCTTTAAACCTTTGATAAGAGCGGGATAAGCCTCGCCCTTACCTAAATATCCTACTATGCCACACATATATATACTTTAATTTTATATAGTATCCTGATTTTATCCTCTTCGATGATCTGTTATCGCAAGATATTGACAATCAACGATGCGATAGAAATCAATGTACCAACGGCAGAGAACCACAATGTGGTAGATGAACCGATGGCTGAGTTTTGAGCTTTCACCTTGTTTGGCTCTACATAGATGATATCATTCTGTTGCAGATAATAGAAAGGTGAATTAATGATATTTGCATCATTCAAGTTCATACGATAGGTATGCTTCTCTCCTGCTGCATCCTGACGAATCAGCAACACATTGTCACGCTTACCATAGATAGTAAGGTCGCCTGCCTGAGCCAAAGCCTCGAGAATACTCATTTTCTCCTGAGGTACTGAAATGATGCCCGGCTTGGTAACTTCACCTAATACAGAAACATGATAACTTGCCATACGAACTGTAACGATTGGATTTTCCTTTTCAGCCAAGTAAGGCTTTACCTTTTTCTTGATAAGATCTTCTGCCTGTTTCTTGGTCAAACCACCTACATGCAATGTTCCAACAACAGGAAACTCGATGTTACCGGAATTGTCAACCAGATAACCTTGCAAAGAACCAGTACCAGAACTCAACTGCCCGCTGTTTCCCAAAGTTTGAGAAACAGAAAGGTTGAAAGGCATGGCAGCCTTTGGATCTGTTGTAATCACGGTAATGGTAAGTTCGTCCTTAGGCATAATCTTAGCTTCATAAAGCATTCTTGAAGCAGCCAAACTGATAGAATCCGCGTTTTGGAAATAAGCTACATTCTTAGTACTTCCGCAACTGCCAAGTACTAAGATCATAGTCAAAGCGACTAATGTTGAATAAACGAGTTTTTTCATTTTCTAAAATTTTCGTTTTAAAATATTGGTGCAAAATTACGGTATTTTTTTGAATACTGCAAATTTTTGCACCAATAATTATTCTCTACGTCTCATTTTTTTTCAATAATAGCCTTTTCTACTTATCTTCAATGCCATTTGAAGGCAAATTGAAGCTATAACTGTTATCGAAAATCTTCTTCACCTTATTAATTTCTACGAAGGTAGTACCTCCACCCTCTCCGAAGCTACCGCTCAGATAAGCAATCTTATCCTCCTCACCTAAGTAGCCTTTCTGGCGAAGCATACGTACCGCTGCAGTAAACATAGCCTTGGTAGAAACCTGATCCTTCTGATGGATTGGAATAATACCATAGCTCAGATTCAACCAGCGCTGGAGTTTCTCCTTATAGCAGATTGCCAATACCGGATTTGGACCACGGAAGGCTGCCAGGTCGCGTGCAGTCTGACCGGTCTCGCCATCGGTAATAATACCAGCAACACCCAACTTCTTAGTAGCCTCGATGGCAGCATGAGCCAGGAAGAGCTTCTGGTCAATCTTACCATCTTCCATTGGATCAATATCATTCAGTGGAGACTTATCCTTCTCTGCCTGCTCAGCAATACGTGCCATGGTCTGCACAGCTTCTACAGGATACTTACCGCTTGCTGTCTCACCAGAAAGCATCAGCGCATCGGTGCGATAGAAGATAGCATTGGCAATATCGGTTACCTCAGCACGGGTAGGACGTGGATTCTTAATCATGGTATGCAACATCTGTGTAGCCACGATTACCGGTTTCTGCGCCTTCACACACTTAGAGATGATGCGGCGCTGGATGCCAGGAATTCTCTCGATTGGCACCTCGATACCCAGGTCACCACGGGCAATCATGATACCATAACAAGCATCAATAATCTCATCAATATTATCTACACCTTCCTGATTTTCAATCTTAGAGATAATCTTGATATCACTGTTGTGAGCGTCCAAGATATCCTGAACAGCCTTCACGTCGGCTGCATTGCGCACAAAAGAGTGAGCAATAAAATCAATATCCAGTTCGATTGCGAGTTCAATATTTCGGCGGTCTTTCTCGGTCAGTGCAGGCAGGTCGATATGCTCTCCCGGCACATTCACGCTCTTGTGAGCACCGAGCACACCTTCGTTCTGAACCTCAGCAACCAGCATAGGACCCTGGCTGTCGATAATCTTCATATCGAGTTCACCATCATCGAAGAGCAGGTCATCTCCAACCTTTACATCAGCAGCGATGTCAGGATAGCTCACATTCACAATATCATGAGAAGACTCCATTTCCGGACGTCCAAAGATTTTTACTACATCACCTACATTGTAGTGGATTGGCTCCTTCACACCGGTAGTTCGCACCTCTGGACCCTTGGTATCAATCATGATACCAATATGCGGAGATACGGCTCTTACATTCTTCACGATGGTGCGTATACCCTCTTCTGTGGCATGGGCAGTGTTCATACGAACTACGTTCATACCAGCGAAAAACAGCTTTCGGATAAAATCTTGATCACATCTACGATCACTGATGGAAGCGACAATCTTTGTTTGTTTCATATTTGTAATTAACCTTATTGAAATTTCAATGTTTGCAGTATTTCTACCACGTTTCTAAAATTGTGTGCAAAGATACAAAGAATTTCTGAAATACAAAACATCTGAAATACAAAATATATATAAAATATTGAGTTACTTTCAATTTGAAAGAGCACGAAACAAAAAATCTAGCCAACGAAACACTTCTCGTTCCCATTGGCTAGATGACAAACCTGTTAATTCCGTAGAAAAACAGGATTCTTAATGATCAATTCTAAATTAGATATCCAAATCTGGCGCCTTCTCAGCTCCTGCTGCTGCCTCAAACTTAGGCATCACATTGAAATTGAAGAGGCCGGCGATAAGGGCACTAGGCATTTTCCTAACCGTCTGGTTATAGTTCTGGACAGCTTCGTTATATTTGCGACGTGCCTCGCTGATGCGGTTTTCCGTACCCTCTTCCTGAACCTGAAGAGCCTTGAAGTTCTCACTGGCTTTCAACTCAGGATATTTCTCGGCTACTACCATCAGTTTGGAGAAAGCATTCGCCAACTCGCCCTGTGCTGCAGCATATTTCTTCAGGCTAGCCTCAGTAAGATTGTTGGCATCCAACTTTACCTGACCAACAGCAGCACGAGCCTTGGTTACCTCGGCAAAGGTTTCTTTCTCATGCTTGGCATAAGCCTTTACTATCTTTGCCAACTGTGGCATCATGTCTGCACGACGCTGATACTGAGTCTGAACATTAGCCAACTCTGTGGTAGCCAACTCCTGTTTCTCGACCAATCCGTTATAACCACTGAACATCCATAGTACCAGCACAACTATGATGCCCAGAATAATCCAACTTTTCTTTATACCTCTCTTTGCCGGTTGCATGTTTGAATTCATTGTCTGTTCCATTGTCATTATTATTAATTATTAATTCTAAACTATAAACTATTAACTATCAAAGGCATCACCATCCTCCGCCAGAGCCGCCTCCGCTAAAGGTGCCTCCGCCAAAAGAACCGCCCGAGAAACCGCCGCCGGAAGAACCGCCACCTCCCATGAAGAAAGGAGGTATCCAGTCATCATCGTTGTTTCGCCTATGAGACTGATTTCTCTGCTGATTCTTCGGTCTTGGCTTCACAATGCCAAGCATCTCCAGGATGTACCGTATAAGCTGATAAATAGGAATGCCGAAGAATATAAGGAACAGGATAATGACCAGGAACCAGTCCTCTCCGTCATTAACCGAACCTTCATCAACATCCGCAATTCCCGTCCGTCCACTTTTCACCTTATTATATATAGCACGGCTCACAGATGCTACCGCCTCGCCCGGATTGCCTTCGCGCATATACTTCACGATGCAAGCCCGGGCAATATCATCGCAATCCACATCGGTCAACTCCCCCTCCAGTCCACTTCCTGGAGCAATAAAGTACTTATGATCCTCCACCGCGATGACGATAACCAGTCCTCTCCGGCTCTTCTTGTAACCGATACCATATTGGTTGCCCACATCCTGTGCCATCCGGAAGGCATCCTGGTTGTCAACCTTTCCCACAATGATGAGCACATTCTGTACGCCACACTCCAACTTCAGTTTCTGAAGATAGAAGTTGGCCGAATCCTTCAGTGCCTTGTCAACATATCCATCTGGATCGGAAACATATTGCGTAGAATCCCTGAGGAAAGGAACCGGTACATTTTTCGCCGTCCAAACCTCCCCTGCCGTCAACGCCAATGCATGAAAGGCAACCATCATCAAAGCCAAAAAATATCTCTTAAATTTCATAATTTCTCTATTTTGGTGCAAAAATACGCAATAAAAACCTTATATGCAAATACTTAGAGCATTATTTTTGCAAAAAAAGCCTTAAGTATTTTGTTATATCATAAAAAACTTGTATCTTTGCACACCGAAATAAAGATTAACAAGTAAAATTAGTAAAAAATAAAGAAATGACCAAAGCAGATATCATTAATGAGGTAGCAATCGCTACTGGTATGCCTAAGAAAGAAGTAGGTACTGTAGTAGAGGCTTTTATGGAAGAGGTTAAGAAGTGCCTCATCGAAAAGAAGGACAATGTATACTTGCGTGGCTTCGGCAGCTTCAACATCAAGCATCGTGCTGCAAAGACTGCTCGTAACATCTCAAAGAATACAACCATCACCATTCCAGCTCACGACTTACCAAGCTTCAAGCCATCAAAGAGCTTCGTCGAGGAGATGCAGAACGCTCAGTAATACTGCTGGACAGGAAGAGAGAAATATCATTTTTTATAATAACAATATTTTAAAATTTTTTAATCATGCCAAACGGAAAGAAAAAGAAGGGCCACAAGATGGCTACTCACAAGCGTAAAAAAAGATTACGTAAGAACAGACATAAGAGCAAGTAAGCTAGCATTGTAGCTAGTCTACTATAGCTCTCGGTCAGTTCGTGACTGAGGGGGTGTGTCAGTTCTGATATGGAATGACATACCCTTTTTTTGTATTAATTTAAAGTAAAAAGATTATTGAAGATATGACAAGCGAAGTTGTAATTGATGTCCAACAGAAAGACATCTCTATCGCACTCATGGAGGACAAACAGTTGGTGGAATACCAGAACGAACCTCGTGAGGCATCGTTCTCTGTGGGCAACATCTACATCGCAAAGGTTAAAAAACTGATGCCGGGTCTTAACGCCTGCTTCGTGGATGTAGGTTATGAACGCGACGCCTTTCTTCATTATCTTGACCTAGGAAGTCATTTTAATTCCTACCAGAAGTACCTTAAACAAGTACAGAGCGACAGAAAGAAACTTTTCCCATTCTCTAAAGCCAGCAAAATGCCTGAATTGGAAAAGGACGGCAGCATACAGAATGTGCTCAAAGCAGGACAGGAAGTGCTGGTACAAATCGTAAAGGAACCAATCTCTACCAAGGGACCTCGACTCACAGGCGAAATCTCATTCGCGGGCCGATACCTGGTACTCATGCCATTCGGTGATAAAGTTTCTGTCTCGTCGAAAATTAAAAGCGGTGAAGAACGCTCCCGACTCAAACAACTCATTCACAGCATCAAACCAAAGAATTGCGGTGTTATCGTCCGCACTGTGGCTGAGGGTAAGAAGGTCGCTGAGCTCGATGCTGAGCTGAAAGTCCTGGTGAAGCGATGGGAGGATGCTATCGCCAAGGTACAGAAGACCCAGCAGCGCCCGCAACTTGCATTCGAGGAGACCGGAAGAGCCGTTGCTCTCTTGCGTGACTTGTTTAACCCATCTTACGAGAACATCTACGTGAACAACGAAGATGTGATGAACGAGGTGAAGAACTATGTTTCTCTAATAGCCCCTGAAAAGGCGGGCATAGTTAAGCTCTACACCGGTAAGGTGCCTATCTTCGACAATTTCAGCATTACCAAGCAGATTAAAGCTGGCTTTGGTCGTGTTGTTAACTACAAGCACGGTGCTTATCTCATCATCGAGCACACCGAGGCCTTGCACGTTGTCGATGTAAACAGTGGTAACAGAACTCGTGAGAAAGGTCAGGAAGCAAATGCACTGGATGTTAACCTCGGCGCTGCTGATGAGTTGGCAAGACAATTGCGCCTCCGAGATATGGGAGGTATCATTGTTGTCGACTTCATCGACATGAATCTTGCCGAAGACCGACAGCTGCTCTATGAACGCATGTGCAAGAACATGCAGAAGGACCGTGCCAAGCACAACATCCTGCCATTGAGCAAGTTCGGACTGATGCAGATTACACGCCAGCGTGTACGTCCGGCTATGGATGTGAATGTAGATGAAACCTGCCCTACCTGTTTCGGTACGGGCAAGATTAAGTCGAGCATCCTCTTTACCGACCAGTTGGAAAGAAAAATCGACCGCCTAGTCAACAAGATCGGCGTCAAGAAATTCACTTTGTATGTGAATCCTTACGTGGCTGCCTTCATCAACAAGGGCTTCATTTCCCTGAAGCGCAGATGGCAGTTTAAGTATGGTTTCGGCTTCAATGTGATTCCTTCACAGAAACTGGCATTCCTCCAGTACGAATTCTACGACAAGGACAACCAGTATCTGGACATGCAGGAAGAACAGGAAACAAAGTAAGTTTTTAATTATCAGAAAAAAGCTCCATTCGTATCAGTTTGCGAATGGAGCTTTTTTATTTTGTTTTTCTACACCTTATTATATATAGGGCATTTTAGTACTCTATCTCATTATTCACCATTTTCTCGGTGTCCCAAGGTGCAGGAGCACCGCCAAGATAACGATGGAACCAGTCGAGGTGCGCGTTGTAATAGAGCGGCATCGACTTCAGGTTGCTTGGCCAGTGACCATCATACTTCAAGACTATCAGTCGCGAAGGAATGTTCAGGGTCTGCAAAGCTGTGAAATACTGCAAACTCTGGGTATACGGTACACGATAGTCCAGTTCGCCCGTCATCACGAGGGTTGGTGTTGAGAAGTTCTTGATGTATGAGGATGGCGACCACTTCTCGTAGAGATCGGAATTATAAGGCTGTCCCTCTAACTCAAAGTTAGGAAACCATACTTCCTCAGTACTGCCCCACATAGAGCGCAAGTCATATACGCCCATCATGGAAGCCAGACACTTGAATCGCTTGGTATGTCCCTGCAGCCAGTTCATCATGTAACCGCCATACGACCATCCCATCGCTCCCATCCTGGTAGAATCAACATATTCCAGGGTTGCCAATTTATCGGTAACCTTCATTACATCCTCGAATACCTTTCCGCCCCAGTCGCCAGAAATGGCACGGGTGAAAGCCTGACCATATCCCGTAGAGCCATGAGGGTTAGGATAAGCCACCACATAACCGGCAGCAGGGTAAACCTGCCAGTCGCCACGGAAAGAATTCATCCATTGCATCTGTGGTCCGCCATGCACATTGATGATAAGTGGATATTTCTTGCTGGCATCAAAGTTGTGTGGCTTCACGATGAATACCTGTACCTTGTCACCACCAGCACCCTCTACCCAGATGCTCTCAGATGGACGGATATCCACCTCATCCTCCAACTTCTGGTTGAGGAAGGTTATCTGCTGTTCCTTGCCGCTGGCTACAGGAGTTCCATTCCATTTCTTCATCTGCTGGCGATAGAGAGCCGACGGCTTGCCTGTCGTGCTATAGGTATAATATACCATACCCTTATTGTCGAAATCAAACTCCGAGATGGCCTTACCCATCAATACCGGCGAGATAGTCTTTTTGGCTATATCGAGCTTGTAGAGCGGCTGAGCGCCCTGCACCTCACCCAGGAAGAAAATACTCTTGCTGTCTGGTGCCCATTTGTAATCATCCACCCAGTTGTCAAACTTCTCTGTCAGGACGGTAGACTTCTTTGCAGCCCGGTCGTAGATAGCAAGACGGAAGCGATCAGACTCATAACCAGGCACTTGCTGCAAGCGGTAAGCGATATACTTGCCATTAGGCGAATAGGCTGGAGTACCATCCCAAGCCTTGTTCTCCTTCGTGATGCAGACCGGTTCTCCCCCATTCACAGATACCGTCCACAGGTCGGCATTGGTGCTAGCCTCCTGATGCTCATCATGATTGGATACGAAACAGATCTCCTTGCTGTCAGGAGAGAATTGATAGGTGATTCCACCCCCAACCACGAATATAAGCGAATAATTGCCCGGAGTCAGATCCTTGTAAGTCTTCGTCTGTGTGTCGAAAAGGATAAGGTGATTGCATCTGCCATCATTATAACTCGTCCAATGGCGGTAGAGCAACTTGTCGGCGATATGCGCCTGTACAGGTCCCTCCTCCTTTTTCTCCATCCGGGCCTTGTTAGCCTTGGCATCAGCTCCCAGGTCGGGATATACTTCTGCGGTAAAGGCAATGTATCGCTCATCGGGAGAAATGACAGGGTTATCAATACCCAACTCATAATCAGTTACCTGTTCCGTCTCGCAGGTAGTCAGATCCATGCGAAAGATCTGAGCCGTCCCTTTCTCATAATTAGTAAAGAAGATACTCTTTCCATCCTTGCTCCACACGGCAGAACTGCTCTTTCCATCCTCGGTAAGAGCCTTGGCGTGAGAGCCATCCGCATTCATGATGTAGATGTCGGAGCCAGACTTCTGGTTCTTCAGGTCAGAAGAACTGGCGGTATAGCAAACCGTCTTACCATCAGGCGAAAGGCTCACCGAAGATACGCCCTTCACCCTGTACAAATCCTCGATGGTAAACGCCCTTTTCTGAGCGTTTGCCGAAAGCAGCGCCATCACGAATGCTGCCGAAAACATCAATCTCTTGTTCATATAACCTATAAATATTAAACTTTCGATGCAAAAGTAACAAATATTTTTGGATTTCCTGCAACCTTTTCACCACTTTTATCGTCTAAGCTATAAATAACATTGATAATAACATAAAAAAGAAAGGAAAAGATTATGATTTTAAGTACAACTCCAACCATAGAAGGCCACCCTATCCGTGAATACCGTGGCGTAGTGACCGGCGAAACCATCATCGGTACCAACTTTGTAAAGGATTTCTTTGCCAGTGTCCGTGATGTAATCGGCGGCAGAAGCGGTTCTTACGAAAGCACACTCCGCGAGGCTAAGGATACAGCCCTCAGAGAGATGGCAGATCGTGCCGCATCCCTGGGCTGCAACGCCATCGTGGGCATCGACCTGGATTACGAAACCGTAGGAAAGAGCGGCTCCATGCTGATGGTAACATGCAGCGGAACGGCGGTGATTATCTAAGTTCTGCAAAAGAACAAAACATGCTTGAAACGGGGCGGTAACTGCCTTAAAAATCGAGTTACCGCCCCTGTTCAGTTATATTTTTATCTATATAGTGTGGTGACATACACCTGATGAAGGTCACCAACTTTCTTCTATTTCATTTATTCTATCACCCAATCCTCTATACTTCGTTGGTTTTCCGAGAAGTTAATACTCACTTTCACAACCTTTCGCCCATCATCGGCAAAAGCCTTGGCATAGTTCTTATCGCTGATTTGCGCCATGGCGATGTCGGCAGACTTCTTATATTTCAACTCAAAGATAAAGATACTCTTATCCGTCTTGAGAACAAGGTCTATTCTTCCATCCGAAGTAGTATGCTCCACCTTCACATCTTCGCCAAGCATGGTGAAGATGGTGAATATTACGGCTTGATAGTGACGCTCATTATTGTTGATAATCGTATATGGGAACTTATCATAGAATGCCTTCAAGTGAGGCATAAAGGCTCCCATGTCGTCATTGATGAGCACATTCTTGGAATAAGCATACACGATGGCATCATATCTGTTCATGTCATGCGCAGAATAATACCTGACGAGACTTTCAGAGAAACCTTGTCTTACTTCTTGATTTGGGAAACAGAGATGATACAACTTGCCTTTCTTCTCATATCCTTTAATGGTAAGGTAGCCACTTTGGAAAAGGACAGGAATAGGATCAGCAAGCCTTTCCGTAGGTGTATCAAAACGTGATGCCTGTATCCACAGATCGTCCAGATTGAGCATATCCAAATTCTTCTGCTGCATCAGTTCTATCAGGAACGTAGGCGTACCAGATGTAAACCAATAGCTATTAAACTCCTTATCATCCAAAGCATTGATAATGCTGTAAGGATTGAAGATATCCTCGCTATTGATACTGAAATGGTAGCCATCATAATGCTGCTTGAGTTGCTGCAAGGTCTCCTCATAAGTGAGTCCATTATGCTCAGCCATCTCCTCGATTCCCTCACGGAAATACTGAGTCAATTCACTCTTGGTAATACCACAACAGCTACTGTATTCATCCTTCAACGTGAGAATCTTGAGATTGTTCAATTCACTAAAGATGCTGAGCTGACTAAACTTGGAGATGCCTGTGATGAATACAAAGCGGATGTTTCCCTCTTGCTGCTTCAAGGGGCTGAAGAAATCTCTCATGATGTTGCGGATGGTCTTCTGCAACTCTTCGTCACTTACAGAATCATGCATAGGTGCGTCATATTCGTCGATGAGAACGACAACTTGTTTACCTGTTTGAGCAGTAGCTGCAAGCAAAATATTCCTAAATCGAGCCCCAAAGCCTTCACGCTCAGATTCAGGAACTTCTATTCCATATTTCTGCTCTTCAACTTTAAGAATATTGTTTAATATGATTTTAGTATTCTCCAAACTATAATACTTACCACTGCTCAGATCCAAGTGGATGACAGGATATGCCGTCCATTCCTTCTCCATCTGTTCGATGGCAAGGCCCTTGAACAGTTCTTTCTTACCCTCGAAGTAAGCCTGGAGGGTAGATACAAACAAGGATTTTCCGAATCGACGCGGGCGACTCAGAAAATGGAACTTGGCATAATGAGCCAGCTGATAGACGATAGCCGTCTTGTCAGCATAGAAGTAATTCCCCTTCACGATTTCGGAGAACGTTTGTATTCCCAAAGGATATCTCTTTGAAGCCATAATCTTACTCTTTATAATCTAGGTACAAAGATACAGATAATATTTCAGAAAACAAGCATTTTTCTGATTATTAACAATATATCACTGCAAAAACAGAACCGCAATTCAACAAAACATGCTTGAAACGGGGCGGTAACGGCCTTAAGAAACGAGTTACCGCCCCTGTTCAAGCATATTTTTATCTAAAATCCTTTGCGGTATTCAATATCTTTGTAACCAATTATCAGAGCCTTAGGGCTAATTGTTATCATAAAATAAGACTTTACAGACTAGACTACCAGAGTCTATTTCAAGAAAATAGGGAACGTTATGAAATATCAACGCTCCCTATTTTTGTATATCAATACCCTGGGTTTTGATTCAAATTTGGATTCCCCATTAATTCATTTTGAGGAATAGGTAAAAGCAACTGATATTTTTCTAATCCGAGTTCTTTCATCGCCAAACCATTCCTTTTCAAGAAAGCAAAATAGTCTTGCAATTTAAGCGACTTCCTCAGTTGCTTAATTCCCTCAACAGAAACATTTGTTCCGGAAATACCATTTATATTACCCACTTCTGAAATATATTTTGAAGCCTTTGCATTGTTACCCAAGTGAATTTCGCATTCAGCATATAAAAGCTTGACATCTGTTGATGTCATAATAGGTACTACCTTTTCAGGACTTCCGTCTACATATACTCTAGAGGCTCTTGACTCGTTGCCAAACTTCAAAGCCAATATTAGATCTTTGTTTTCAGATGTATATTTTGTTGGAACTTTTTCCATAGAGTATATATTTTTGTCAACAACTTGTTGGAGAAGATCACTAGCTGCAGCCCATTTTTGCTGATACATATATACTTTCGCCAAAAGAATACGAGCCACATCCTTCGATACAAACAAAGCATCATTGGCGTTGGTTGCAAAAGCTACACATTTCTTTTCATCCAAATTTCTTATTGCTTCTACCAGTTCTTCTTCCAGCATTTGTAGAATACTAGATTCAGATGTTCTTGGAACATAAGAATCTGCATAACCTTCAAAACCTGCATTAGGCATCACAACTACACCACCCCACCAAATTAACATTTGATAGTAGCACAAATCTCGATAAACATTCAGATAAGGAGAATATACAGCTCTATACATGGTGTCTGCTCTATACAGCCTTGCTATCATATTCAGCGCTTGGTATGAATCATTCCAACACTTACGGATATTCGGTTCACTGCTACGAATAGGAGCAACAAAACGAGAATCATTTATTATCTTTGTATAACGATAATTCATCCCCGCCTCAAGGGTTACAGCTTCAGACAAACTCCTCATAAAATCAGAAACCAAACTGATACCAACACTTCCGAGTCGAGGCACTATGATTTCTGCATTAGGATTAGCTTGCTGAGTTAAGCTCAAGCTAGCCACTACATTACCCATACCATCATATAAAGGAATTGAAACAGCTTGTTTCTTCCTAAAAGAGGCAGCCTTTACAACTACCTTTAAGATATTATTATTCAATTCTTTAGTATAGTTGATACAAGGTTCACTTCCACTTCCGGTCTCATAAATTTCCATTCCCGAAACAGAAGTCGAATTATCGTATATATCATCACCAGGAATACTTGGTCGCTCTAAGTAAACAGGTACAGTTGTATTTACCTTTACCTCATAGCTTCCACCTTCCATAGGTACATTGATATTATTTGTTTCCAAACTGACAGGATGATTTTCAGGCGCAATTTCATTTCCTGCGGTTCCATCTCCATCCCAATCGAAATAATAGATAAGATTCTTAACGGCAACCTCTTTACCCATCTCTTGATAGCGTTTCTTGATATTCTCTGCTATTTGAGGCAATTTGCTTTCCAAAGAAAACATATCTTTACGAATTTGTAGTTTGGTAGTTTCTGAGAAATTACCATCCTCAGCAAACTCTTCTGAAAGTTGAGATAAATACTCAGTAATTTGTGCTTCAGAACGATTGTACAGAATTAAAGATGACACGGCAATAAGAGCTGCAGCTTCATCAGTACCAGAAGTAATCGAGAAATGATTAACATCAGTCTTGGCATACTTTTCGAGACCAAAAGTCTTGAGGACTTCTTCTTGTGCCTGATTATTGGCTTCCTTAAATGACTTACCATCCTTAGCTACCAAATCCATAACTCTCTGATACTTAAGATTTGAAAGAATATTCAAATTCACATCAGCTGCATTTTGAAGATTAGCAACAGCATTTAAAGCCAAAGTGCCTTTAGAAAGTTCGCCAGTTACTTCATTAAAATAATATCCAGAAGCAGACAGTTTTATATAGGGAGACTTTAACAATTTAGATCCAAAAGTAAAAGTACCCTCATTATCTGTAATCGTAGAAGTAAAAGACTCACCTGTTTCATCTAGGTCAGCATCTAAAGGCTGCATTTGGATGGCTGTACCTCTAACAAAAGGACCTTTTTCTACCTTACCACCTACATTAAAGTTAGTAGGAGTGTAACCATCCAGGTCGTCATTACTAGAACAAGACTGTAGCATTGTCATCATTCCTATGGTAACAACCACAACGGCTTTCTTTAAAATTACTTTCATAATCTCATTATTTATTAGTTAAACTTTCATATACAAGAAGCGTGGTCTACATATACCACACCTAACTTTGGAGGTCCTGAGAAAACCCTGAGATACAGATATAGTAATAGTAGCCCACGCTATGCGTGAGAACCACTATGCTATCATTGTATCTCTTTTTGAAAATTTCTCAGGTTTCCAAAGTTACAAGATAAGCATAACGCCTCTTTATATTCTAATATGTCTTGGAGATGGCATACACCAAATCCGCTTCAAAATTACAAAACTTTCTCGACATAGCCATGTTTTTTGGGAAAAACTTGCATAAAAGCCTCTCTTTCTTTGATATTCTTTACATTTTCCTGCTTTTTTAATCACTTCTCTTCTATCTCACCAGATATTTCGCGACCAAATCTCTGAGCATCGTCTCCGGAAGATTCGACAATCCCGTCTCTTGAATCGTAGCATATTCGGGCTTGTTCTTTCCGATAATAAACTTACAGTCTCGCCCATCTATGCTTGCATACAAATGGAAGTTGCCTTTGTAAGCCTGCTCTATGCGAACATCAGTACAACTTTTGCCATCTATCTCAAAAGAAGCAGAACTGTTGTCTTTATCCTCCAATCCCCATGATACGAGATGAGCATTTATCGCTGACTCTATGGAACTGATCCATCTGTCCTGAACCTCATTTCGCTTGGCTATGTCACGGAATTGCAGCAGAGAATCAGCTACTTCCCTAATGATTGCATCAGCACGCCGAATGCCATTGTCCTTGGCAAACTGAATGGCATCATCGTAAGAAATATGATGCAGTTTAGACCTTACATACATACAATGACCCGTATTAGGTAAATAGCCTCCAGTATCTATAATATAAGTAAGATCGTAGGCTGGCGACAAACGCCAAAGACCCGCCTCGTCCATCACAAAAGAGAAATTCTTTGTATGATCATCCGTATTGTTGGAAAGGACATTGAACACAAGTCTGCGAAATACTTCCTGGCAATCAGTCTCCGGCAAATATAATTTTCTACAGATAGCCACAAGTCCCTCATAGCTATCGGTTTCCGGAGAAATCGCAGCAAGGGTCTGTGTATGCAATTTCCGCTCACCATCACGGTCGAAACGCTTCGTTATGAAATTCCTGTTTCCATCAATCTCATATAGCCTGGATGGCATCATATCTATTCCCGACTTGATGGCCATCTCATAGTAGGTCATCTCTATCTCAGCAGAACTGTATTTTGTGTCTCCAAATTTCAATATGTAATAATCATAATCCTGCAGCCCAGCCACCTGACCACTTCGTATTTCCCCCGTATCTTTATTGATGGCAATGATAGCCTTAGGTTGACGTCCACCAGCCGATGTTCCCACGGTAAGCAAAGACTGCATAGTGATAGATTCCTCTGGCATGATGTGGGCATTTTCACGCTCGATGAATATGCGCTCTGCCAAATCGGCCAACGACTTGACATCTATCATTTCAGCCTTATCCGTCTTTGCCACCTCTGGCAAGAATTCCAATGCACCCATGCCTCGCTTACCGATAAAAGAAAGTTTATCCAACGGAGTTATATCAGCATTTGGAATATGATTTTGAATTCGCCAAAGCTCGAAAAGCTGATTACCCCAGGCATCCGGCAACGAATCTGCTAGAAATGCAGGAAGTTTCTGGTACATTTTGGCATCCTCTCCCCACACGGGTGTCATTGCACGAATACCACGCACAGGAGCTTGAAGAGGAGAAACATCAATTCCCTTCTTCAAGAACTCAGGATTATATGTAAAGTACGATAACCTGCGGCGATTGTCCCATGCCAAGCGACCGATTTCTTCGTCCCAAAGCATTACTCTCAAAGTATTTACCATAACCAGTTATTATTTAGTATGACGAATTCTCTGTGCCTTCTTCTCATCCTTTCTCATCAGATAAGGAGATGGAGGAAGTTCTGGAAGCACATCATTGATGGCATCAATCTGACCCACCACCTTCAGCAAGAGGAGAAAAGTGGAAAGCGAAAGATTGCCCGCTGTTCCATTCTCAAACTTGTGGATGGTGGTCAAGCCAAGCCCAGTAAGCTCGGCAACCTCTTTCTGGGTGAGATTGCATCGCATTCTATATTCCTTGAATCTCACTCCCAGTAAGCGTACCAACTCAGGAGTAGAATATTCATATAAATCAGCCATAATCTTCTATTAATTTATCTATCATTATAATGATATTTATCCCATATATCAGCCTTTACCTTCAATATACTGATATTTATGGGTGCAAAAATAAGAAAAAGAAATGAGACTGGCAAGCTTTCAAGAGATTATTTTCTAACTTACTATTATTTTTTAGGAAAATGACATGTTTTTCCCTTTTGTTTATTCTCGCACACAAATGTTTTTTCGCGAAAAAAGTCTCAAAGTCTCATTTTTCGGCTAATTTACCACTTATATTACAGATATACAACACATTACAAGAATGATACTTTTTGGTTTATTTTACAAAAAGTATCATCGAAGTATCATTATTTTTGTAGAAGTATCATAAAATCGCATAGTAGTATCATAAAAAACAGCTATGAGTTGATCTAAAATCGAAAAAGAAGCGTCTACTATTTCAGTTTTGTTGCATCAATAGTGTCTACTTTTCTAGTTTTATATAACTGATAGTGTCTACTTTTCCAGTTGATAAAGTAAAAAAGTGTCTACTGAAATCAGTTGAACCTGCACACGTACATGAGTATCCATACCCACGTACATGGACTCT
>NZ_JAHOEA010000054.1 GCF_019127135.1 Segatella copri | reverse complement strand
ACCAATAGTTACGTTCTACGCAACAGTCTTGTGCCGACAAGTTCATTTCTCCATACATGGCAGATAACTCAGCCGAGAAGATGGAGTTGAAACGATAGCCCCCATATAAGCCAGCAGCCCAACCGAGCTGCGTCTTGTCATGTCCGAAACTTGAGAAAGTAGAGAAACCGAAAGGCATTCCACCCTCTACTCCGACGTACCAGCCTTGCTGCCCCGCCTTTCCATCTTCTTTTACTTCTGCTTTCGCAAAAGAAAATGGAAGAATAAAAGCAAGCAATGCGACCAGCAATCGATTTTTCGTTGTCAAATAATTTATCATATCATTCATTCATTTTTTATCGTAAGAATAAAGATCTATCTCCAATAACAGGACAAATATCCACCATAAAGCTAATTCATTCTAGCCGAAACTCACTCCAGGAAATACAAGAGGTTTAACAGCATGATGAATATGGATACCAGAAATAGAAAGATATAAAACTGTTCCTGCTTGAAGAAATCACGAAAGCTGAAGCGAGCTTTCCAATGATCCTCAAGATACATCCTGTACTCATGTATCATGACATATCCAAAAAGGATGCCTAACATGAGTGCAAACACCCCGATGATAATCAGGGCTAATTCTATCCTTGGTATGGTTTCTAATAATTCTTTCATGGTGCAAATATAGTGTTTTTCTCTAAAAAAAGGTGTCTACTTCCCCTGTTCAGGTGTCGCATTCCTATCAAAAAGGTGTCGCATTCATAGGAATGCGACACCTTTTTGGCTATTTTTCGATAAAAATTTTGCTTTTTCTTTGGTATTTTACGAAAAAATGATTAGGCTCAATTTGAATCATTTTGTGCTGCATCTGTAGAGTAGAAGTCTCTCCATTCGGTAGGAGAACAGCCTTCTTTTGTCTTGAAGATTCGGTAAAGATGAGTTCGACAAGAGAATCCACACTCGGCTGAAATGATGTCGTTGCTATAATCTGGATATTCCAACATCATCTTTTTGGCAGCGTTGAAACGAATCTCGCTGAGCCATATTCGGAAGTTAGAGTGCAGGCATTGGTCGAAGAACTGGCTCAGTTCGTTCTTTGAGATACAAAGCGTACGGGAAAGTGTCAGTATGTTTACATTACAGTCCTTATATCCTAAATTCTCACACCAGTCATCAAGACTCTTCTGGATGAAATCTCTGCGCTCGTCGGAAATTAACTGTAAAGATTCTATACTGCCTACAGAATTATACTGCTTGGCAGAATGTACCCCCCCCATACCTATATTTAGTTCTCGCTAAGGCATAGCCTTCCTCTTCCTTGTCCAGGAGTTCTTCGGTAGGGATATAACTGCTGCCGAGAGCGATAAACGTAAGATTGAAGAACAGCAGGGCAAGCAATACGGCAGGACCCACTATATATAATAAGGTGGTAGAAAAGATGGCAACTGGCATAGCGAGAACTGCGAGCCATAGAATGACTACACTTGCACGCGAATACCTCACATAGGGCAACATATCTGTTGCTGCCATCGTTTCCAGCAAGTTCCTGCGCCTCATCATCTCCCTGACAATCATGGATATGCAATAGATGACACTTACGCAGAACAGAGCCAGCATAATATAAAGCCCTTCTCTGATATACAGGCTATGATGGAGACTGATACCCACGCAAAAGACCACAATGATGGCAGCATAAATACCACTGCACATCAGTATCATCTTTCTGAGGTTGGTACGGATGGTTTCTATGTTGTAGATTCCCATGGATATAAGCGAAAAACAGGGCGTATAGACGAGAATGTTAACGACAGCCCCAAGACTGTCGTCAGCAGCACGGAAGCCGAATCCCATCTGTATGACATATTGTATCGCCAGTCCTAACAAGGCGACAACAATCATCCATCGTGAACGCTCATACCGCTTGTTCTCCCATCTTACATGCAGACAAGAGACAGCCACGATGAAGGCATTGATGAGCATGAATATGAAACATGCAAACTGTAAGAGAAATAATGAATTCATACGCTTCTTATCTTATGTTTACTTTCTTTGCTATACATTATTATAATGAATACGCTTACAAAAGTACAATAATAATTTCAGATAGACATCATAAATACTCATAGATTTAACGGAAGAACAGCTTTATACCTCATCTTCTTCTTCCTCTTCAGCAGAAGCGTTGGTATCCAACTTCTCATCCTTTGATATAGAGATACTACCCATTCGGGAAATCTTAAGTACCATAGGTACATATTCATCGCTGGTAACATCAGGCGACCCTACACTTGCTGCGAAGTAAAGATAATCACCTTCTGCTTTCACATACACGATACCGAGCAAAGCACCCATGTCCTGTGTATGTTTGTCAATATAAGACGTGAAATCTTTCTTTGTGAAAGTACGGTTAAAGAATTCTGAGCCATCACTTCTCAATACCTTAACCGAAATTCTGTTATCATAATACTTGGTATTTTCGTCCAACTGGAGAACCGGAAGTTCCTTGTCAGAACTACGTTTCACAACCACTTTATAATGGGAACCAACCCAGTCAGCCTCCCTGGTCTGCTCATAATCACTCATTTTCTGAGTAGCTTTATTCACAACCTTAGCCACCGGTTTAGGGGCAATAATGATATTACTCTTCTTTTTTTCAGTACAAGCCGTCAAGCTTGAAATAGCCAAAAGACCTATTAATATATAATCAATTCGTTTCATTCCGTTATTTTTTCTTACTGCAAAAGTACATTTTTCTTTTGAAATAGCCAAAGAAAAGAACCGAAATCTACATTCTTACACAAAATCAGACGCAAAAAGGCGCCTACTTTCACAAGCAGACGCCTTAGCATACCTAAATACTAACTAATAAATTTCCTATTGAATCTTACACGATATAATAAAAGTTCAGTTTATGAATTCTAATCGTAACTTTGACGAAAGGAAAATGAAAAGGTTTAATCAAGATATAAAAAAAAGTGCTTTTTCTGCTTTTTTTTTCATTTCTTAGCAAAAGAACATCAAAAAAAACGATTTTGTTTTGTTTTTCGAACAATTTGCCGTACCTTTGCAGCATAATAAAGACATTAAGTATGAAAAAGAGGTTAATATTTATCATTTCTGTATTTTTTGCCTTCGTTTCATGTTCGCATCAGCAAACAGAAAAGAAGGAGCAAGTCATCGACACAATACCTGTGATGGTGATGCAGATACAGAAATGCAATCGCTTATATACTGCAGAAGCTCATGTTCATAAGATTATAACACATGATGACCAGCTCAATCTGAAGGGCTCACTGTTCAAGAAAGACTTTAATATTCATGTTCCCGGATCAAACCGCAAGGTGGCCATTCCGATGGATGCGACATTAAAAGCTTATGTAGACTTTTCAGGATTCTCTGCTAAGAACGTTAACCGACAAGGTGACAAGATAGAAATCATCTTACCAGACCCAAAAGTGATACTCACCAGCAGTAAAATCAATCATGAAGGAGTAAGACAATTCGTTTCACTCACCAGAAAGAACTACAGTGATGCAGAACTGTCACAATTCGAACAACAAGGTAGGGAAAGTATCATTCGCGATATCCCGAACCTAGATATTCTTGAGCAGGCACGCCAAAGTGCAGCAAACACCCTGATTCCGATGCTACAGGACATGGGATTTGCAGAAGAGAATATCAAAATCAGTTTCAGGAAGAAATTCACTTTCAACGATCTGAAGACTCTTCTGGATAAGACAACTATCGAAAAGAATCACTAAGCGAGGAGAACAATGATATGAAAAGAATACAAATCATCGTACTATTAGCACTGATCCTTATTCTGGGTGGAGCCTTCTATTGGCTCACCAAAGACAACGAGGTCAGCGTGGTACAGGAAGATAAGACAACCCTCTCACCCACTCAGGTAGAAAGTATCGAGAATATCGGCCAATGGGAATTTCTATCTGTAAGTGATGAAGAACTGATAGATACAATACGCCGTGGCTTTTTTGGCGATGACCAACTGGTACGTATCTATTACGGAACGTTGCGCTTGGGTATCGATATGAAGGATGTAAAAGAGGGATGGCTACAAGCCAGTCAGGACAGCATCGTTTGCACTTTACCTCCTATCAAACTGCTGGACCATAACTTCATAGACGAAGCGAAGACCAAGAGTTTCTTTGAAGAAGGTAAATGGACAGGCAGCGACAGACAGGCTATGTATGAGCGTGCTTATCAAGCCATGAAGAAACGTTGCTTAAACCGCACCAATATCTATACTGCACAGGCGAATGCCAAAACTCAGTTTAGAGAGATGCTGAAAGCAATGGGATTCAAAAACGTGAAGATAGAATTTGAGAAATAACAAGGTTATAATACATAAGTAACTGCGTTATCAGGTATAAAAAATATAGATATAAGATAAACATAAAATTTTTAAGAGATGGATGCAATAAACGATTTTTTCACCGCATTTAGTTCATTCCTTTGGGGATGGCCTATGATTATCCTGCTGTTGGGAACCCACATCTTTCTGACCATCCGCTTGCGCTTTCCACAACGCAAGATTTTCAAGGCAATCAAACTGTCTGTAAAGAAAGACAAGAATGCCACAGGAGATGTTTCACAGTTCAGAGCACTGGCAACAGCACTGGCAGCTACAATTGGTACCGGTAACATCATCGGTGTGGCTACAGCTATCGCTCTTGGCGGACCAGGAGCCGTACTCTGGTGCTGGTTAACCGGTGTCTTTGGTATTTCTACCAAATATGCCGAAGGATTACTCGCCGTAAAATATCGCGTAAAGACCAAGCGAGGCACAATGTTGGGTGGTCCTATGTATGCCCTGGAAAAAGGATTGGGCTGGAAATGGCTTGCAGTCCTGTTCGCCCTCTTTGCCGCATTGGCATCATTCGGAATCGGTAGCACGGTACAGGCAAATGCCATCTCTACCCTGGTAGAAAACCAATACGGCATTTCTCCATACATTACTGGAACCATCGTTACGGCTTTAGGAGCAGCAGTGATTCTTGGAGGCGTGAAGAGTATCTCCAAGGTTTGCGGCATGCTGGTACCTTTCATGGCACTCTTTTATGTATTAGGCTGCATCTACATTCTCTGTGTAAATCATGCTTATTTATTGCCTGCCCTCCACGTAATCTTTGACTCAGCATTCACAACAAAGGCTGCAGGTGGCGGCTTCGCAGGAAGTACCATGATGATTGCAGCCCGCTATGGTATAGCCCGCGGATTGTTCTCTAACGAAAGTGGTCTGGGTTCGGCGCCCATCGTTGCTGCAGCAGCCCAAACCCGCAACCCTGTGCGTCAGGCATTGGTTTCATCTACCGGTACCTTTTGGGATACTGTCATCATCTGTGCCCTTACAGGTCTTGTCATCACCTCAAGTATCATAGCATATCCAGACATCGACTATCATAACGGAGCAGCACTCACCAAGGCTGCCTTCAGTAAGATTCCATATATCGGAGCTCCGATATTGACCATCGGACTGGCAACATTTGCATTCAGTACAACATTGGGATGGAGTTATTATGGAGAACGGTGTGTAGAATATCTGAAAGGCAAAAAGTGGATGCTCTGTTTCCGCATAGTCTATATTGCTACTATCTTCCTGGGTAGTGTTATCAGTCTGGGACTGGTTTGGAACATTGCCGACTGCATGAATGCTTTAATGGCCATACCAAACCTTATCTCCTTGCTCTGCCTGAGTGGTATCATAGTGCATGAAACCAGAAAATATCTGTGGAGAGATCAACTGGATAAAGACATGGACGAAAAAGAAATAGAGGAATTAGAATAAAAGACACAGAAAGGAAATACCCTGAAAGGGATAAAAATACAAAAGCTCGGCATTGCATCACTGCAGACCGAGCTTTTATTATTAAATCAACAAAAACTAATAAAATATCTTTTCTAAAAACCTATTCGTTATGAACTTATGGTGCAAAGATACTACAGTTTGCGCAATAAACAGCACATTTTCTGTTGATTTCTATACTTTTTGGTGAGCAAACGTTTGCACAGTTTGCCCCGTCAGATTACAATTTATACTGAAGATGTTTCATTGCATGACCACCCCAAGTGGTATCATTGACATATTGGAAACCAACCTTCGTATAGAGACGCTCCGCTTTCGGATTGCCTTTGTCACAAAGCAAACCTACAGCAGGAAGTCCTAATTCTCTTGCGCGAGAGATAGCAGCCTCCAACAGTTTAGATGCAATACCTTTCCCACGGTATTGGTTAGAAACTGCCAAACTATCCAAATAGAACTCACCTTCCTCTGTTTCAAGCTCCATAGCCGAATAGTCTATTCCAAAAGCCACGATTGCAGCCTCAATAAAGCGCTTACGTAATCTTTTGACGTCAGCACCATCGTATGCAACCAAGATGCCAACAAGAATGCCATCAGTAGACATAGCAACTAATGTATTCTTATAACTATACTGACTGCCCTCCATCTCTACAAGTTTAGTCATCATACGGTGAAAATCGACCAATGTATGCTGAGGACCAGCAAAATTTTGACAACACTGCGCATTCATCGCCTCCATGATAAGCGATGCGATATGCGAAGCCTTGTCGGGCGTAGCCTGTTCTATTTGAATTTTCATTATACTATTTTTATTATTGTTTTATTGTTTTATTATTGTTATTTCTTTATCACCTGGTTTGTAGAGATATCCCACACATTGACTGGCATCTGCCTTGAAAGGTTTCCATGAAATCTGGTTCCATTGAATCTTATCAGTACTCTGAGCTACGGGCACCTGCGGAATCAAGCTGCCATCTCTAACCAGGATAACACAAGGAATCTTATGTTCAGCAACACTGATATGCTGGTATCCGCCTTCATATACCTTTCCATCCTGATAATCTATCCATTTACCTTTTGGCAGATATACCGAACGGTCTGTTCCTGATTCCAGCAACGGAGCAACCAGAATCTGTGAACCATACATATACTCATCTTCAACCAGCCATGCTCCAGCATCGTGAGGAAATTCTACAAAGAGCGCACGCACCATTGGCAAACCCTTTTCAGAGCAGTCTTTTGCCTGTGCATAAACATAAGGCATCAACTGGTATTTCATCTCCGCATTGGCCCTGAAGGCATCCGTGAAATCCTTACTGATGAGCCAAGGCTCTGTTGGAGGTGCTCCATGAGCTCTGGTATGTGAACTCAAGAAACCGAAAGGCAACCAACGGCGATAGAGATCATCAGGGCTCTGGGTTACGAAACCGCCCATATCATGACTCCAGAAAGAGAATCCACTCAATCCGAAACTCAAGCCGCCACGCAGGTCGCCCATCATGCCAACACTACCTACCTCATTCGTAGCTGCATCGCCACCCCAATGTAAAGGATAGCGCTGACTTCCAGCCCAGGCACTACGCGCCCAGATGACACCTTCCTGCTCTGGAGAATTGGCTTTTACTGCCTCCCAAAGCGCTTTATTATAGCGCAACGGATAGAGATTATGCTCATAGAAGCCTGTCTTACCACTTGCATAAAGACCATCATAAGGAGCTGCTTCACCAAAGTCACACTTAATGGCACCCACTCCCTGCTTGATGAGATGAGCAATCTTATCCTGATACCAGGTAACCGTTTTCGGATTACTCAAATCAAGAACAGCATCCTCATAGTTCAGCGTACCATTCCCATTCCGAACCGTCATACCTTCAGCTACCAGTTCCTTGAAATAGCGGTTCTTTGGAGTGAAGTAAGGCAACTGCCAAAGACAAGTATGGAATCCGTCCTTCTTCAGCGTCTTGAGCATGCCAACAGGGTCTTTGAAACGATCCTTGGCAAACTGATAATCACACTGCCAGTCTACTCCAAACCATCCTGTATCAAAGTGGATGACATCCGCCGGAATCCTATTGGCTCTCAACTGATGAGCTATTTCCAATCCCTCCTTCTGGGAGAAATAAGAGATGCGGCTCATCCAGGTACCAAAGGTCCACAGCGGCAACATTGGCGACTTACCAGTCACGTTTGTATATTCATTCAGGATTTGCTTCGGCTCACCAAAGAACACGAAGAAGTCCATTGTTTCATCACCCATAAAGAGGCGCTGGGCACCTATATAACTTGCACCGAAATCGGCAGTAGCAGGAGCCGAAGTATGCATAAATATACCATAACCTCTATTAGAGAAATAGAAAGGCACAGGCTTGTACATGCCGTCAGTTTCTGGTCCCTGAGGATCTACAACCGACAGGTTTACCTTCTGCCCCACCTTATTCAAAGAGGTAAAGCTTTCTCCACAACCATAAATCCGTTCACCAGGCGATAGCAGGAACACAGGGTTGATGCTACGCGAATTATCAGATCCACGCTTGATGAAATTGAATGGCAAGAGTTTAACCTGCGTACTGTCATTATCAATGATATGACGGGTTTGCGTCAGAATCTTCCCATTGGCATCTTTCAGAATCAGGCGGAAAGGATACTTTTGAATTACCAGCACACCATTTCTGTTCTGATAGATAATACGGCTGTTATCGGCAGACGTATTCCATCTTCCACGTGCCAGGCGAGCATCTCCATTGCCCAGACTCTCTGCAATAAACTCAGGAGAAAACATCGGATCGTTTGCTTCGTCCATCTTAGGTTCAACAGGTGAAGTGAACAACGTCACACGTAGCGTACGGTCATCAATCTTCTGAATTCTGATCTTGAGATTCGGATCATTATCATACTGGGTATCAGGAAAGTCAAGCATCTTCATGCGTACAGGCCAATAACCGTTAAGATTAAAAGCTTGGCGTGGTGCCAGACGATAGCGCTTCCAGTTGAGCAACCCCTCTCCCTTATTGAGGTCGAAGCCTGTTATACTATCTGCCAGGAAATAGGTGTTGGCCAAATCGGAGAAATCGCCAGACATATCCCTAGCTTGACACTGAAGGTATTCAATACCATTGTTTGTTTGCAATTGTGCCTGTGCACTTAATGTTGCACTCATGACACTTAAAGTTAAGATTACCTTTTTCATGATTGCTGAGTTGGGTTTGATGCCCTTATGTTTTACAAAGTTACTTATTTTTTTTGATAAGAGCAAGTTTTTTATATTTTTTATTCGAAAAAGTTTTTTTATTCGAAAAAAAGATGTATCTTTGCCACAGGTTTTGAAGCTAAATTTCTATTACTAGTATAATAGAGATACCCAAATCCCTTGGGTCCCAATGCTTCAAAACCTTTTTCGTTTTTAAGAGCGAAAAAGGAATACACCGTGCTAGTGTACCCTTCTTCGCAATATAATTCCTTAATGTTTTAATTTTCAAAACATTACAATAATCACAAAGCTACAGAAGCATCCTTTAAGTCTACTGCCTGTGCCTTGAGCGTTCCCTTACCTTTTATCACAACGACACATTTTCCGAAGAAAGCCTTGCGATGTGAATCGGTAAAACGCTCCAAAGAAGTCTGACAACCATTATCAGTTCCCAGAATTTTTGGTGCATTCGGGATATTCTGACCACTTGCATCCTGTTCTCCTGAGACAGAGAAGAAAATCTGGTTATCTGCGTTCGGACAGAGATTGCCGTCTTTGTCTACCACATTCACCTCGACAAAGGTGGTCGGATCTGAAGAGCCAAAAGCCTGACAGCCCTGATAGGTCTTCTTCAACACAAGATGATGAGGAGCTCCTGCTGTCTTTATGACCTGCTCTCTAAGAACTTTACCATTCTTTCTGGCTACAACCTTTACTTCTCCCGGTTCAAAGTTTACGCGCCACATCACATGATATTCAGTACTCTTTCTGAAAGCATCGCCTTCGTTCTTTGCACCATAGACAGTCTTCTTACGGATGCCCTGACTCTTGCCATTGATAAAGAGTTCTACCTCATCGGCATGATTATAATAACACCACATATCAATGGTCTGTCCAGGCAGCCAGTTCCAATGAGGGAAGAGATGCAGCACATCTTTCTGAGTCCACTCACTCTGATACATATAATAGCTGTCTTTTGGAAGACCCGCCAAATCAATAATGCCAAAATAACTGCTACGGGCAGGATAAGCATAAGGAGTAGGTTCACCGATATAATCGAAACCGGTCCAGATAAACTGTCCGCCCACAAAGTCGTTGTGCTTCACCACATCCCAGGTTTCTTCGTGGGTACTACTCCATGAGGCGTGGAAATTATCATAAGCCGAACACATAAACGAAGGATCGGTATAAGGCAACCACCATTCCTTTGGCGCAGAATAAATGCTGTCGCTAGGCATCATATAGTAGCCACGAGTCTGCAAGGCAGAAACACTCTCCGACAGAATGAAAGGCTTGCCAGGGAAATTCTTTGGCACATCCTTCACCCACTGATGGTGATAATTGAAACCTATAACATCAATAGCCCCACTCTTAAAGAGGTGATTCTTCGGATCAGGCTCATTACAGCCAGCAGTAACAGGGCGTGTGCCCCAAGGATCATACTCTTTCACGATTTTGGCAAGATGCTGGGTAAGAAGCGAATTGACACTCAGTTCATCGCTATGTGCCAAAGTTGAAGCATCATGACCGGCATTCAGAATCAGGTTAGCCTGCTCCAGACTGAGCGTATCAGCAGCCGCATCCGACCATTGTTCGAGAACTTCATTACCGATACTCCACATAATGATACTTGGATGGTTACGGTCGCGCTTGATGAGATCTGACAGATCTTTCTTATGCCATTCATCGAAGAAACGGGCATAATCGCCATTCGATTTCTTGCGGCGCCACATATCAAAACTCTCGTCCATCACGAGGAACCCCATCGAATCGCACATGTTCAGGAGTTCTGGTGCCGGAGGATTATGACTGCTTCGGATAGCGTTCACGCCCATATCGCGAAGGATGGTAAGTTTGCGATGCATCGCATCTTCATTGACAGCAGCACCCAAGCAACCGAAATCATGATGCTCACAGACACCATTAATCTTGAGATTCTTGCCATTGAGGAAGAAGCCCTTCTTTGCATCAAACTTCACATCACGGAAACCGGCAGTTGACGTAGCAACATCCACTACCTTCCCATTTACTACCAGCTCGCTCTTGACAGTATAGAGATATCCCTTTCCGATGTCCCAGAGATGCGGATTCTTCACCTTGAGTTTCTGTTCCTGAACACCCTGACTCTTTGCGACAATCTTTCCTGCAGCATCATAGATTGTATTACGGACAGAGAGTTTCATCTTTTTACCGGAAGCAGCGAAATCCACTTTCACCCTGACATCACCCTGTGGAGAAGTTGCTACATATTGTCCCCATTGAGGAATATAAGCAGATTTCATGGTTTTGGTGAGCCAGACATGGCGGTAAATACCGCAACCAGAATACCAGCGGCTGTTAGGCTGGTCGCTGTTGTCTACCTTCACAGCAATGACATTATCACCCTTCTTATTAATATAAGGTGTAAGATCATACTCGAATGTACTGTATCCATAAGGGCGGGTTCCGAGTTTATGACCATTGATATACACGGTAGAATTCATATATACTCCATCAAAGGTGATGGTAAACCGGTCATACTTTTCCTTCGGATTCACCGAGAAGTGCTTACGGTACCATCCGATGCCGCCCGGCAATGCACCACCACCGGCTCCCGAAGGATTCGAAGGAGAGAAATCGCCCTCTATCGCCCAATCGTGAGGAAGATTCAAACTTCGCCAATGTCGGTCTGAATAATCAGACTTTGACATTCCGGCACTATCTGCTAAAGTGAAAAGCCAGCCTTTATCAAAAGACTGGCTATCACGGGCGCTCAACGACTGAGCGCCCAATAGAAAGATTGCTAAAGCAAATATCTTCTTCATATTACTTCAGTTTTACAGTAACAGACTTACCAGCATACTTCACCATCTTGCCCTTAGGCGCCTTGGCGAGGCTGATGCCCTGCTGGTTGTTATCACTAACAAGTACGATATTGAAGCGACGCTTCTGTAGCATACCATCAAAAGCGCCCTTACGGGCAGCAATAGTAATGGTCTTATGAGCATCATTATATTTGAAGTCGATCATAGCATACTTACCCTTCTCGTAGTTGTAGTTGGTTCCCTCATCCTCATAAAGTGTATAAGAACCGTCCTTGCCTGCATAGACATAGAGATCGATAAGCTCAGCCTTCTTCTGATCACTCCACTCCATCTCAGGACCCACAGGAAGAATAGAACCCTCTGGAACAAAGACTGGAATCTTATCGAAAGGCGCATCAGCTACGATTGTCTGTCCACCGGCATAGTGCTTACCTGTATAGAAATCATACCAGCCCTTCTGCTTAGGAAGATAAACATTGCGGCTGTACTTCTGATACTCGCCTACAGGACAAGCCATGAGAGCAGGACCGAACATCCACTGATCCTTGATGTCGTAAACATTATCATCGCCGTTGAAGTCCATCACCAATCCACGCATCATCGTATAGTCCTTGAAATGAACCATACCCGCCATACTGTAAAGGTAAGGCATCAGGCGGTAACGGAGTTTATCGTATGCAACGATGGTTTTATAAGCAGGATGATCTGCCGGAGCAATGTTCCATACCTCACGTGTAGGCCACTGACCATGAGTACGATAAAGAGGAACGAAGCAACCGAACTGGTTCCAACGCGCCTGCAACTCGCGCCATTCCTTCAAGTCAGCATTTTCCTTACCGGTCTTATCGAACTCCTGCTGGGCAGCAACATAACGGTTTTCTACACAGAAACCGCCCTGGTCCATTCCCCAGAAAGGAAGACCTGCCATAGAATAGTTCAAACCTGCAGTCATCTGGGCACGCATATCTTCCCAACGTGTAGCGATGTCGCCAGACCAGGTAGCCGTACTGTAGCGCTGCTCACCGGCAAAACCGGAACGGGTCAGGAGGAAAACACGCTGGTTAGGGTTCACGCTGCGCTGTCCGTTATAGATAGCATCAGCATTCACGATGCTGTAAGCATTGAAATATTCGGTAGATGTACCGAGGGCAGTAGGACCGGAAAGAGCCTTGCGGTACCACATCGGGGTACAGTCGCGAACGTTTGGTTCTGATGCATCCATCCACCATGCATCGATTCCGAACTTATACTTGGTATAAAGATTCTCGTCCATCTGGCGCCAGAACATCTTGCGGGCACCATCAGAATAGGCATCATAGAATGAACCGCGGAAGCCGAGCCAGTCGTGAATATCATCCTTGATAGCCTGATGATACATCCAACCCTTGCTGTCGAGTTCCTTATAATTTTTGACCGTATCATAGAACTTAGGCCATACGGAAATCATGAATCTTCCGTTCAAGGCATGTACGCTGTCGAGCATAGCCTGTGGGTTTGGATAGCGGGCAGCCTCAAACTCATGACTTCCCCATGAATCCAGTTTCCAGTAGTTCCAGTCCTGAACGATATTGTCTACAGGAATATGTAGGTCGCGGAACTTCTTCATGTTGTCCTCGATGTCCTTGCTGCTCTGATAGCGCTCACGGCTCTGCCAGAAACCGAGGGTCCACTTAGGATAAAGCGAAGCCTTGCCGGTAAGCGTACGGTAACCGGAAATCACCTCATCGAGATTCTGACCGGCGATGAAATAATAGTCCATATCAGGCGACATCTCACTCCAGATGCTCAACTGGTTCTTCTCTGCCTCAGAACGAGGAGCTGCTACGCGAAGACCGCAGTAAGAAACATCACCATCTGGCTGCCACTCGATACGGATAGGAGTCTTTACGCCCTTCTTAATAGGAGTTTCAAACTTATAAGAGTTCGGATTCCATGCTGTACGCCAGCGCTCAGGCACAACCAGTTTGCCATCGATATAAATCTTCATATAGCCGGCATAATAGAGGATAAACTGATAGAAGCTGTTGGTTGGAGCCTCTACATAACCCTCGTAAACCACCTTGGAACCATTCAGTGCGAAGCCCTTTGGCAGGTTCTGAATACCGCCCTTGTCGGTCTTGTTGCAAATCTCAGAAGCCTCAGGCATTGCATACTCAAAGTAAATGCTATCTTCGCCCCGAACAATCTTCTGACCATTCTTATCCACATAAGTACCTGTCAGCTGACCTTCCTTACCATCCTTATCATAGAGTTTGAAGGCATGGTTGAGCTGGAGATAATCTTCCGGATTACCCCAACGGCAATAAGAATAAGAATCCCAGAGGATGCCGTAGTTTTTATTAGAGATGACGAAAGGCACACTCACCTTGGTATTATACTGGAAGAGGTCTTCGTTCTTACCCTTCATATTGAGTTCCTCACTCTGATGCTGACCGAGACCATAGAACGCCTCGTTATCAGGAGAGTTGAAGAGCGCACGCCATGACCATCCGTGCTTCTGTGCTTCAGAAACCTTGGCAATGTCTACACCGATTTCACGGTCAGGCACAGTGAACGGCTTGAATGTCTTTCCACCCTGAGCAACCTCGTTGAGAAGGACATTGTCTTTCAAGTCATAGAAAGTAATCTGACCCGTAGCCTCGTTCATGACAGCACGCATGGCTGCTGTGGTAATGATGAGATTGTCTCCCTGCTCTTCCACCTTGTAATTTGCCTTGCTGTTTTGAGGCACTATTATCAGACTCTGTTTGTTACGGAAACTCTGTTCAGCTGTAGCCTGAACACGGATAATCTTATCGCTCACCACCTGGAGGCGAATCTGACTAGGACCAAAATTCTGGTGTTGCTTCAACTGAACAGTGAGATAATTACCATTCTGGTTGAAACCTGCTGCCTGCATGCCTGTGGCACTCATCAGCAGCATTGCTGAAATCAATAATGTTTTAGTTAGTCTCATTTTATATGTTTAAAGGAAAGTTTAAAAATTTGCGGCAAAGATACGAGAAATTTCCCGTATCTTTGTGCGCAAATGTTATCTGTATATGCATTAAATGTTAACTAGAAGCGTAAACTACTCTGTTTCTGACAGATTTTTACGATATTGAGACGGCGTAACGCCATACGCGTCTTGGAAGTATTTAGTGAAATAACGTGGATTATTGAATCCCACCTTATAGGCTATTTCACTGATGTTCAAGTCGCCCGAACGCAGCAGATGCTCTGCAAATTTGATACGCTTGGTTCTGAGATACTCAGAAGGTGTAATACCCGTCAGCGAAATCATGCGCTTATATAATTGTACGCGTGAGATACGGAGATAGGTACTCAGCGATTCTACCGATGTTTCAGGATTGCTCATATTATCGCGGATATAAGCATTAACCTCATCAATAAATTTGTGGTCGGCCTCTGTTATTACATATTCTGTGCTCACATTCTTGCGTTTCTTCAAGAGGTTCAGAATACAGAGATTCAACATATCAATATCGAATGGTTTGGCAATATACTCGTCAGCACCACACTTCATACTTTCCTTACGCTGCTCATCTCCCATACGGGCTGAGAGCATGATGAAAGGTATGGCTGTTGTTTCGTCATTGTCCTTACACATACGGCAGAGTTCGTTACCATCCATCACAGGCATCATCACGTCGCTCAGAATGATGTCAGGACGACGGTCGATAATCTTGTTCCAGGCATCCTGACCATTGACAGCCTCAACAACCGTATAGTCTGTCAATACTTCGTTCATAAACTCACGGAAGTCGTCACTGTCGTCAACGAGGAGCACTACCGGTTTCTTGATCATCGATTCTCCTGGCTGATGTACATGTTTACTCATTCCGTAGAGAACGTTCTTACCAGCATCCGGATCATCATCCTCACCCTGATGCACCGTGGTTATGATAGGTGCTGCACGCAGAGAACCGAGATGTGCCGTAGAATTGGAGGTGGTACTGCTCTCTATCGGAAGGTCTACCATAAAGATGGTTCCTCCGCTTGGATTATCTGTAACATCCACCTTACCGCCATGCAGTTCGGCAAACTTCTTCACCAGGTTCAAGCCTATTCCGCTACCGCCCTGTGGTTGCATTTCAGTACCATTAACCTGATAGAAACGCTCGAATACATGTTCCTTCTCCTTATCGCTGATACCCTTGCCAGTATCAGATACAGAGATGCGGAGCATATCCGAATCCTTGTCTCCTACACGCTGGCGGAGTGCAATACTCAGAGAAACGATAATAAATCCGCCATCTGGCGTAAACTTGTAAGCATTGCTCAGGAGGTTGTTCACAATCTTTCCTACCTTGTCAGCATCGAACGACATCTGCAGACTAGGCACCGTAGAATCGAAGGAAAGCGTTACTTTGCTGTTAGCCAAAGTACGGAACGAAGTACAGATATTGTCAACGAAGCTCACGATGTCTACACGCGACAGGGTAAGTTTCTCCTTGTTCTGGTCAATCTTGCGGAAGTCGAGAATCTGGTTTACCAGATTGAGCAAACGGGTAGCATTGCGATGAATCATCTGCAGTTTTCTGCGTTTACTTTCATCTCTTTCTTCTCTGATCATACTAACCAGCGGCGAGATAATCAGGGTGAGCGGAGTACGGAGTTCGTGGCTCACATTGGTAAAGAAGTTGAGTTTGAGTTCATTCAACTCCTTAGTCTTCTTGATACTGTCTTCCTTGCTCTGGAGTTCGAATTTTACACGTTGCTTTTCGAGCATACGTTTACGGTAGAGATAGAAAGCTACACCTATTAATATAATATATACGATAAACGCCCAGATAGAGAGATAGAAAGGCGGATGAATATGAATCTTCAGCGTGTTCACCTCTTCGCTCACACTACCATCAGCATTCACCACCTTTGCCTCCAGGACATAGCTGCCTGAAGAGAGATTGGTAAAGGTAGCCTCCGGACGTCCCTCAGGTGTCAGCATCCATTTGTCATCAAGTCCCTTCATACGATAGAGGAAACGGCAACGGGCCGGAATACTTACCTGGTCGGAAGCAAACTGTATGGTAAACGCCTTGTCCTTATAACTGAGATCCAGTTCAGGATGAGTATCGAGCGATTTTTCCAGAGGCACTCTTCCCTCAAACTCCTCACCTGCCTTCAGCGGATGATCGAAGAGTACGAAACCGCTAAACAAGACATGTGCATGTTTCTGGGCAGGAAGAATCTTGGCAGGATTGATGATATTAATACCATCCTGTCCACCGATGGCGATGGCTCCATTTCTCATCAGACAGGCAGAACGCTGGTTAAACTGGCGGCTCTGCAAGCCATCGAGCGAATTGAAACTAATCATCGTAATGTCCCATTTGCCCTGATTGTTCCTGGTCAGCGTAACACGGGTAACGATAAATTCAGAAACCAGCCAGATGTTATGCTGCTTATCTTCGAGCACCATACAGCCTACCGTGCCCTGCGTACCATTGAGGTCATTGATTGACTCCAACTGTCCTGAAGCCTCATCATACATGGTGACGCCCGCAGGCGAAGCCATCCACAAGATGCCGCGGCTATCCTTCATCATGTAATTCAGGGAAGGACTCGGGAAAGGCTGTCCGTCCTTGGTTGTATTCACATTGGTTACCTTTCGGGTTCCGAAATTAAAGATAGAATAGTTCTGCGAATGACCTATCAGAATTTCATCTTTATTCGGCAGGAAGAGCGAGTTGATAAAATCACTGGTAATACCCGAATTCTGAACATTGTAGGTCGTAAACTTTCCGCTCTCAGGATTATAAATCTGGAAGCCTGAGCCCAAGGTTCCGATAATCAGGCGATGATACGGATCTTCAGCAAGACACCAGACGCTGTTATTGGCAAGTCCGCCTGGAGCTGCCTGAAAACTCTTCCACCTGCCGTTTTTATATTGGGCAAGTCCACCATTGAAGGTTCCGAAATACATCGTACCATCACTCATGGTTACGCTGCTGACGATAATATCCGAAGCCAGACCAGTTTCAGCCTGTCCGAATCGCCAACTCTGTCCGGTAAGCGGACTGTAGCATACAATACCGCTATCATTGGTTCCGCACCAGAGATTACCATTCAGATCCTGCGTGATTGTACACACATCACCAAGCGGAATCGTTGTGAATTTCTGAGCAGCAGGCGAATAATAAGCCACGCCGTTCTTGTAACTACCTACCCAGATAGCTCCCTCATCATCCACATAAACCTTCTGCAGGGAATTGTCAACGATACTTCCCTTTGCTTCGGAATGAACATACTGACGGCAGATTTTGCGTTTGAAATCAACAAAGAAGAGACCGTTATGGTCGGAAGCCACCCAAAGATTACCTGCCTTATCGCGGGCAATATCACGCATCAGAATACGGGTTGGGCAAGGAATATCAATGCCCATGTTTGTAAGATAAGAACGGGCATCGGTCCATTTCCCGGTCTTAGACTGATACACATAATTGGCATTGCTTACTGAAACCCAGAAACCTCCTATACCATCATAGAAAGTATAGGCGCCATTATCACCGGCAGCTTTATGGGTGGCAAGGAAGGAATTGTACCAGAGAACCTTCTGTTTCTGTCCGTTGACACGGCAGATTGTACCATCATCATAGGTAATGAGCGCATCGCCGTCAACCTCGGTTATTTTACTGATATTTCCCTCTTTCAGACAGCCCGGCTGAGCCTTTTTGGTAAATTTAAAAAGGTAGGTATTCCTGGTTTTGGCATTATGATAGTAGAGTCCCTGTCCGTAGACAGCTATCCACATGTTCTTATCCTTATCTATCAGGAGTTTATAAGGAGGTCCCTGCACGTGGATGTTTTTGAGCCATTCTTCCGGTTTGCGGTCAAACTGCTCTTCATCATATTTATAGATGCTGTAGCCCACAGAGGTATGCACCCAGATATTTCCATCATAGTCTTGCTGAAGTTCATCTACCGAATTGTTAGGCAACGACTTATCATCAGTATTGCTATAATAGAAAGTTTTCATACGGAAGCCGTCAAAGCGGCACAGTCCCGACTGGGTACCGAACCAGATGTAGCCTCTGGTGTCCTTGAGGATAGCCCCCACCTGACTGTTCGTAAGTCCATCATGATTGGTCAGGCTGCTGAACTCAATGTTTTCATAGGCAGCCCAAGCCCTCTCCGGTTGCATGAGCAGCAAGAGCAGAAACAGCACGATGGCATGTTTCAAGTAGTTTTGTTTTTTTATCATCATAATCGTAGGTTTAATTTACAGTTATATGAAAATAGGAATTATTTCTATAAATAGGAATTATTCCTATAAATAGGAATTATTTCACGTCGTTTTTTCAGAGCTTTCACGTATTTTCAGAATCATCGGTACCACTTTCTTATAGATTTTTTCATCTCCATTGATACTTCTCATGAGAAGATCGCAGGCTGTGGTTCCCTGTTCGTGTGCCTTGTCCATGATAGCCGAGAGTTTCGGCGTAACGAAGGCAGCAGTATCACCATCGGTAAAACCGATGATAGCAACATCCTCTGGTATTCGGAGTCCTTTTTCCTTGATAGCATCAAAGGCGGCATAGGTGATTATGTCGTTAAAGGCGAGGATGGCATCAGGTCTGTCCTCCTTTTCGAGGAGACGGAGGGTAGCGTTTCGGGCCACATCGAAATCGATTCTGTCGCAAACCACGAGGTCGCGGTCGATAGGAATGCGGTTCTCTCTCAGCGCCTCCAGATAGCCGTGTTTTCTGCGGCGCACCATATCGAGATGGTTTGGACCGCCGATGAAGGCGATGCGGCGCGAACCGGTCTCTATCATATGCTGGGTAGCCTCCTGAGCGGCAACATCTCCATTGCCTACTACCTGGGAGAACTTATCTTCTAAACAGCAACGGGCAAAGAACACCAGTGGAACGCCCATCTTATGCAACTGCTCGAAGTGAGAATAGTCAACCGTATCCTGTGCCAGGCAGGCGATGATGCCTTCTACATGCATATTCAGGAAGTTTTCTACCGCTCTCTTCTCATGCTCTGTGTTTTCGTGGCTATTGGCGCTGATTACCGAGTAGCCATTTCTTACGGCATAATCTTCTATACCATCCAGCACGGCAGCATAATAATGAGTCACCAGGTTTGGCACAATCACACCAATCACCCTAGGTGCTTCTTTTCTGAGGCTCTGTGCAAAAGGGTTTGGGCGATAATTGAGCTCCTTGGCAAGGCTTTTCACCTTTTGAGTCATCTCCTCTCCCACTTCATGGCTGTTGCGCAAGGCTCTCGACACGGTTGCGATGCTGACGCCAAGTCGGTCGGCGAGGTCTTTCAAAGATGTTCTTCGTTGTTTCATATTCAGTTTATGCTTATTATCGATATACATTTGTGTATTCACATATTCTGCATATTTCGTCTTTTCTACTGCAAAGATAGTGAATTCTCTGCAAAGATAACAATTTCTTTCGAAAACGCAAACGTTTACGTTATTATTTTTTTGAAAAAGTTTATTTTATTGTGAAAAAACTCGTAATTTTGCAAACTGAAAAGTAATGAATAGTTGATAATAAGTTAGTTAGAAACAAGCGTGGGTTTGGAATGTCGGGAGGACAATCCAAACTCTTTTTTTATGTCCCAATGCCAACAGATTACCTGCCAGAATACAAAAAACAGGATACAAAAAAAGATGAGGGCACATACTGAATGCTGCCCCCATCTGATATGGTTATTTCTGCTTAAAAACAAATTTCTTCTGTCCGGGATAGTTGACGAATATCGCTACCAGCAGAGACACAATACTCTTCGGAATCATGTAATGCAGCTGAATGTGTTCGTGCGCATTCAGAAATTCGGTCAGGGCGATGGTGCCGCCCGAATTGAGCATCCAGCTGATGCCCCAGATGATAAAATAGCGCCAGGCTACACTCTTTTTCTTGCTCTTGGAATCGCCGAACACATAGCGGTAATTCAGAATGCAGTTGGTAATGCCGCCACTTATCACTCCCAGCGCATTGGCAAGTCCGTAATAAATACCCACGATATCTGAGAGGAAGAATGCCAGTCCGAAGTCTATCACTGAGGCGCAGGAGGCGGTCAGTTCCGCCTTGCCGAAGGTTACGAGTTCTTCTTTAATCTTGCCCATAATCTCTTGGATTCCATAAGCAGTACGCCTACTATCGTAGTAAGAATACCCAACATGACATCGATGATATAATGATGACCAGAATAGACTGCCGTCCACCAGATTCCCAGACAGATGCAGGCAAAGAGCACCACCGTATACCAGCGTTTACGGCTCATCACAGCATAAATCGTGGTAAGGAACAAATAGGCAGCATGCAGACTCGGCACGGCAGCAAAGACATTGGCATTCTTGCCGTAGAGTCCGTGGAACACTTGCAGTCCGGTCATTTCGTCCCATCTGCCCAGACCAGCCACATTACCCGGTGTATTGAGCACAGCCTTGAAGCCATAGTTCATCGCATACCAAGGCGGAGCAGCCGGATAGATGTAGTAGCCGATGAAGCCGATGACATTCACCAGCAGGAAAGCCCAGGAGAAACGCTTGAACCAGTTAAGCTGTTTCGTAAGATACAGATAAAGAGCAAAGGCGATAGGCACCGGAACCCAGCAGAGATAGAAGATGCCTGCCCAGAAATCAGCAAAACCGCAATGGTGAACCTTGAAGTATTCGCCCGGAATCATCAGCTGGGTATGGTCGGCTACAGCCTGCAACTCTGCGCTGGATGAAGCAGCAATGCCGAAGAGCGACTTTTCTGCATGATAGAGATTCGCCACATCAATATCGTTAACCATATAGTTAGGATAAAGGCGCATCGAATCGTAGATGATTCCAAAGAGGAACCAAGGCAGAAAATAGAAGGCAAAACGGCGTGTCTTCTTCCAGGCTGCGAGTACCGCCAGGAGGATAATCAGATAGATACTAAACACTTTTTTCTACTTTTTATTGATAGAACTTGAGTTTATTATTTATGAGCGTTCATCACAACATAACAATGCCAGATGCGCCAGAAAGCGGTGATGTTTGCCAGAACGGCAATCAGAATCATTCCGCCAGCCAGCCACCAGATATTGCCTGTAAAGCCGGTAATCATCGCAGTAACAGCGGTAACCACAACGCGCTCAGGACGCTGCATGAAACCTACCTTGCACTCAATATCCAACCCCTCGGCACGGGCACGGACATAACTAACCATCACGGAACCGATCATCGCTGCAAAGGTAACTACGCCCATCCAGAACCAGGTCATATCGCCCTGCATACGTACGAAGATGAGGCAGATGCCAAACAGACTTACCAGTTCGCTGTAGCGGTCGAGTGTAGAATCCCAGAGTGCACCGAAGAGACTGCTCTTGCCGCTCATACGTGCCAGACGGCCATCCATCATATCGAAGAGACCGGCTGCGAGGATGATGAATCCACCCCATCCTACTGTAACCATACAAGATGCATAATCAGCCTGCTCAGTTCCGAGCATCCATGCAGCATCGAGGAAGAAACCGGCTGCCACGATATTGCCCAGGAATCCTACGAAAGTAACAATGTTAGGAGTAATACCTACTGCAATCATCCCCTTGATAAGTGGATTGATGATGGCATAGATAACTTTTTGTAAGAAATCTCTATAATTCATATTTTAATCTATTTTTTATTGTCTGTTTAAGAAATGTCTGCTTAATAATTTGTTTCTTTAAGAAATGCCAGACTAGATGATTCCAGCCGAAACCAGTATGATTTTGATGATGATTAAAGAAACGGCCGCATAGAGACCGCCCAGCAGATCATCAGCCATCACGTAGAAGGCGCCCTGCCTGTTATCCAGTTTCTTGATGCCCAGCGGTTTCACCATATCAAAGAAGCGGAAGAGAACAAGTGCCACCAATGCCCACCACCAGGCATCTTTCACTTCGCCCTGTGCCGTAAGCGGGGTCAGCAACGACAGGGGAATCCACACGCCAGCCATCTCATCGATGACCACACGGCTGGGATCCTCACCCCAGTAAGGCTGCAACTGAGCTGTTGCCCAAGTACCCAGAATGGTAGAAACAATGACGAGAAAGAAGGTGATGCTCTGCAAGCTCTCACCCGTAATGCCGAGCCCGTAAGCCAGGACTGCCCAGATGAGGGTTGCCAATACAGAGCCAGCCGTTCCCGGTCCCCAAGGCCAGAAGCCACTGCCGAAACCGGTGCCTATGATGACGGGCAGCAAAGGAGGCCGCTCGTCGGTAAGATTTCCCTTGTTATTCATTCGCTTGATGTTTAATAAGCCCGCAGAAGGGCGTTACTTCTTTAATTTTCAGTGTGCAAAATTACGCTAAAAAATTAAATTAACCAAATAGTTTTCTCATATTTTTCTGATTTTCATCATATATTGGCAGATAAACAGGTGAAATAGAGCAATATGAAGGAGGTTTATACCACTTAGGCTCGCACGGCGAAGAGCAAGAACAGGCAGCAGAAGGAACTCAGAAGGAACTGCATGGAAGCCTTTTTCTGAAAATCTCATAAAAAACTGAAATAATGAATAGGTTTTTGCGTCTATTTACGAATAATGTTATAACTTTGCACCCTGAAAGCCAATAAAGTTTCTAGAAGCTGCACGCCCTGAAAGGGCAGAAGCTCCTAGCCCAGGGCATCGCCCTGGGTATAATGG
>NZ_JAHOEA010000053.1 GCF_019127135.1 Segatella copri | reverse complement strand
GGGAGTGGGAATGAAAGTTAAGAACAAGCCTTGACACAGTTTAAATTACACCCCCCATCAGCCAGTTTCTGGGCTGATGGCTTTTTTTGAACGATGCTGTTTTATTTGTTTTTAGCTTTTTCCAGCTCCACCTCCTTTACTTTGCGGAAGAGATCGGAAGCAAAGACTAAATCATTGAGTTTCTCGTTTGTTGAGGTCATCACTTCAGCTTTGTTGCCTTGCCATTCTTTATGACCTTGGTAGATAAAGCAGATGTTTTCACCAATGCCCATCACCGAATTCATGTCGTGGGTGTTGATGATGGTAGTCATATTATAGTCTTTGGTGATGCCTGAAAGCAGTTCATCTATTACAAGTGAGGTCTTTGGATCCAAACCTGAGTTTGGCTCGTCGCAGAACAAGTATTTCGGATTCATTACGATGGCACGTGCAATAGCTACTCGTTTCTGCATACCACCCGATATTTCTCCAGGATATTTCTGCTGAGCCTCTATCAGATTGACGCGGTCAAGACATTCCTGAGCCCGTTTTACGCGCTCCCTGTAATTCATGGTAGAGAACATATCAAGTGGAAACATGACATTCTCAAGTACATTCAGAGAGTCGAATAGGGCTGCACTTTGGAAAATCATTCCCATCTCGCGGCGCATCTGGACTTTTTCTTTTTTTGACATCCGGATGAAGTCACGGTCATCGTAAAGAACTTCACCACTTGTAGGCTGAAGCAATCCTACGAGATTCTTCATGAGTACGGTCTTTCCGGAACCACTCTGTCCGATTATCAAATTAGTCTTTCCTGTTTCAAAGGTGACGTTTATATTGTCTAATACAACCTTGTCGCCAAACGACTTGGTGAGATTTCTAACTTCTATCATAGTTTACGAGAGAATTTGAGTAAGGAAAACATCTGAAAACAGAATCAAAACACTAGAACTGACAACGGCATCGGTTGACGATTTTCCAACCTCCACAGATCCACCTTCTACTGTATAACCGAAATAAGAAGATACGCTGGAAATGATGAATGCAAAGAAAAGGCTCTTGATAATGCTCATCCATACAAACCATTGGTTAAATGAATGTTGCAAGCCAAGTGTCAGATCATCTGGTGGCAGGATATGCCCAATATATGCCGTTCCATAGGCGCCGATGATACCCATGCCAGAACTGAAGATAACCAGGAATGGCATGATGGTAACCAAACCGAGAATTTTAGGCAGAATGAGGTAACATGCAGAGTTCACTCCCATGATATCAAGGGCATCAATCTGTTGGGTGACACGCATCGTTCCCAACTCCGAAGCGATATTAGAGCCCACTTTGCCTGCGAGAATCAGACACATGATACTTGATGAGAACTCCAGAAGCATGATTTCTCGGGTGGTGTAGCCGGAAACCCATCGTGGCATCCAAGGGCTCTGGATGTTCAATTTCATCTGGATGCAGATAACGGCTCCAATGAAGAAGGATATCAGTAAGACGATACCTATGGAGTCAACACCCAATTGCGACATCTCCTTGATGTATTGTTTCAAGAACATGCGCATGCGCTCAGGACGGGAAAAAGAACGTCCCATCAATATGAGATATTTACCGAAGGTGGTAAGCCATTTTTCTATTAACATGCTATTATAAAACTGAATTTTGCTGCAAAATTAACCAAAATCCTCTAAAAAACTGCAATATTATGAATAGTTTTTGATTTTATAAGCGATATTTCCTTTATTTTTAGTATTTTTGCAGCCAAATTAGCTAATTATGGACGAAATTAACAATAACGAACAGCAAAATCAGGATTCTCTGGTTTTGCGAACAGAGGGATTGGTGAAGCGCTATGGTAAACGAACGGTTGCCAATGGAGTTTCTATCAATGTGAAGCAAGGAGAAATTGTGGGATTGCTGGGACCTAATGGTGCTGGTAAGACAACTTCTTTCTATATGACAACTGGACTTGTTGTACCTAATGAGGGACATGTCTTTCTGGGAGATCAGGAAATTACAGATTTTCCGGTATACAAACGTGCCCGTGCGGGAATCGGATACCTTCCTCAGGAGGCCAGTGTTTTCCGCAAGATGAGTGTGGAGGACAATATACTTTCTGTCTTGGAAATGACAGGAAAGCCACGTAGTTATCAGTTGCAGAAGTTAGAGAGTCTTATTAACGAGTTTCGTCTCAATAAGGTTCGTAAGAACAAGGGTGACCAGCTTTCCGGAGGTGAGCGTCGCCGTACAGAGATAGCCCGTTGTCTGGCTATAGACCCTAAGTTTATCATGCTCGATGAGCCATTTGCCGGTGTTGACCCTATTGCGGTAGAAGATATTCAGCATATTGTATGGCAGTTGAAGTATCGCAATATCGGTATTTTGATTACCGACCATAATGTACAGGAGACTCTTACCATTACAGATAGAGCCTATCTTCTGTTCGAAGGAAAGATCCTTTTTCAGGGCAAACCAGAGGAATTGGCAGAGAATAAGATTGTGCGCGAAAAGTATCTGAGTAACAGTTTTGTGCTCAGAAAGAAGGACTTTCAGCTCATAGATGAGCAAAAAAGAGCCAAAGAAACAGCATCTGATGGTTAAAAATCATTTTTTTTCTCTTATATATTAGGTATATCCATTAAAAATGTGTAATTTTGCAAGCCAAATGCGGTTATACACGAAAACTGTAGAATTAAAGAAAATATTAACAATAATAAAATAACAAACATCAAGATGAAAATTTCATTTGAAAATCCTGACAAGATTAATGGTCTTTTGACCCTCGTTGTCGAAGAGGAAGATTACAAGAATGATGTCGAGAAGACATTGAAAGATTATCGTAAGAAGGCTAATGTTCCAGGTTTCCGTCCTGGTCAGGCTCCTATGGGTATGATTAAGCGTCAGTTCGGTCCATCTGTAAAAATGGAAGCTATCAACAAGCTCGTTGGTCAGCAGATTTACAAGTATGTACAGGACAACAATATCCAGATGCTCGGCGAGCCTCTCCCATCAGAGAAGCAGGAGCCAGCTGACTTGGAGAATGGTACTTCTTTCACATTTATGTTTGATATCGCTGTTGCTCCAGAGTTCAAGGTAACTCTCAATGGTCGCGACAAGGTTGATTATTATAACATCACAGTTGACGATAAGATTCTCGATCAGCAGATTGATATGTACGCTCAGCGTGCAGGTAGCTACGAGAAGGCTGAGAAGTACGAGGAGAATGACCTTTTGAAGGGTGACTTGCGTGAACTTGATGAGAATGGCAATACCAAGGAAGGTGGTATCACTGTAGAGGGTGCCATCCTGATGCCTAGCTACATCAAGGTTGACGAGCAGAAGAATCTCTTCAACGATGCTAAGCTCGGTGATGTAATCACATTCAACCCTAAGAAGGCTTATCCAGAGAACGATACAGAGGTTTCTTCACTCCTGAAGATTGAGCGTGAAGCTGTTAAGGACTTGGAGTCAGAGTTCAGCTTCCAGATTACAGAAATCCAGCGTTTCAAGAAGCATGAGATCAATGAAGAACTCTTCAAGCAGGTTCTCGGTGAGGATACTGACGTGAAGGACGAGGCTGCTTTCCGTGCTAAGATTGCAGAGGGCTTGCAGGCACAGCTCGTTAACGACTCAGATTATAAGTTCATCCTCGATGTTCGCGAGCACTGCGAGAAGAAGGTTGGTGAATTGCAGTTCCCAGATGCACTCTTGAAGCGTATCATGTTGGCTAACAACAAGGATAAGGGCGAGGAGTTCGTAGAGAAGAACTATGCTGAGAGCATCAAGGAGTTGACATGGCATCTTATCAAGGAGCAGCTCATCAAGGCTCAGAACATCAAGATTGATGACAATGACCTGATGGAGACAGCTAAGGAGGCAGCTCGTGCTCAGTTCGCTCAGTATGGTATGAACAACATTCCTGAGGAGTACATTGAGAACTATGCTAAGGAAATCCTTAAGAAGGGTGACGCTACAGATGCACTTGTAGATCGCTCTATCGATCGTAAGTTGGCTGCAGCTCTGAAAACAGCTGTAAAACTCAACGAAAAGGAGATTTCTGTAGAAGATTTCAACAAGATGATGCAGGAATAACATTTTTTTGAAAAAAAACTTCAAATAAATACGAGGTTATCGACTTTTTTTATTATCTTTGTTCCACCGAACGAGAAATAAGGGTCGATAACCTCTTTTTTCGTATGGTTTAAGACGTAAAATACTATATAGATATGAACGATTTTAGAAAATATGCAACCAAGCATCTTGGTATGAATGGTATGGTGCTTGATGATGTTATTAAGGCACAGGCTCAGTATATGAACCCTTACATCTTGGAGGAGCGTCAGCTGAACGTTACTCAGATGGATGTGTTCTCTCGCTTGATGATGGACCGTATCATCTTCCTGGGTACACAGATTGATGACTACACCGCAAATACATTGCAGGCGCAATTGCTGTATCTGGATTCTGTAGATAGTGGCAAAGATATTTCTATCTATTTGAATAGTCCTGGTGGTAGCGTTACTGCCGGTTTGGGTATTTATGATACCATGCAGTTTATCTCTAGCGATGTAGCTACTATCTGTACAGGTATGGCTGCTTCTATGGCTGCCGTGCTGCTCGTTTCTGGTCAGGAGGGTAAGCGTTCTGCTTTGCCTCATAGCCGTGTCATGATTCACCAGCCATTAGGAGGCGTTCAGGGTCAGGCTTCTGATATTGAGATTGAGGCTCGCGAAATCTTGAAGATGAAGAAGGAATTGTATACCATCATTTCTGACCATTCTCATACTCCTTATGATAAGGTTTATGCTGATAGCGACCGTAACTATTGGATGACAGCTGAAGAAGCCAAGGAATACGGAATGATAGACAATGTGTTGGTTCGTAAATAACGAATTGTTTTAGGTAAATAAACGTATATATAATAAGGTACGCAAGAAGAGATAATAATTATAATATGCCAAAGAAAGTATGTAGCTTCTGTGGAAGATCAGAAAACGAGGTCAGATTGCTCATTACGGGTATCAATGGCTTCATTTGCGAAGATTGCGCTAAGCAGGCTTATGAAATCATACAGTCTACAGGAGTCTTGGCTCCTAAGGCTGGAGAGGATAAATTTGTTCTCAAAGAGGTGCCAAAGCCTGTAGAAATCAAAAAATACCTGGATGAATATATCATCGGTCAGGATCAGGCTAAGCGCAATTTGGCTGTCGCTGTGTATAACCACTATAAGCGCTTGCAGCAGCCAAAGGATGAAGATGGTGTAGAAATCGAAAAGAGTAATATCATCATGGTAGGTAGTACGGGTACAGGTAAAACCTTGCTCGCGCGTACGATAGCTAAGATGTTGGATGTTCCTTTCACCATTGTTGATGCCACTGTGTTTACTGAAGCAGGTTATGTGGGTGAAGACGTTGAGAGCATCTTGTCTCGTCTGTTACAGGTTGCTGATTATGATGTGGCTGCAGCAGAGAGAGGTATCGTGTTCATTGATGAGATTGACAAGATAGCTCGCAAGAGCGATAATCCTTCTATCACGCGTGATGTGAGTGGAGAGGGTGTACAGCAGGGGTTACTGAAACTCTTGGAAGGTACCATGGTGAATGTTCCGCCTAAGGGTGGCCGCAAGCATCCTGATCAGGATTATATCCATGTAGATACCAAGAATATCCTGTTTATCTGTGGTGGCGCTTTTGATGGCATTGAGCGGAAAATTGCTCAGCGCATGAATACACATGTCGTTGGCTATAATTCGGTTCAGAATGTGGCTAAGATTGATAAGAAGGATTTGATGCAGTATATCCTTCCACAGGATTTGAAGTCTTTTGGCTTGATACCTGAAATTATCGGCCGTTTGCCTGTGCTTACTTATCTCAATCCGTTGGATAGGGAGGCTTTGCGCAAAATCTTGGTTGAACCTAAGAATTCTATTGTCAAGCAATATCAGAAATTGTTTGAGATGGATGGCATTAAACTGAAGTTTGATGAAGATGCTCTCGATTATATCGTAGACAAAGCGGTAGAGTATAAACTGGGCGCTCGTGGACTTCGCTCAATTGTAGAGGCTGTGATGATGGATGCTATGTTTGAGATTCCATCAGAGAAGGTTAAATCATTTGCTGTTACGCTGGACTATGCCAAGAAACAGTTGAATAAATCTCATCTCGGACAGTTGGAAACTGCATAAATCAGTTGGGTATTTTGCCCAATTGATTGCTATTTAATCGTATATATAGACATATATAATATAATAATAGGTGGATATGACAGAACAGGTTAATCTTACAGGACAGTTGAAGCATTATTTCGGCTTCGATTCGTTTAAGGGTGATCAAGAGGCAATCATCAGAAATTTGATGAGTGGCAATGATACTTTTGTATTGATGCCTACAGGTGGCGGTAAGAGTTTGTGTTACCAGTTGCCTTCGCTCATTATGGAGGGAACAGCTATTGTGATTTCTCCTCTGATTGCTTTGATGAAAAACCAAGTAGATGTTATTAATGGTTTGAGTGAAAGTGATGGCGTAGCTCATTATCTCAATTCATCATTGAATAAGTCGGCTATTGAGAAGGTGAAGAATGATATTCTCAATGGTACGACCAAGCTTCTGTATGTTGCACCTGAATCTCTGACAAAAGAAGATAATGTTGAGTTCCTTAAAACTGTAAAGATATCATTCTATGCAATCGATGAGGCTCACTGTATCTCTGAGTGGGGACATGATTTCAGACCCGAGTATCGTCGTATTCGTCCTATTATTAATGAAATCGGTGTAGCACCTGTGATAGCGCTTACAGCTACCGCAACTGATAAGGTGCGTACTGATATCAAGAAAAACTTAGGCATCATGGATGCCAAAGAATTCAAGAGTTCTTTTAACCGCCCTAATTTGTATTATGAGGTGCGCCAGAAGAACAAGGATATCGATCGTCAGATTATCATGTTTATTCGTCAGCACAAAGGCAAGAGTGGCATTATCTATTGTCTTTCCCGCAAGAAAGTAGAGGAATTGGCAGAGGTGTTGAAAGCCAATGAAATCAAAGCGGCTCCTTATCATGCCGGTCTTGATTCGGCTACCCGTTCTCAAACCCAGGATGATTTCCTGATGGAGCGTATTGATGTCATTGTTGCTACCATCGCCTTCGGAATGGGTATAGATAAACCTGATGTCCGTTTTGTCATTCATTATGATATTCCAAAGAGTCTGGAAGGTTATTATCAGGAAACGGGTAGAGCCGGACGTGATGGAGGCGAGGGTATATGTATCGCCTTCTATGCCCGTAAAGACCTCAGAAAACTGGAGAAGTTTATGGAGAACAAGCCTGTTGCTGAACAGGATATCGGCAGACAGTTGTTGCAGGAAACGGCTGCCTATGCAGAATCGTCTGTCTGCCGCAGGAAAATGTTGCTTCATTACTTCGGTGAAGAATATCATGAGGAAAACTGCCATAACTGTGACAATTGTCTGCATCCTACAGAAAAATTTGAGGCGAAGGATGCGTTGCTCGTTGTCTTGGAGTCTGTTGCTGCGGTGAAGGAGAATTTCCGTCAGGAATATATCATCGATTTTGTAAAGGGACGTGCTACAGATGATATCGTGTCTCACAAGCATGATGAACTGGAGGAATTCGGGGCTGGAGAAGATATGGATGCCAAAGTTTGGAATCCTGTTATCCGGCAGGCGTTGATAGCTGGTTATCTCAAGAAAGATGTAGAGAACTATGGCCTCTTGAAGTTGACAGCTGCAGGTAAGCGTTTCATCAAGAATCCTGAATCATTCATGATAGTTGCCGATAAGGAGTTCTCGGATGATTTTGATGGGGCTCCTCTTAACGAGCACAATACAGGGGCTTTGGATTCAACACTTTACGCCATATTGAAAGACTTGCGTAAGACAGTGGCAAAGAAACATAAACTGCCACCTTATGTCATCTTCCAGGATATTTCTCTGGAACAGATGGCCACGATGTATCCTGTAGATATGCAGGAATTGCAGAATATCCAGGGCGTTGGAGCCGGTAAGGCAAGAAGGTATGGTAAGGAATTCTGTAAATTGATCAATAAGTATTGTGAAGAGAATTTAATAGAGCGTCCTGAGGAATTACGTGTCAGAACCGTTGCAAAGAAGTCTGTCTTGAAGGTGAGCATCATCCAGAGCATAGACCGCCAGATTGATCTTGATGATTTGGCAGAGGCAAAAGGTCTGGATTTCTCAGAATTGCTTGACGAAATAGAGGCTATCGTATACAGCGGTACCAAGTTGAATATAGATTATTTCATAGAAGAAGTTGTGGATGACGACCATGTAGATGACATCTACGATTACTTCATGGAGAGCGATACAGATGATTTGAATGTGGCTCAAGATGAATTGGGTGAAGACTACAATGAAGACGAAATTCGACTCGTCAGAATCAAGTTTTTGTCCGAACAAGCCAACTAATCACGTTAAATAGCATTAATAAGGTAAGATTTTCGTGAAAAGCGAACTCTATCTGAGAAATTATTGCTAAATTTGCACGCAATAAATTTTTAAAGGTTACAATATGTCATCATTTGTTGCAGATAAAATTGTAATGGACGGTCTCACTTACGACGACGTCCTTCTTATCCCTGCGTATTCAGAGGTACTACCAAAACAGGTAGAGTTGAAAACCAAGTTCTCTCGTAACATCGAGTTGAACGTTCCATTCGTTACAGCAGCGATGGACACCGTTACCGAGGCTTCAATGGCGATAGCTATCGCTCGTGAAGGTGGTATCGGTGTGATTCACAAGAACATGACCATTGAGGAGCAAGCTCGTCAGGTTGCTATTGTGAAGCGAGCTGAGAATGGTATGATTTATGACCCTGTCACCATCCGTCGTGGCAGTACAGTGAAGGATGCTCTTGATATGATGCACGATTATCATATCGGTGGTATTCCTGTGGTAGATGATGAAAATCATCTTGTAGGTATTGTTACCAATCGTGATCTTCGTTTTGAGCGTCACATGGACAAGAAGATTGATGAGGTAATGACCAGTGAGAATTTGGTTACCACTCACATCCAGACCGACTTGATTGCTGCTGCTGCCATCTTGCAGGAGAATAAGATTGAGAAACTCCCTGTAGTTGACAACGAGAATCACCTGGTAGGTTTGATTACTTACAAGGATATCACAAAGGCTAAGGATAAACCTATGGCTTGCAAGGATGCCAAAGGTCGTCTTCGTGTGGCTGCCGGTGTGGGTGTTACCGTAGATACATTGGATCGTGCCAAGGCTTTGGTTGAGGCAGGTGCTGATGCTATCGTTATCGATACTGCTCATGGTCACTCTAAGGGTGTAGTTGAGAAACTCAAGCAGGTTAAGGCTGCATTCCCACAGGTAGATGTTGTAGTAGGTAATGTGGCTACTGGTGAGGCTGCCAAGTATTTGGTAGAGAATGGTGCTGATGGCGTTAAGGTAGGTATCGGCCCTGGTTCTATCTGTACTACTCGTGTGGTTGCCGGTGTGGGTGTTCCACAGTTGAGTGCTGTTTATGATGTATATTCTGCTCTGAAGGGCACAGGTGTGCCTTTGATTGCTGATGGTGGTCTTCGTTACTCAGGTGATGTTGTGAAGGCTTTGGCTGCCGGTGGTAGCTGCGTCATGATTGGTTCTTTGGTTGCTGGTACAGAGGAGAGTCCTGGTGATACCATTATCTTCAATGGCCGTAAGTTTAAGAGCTATCGTGGTATGGGTTCTTTGGAGGCAATGGAGCAGAAGAATGGTTCTAAGGACCGTTACTTCCAGGGTGATACCAAGGATGTCAAGAAATTGGTTCCAGAGGGTATCGCAGGTCGTGTGCCTTACAAGGGAACTGTACAGGAGGTTATCTACCAGTTGATTGGTGGTTTACGTTCTGGTATGGGATATTGTGGTGCTGCTACCATCGAGAACTTGCACAATGCCAAGTTTGCTCGTATCACAAATGCGGGTGTGTTGGAGAGTCATCCACATGATATCACTATCACCAGTGAGGCTCCTAACTATAGCCGTCCTGAATAATATAATTAGGAAATATGAAATTTTATGCACTTATAGCGGCAATGCTCCTTTCGGGGAGCATTGCTTTTGCTCATACCGACCCTATTGTTATGATTATCAATGGGCAATCAGTCAAGAAGTCGGAATTTGAGTACTTTTATCAGAAAAATCATTTGGGAAATACGGTTGACTCTAAAAGTGTCAAGGTGTTTGCCGATGGCTTCGTAGATTATAAGCTGAAAGTGCAAGCTGCTAAGGATGCTCATCTCGATACTTTGCCTAATATCAGGCGTGTATTGAAACGGTATCATGATACTGAAGCATGCGAATCGATGCCGGATAAAGGCAGTGTTCATGTTGCACATATCCTGTTGAGGTTGGGGCAGAAAGCTTCTTACCAGGAACAGGAGATTGTAAAAAACAGAATCGATTCAATTTATCAGGCTCTTTGTAAAGGGGCTGATTTTGCCGATTTGGCAAAGAAATATTCTGATGATAAAGGATCTGCTGTCAATGGAGGAACTTTGGCATGGTTTACAAAAGGGCAAACTGTGCAGGCTTTCGAAAAAAAAGCCTTTTCCTTGAGAAAGGGTGAGATTAGCAGACCATTTATGTCAGAGTTTGGTTATCATATCGTCAAGTTGCTGGATAAACATGGTGAGGGTAATCAGAAAAATTATGTTACGGATGCAAAGGTAGAAGATATGCAGAATAACTATCAGCAGCAAGAGTATGTGGAATCGCTTTTGCTGAATGAAATCTGCCAGCGTAATATTTGGGATAAGGCTGCTACGGATAAAAAAGGTCTGGCAGCTTTTTATGCCAAGAATAAGAAAAAATATAAATGGGAACTGAAGCGCCTGAAGAAGATGAATCGGAAGAAGAATATCAAGGTTGCTCTACCCGAAGATGGCGAATACCCGGATGTGGTACTTGCTGACTATCAGGACTCGTTGGAGAAGCAATGGGTCGCTCAATTGAAGAAGAAATATAAAGTAGTGGTTTTCCGTAGTATGTTGACCACTCCCAATATACATTAATATATTATAGAAACAATACATGAATACTGGATATAAAATGACAATGGCATTTATAGCCCTGCTGATGATAGTAGGAATAAGTGCTAGTGCAACAAGAGCAAGCCGAAGTGCTTTGGCTCATGAGGCTGATTCTGCAAATGTCAAGCAACAGGTTGCTGCCGACTCAGAGAAAATCAATGAGGGTAGTGTGGTTGACGAGGTGATTTGGGTTGTCGGCGATGAGGCTATCCTGAAGTCTGACGTAGAGGTAACCCGTTTACAGGCTGAGGCTGAAGGTATCAAATATGCTGGTGACCCAGACTGTTCTATTCCTGAGCAGATTGCCGTTCAGAAACTTTTTCTCCATCAGGCTGCTATCGATAGTATCGAAGTTTCTGAGTCTGAAGTAATGAATGGTATCGACGAGCAGATCAATAGTTGGGTTTCCATGATTGGTTCTCGTGAAAAGTTGGAGGAATACCGCAAGCAGAGTATTACCCAGATGCGCCAGCAGATGCATGATGATTTCAAAAACCAGCAGCTGATTCAGAAGATGAAACAGGAACTGGTGAAGGATATCAAGGTGTCGCCGGCTCAGGTTCGTAAATATTTTAAGGATTTACCTGCCGACAGTATACCTTTTGTTCCTACAGAGGTAGAGGTCGAGATTCTTACCATGCAGCCACGTATCCCTCTTGAGGAGATTAACCGTGTGAAGAATCAGTTGCGTGAATTTACTGACCGTGTGAATAAGGGTGAGACTTCTTTTGCTACTTTGGCTCGTCTTTATTCTGAAGATCCGGGCTCTGCCCGTATGGGTGGCGAGATGGATTATATTGGTAGAGGTATGTTGGATCCTGCGTTTGCGAATGTGGCATTCAATCTTACTGATCCAAAGAAAATCTCAAAGATTGTTGAGTCTGAGTTCGGTTACCATATCATTCAGTTGATTGATAAACGTGGTGACAAGATAAAGTGTCGCCATATCCTGCTCAAACCTCGTGTTTCTCAAGATGCGATTGATAAGTCTATCGGCCGTTTGGATTCTATCGGTAATGATATTCGTGCCAATAAGTTTACCTTTGAACAGGCTGTTGAAGCACTGTCAGATGATAAAGATACCCGCAACAACAAGGGTTTGATGGCCAATGTTACTCCTGATCAGTCCAGAACTTCCCGCTTCCAGATGAAGGATCTGCCTACTGAGGTTGCCCGTGTGGTAGATACGATGAAGGTTGGTGAGATTTCAGCACCTTTTACCATGGTGAATACCAAGGGTAAAACCACTTGTGCTTTGATTAAGCTGGTAAGCCGTATTGACGGTCATAGGGCTACTATTACCGAGGACTTCCAGGTGATGAAGGATGTGGTGTTGGCTAAGGAGCGTGCCCAGACTTTGCACGATTGGGTAGTCAATAAAATCAAGCAGACTTATGTTCGTATGAACGATCGCTATAAGGATTGTAAGTTTGAATATCAAGGTTGGATTAAATGATAAATAAAAGATTAAATAACCATATCAGAGGGCATAGAATCATATCGTTTATGGTTCTATGCCTGTTTGGGTTTTGTTTGGTGCAAGCCATGCAGGCTCCCAAGAAGCATGCAAAGAAGCGTCCTCATGGTGACCGTGTGTATCTTTTGCATGCTGATGAACTTTACTATGATATGTTTGGTAAGAATCCTGATGCGCAAATATTGAAAGGTAAGGTTTCCTTCTTGCATCAGGGTAGTCACCTTACCTGTGACAGTGCGTATTTCTATCAGGGCTCTAATTCGGTAAAAGCTTTCGGACATGTTCATTACCGGCAGGGAGATACCTTGTCGCTCACTTGTAATAGAGCAGAGTATGACGGGCAGATGCAGATGATGAGAGCACGCAAGAACGTGGTTTTGCACCACCGCCGGCAGACCTTGCGTACTGATAGCTTGGATTTCGACCGTCTGTATAATATGGCAAACTTCTTTGACGGTGGAACGCTGATTGATGGTAAGGATAAGCTGGTTGCTGATTGGGGTGAGTATCATACCGAAACTCGCGAGGCAAAGTTTGTCTATAATGTCAAGTTGCGTAGCGGCAAGGATGTTGTTACCACCGATACCTTGTATTATGATGTCCGTAAGTCAAAGGCTCACATGGTAGGACCTTCTAAAATCGTATCTGGTGCAAGTGTTGTCAAGACCGAAAATGGATATTATGATACCAAGACCGATAGAGCGCAGCTTTACGGGCGCTCTACGATTGTAGATAAAGACAAGACGCTTACGGGTGATACGCTCTATTATGTAAAGAATGGAGAGAGTACCGGATATGGCAATGTGGTTTATGTAGACAAGAAAAATAAAAATTCCCTGACTTGCGATTATCTGCGTTACAACGAAAAAACCGGTAATGGCTTTGCCACCCGCAATCCTGTAGCTATCGACTATTCGCAGAAAGATACTCTTTGGGTTCATTCTGATACCATGCGTATCAATACCTTCCATATCAATACCGATTCGGTATACCGTAAGGTGCATGCTTATCCTAAGGTCCGTGCTTATCGGCTGGATATGCAGGCCATCTGCGATTCTCTGGTGTTCAATTCTCAGGATTCCTGTATGACCATGTATAAAGATCCTATCGTATGGAATGGCAACCGTCAGTTGTTGGGTGAGAAGATACTGGTCTTCATGAATGATTCTACCGTACGTTTCGCTCATGTCATCGGACAGGCGCTGTCTGTAGAGCAGATGCCGGATAGTGTTCATTTCAATCAGATCAGTTCTTCAGAGATGAAGTCTTATTTTGAGAAAGGTGAAATCAAGAAGGCTGAGTCTATCGGCAATGTGCAGACCATCTATTACATGACGGATGATAAGGACAGTTCGCTCATTGGTTTGAATTATCTGGAAACCGATACCATGCGCATGTATATGGCACCTGGCCGGAAGATGGAGAAAATCTGGACCAATAAGTTTACCTCTACCATGTATCCGATGACGCAGATTCCGCCGGCAAAATATAAACTCAGTAATTTTGCCTGGTTCGAAGACTTGCGTCCTAAAGATAAAAACGATATCTTTGTATGGCGTGGTAAATCAAAGGGTACTGAACTTAAGAAAATTAAGCGTCATGAAGCTCCGCTTCAGAAACTAACTGACTGATCGTTATTAAGCATCATTTTCTTATATGATTAAGATTTAGAGATGAGTGATATTATTCAACTTTTACCTGATTCTGTTGCCAATCAGATAGCAGCAGGTGAGGTTATTCAGCGTCCGGCTTCGGTTATCAAGGAGCTGGTCGAAAATGCAGTCGATGCGGGTGCCAGGAATATCCATGTCACGGTTACCGATGCTGGTCGTACCAATATCCAGGTAATAGATGATGGAAAAGGTATGTCCGAGACAGATGCTCGTTTGGCTTTTGAACGTCATTCTACTTCAAAGATCCGTAAGGCTGACGATTTGTTTGCGCTTCGTACCATGGGCTTCCGTGGCGAAGCTTTGGCGTCTATAGCTGCCGTGGCTCAGGTTGAACTGAAGTCAAGACAGGCTACCGACGAGATAGGAACCCTGATACAGATTTCGGGTTCCCGATATGAGAAACAGGAACCATGCTCCTGTGCTGTGGGAAGTATCTTCTCGGTCAGCAATATATTTTATAATGTACCCGCGCGTAGAAAGTTTCTGAAGTCCAATTCTACAGAGTTGAACAATATTCTGACGGCTTTCGAGCGAATAGCATTAGTAAATCCCCAAATCACCTTTACTTTGCATAGCAATGGTACTGAGATGTTCAATTTGCGTGCCGCTAATTTGCGTCAGCGTATTCTCGATGTCTTTGGCAAGCGTTTTAATCAGGAACTCTTGCCGGTGAATGTAGAAACCAGCATGTGCAAGGTGTCTGGATTTGTGGGTAAGCCTGAATCTGCCAGAAAGAAAGGTGTTCACCAGTTCTTCTTTGTCAATGGGAGATACATGAAGCATCCTTATTTCAATAAGGCTGTGATGGCAGCTTACGACCGTCTGGTACCTCAGGGTGAGCAGGTGCCTTACTTCCTGTATTTTGATGTAGACCCTAAGGATATTGATGTGAATATCCATCCTACAAAGACCGAAATCAAGTTTGAAAATGAGCAGGCTATCTGGCAAATACTCTCGGCTTCAGTCAAGGAGTCGATTGGTATGTTCAATGATGTGCCTACCATAGATTTCGATACCGAAGATAAACCGGATATTCCTGTTTATAATCCAGAGATGGCTCCAGCAACTGCGGCGCCAAAGATCAGTTTGAATCCTGGTTATAATCCGTTCAAGGCTTCCTCTTCTACGGGGGCAGTACCGATGGGAGCTGGTTTCTCTGTTCCTAAGTCGAAACCTCAGGTGGATGAGAAATGGGAACAGCTTTACGAAGGACTCAGAGATCAGGATGATGTGCAGGAGATGGAGCAGACTATGGAATTCTCTGATGATTTTCAGCAGACGAATACGCCTGACAGCATCATAGCAGAGAAATCGCCTGCCCATTATCAGTATAAAGGCAAGTATATCATGACTGCCGTCAAGTCGGGGCTGATGATTATCGACCAGCATCGTGCTCATGTGCGTGTCTTGTTCGAACAGTATTTGCGCCAGTTGGCTGACAGAACTTTCCATTCTCAGAAAGTTCTTTTTCCAGAAGTGGTGCAGTTCCCGATGTCAGAGAAGGTAATCTTTGAAAAGATTCTGCCGGAAATGGAGTCGATGGGGTTTGAACTGGAAGATCTGGGAGGTGGAAGCTATGCTGTGAATTCTGTTCCTGCCGGACTTGAAGGATTGAATCCTCTTAAACTGGTACAGGATATGGTTTCGTCTGCTGTAGAAAAAGGGGTATCAGCCATTGATGAAATCAATCAGTCTTTGGCTTTGAGTCTGGCTCGCCAGGCAGCGATTCCTCAGGGACAGATATTGAGCAATGAAGAGATGGAGGGCTTGGTGAATGATTTGTTTGCCTGCCAGAATGTCAATTATACGCCCGACGGGAAGTCGGTGCTCTGCATCCTCCGTCAGCAGGAAATAGAGCATCTTTTAGGCTAAAATATGGTAAAAAAACTTCTTTTCTTAAAAAAGTTAACATAAAATGCTAATTTTTTATGAAAAAGAAGGTTATTTCAAAAAATAGTATTATCTTTGCTCGCTCATTCAGAAGGTATATATATATATAAATTGATTGTTAAATTATAAAGTTATGAAAAAGTTATTAGCAGTGCTGGCATTGGCTAGCGTTTCAATGAGCAGTATGGCTCAGGATGTAACAACTACTACTGAGAAGTATAGTGTTGCAACAAATTCTTTCTGGAGCAATTGGTTTGTACAGGCAAACGTTGCAGGTTCTGCTTTCTGGGGTAACCAGGAAGAGGGTAATGATTTCTCTAAGAGCCCATTCAAGGGGTTCAGAAACAATCTTGGTTTCTCTGTAGCAGTAGGTAAGTGGTTTACACCAGGTCTTGGTCTCCGTACTAAGTTCAATGGTGCATGGGGCCGCACTGTTCTTTCTGAGGACAAGAAGACAAATGCAAACAAGTATTGGACTTTGAACGAGCAGATTCTGTTCAACCTCAGCAATATGTTCTGCGGTTACAATGAAGCACGTGTTTGGGATTGCATCCCTTACGTAGGTGTTGGTTTGAACCGTAACATGAGCGCTAACTGCTATTCTCCTGTTGCTGGTGTTGGTCTCTTGAATGAGTTCAAAATCAATAACAAGTGGGCTATCAACCTCGATGTAAACTATACATTGGGTGATAACGACTATGATGGAGCTACAGAGTTGTTGGATGGCGCAAAGAAGAGCTCTTCTCACTCTTTGAGCAAGATTGTTGCAAGACACGACCGTGCTTTGAATGTTGAGGTCGGTGTTACATACAACTTGGGTAAGGCTACTTGGAACAAGGTGCCAGATGTTGACGCTATCAACGCTCTTCATCAGTCAGAGCTCGACGCTCTCAACGCTAAGTTGAACGATGCAAATGCTGAGAACGATCGTTTGAAGACTCTCTTGAACAACCAGAAGTCTGTTGAAGCAAATACTGTAAAGGAGTATGTTGCTACTCCAGTTTCTGTATTCTTCAACATCGGCAAGTCTAAGGTTGCTTCTAAGAAGGACCTCGTAAATGTACAGGCTCTCGCTCAGTATGCTAAGGACAACAACGCTAAGTTGGTTGTTAACGGTTATGCTGACAGCGCTACAGGTTCTGCAGCTATCAACCAGAAGATTTCTAAGGCTCGTGCTGAGAAGGTAGCTAACGAGCTCGTTAAGTTGGGCGTTGCAAAGGAGAACATCATTGTAAAGGCTAATGGTGGTGTTAAGGATTTGACTCCTGCTTCTTACAACCGTCGTGCAACAGTTCAGGTTGCTGAGTAATATTTATACTGTATATAATAATAAGGTATAAAAATAATAATAAGGCATTCTTCCTCGTGAAGAATGCCTTTTTTTGTTTCTCAGAATTCCTTGAAAACATTTTTTTCTTCCTCAATAAGTTTCTTTTCTTGTCGAAATGTGCTTTGTACCCCATCGTGAGTACTTTCTCTTATTTGGCTGTTTTTTGCCATGAAAACACAAAAACGGGCTGCTTTTACCCCTAAAACCATAGAAAAACACCAAAAAATGCACTTTTTTGAAGAAAAATCGAAAAAAGTTGCTGAAAAATTTGGTGGAACCGAAAAATAGTCGTACCTTTGCAACCGCTTACGAAAAGTAAGGGCGCTTAGCTCAGCTGGTTTAGAGCATCTGCCTTACAAGCAGAGGGTCGGCGGTTCGAATCCGTCAGCGCCCACGGGGGTGTTCCCTGTGATTCACTTTTGTGGTTGCAGGGATTTTTTAGAGGGCGTTTAGCTCAGTTGGTTTAGAGCATCTGCCTTACAAGCAGAGGGTCGGCGGTTCGAATCCGTCAACGCCCACATCGATGAAGGTCTTTCAACAAATGTTGAGAGACCTTTTTTTGTGCTTTTAAATTTATTTATCACTATTTTCTCTGTTTTCTCACGATAATTCATTAATTTTGCACCCTATATATATAATACGTATTGTTATGAATTTAGATTTATTGACTGCCATATCACCAATTGATGGTCGTTATAGGGGAAAAACAGAGCAGCTCGCTAACTACTTCTCAGAGTATGCTCTCATTCGTTATCGTGTACGCGTAGAGATTGAATACTTCATTACTCTATGCGAGTTACCTTTGCCACAGCTTGCTTCTTTCGACAAGTCGCTGTTCGAACGTCTGCGTGACATCTATCGCAATTTTGACGAGAATGAAGCACAGCGCGTAAAAGACATCGAGAAGATTACCAATCACGATGTAAAGGCTGTAGAGTATTTTATCAAGGAAGAATTTGATAAGATCGGTGGCCTTGATGCTTACAAGGAGTTTATCCATTTCGGTTTGACATCCCAGGATATCAACAACACAAGTGTGCCTCTCTCTGTAAAGGAGGCTTTGGAAGAGTGCTTCTATCCACAGGTAGAAGAGCTGATTGCACAGCTCCAGACTTATGCTGATGAGTGGAAGGATGTGCCTATGCTGGCTAAGACTCACGGACAGCCTGCTTCGCCTACCCGTCTGGGCAAGGAAATCATGGTTTATGTTTACCGTCTTACCGAGCAGCTCAATTCTCTCAAGGCTTGCAAGATTACAGCTAAGTTTGGCGGCGCTACAGGTAACTACAATGCTCATCATGTAGCTTATCCACAGTATGACTGGAAGGCATTCGGCAACAAGTTTGTCAGCGAAAAACTCGGTTTGGAGCGCGAGCAGTATACCACACAGATCAGTAACTATGACTACCTTGGCGCTATCTTTGACGCCATCCGTCGTATCAACACCATAATCATTGACTTAGACCGTGACTTCTGGATGTATATCTCTATGGATTACTTCAAGCAGAAGATCAAGGCTGGTGAGGTTGGCTCAAGTGCGATGCCTCACAAGGTAAATCCTATCGATTATGAGAACAGTGAGGGTAACCTGGGCATTGCCAATGCCATTCTGCAGTTCCTGGCACAGAAACTTCCGGTTAGCCGCTTGCAGCGCGACCTTACCGACAGTACCGTACTCCGCAACATCGGTGTGCCTCTCGGTCATAGCGTTATTGCTATCCAAAGTACATTGAAAGGCTTGCGCAAGCTGATTCTCCACGAAGAGAAATTGCAGGAAGATTTGAATAATACATGGGCTGTTGTAGCCGAGGCTATCCAGACTATTCTTCGCCGTGAAGCTTATCCACATCCTTACGAGGCATTGAAGGCGTTGACACGTACTAACCAGCACATGACAGAGGAGACCATTCATGAGTTTATCCAGGGATTGAATGTGAGTGATAGTGTTAAGGCAGAACTGATGGCAATCACACCAAGCAATTATACAGGTATCTAATATACACAAAGGAATTTTGTAGTTTTTTAGTACATATATATAAAAGTAATAATTAGATTTATTAACCCAGCCGTGAGGCTATTAAGTATTTTAAGAAAATGGATTCAGAATTTGAAAACAAACCTCAAGATCAGTCTTCTGAAAATGAGAGAACCCGTGAGGGCTACAACCCAGCAGGTGGTTATCAGAAGAGTTATCGACCAGTAGGTCGCACACAGCGTCCTCGTATCAATTCACATCGCGCATACAGCAGCGATAGAAGTAGCAGTAACAGCGAAGGCGGTTTCCGTCCGGAAGGTTTCGGAGCAGGCTTGCAGAGTACTGGCAGCAGCGAGCGTCCACAGCGCAGCAGCTATCAGAGCCGTGGTGGTTATGGTAGCAACAATCGTGGTGGTGGCTATCAGCCTCGTCAGCAGGGAGGCTACCAGTCTCGTCCTCAGCAGGGTGGCTATCGTCCTCGTTACAACAATAATGATGAGCAAGGTGGTTATCAGCCTCGTCAGCAGGGTGGCTATCAGTCACGCCAGCAGGGCGGCTACCAGTCTCGTTCTCAGCAGGGTGGTTATGGCAACAACCGTGGTGGTTATGGTCGTCCACAGGGTGGCGGCTATGGCAACAACCGTGGTGGCGGCTATGGTCGTCCTCAGCAGGGTGGTTATGGTAACAACCGTGGCGGCTATGGTCGTCCACAAGGTGGTGGCTATGGCAACAACCGTGGTGGCGGTTTCCGTCAGCACACTCCTGGTTACGATCCAAATGCTAAGTATAGCATGAAGAAGCGTATCGAATATAAGGAGGAGAACATCGACCCAACAGAGCCATTGCGTTTGAACAAGTTCCTCGCCAATGCTGGTGTATGCTCTCGCCGTGAGGCTGATGAGTTCATTCAGGCTGGTCTGGTAACAGTCAATGGTGAGGTTGTTACCGAGTTGGGTACAAAGATTCTTCGTACCGATGAGGTGAAGTTCCACGACGCTCCTGTAACTTTGGAGAAGAAGGTATACGTATTGCTCAACAAGCCTAAGGATTATGTTACAACCAGTGATGATCCTCAGCAGCGCAAGACTGTGATGGACCTCGTAAAGGATGTTTGTCCTGAGCGTATCTATCCTGTAGGTCGTCTCGACCGTAATACAACAGGTGTGCTTCTTTTGACCAACGATGGTGACTTGGCTTCTAAGCTGACTCATCCTAAGTTCTTGAAGAAGAAGGTTTATCACGTTCATCTCGATAAGAACCTGACAGCTCACGATATGGATCAGATCCGTGAGGGTATCACCTTGGAAGATGGTGAGATCAAGGCAGATGCTGTAGAGTATGCTGATGATCGCGACAAGGCACAGGTTGGCATCGAGATTCATAGCGGCAAGAATCGTATCGTGCGCCGTATCTTCGAGAGCCTCGGCTATCGTGTTACCAAGCTCGATCGTGTTCAGTTCGCAGGTTTGACTAAGAAGAATCTCCGTCGTGGTGACTGGCGCTTCCTTACAGAGAAGGAGGTAGACATGCTCCGCATGGGTGCTTTTGAATAAGAAAAAATAATATGGAGTTAAGGTGTTAAGGAGTTGAAAGGAGTTAAGACAAGTGTTTTATTAGCCGAGAGTTTTTATATAGTAGGAATCCTTGGTTTGTGACAATTGTCTTAACTCCTTAACTCCTTAACTTCTTTAACTCCTTGAAGCTTTTATATTAACAATGGAAAAGATTAAAAGAACTAAAGTTGTAGACTTGCTCAAGAGCACAGCCTACGGCTCAATCGTGAATGTCAAGGGATGGGTTCGTACTCATCGTAGTAGCAAAGCAGTCGATTTTATCGCTCTTAACGATGGTTCTACTATTAATAATATTCAGATAGTAGTCGACCCATCAAAGGTCGATGAGAATCAGCTCCGTCAGATTACTACCGGTGCTTGTATCAGTGCCGTAGGTACGCTGGTAGAAAGCCAGGGTGCCGGACAGAGTGTTGAAATCCAGTGCGAGAGCATCGAGATTTACGGTCTCTGCGGCAGCGACTATCCTATGCAGAAGAAGGGACAGAGCTTCGAGTACATGCGTCAGTATGCTCACCTCCGTCTCCGTACCAATACCTTTGGTGCCGTAATGCGTATCCGCCACAACATGGCGATGGCTATCCACACCTACTTCCATGAGCATGGATATTTCTATTTCAATACTCCTCTCATCACAGCCAGCGACTGTGAGGGTGCAGGTCAGATGTTCCAGGTTACAACCAAGAACCTCTACAACCTGAAGAAGACAGAGGATGGCAAGATTGACTATTCTGATGATTTCTTCGGCAAGCAGACTTCATTGACCGTTTCCGGTCAGTTGGAGGGTGAGCTCGGTGCTACAGCACTCGGCGCCATCTATACCTTCGGTCCAACCTTCCGTGCAGAGAACAGTAATACTCCTCGTCACTTGGCTGAGTTCTGGATGGTAGAGCCAGAGGTTGCTTTCCTGGATATGGACGGTTTGATGGAGTTGGAGGAAGACTTCATCAAGTACTGTATCCGTTGGGCACTGGAGCATTGCAAGGACGATCTTGCTTTCTTGAACAAGATGATTGACAAGGGTCTGATTGCCCGTCTGGAAGGCGTATTGAATTCCGACTTCGTTCATCTTCCATATACCGAGGGTATCCGCATCCTTCAGGAGGCTATTGCCAACGGTAAGAAGTTTGAGTTCCCATGCGAGTGGGGTGATGACCTGGCTTCAGAGCATGAGCGTTTCCTCGTAGAGGAGCACTTCAAGCGCCCGGTTATCATGACCAACTATCCTAAGGCTATCAAGGCATTCTATATGAAGATAGACGAGGAGGAGAGTGGTTTCGGTGGCAAGAGCGGTCAGACCGTTCAGGGTACCGACGTACTGTTCCCACAGATTGGTGAGATTATCGGTGGTTCTGTCCGTGAGGAGAGCTATGACAAGCTGATGGGTGAGATTGAGGCTCGCAACATCCCTATGAAGGATATGAACTGGTATCTCGATACCCGTAAGTATGGTTCATGCCCACACGCAGGTTTCGGTCTCGGTTTTGAGCGTCTGATTCTCTTCGTAACCGGTATGCAGAATATCCGCGACGTGATTCCATTCCCACGTACACCAAAGAACGCAGAATTCTAGAATAAATAAATGAAGCCTGTTTCGATGTCCTTCGAAACAGGCTTCATTGCTCTTCGCAAGTACTTACGATGGCCAACGCAGCTACTTATGATTTTCTTTAATCTATTTCATCTATCTTCTTCTGTCTTTTTTCATTTACTCTATCACCCAATCCTCTATATTTCCCTTTGAAGAGTCGAAGTTGATACCAACTTTCGTTATAGGTTTGTTGCAGAGAGCGAAACGCTGGCGATAGTTTTTGAGATTGATTTGCTGCATTGCAGCCTGAGCACTCTTATCAAGTTTCAGTTCTATGATATATAAATCTGTTCCAGTCAACAAAACGACATCTACCCTTCCCTTTGGAGTATGCACCTCTACATCTACCAGATAATCGGTGAGGAGCGAGAAGATGATGAAAAGCATCTGCTGATAATGCCCCTCATGATTGGTGACATTGCAATAAGGCACAGTACCCAGAAAATCCTGTAGCAGATGCAAAGCTCCATCCATGTCTTGCTTATCCAAAGCCTGTGCTATGCGACGAGCCGTATTGGTAGTAGCAAGCGTATTACCAGTAACATAAGACGGAATCAAAGCCTTTGTCAACCCTATCTTCACCTCCTTGTTAGGAATATCAAGCGTATAATAGTTATAATCTCTGTTATAATCCTTGATGGTCAAATAACCACTCTGGTAAAGCAGCGGCATCATTGTAGTCATATCCTCTGTAGGTGCATCAAATTCACTCTCGTCAGCCTCAACACGCGTAATGCCTGTAGGAAGCACATGATATTTACGCATCATATTGATAAGATAGGTTGGCGTACCTGAGGCAAACCAATAAGAACCCAACTTACCCTGAGCGAAGCAATTGAACAGGCTGTAAGGGTTGAAGACATCAGGAGAATAAGCTGAAAAATGATATCCATCATAATTCTCAGTCAACTTATCTAAGGTCTGCTCCTTGGTAAGATGCATTTTTGTAGCCAGCACTTCTATGTCTTCTGACAATTGCCCGCAAAGTTCTTCCTTAGTAATCCCCAACATACCAGCATATTCATCATACATGGATACATTGGTGACGTTATTCAATTCACTGAATATACTCACTTGCGAAAACTTAGTAATACCCGTAAAAAAGACAAAACGAAGATAGGCTTCACGCGCCTTCAGCGGGCTGAAGAAATTACGCATGATGTTGCGAAGCTTAACCAACTGCTCTTTTTCGTGAGCCACGTCCAGCAAAGGGGCATCATACTCGTCAATCAACACTACCACCTTCTTGCCTGTAGTCTGATATAAAGACATAATGAGGTCTTTCAAGCGAAGATTTATATCTATCTTCTCATTATGAAAGCTAAATTTCCGTTCCTGTTCTTCCACCAAATCTATCAAATATCGTTGTAGCTGATCTTCAGACATATACTTACCTCCACTCATATCCAAATGGATTACAGGATATTCTATCCATTCTTTTTCAAGCTGTTCCATGGCAAGTCCTTTAAACAAGTCTTTCTTACCTTCAAAATAACTTTGCATGGTCGAAACAAGGAGCGACTTTCCAAAACGGCGTGGTCTCCCCACGAAGAAATATGTACCATCAGAATGGGTCATGCGGTAGATATATTCCGTCTTATCTATATAGAGCTTGTCCTCCTTACGGATACGCTCAAAGGTCTGTATTCCCAAAGGATATTGTTTTATAGCCATAAGCGCTTATTTTTTAATACGTTGCAAAGGTACAACAAAATATTGAGAAACTGCAAGAAATAGTGAAAAAATAACAAAATGAGCGGAGAAGGAAGGGATATCTGAAAGAAAAACGGGGCACCCCTGAGGATGCCCCGCC
>NZ_JAHOEA010000052.1 GCF_019127135.1 Segatella copri | reverse complement strand
CCACACGCCCTGAAAGGGCAGAAGCTCCTAGCCCAGGGCATCGCCCTGGGTGTTTATGGGCGCAAACCTGTCGCCCTGTAAGGGCAAAAGCTTTCAAATACCTGGCAATATACAAAGCTTTTGCCCTTACAGGGCGCCTTGCTGATTGCCATTATACCCAGGGCGATGCCCTGGGCTAGGAGCTTCTGCCCTTTCAGGGCGTGCTGCTTTTGGAGTTTTTGGGCCTTCAGCCCATACTTGAACCACATGCGAAACTTCAGTCAACTATCAACTGTTAACTATCAACTATTAACTTTCAACTATTTCAAATCCCACCTTTTTGAGGTCTTCCCAATAATGAGGATAGGATTTGCTCACCACCTCAGGATTGTTGATTTCTATCTGAGGGAACTTGAAGGCAAGAGGGGCGAAGGCAAGTGCCATGCGATGGTCTTCGTAGGTGTCGATAGGCTCGAAACTAGGCTCGCAGGTCTCGCCATCCCAAATCAGCGTGTTATCGTTCTCGTCATAAATCACGTAACCCACCTTCTTCAGCTCCTTCTTCAATGCCTCGATGCGGTCGGTCTCCTTGATCTTGAGACTTGCAAGCCCGGTGAACTTAAACTTTACGCCCAGGGCACAGCAGGCTACAACGATGGTCTGTGCAAGGTCTGGAGAACCGCTGAAATCGTAGTCGAAACGAGGCAAGAGACAATGCTGGACTTTCAACTTGACAGGAGAAAGAACATCACGGTTCTCAAATTCTGATTTCACGCCCAACAGACTGAAGATGTATTTCACGACAGAATCGCCCTGCTTGGAACTGTCGAACAGGCCTTCGAGTCTTACCTCAGAATCAGGGTTTCCGTTCAGCGCCATCATTTCATACCAGTAAGAAGAAGCGCTCCAGTCATTCTCGATGGTGTAGTCGGCTACGCAGCTGTAAGGCTGTGGCTTTACGGTGATGGTATCCACATCGGTCCATTCGGCACTGGCTCCGAAGTTCTGCATCGTCCACAGTGTGAGGTCGATGTAAGGACGGGATGCAATCTCTCCCGTCAGCTTCAGTTCCAGACCATTTTTCAGAATCGGACCAATCATCAGCAGCGCCGAGATATACTGCGAACTGATGTTTCCCACCACTTCGAGATGTCCGCCTTCCAATGGCTTACCAACGATGTGGAGTGGAGGATAGCCCTCTTTCTTTTCATACTGTATATCAGCTCCGAGGTAACGCAGGGCATCTACCAGGATAGCAATAGGGCGGTTCTGCATGCGCTCTGTACCTGTGATGGTATGCTCACCCGGTGTAGCTGAAAGATAGGCGGTCATAAAGCGCATGGCAGTACCGGCAGCCTTGATGTTGATGACATCAGGCATATCGCGCAGGGCCGCAATGATGACTTCTGTATCATCGCAATCGCTCAGGTTGTGGGGCTGCAACTTGCATCCCGCCATGGCATTGATTACCAATGCACGGTTGCTGATACTCTTGGAAGCTGGCAAGTTGATGCTTGCATTGAGTTGGCGTGGAGCCTTGATTGTATATTTCATTTTCTTCTTGTTTCTGTTTCTTTTAATACTCTTTTTTCTGATTTTGCTATTTCTCAGCCTTCAGTATCCGGATGTCCTTGATGCAGACAGCCTTCTCCTTGGCATATCGGATTGGGAGGTCATCTTCTGTTTCCGGCATCTCATCCCATGCACGGGTTCTCGGACGAATCTTCTTCGGACCCGGTATCAGGGGCGAGTAATACAGAACCTGACGGATGCGGTTTGCCTGTTCTGGGGTGAATCGCATGCTGTAACAGATGCTGTAGTCCATCAGATTGTCTGACTGCCATTTCTCGCCCTTGCTGTTGGTGCGTATGGCCACCTCTCTCATGTCTAAAGTATCCTTATTGTTGGCTTTTGCATCACTGATATATTTTGTCAGCCACTTGTCGTATTCTATTCGGTTGTAGCTAGGCGTATCATCGCAATAGTCAGAGTCGTCATCATCATCGGCAGCCTCAGATTTACCTTTCACAGTTTTCTCAGAGAAACAGTGGAAGAGACCTAGATAATGTCCCAGTTCGTGAGCTAAGGTAGCATTCGGGTCCAATATATTGGGGGTATATCCCTTGTGATTCTTATCGGTAGTATATCGGGTTCCTTCTTTATCCCTTCCCACATAGATAGAATTAAGCGAAACGCAATACGGAAATTTGCCCGGTTTGCTCAGCGGATAGTTCTTGCCATTGCTCAAACCATCTATCTGTGGATAGCCGCCTACCTGGTAAGGCAGATGACTGATGCCCAGCGTGGTGCTGTTTTCATCGGTCTTCTTGAAGGCATATACCATCACATTGATGTAGTTGTTCTGGTCCCAGCAGTACTGTACATACTTCTTGTCCTTCATGAAGCTCTCGCAGTCGAACTCTGATTCTGAAACCTTGATATATTCTACACCCGGTGTACTGAGTCTCTTGCCACTCTCATCCTTTTCAGCCAGTTCGAACAGGATATGCAGGTTCTCGCTCGGGATGGTATCCATCTGATAGTTGTAGACATCGCCCTGATAAAGTTCGTTCACGTTGGAGAGAATCTCCTTGAGGCGGGTATATTCGATGTATTGCTTGCTGTTACTGTAGAAGACATGGAAGATGACAGGCAGATGATAGACATAATCATCGCCTGTAATGATATCGCTGTCACGGTCTTGCCCGTTGGATATGATAGGGTCGCCGATAGAGCCTTCTGTATCCTTGCATGATGCAAGGCTGAGGACGGTGAGGGCGATCATGAAATAAAGAATTTTTCTCATGCGCGTACCTTATATTATATATTTTCGTGCAAAAATACAAAAATAAAAGAAGATAGGCGAGAAATATCCTGAAAAAGTTTCTCAAAATGCCAAAAAACTTGTGCTTTCATCTTCTTGATGTATATCAATTCAGTTACATTTTGTAAACTTGAGTCCATGAAAATAGCGTTTTGTAAGGTAGGTCTTCGTGCAATATGCGAATTTTTAGGCTATGAAATTGCAAATTGTAAGATTGTGTGCGTCCTAAAGCGAAAAGTATAACTTAACCAAAAAATAAGATAAAATAGCGTTAAGGAATTATGAACTTTTCGGAAATCGTTGTATCTTTGCACCAGAAAAAGAAACAAAGACAATTACAATAACATCCTAAAAATAAACGATATGAAACGAATGATATTATTCTCATTGATGGCTTTGATGACCATAGCAGCTTTCGGTCGTAAGCACGTAGAGAATGCAACAGTTGTAGCTGACACTATTTTCTATGCAGAAAATATGAGCAATGTAACCAGTGCAGAACAGGCTAGTTATTACAGACTGCTGATGACTACTGGTTCAGGCCTTAACAAGAAGGACGTTTTCCAGGACTTCTATATGAACGGTAATCTCCGTGCTGAAGGTGGTTATAGTTTTATCGACCTCGGCAACGATCGCAATACTATCTTTAATGGTGAGGTTACTACCTATTATAAGAATGGTAAGGAGAAGTGGCATGGCAAGTATGTTAATGGTAAGCGCGAAGGCTACTTCACACTCCAGCTCCGTGAAGGCGGTGTAGCTGTCGTTCAGTTCAAGAATGGCAAGTCTGTTCACAACTACTTCATGGTAACTTACAAGGACGGTACTTCTGAGAAGAGAAATCTCTCTGAATTGAAGCAGTTCATGTAATCAGAAATAAGCAACTATGTAGTTTTGTTACTTCATTGAATTAAAAGAAAATCTCTCTTATATAAATTAAAATTTTATGTTGATATGACCAATATGGGGATGGCTTCCGTGAGGAAGGTGCATCCCCTTTTTTTATGACCTATATTTACCAACAACAAGAAGAGGGTGAATCATAAACTTATGATTCACCCTCTTCTGATTATTCTTATTGCTGTTGTATGAAAGGTAGGATTAGAACGTTAAATCTACTTCTACCGGACAATGGTCGCTGCCCATGATTTCAGTATGGATCTTAGCTTCTGTAATCTGTTCCTTGATACGGTCGGATACTAGAAAGTAATCGATACGCCAACCGGCATTCTTCTCGCGCGCCTTGAAACGGTATGACCACCACGAATAGGTTACCTCATCTGGATGGAGATAACGGAAGCTGTCGGTGAAGCCATCATTCAGAAGAACGGTCATCTTTTCGCGCTCCTCATCGGTGAAACCGGCATTGCGGCGGTTGGTCTTCGGATTCTTGATATCTATCTCTTCGTGAGCTACATTCAGATCGCCGCAGATGATAACAGGTTTCTTGGCGTCAAGAGATTTCAGGAACTTGCGGAAATCGTCTTCCCAAGTCATACGATAATCCAGGCGCTTGAGTTCTGTCTGCGAATTTGGGGTGTAGCAGGTAACGAGATAGAACTGGTCATATTCCAGCGTGATGATTCTGCCTTCATGATCATGTTCCTCTACGCCCATACCATAACTTACGTTTAATGGCTTGTGCTTGGTATAGATAGCTGTACCGGAGTATCCTTTTTTCTCAGCGTAGTTCCAATAACTCTCGTAGCCTTCAAACTGAAGGTCGAGCTGTCCCTCCTGCATCTTGGTTTCCTGCAGGCAGAAGAAGTCGGCATCGAGTTCCTTAAACTGGTTCTCGAAGTCCTTGCCCACGCAAGCGCGCAGGCCATTTACGTTCCAGGATATAAACCTTAACATTGTGTTTATTGATTATTTAGTAGTGATTAGTGATTACTTAGTAGTGATTACTTAGTAGTGATTAGTGATTACTTATGGATTCTAACGATTATCACTAATCACTAATCACTAATCACTAATCACTAATAACTACTCACTACTCACTAATAACTACTCATTATATTTAGATTCTTTTACTTTCTCCTCTCAGCAGACTCATAAACTCCTGGCGGGTGTTCAGTGAATTGAAGACTCCGCTGTAGTCGCTGGTGGTGGTAATGGAATTCTGTTTCTCTACACCGCGCATCTGCATGCACATGTGCTTGGCTTCAATCACTACCATCACACCCTGAGGATTCAATGTTTCCTGAATGCAGTCTTTAATCTGCTGGGTAAGACGCTCCTGTACCTGGAGACGGTGGCTGTAGATATCAACCACACGGGCAATCTTGCTCAGACCTGTAATCTTGCCGTTCGGGATATAGGCTACATGCACCTTGCCATAGAAAGGAAGCATGTGGTGCTCGCACATCGAGAAGAAATCAATATCTTTCACGATGACCATCTGGTTGTATTTCTCTTCGAAGAGGGCATCGGTCAATACCTTGTGTGCATCCTGTGTATAGCCGCGTGTCAGTATCTGCATTGCCTTGGCTACTCGCATCGGTGTTTTTACAAGTCCTTCACGTTCAGGGTCTTCTCCCAAGAGTTTTAATACTTCAGTATAGTGTTCTGCGAGTTCGTCCAATCCCTCGCGAAATTCTGTTTCTGGATTCATATCTTATTTACTTTGAACTTTGAATTTTGAACTTTGAACTTTATGAATAGTAAGGCTGTTGAATTCTTCACTCTTCACTTTTCACTCTTCACTTTTTAATATTGCACGGTAATCTGTCCCTTTACAAGGCATGCCTGTCTGTATCCCAGGGAGCGAACCTTGGCGAGCATCTTCTGGGCTTCAGCTAAGCTGCGGAAGTTGCCCATTCGGCAAATCCATCTTGGAGAGTAGAAATGAACATAAACCGGCTGTTCAGGGAAATGAACTTTCAGCTGGTTGCCAGTCTGTTCTGCTTTCAGACGGTCGTTACGTGAATTGCCGCCAGCGAAAGCCTGTACTCTATATCCTGTAACCTTATAGCTCTTGCGCATCACTTTCTTGCGCATATCCACTACAGGTGTCTCTGTTTCTTCTTTTTTGTTCTCTGCCTTTTGGGCATTGTTCACGCGGGCATTCTCTCGGGTTGCCTCATGATGCTGTGGCTCAGTCTTTTTCAGGGAATCAGGACCCTGCTTATGCTGAGTTTCAGGCTCTTTTTCTTTTTTCTGTGGGGTAGTCTTAGTCTTGTCGTCTTGTGGAATCACTTGTTTGCCGTTTACCAGTTCATCAATCGCCTTACTTTGGTTCACGGTTACAACACCCTTTCCCGGTTCCTTCTGTTTGAGATGGTCCAGGTAGTTCTGCGCATTAGCTGTGAATGTTGAGCAGAGGATCATAATCAATAATGTGACGAATTGTTTCATGACTATTCCTTTTATGTTTGTCGTCTTGTTTTTTAAACAATACCTTATTTTTAGTTATCTCTATATATAATAAGGTGTAATGAAGAATGAAGGGATGCACTTCAGGAAGAAGGCATCCCTTCGGGAAATGTAATATCCTTATGAGATTACTTCTTCCAAGCGTCAATGATACCCTTGAAGTCAGCAGCCTTCAAAGAAGCACCACCGATCAAACCACCGTCGATGTTTGGCTTAGCGAAGAGCTCAGGTGCGTTGCTAGCCTTGCAGCTACCACCGTAGAGGATTGATGTATCCTCAGCAGCCTCGTTGCCATACTTCTCTGCTACGATAGAGCGGATGTATGCCAACATCTCTTCAGCCTGGTCAGAAGTAGCAGTCTTACCTGTACCGATAGCCCAGATTGGCTCGTAAGCAAGGATGATGTTCTTCCAAGCGTCAGCGCTCAAGTGGAATACTGAACCTTCCAACTCAGCCTTTACTACCTCGTTCTGCTTCTCAGCCTCACGCTCCTCGAGAGTCTCACCGCAGCAGAAGATAACCTTCAAACCGTTAGCCAAAGCCAACTCTACCTTCTCCTTCAAGATCTCTGCAGTCTCGCCATAGTACTGACGACGCTCTGAGTGACCGAGGATAACATACTGAGCACCTGTGCTCTTTACCATCTCAGCTGAAACCTCACCTGTGAAAGCACCCTTAGCCTTGTCAGCGCAGTTCTCAGCACCGAGACCTACTACCTTTGAATCCAAAACCTGAGCTACAGAAGCCAAGTGGATGAATGGAGTACAGATTACTACGTCGCAGTTTGGTTTTTCTGCTACCAATGCCTCGTTAATTTCCTTAGCGAGAGCAACACCGTCCTGCAGGTTCATGTTCATTTTCCAGTTACCTGCTACAATTTTCTTTCTCATTTTTCTTTTCTTTTTAAAAGTTGATAATATTCTGTTCGAATTCTCTTTCTTTCTGATCCAGGCGCCCCAAGCCCAGAGCCGGTCGGCAATGGTGAGGAGTACCAGCGGAATGATGAACCAGGAGATGATGCCGGCTATCTTCTTGGCGGCACTTACTTCCGGTATCTTGCCTATCTCGGTCTTCTCCAGTGGCTTGTCACCAATCTCTGCCATGTCAGGCAAATCGTTGTGGCTCCATTTCTGGATGATGGTTCCGTCCTTCAGCAGAAGAAGACCTGGGTTGCTGCGGATTACCGTCTTCAGCGTAGTCTCGTCTGTGACATAGAAGGGATATTCCGCTCCTGTTATGTCCTGCCAGTGCTTGATGGCTTTCTCCGTACTTGCCGTGAGGCAGAGAAACCGGTAGCCATGGTCGTTGGCATATTCGTAAATCTCATCGATATTGCCGAAGTTGCTGTCATCGGCAAATTCCAGATGTGGCGAAACCAGGAGGAAGGTGTAGCCTTTATCGTGAATCACTTCCTGGGTAATGTCTTCTCCCGTCTTGGCATCAGCTATGCTGAAGTCGTGGATTGGAGGTACGTATCCTTCTTCGGTCTGAACCGTCTTGCTGTCTATGAAAGTCCAGGTGGAGTCTGGATAGTTGTCTATCGTAAACTCCTTCCGTTCTCCGTTCTTCTCCAGAATGAAGGTGGTATCAAACTTGGGTTGCTTGGCTCCCTTCGGAATCTCCATGCCCTTGGCAATGTTGACACCTATGTGGTAAGGACGGAAGTCGAATTGCGGCAGATACCACAGACTCCAGATGCTCATCACGATAGAGAAGAGGAAGGTGTAGTTGATGGCAATCCACTGGGTTGGTTTAGATACCAGCTGTGGCATTTCCAGCGGTTTCTTCCAGAGTAGGATAGCGATGGCAAGGAGAATGAGGTTCTTGACGAACGTCTCCATGTTGGTGAGCACGATGGCATCACCGAAGCAGCCACAATCTTTCACCGGGTCTGCGATGACAATCCATAGGGTAATCAGCGTCATCACGCTCATCACGAGCAGCGCAATCTTGCTGACCAGTTTTCGGCGGATGGCAAGGAGCAAGAAGATACCGATGGCAAACTCGCACATAGCCAGCACGATAGACATCAGCAAAGTGCTCCATGAAGGAAACATCCAGTCGATGTGCAGCGCCTCCAGATAGTCAGTTATCTTGTATTGCGTGCCTAACGGGTCAATTCCCTTCACAAATCCTGAGAAAATGAAGGTTATTGCCATCAGCAGTCGCCCGATATTGACCGCTATCTTTGTTAATATGTGAGTTGCCTTATTCTCCATCATTGATTTCTTTTACTTCTCGCTCATTTTGATGGCACCGAAGACGGCATAGTTGATGATGTCCATATAGTTGGCATCAATACCTTCAGAAACGAGGGTAGCGCCGGCGATGTCTTCAATTTCCTTTACGCGCTGAATCTTGGTCAGTATGAAATCGGTATAACTGCTTACTCTCATCGAGCGCCATGCCTCATCATAGTCATGGTTCTTCCTGAGCATCAGTTCCAGCGCCTCCTTTGCATGGAGGTCGTATAATTTCATAGCCTCTTCGGGTGTCATATCCACTTCATCCACGAAAGGCTTTTCGAGCTGGATGAGTCCTATGATACCATAATTGATAAGGGCGATGAATTCCGGACGGATACCTTCGCCAACCAAAGATTCTTTCTTGATTTCGAGCGAGCGGATGCGCTTCGCCTTGATATAGAGCTGGTCTGTCAGAGAAGAAGGGCGCAAGATTCTCCAAGAGGCTCCATAATCATGAAGCTTCTTCTCAAATAATGTCCTGCATTCGCTCATGACATTCTTAAACTGCTGTTCTGTTTTCAATAAATCTGCCATAATAATTTCGAAATTCGGTGCAAAATTACACATTTATTGTGAAATAGCCAAATATTTATTTTGTATTTTACATATTTTGCAGTAACTTTGCACCCCGAAAGTAGAAAGAGTATGAGAAATTTGACCAATGCCGAACTGGCACAGATACTGGATAAGGATATATTTCATAAGATTTCAGAGGCAGCAGATGGGCTGTCTGTGGAGTGTTATGTAGTAGGTGGATATGTGCGTGACCTCTTCCTGGAGCGACCTTCCAATGATATTGATGTCGTTGTGGTTGGTAGCGGTATAGAGGTAGCTTCTGCCTTGAAGAAGATGCTCGGAAGAAAGGCGCATCTCTCTGTGTTCCGTAATTTCGGAACAGCACAAGTGAAGTATCAGGATACTGAAGTGGAGTTTGTTGGCGCCCGTAAGGAGAGCTATCATCGCGATTCCAGAAAACCTATTGTGGAAGATGGAACGCTGGAGGATGACCAAAACCGCCGCGACTTCACCATCAATGCGATGGCTATCTGCCTGAACAAAGACCGTTTTGGAGAACTCGTAGATCCTTTTGATGGTGTCTACGATATGGAAGATGGCATTATTGCCACTCCGCTCGACCCGGATATCACTTTTTCTGATGACCCGCTGCGTATGATGCGTTGCGTGCGTTTCGCTACCCAACTCAATTTCCAGATAGAGGAGGAGACCTATGATGCGCTCTCCCGCAATGCCGAGCGCCTGAAGATTATCAGTGCTGAGCGAATCTGCGACGAGATGAACAAGATTATGCTCTCCAAGCACCCAAGCTGCGGTTTCTATTACCTGAAAGATACAGGTCTGCTCGATCTCATTCTGCCAGAACTGGTTGCGATGGATAAGGTGGAAACGCGAAACGGCAGGGCACATAAGAATAATTACGACCATACGATGGAGGTGCTCGAGAATGTCTGCAAGCATTCTGATAACCTCTGGCTCCGCTGGGCTGCTCTCTTCCACGACATCGGCAAACCGAAGAGCAAGCGCTGGGATAACAATATCGGCTGGACATTCCACAGCCATAATATAATAGGTGCAAAGATGATCCCAGGTATCTTCCGCCGTATGAAACTTCCGATGGATGCGAAGATGAAGTATGTGCAGAAGCTGGTAGAACTCCACATGCGCCCGATTGTGATTGCTGATGAGGAGGTTACCGACAGTGCCGTACGCCGCCTGCTGAATGATGCCGGCGATGACATCAACGACCTGATGACGCTCTGCGAGGCTGATATCACCAGCAAGAACCAGGTGCGAAAGCAGCGTTTTCTGGATAATTTCAAGATGGTGCGCGAGAAACTGGTTGATCTGCAGGAACGTGATTATAAGCGACTTCTCCAGCCATGTATTGATGGTAATGAGATTATGGAGATGTTCCATCTTACACCTTGCCGTGAGGTAGGTACCCTGAAGCAGTATCTCAAGGATGCTGTATTGGATAATAAGGTGGCTAATGAGCGTGAACCATTGATGGCGCTTTTGATGAAGAAGGCTCAGGAGATGGGATTGGTAAATGCAGAAAACTCAAAATAGAGAATAATTTTTGTTAAATAACGGCTCCTTGCGAGCCGTTATTCATTTATTATTAGTACTTTTGCACCGCTTTTAAAACTTAAAGGCGCATAAAAGTTTTCGTTAGAGGACGAAAAGAACTTTTGAATAAGAGAAGATTAAAGATTAAATAACAAATTATAATATAAAAATAGGTATGAAAATTAAAAGCGTTTTGTTTGTTGCAGCAGTTTGTGTTCTTGCTGCGTTGACATCATGTGGTGGAAGTAAGAAGGGCGGTCTGCCTGACTTCAGCGACGATGAGTTCGCTGTGGCTACTATCGGTACTTCCAGCGCCGCATTGCAGACTACCTATCCTGCTACCATCAAGGGTATCCAGGATGTAGAGGTACGTCCTAAGGTTTCTGGTTTTATCACTAAGGTTTTTGTACACGAGGGACAGACTGTATCAGCAGGTCAGGCTTTATTCTCTATTGATAGCGAGACCTATCAGGCTGCTGTCCGTTCTGCTGCTGCCGCTGTAAATACAGCTAAGGCACAGGCAAATACAGCTAAGTTGACTTATCAGAACAACAAGAAGTTGTATGATAGCAAGATTATCGGTGAATTTGAACTCTCTACAGCAGCTAACAGCTATGCAACAGCTAAGGCTCAGGTAGCTCAGGCAGAGGCAGCATTGGCTTCAGCCCGCGAGCAGTTGGCTTGGTGTACCGTTACCAGCCCTTCTGCAGGTGTAGTAGGTAGCCTTCCTTTCAAGGTGGGTGCTTTGGTAAGCGCTTCTGGTCAGGCTCTGACAACCGTTTCTAACATCAGCACCATGGAGGTATTCTTCTCACTCTCTGAGTCTCAGATCTTGAGCATGTCTAAGACCAATGGTAGCATTCAGGCAGCCATCGCAGCGTTCCCAGCTGTTAAGTTGCAGTTGGCAGACGGTTCTATCTATAATCACCCAGGTAAGGTGGTTAAGATGAGTGGTGTCATCGATGCTACTTCCGGTTCTATCTCTCTCATCGCTCACTTCGCTAACCCAGAGAAGTTGCTGAAGAGTGGTGGTGCAGGTTCTATCGTGGTTCCTAACGATCATAACAGCGCTATCGTCATCCCTCAGGAGGCTTGCTCTCAGGTTCAGGATAAAATCTTCGTTTATATCGTAACCAAGGATAACAAGGTGAAGTATTCTGAGATCAAGGTAAATCCACAGGATGATGGCAAGAACTATATCGTAACTGCAGGTCTTCATGTAGGCGACCGTATTGTTTTGAAGGGTATTACCAAGTTGACCGATGGTCAGCAGATCAAGCCTATCACTCTGGAGCGCTACAATCAGAAGATTGCTGAGGCTACCAAGTTGAGTGAGTCTCAGGACAATGCTCACGCATTTGCTACTGCTATGGGCGGCAAGAAGTAATATAATGTATAATTAATAATGTATAATGAATAATTAATAGGCCTTGGGGCAATTATTAATTGTTAATTATTAATTCTTAATTAAAATAAGATTATGTCATTTACAAACTTTATAAAGCGCCCAGTACTTTCGACGGTGGTTTCCATCTTCTTCGTCTTGCTGGGTATTATCGGCTTGGTATCGCTGCCTATCGAGCAGTATCCGAATATCGCGCCGCCTACCATCTCGGTATCTACTACCTATCAGGGTGCTGATGCCCAGACGGTGTTGAACTCTGTCATCGCTCCTTTGGAGGAGAGTATCAACGGTGTGGAGAACATGACCTACATGACCTCTTCTGCGTCTAACTCTGGTTATGCCAGCATCACCGTTTACTTCAAGCAGGGTTCCGACCCAGATATGGCTGCGGTCAATGTACAGAACCGTGTATCTCAGGCGCAGTCTCTGTTGCCTGCCGAGGTTACCAGGGTGGGTGTCACCGTAACCAAGCGTCAGAGTTCTAACGTCATGATGTTCGCTCTGACCACAGACGATGGCCGTTACGACGACCAGTTTGTTACCAACTACGCCCTGATTAACGTCATTCCTCAGTTGAAGCGTATCAATGGTGTGGGTGATGTGCAGAGCCCTTCTACCCGTAACTACTCTATGCGTATCTGGTTGAAGCCAGAGAAGATGAAGGAGTTCGGACTGGTTCCTTCTGATATTTCTCAGGCTTTGGCAGAGCAGAATATCGAGGCTGCCCCTGGTAGCTTTGGTGAGAGCTCTGATATGCAGTATGAATATACCTTGCGTTACAAGGGTCGTTTGAAGACTCCATTGGAGTATGAGAACATCCTCATCAAGAGCAATACTTCCGGTCAGACGCTCCGTCTGGGCGAAGTTGCCAAGATTGAGTTGGGTGGTTTGCAGTATAACGTAAACCTGCTCAATGATGGTCAGCCTGCCGTGATGGGTATGGTTCAGCAGATTGCCGGTTCCAACGCTACCCAGATTGCCAGCGACGTAAAGAAGACGTTGGATGAACTGGAGAAGAGTTATCCTCCTGGGTTGAAGAATGTCATCCTGATGGATGTTACCGAGTTCTTGTTCGCATCTATCGAGGAGGTTATCTTCACCTTGATCATCACCCTGGTACTGGTGTTCATCGTAGTGTATATCTTCTTGCAGGACTTCCGTTCTACGCTGATTCCTATGATTGCCGTGCCTGTGGCTCTGGTCGGTACGTTCCTCTTCCTCTGGATCTTCGGATTCTCCATCAACCTGCTTACGCTGTCAGCCCTGCTGCTGGCTATTGCGATTGTGGTCGATGATGCCATTGTGGTGGTCGAGGCGGTTCACGCCAAGCTCGACCAGGGTTACAAGAGTGCCCTTACTGCATCTATCGATGCGATGAACGAAATTTCCAGCGCCATCATCTCTATTACATTGGTGATGTCTGCCGTGTTCGTTCCTGTATCATTCATCGGTGGTACTTCCGGTTACTTCTACCGTGAGTTCGGTGTAACCATGGCTGTATCTATCGTTATTTCGGCTATCAATGCGTTGACGCTGTCTCCTGCACTCTGTGCCGTGTTGCTGAAGCCACACGAGGAGGGTCACGAGAAGAAGATGTCTTTCGTAGACCGTTTCCACGCAGGATTCAACTATCAGTTTGATAAGATTACCAATAAATATAAAGGTGGTGTCAAGTGGGTTATCAATCATGGCATCATTGCTGGTGGCCTCGTGGCTGTCAGTATCGTAGGTCTGGTTGCCCTGATGGGTACTACCAAGACGGGTCTGGTGCCTGATGAGGATACCGGTACTATCTTCGCTTGTATCTCTACAGCTCCTGGTACTTCTCAGGAACGTACAGCAGAGGTGGTTAAGCAGGTAGATAAGATGCTGGCTAACAACCCAGCCATCGCAACCCGTAACGCCATCATGGGTTATAGCTTTATCGGTGGTGCCGGTTCTAACCAGGGTACCATCATCGTGAAGCTGAAGCCATTCGAGGAGCGTCCGGGTGGATTCTTCCACCGTATCAAGGAGGCTTGTACCGGTGGCGGTATTGAGGCGCTGTTTGTCAACCCAATGGAATACACTTCTGTGTTGGGTATGATCTACAAGCAGACTGCTACGATCAAGGATGCACAGGTTCTTGCCTTTGCTCCACCTATGATTTCCGGTTTCTCTGTACAGAATGGTATCACCATGACCATGCAGGATAAGACCGGTGGTGACTTGAATAAGTTCTATAATAATGTGAAGAAGTTCCTGGCTGAGTTGAACAAGCGTCCTGAAATTCAGACCGCCCAGACTCAGTACAACCCTAACTATCCACAGTATATGGTAGATGTAGATGTTGCCAAGACCAAGCAGGCTGGTATCTCTCCATCTTCAGTATTGTCTGTCATGCAGGGTTATCTCGGTGGTCTCTACGCATCTAACTTCAATGCCTACGGTAAGCTCTACCGTGTCATGATTCAGGCTGGTCCTGAGAGTCGTATGCGTCCAGACGATCTGAGCAAGATTTACGTTCGTTGTGCTGATGGCACCATGTCTCCTGTAAGCGAGTTCGTGAACTTGAAGAAGGTTTATGGTCCGTCTAACATCACACGATTCAACCTGTTTACCTCTATGGATGTATCTGTAACTCCTAACAGCGGTTACTCTACCGGTGACGGTATGAAGGCGATTGCTGAGGTTGCCAAGGAGACATTGCCAGAGGGATATAGCTATGAGTACTCTGGTTTGACCCGTTCTGAGGCTGAATCCAGTAACTCTACAGGTTTGATCTTCGCACTCTGTATCGTATTCGTTTACCTCATCTTGAGTGCCCAGTACGAGAGTTACATCTTGCCATTGTCTGTAGTATTGTCTATCCCATTCGGTTTGGCAGGTTCGTTCATCTTCACCAACCTCTTCGGTCACTCTAACGATATCTACATGCAGATTTCGTTGATTATGTTGATCGGTCTGTTGGCTAAGAACGCCATCCTTATCGTACAGTTCGCCCTCGAGCGTCGTCGTACGGGTATGGCTATCAAGTACTCAGCTATCCTGGGTGCCGGTGCCCGTCTCCGTCCTATCCTGATGACCTCTCTGGCGATGGTTATCGGTCTGTTGCCTCTGATGTTCGCATCTGGTGTAGGTAAGAATGGTAACCAGACTTTGGGTGCTGCCGCCGTAGGTGGTATGTTGATTGGTACTCTCTGTCAGATCTTCGTGGTTCCTGCTCTCTTCGCAGTCTTCCAGTGGTTGCAGGAGAAGTTGACCCCAATGAAGTTCGAGGATGAGTTGAACGAGGAGGTAGCTGCCGAGTTGGAGCAGTATGCCAATGCCGCTCATCAGCAGAAGGGTATCGAGAAGAAGTAATAACGCAATGTAACTTCAAAGGAAACAATGAAAAAGAATTTAAATATCATCATATTGGGTCTCGCAGCGCTCTCTCTGAGCAGCTGCAAGACTCTCTACGGAAAGTATGAGCGTCCGGATGTGAAGACCAGCGGTATCGTTCGCGATGTAGCTTCTGATACAGATACTTTGGCTGTAAAGGATACTACTACCTTCGCCAACATTCCTTGGCGCAGTGTCTTTACCGACCCTCAGCTCCAGTCAATCATTGAGAAGGGATTGAACAACAATGTCAACCTGCTCAATGCGGCTTTGAACGTGAAGATGGCAGAAGAGCAGCTGAAGTGTGCCAAGTTGGCATTCGTGCCTGCCTTGTCTTTCACTCCTCAGGGAACTATCGCTTCCTGGGATGGTAATGCTGCCACCAAGACTTACACGATGCCTGTTACAGCCAGCTGGATGGTAGACCTCTTCGGCAACCTGCTCTCTCAGAAGCGTGGCGCCCAGATGGCGCTGCTCCAGTTGCAGGATTATCAGGTATCTGTCAAGACCAACCTCATCGCCAACATCGCCAACATGTATTATACCTTGTTGATGCTCGACAAGCAGGTGGAGCTGGTTAACAATATGGAAGGATTGACCAAGGATACTTGGGAGACTATGCAGAAGATGCACGATCTCAGATTGGGTTACCGTACACCAGCCATCCAGTCAGCTGAGTCTAACTACTATTCTGTGTTGACCCAGAAGACCGATCTGTTGCGCCAGATTCGTGAGACAGAGAACTCTCTGAGTCTGCTCATCGGCGACCAGGCACATAGCATCGCCCGTGGCAAGTTGGATAACCAGAGTCTTCCATCTAATTTCTCAACCGGTGTAGGCATCCAGTTGCTCAACAACCGTGCTGATGTCCACGCAGCCGAGATGAATCTTGCCCAGTGCTTCTATGGCATAGAGACCGCCCGCAGCAAGTTCTATCCATCTATCACCATTTCCGGTACAGGTGCCTTCACCAATTCAGGCGGTGCAGGTATCGTGAACCCAGGTAAGTGGTTGCTCTCAGCAGTAGGTTCTCTTACCCAGCCAATCTTCCAGAACGGCCGTATCATTGCCGGTTTGAAGGTGGCTAAGATGCAGTATGAGCAGGCTTACAACACCTGGCAGAATACCGTGCTGAAGGCTGGTAGCGAGGTGAGCAATGCGCTTGTTCTCTACAACTACTCTGATGAGAAGAGCAAGATAGAGCAGAAGCGAATAGAAGTACTCGAGAAGAATGTAGAATCTACCAAGGAATTGATGGGTATTGCAGGCAGCTCTTACCTTGAAATCATCCAGGCACAGTCTTCACTCCTCAACGTACAGCTTTCTAAGGTAGCTGATGACTTCAACAAGATGCAGGCAGTAGTTAATCTCTACTATGCATTGGGTGGAGGAGCTAAGTAGTTTATAGTTAATAATTAATAGTTTATAGTTATGGCTAGTATAATAAGTCCAAAGGCAGAGGTTTCTCCAAAGGCTAAGATTGGAGACAACTGCAAGATCTATCCATTCGCCTATATCGAGGACGATGTGGTCATCGGCGACAACTGTACCATCTATCCATTCGTGAGCATCATGAACGGTACTCGCATGGGTAATAATAATAAGGTGTTCCAGGCAGCCGTTATCGCTGCCCTCCCACAGGATTTCAACTTTACCGGTGAGGAGAGTGAGGTAGTGATTGGCGACAACAATACCATCCGTGAGAACGTGGTTATCAACCGTGGTACTCACAAGGGTGGCAAGACCGTTCTGGGCAACAACAACTTCCTGATGGAAGGTGCCCATATCTCTCACGATACCATAATCGGCAACGGTTGCGTATTCGGTTATGGTACCAAGATTGCGGGCGACTGCTTGATTGGTAACGGTGTCATCTACTCAACATCTGTAGTAGAGAACGCCAAGACCCGAGTAGGCGACCTGGCGATGATTCAGGCAGGTACCACCTTCTCTAAGGATATTCCTCCTTATATCATTGCCGGTGGAAAGCCTGTGAAGTATGCAGGTCCTAACACCATCATCATGGAAGCAGCCCAGGTTACCGAGAAGGTTCGCAAGCATATTGCTAATGCCTACCGATTGGTATTCCATGGTCAGACATCCCTCTTCGATGCCATCAACCAGATCAAAGATCAGGTGCCAGATAGTCCGGAGATTCAGAACATCATCCAGTTCCTGGAGAGTACAGAGAAGGGTGTCATCACTAAAATGTAACGATGGTGTAATTATAGTGGGAAATTTCCTAAAAATATATTTTCATTTAGTAAATTCAAGTCATACCTATTTGAATTTTACTTAGTATGTGAAGGGCTGACCGTGAGGTTGGCCCTTTTCCTTTTTCAATTGAACTGAACTTTCGCCTGTGGTTCGATTAATTAATTGAATAAATGTAAATAAATGCAATTTTATTTTGTAATCTCTTCGTTTATGCGTATCTTTGCAGACAATTTGGGTCATTGTGCCCTTTTGGTTTTTAGATAGTAAAGATTTTTAGAAATGAGAAAGAAACAATATAAGCCTAGCAATCATCGTGGATTGCAGGTCATTACTTTGTGTATCAGTACCGCTATGGTGCTCATTTTGTTGGGATTAGTTATCTTCTCTGTTCTCATGGGACGCAATCTCTCTTCCTACGTGAAGGAGAATCTCGTGGTACAGGTGATGCTCGAACAGGATATGACTAATCCGGAGGGATTGCAGATGTGTAAACGTCTGAATGCAAGACCTTATGTCAATACACTGACTTATATCACCAAGGAAGAGGCACTGAAAGAGGCTACCCGCGATTTGGGTACCAACCCGAGCGAGTTTGCCGGTGTCAATCCTTTCCAGCCTTCCATAGAGATTACGACGAAGGCAGATTACGCGAACAATGATTCATTGAAGTGGATTACGAAGGAACTGAAGGCATACCCACGTGTTACAGAGGTTACTTATCAGCACGACCTGATAGAGCAGGTAAACAATTCGTTGGCAAAGATCAGTATCGGATTGCTGATTGTTGCAGCCCTGCTCACCTTCATCTCGTTCTCGCTGATCAATAATACGGTGCGTCTGGGTATCTATGCCCGCCGCTTCTCCATCCATACGATGAAGCTGGTAGGTGCATCCTGGGGCTTTATCCGCCGTCCGTTCCTGCGCAGGGCAATGCTTGTGGGTGTTGTTTCAGCCCTGCTTGCAGACGGTTTCCTGGGCGGTTGTCTCTATGCATGGTCGCTCCACGAACCTGAGTTGATGAACGTTTTGGGCTGGCAGGAACTTGCCATCACCGGCGGCTCCGTCTTCCTCTTCGGTATCATCATCACCGCTTTCTGCGCCTGCATCTCGGTCAATAAGTTCCTGAAAATGAAGGCGGGAGACCTGTACAAGATTTAAACATTACACATTAAACATAAAAATAATGGATAAGAAGAATTTAGCATTCGACAAGATGAACTTTATCTTGTTAGGCATCGGAATGGCGATTATCATCATCGGTTTTCTGCTGATGAGTGGCGCCGGTTCTAACGAGCATACCTTCGATACTGATATTTTCAGTACCCGTCGTATCGTAGTAGCACCAACCGTAACATTGATAGGTTTCCTTTCAATCATCTATGCGGTGATTCACAAGCCGAAAGACAATTAAGAGTTTATTGTTAATAGTTAATATACATATTATTATTAGATGGATTTTATTCAGACTATCATTATCTCTATCGTAGAGGGATTGACCGAGTTCTTGCCTGTATCCAGTACGGGCCACATGATTATAGCAGAAAATTTGCTGGGTGTAGATATCCAGGATAAGTTTGTCAACGCCTTTACTGTCATCATCCAGTTTGGCGCCATCCTTTCTGTCATCTGTCTGTATTGGAAGAGATTCTTCTATCCAGAGGCTGTGAAGACCGGTGAGAAGACCTATTGGAAGGCGATGTTCGATTTCTATGCCCGTCTTGTTGTAGGTACCGTGCCTGCCGTGGTATTGGGTCTTGCCTTCAATGATTTCATCGAGTCAAATCTTGGCAATGTACAGCTGGTGGGCTGGATGCTTGTCATCGGTGGTATTTTCATGCTCTTCTGCGATAAGATATTCAATAAAGGCAGCGAACAGACCAAGCTTACTTATAAGCGTGCCCTGATTATCGGTTTTATCCAGTGTATAGCGATGATTCCTGGTGTATCGCGCTCCATGTCAACCATCGTAGGTGGTATGTCCCAGCGTCTTACCCGAAAGGCAGCAGCCGAGTTCTCATTCTTCCTGGCAGTGCCAACCATGTTTGGCGCCACCTGTCTCGAGGTTTATAAGCTCATCAGCCATGGCGGCGGCTCATTGCTCACCCAGGGCAACAACCTGTTCACATTGATATTAGGCTCAGTGGTAGCATTCATCGTTGCCATTCTCGCCATCAAGTTTTTCATCAATTATGTCACCAAGTACGGTTTTGCAGCTTTCGGCTGGTACCGTATCGTAGTAGGACTTATCATTATCATCTGCGGCCTTTGCGGTGTAGATATGCAGATGGTTGACTAAACATAAACTATGGATTTCAGAAAAGGAGAAATTATTGCCATCGACAAGCCTTATCGCATGTCGAGTTTCGGAGCCCTGGCGCATATTCGCTATCTGCTCAGTAAGAAGCTCGGTTTTAAGGTAAAGATAGGACATGCCGGTACGCTCGATCCCCTTGCCACTGGCGTGCTGGTGCTCTGTACCGGCAAATGTACCAAGCAGATAGAACAGCTGCAGACTCATACCAAGGAGTATACTGCAACTCTGCAGCTCGGTGCTACCACCGCCAGTTACGATAAGGAACATAGCGTGAATCATACCTATCCGACGAAGCATATCACCCGCCAGCTGGTGGAGGAAACGCTCAAGCAGTTTGTGGGCGAGATTCAGCAGGTTCCGCCTACCTACAGCGCCGTAAAGGTGAATGGCGACCGCTCTTATGCCTTGCGCCGAGCCGGCGAAGAGGTACAGCTCAAACCGAAGACCGTGCGTGTAGACGAGATAGAACTCACCGATTATAACGATGAGGAGAAGACCGCCAGCATCCGTGTAGTTTGCGGCAAAGGCACCTATATCCGCTCCCTCGCCCGAGATATCGGCAGGGCTCTAGATAGTGGCGCCTTCCTGACCGCCCTCCGCCGTACCAAGGCAGGAAGTTTCGCAGTAGAAAACTGCATCAGTTTTGATCATTTCCAGGAATGGCTTGATGAGCAGCCTCTCGAAGACAGCCTTCAGTCATCCAAGTAATAAAAAATATAACATGAAGCTATCACAATTTAACTTTAAGTTGCCAAAAGATCAGGTGGCACTTTATCCACATAAGGCAAAGCACGTGGTAAAAACGGCTAGTGGTGAACGTACATTCGAGATTACTCGCCGCGACGAGTCCCGACTCATGGTTCTCCACAAGAAGTCAGAAACCATCGAGATGTACAAGAAAGATGAGAAAGGCAAGGATATGGTTGATGCCGATGGCAATCCCGTATTCCTGCAGTTCAAGGATATCGTGAATTTCTTCGAAGAGGGCGATACCTTCATCTTCAACAATACCAAGGTATTTCCAGCCCGTCTTTACGGCACCAAGGAGAAAACCGATGCCAAGATTGAGGTGTTCCTGCTCCGCGAGCTCAATCCGGAGATGCGCCTTTGGGACGTATTGGTAGAGCCTGCCCGCAAAATCCGTATCGGCAACAAGCTTTTCTTCGATGATGTCAACGAGATGGTTGCCGAGGTTATCGACAATACTACCAGCCGTGGCCGTACCCTCCGTTTCCTCTATGATGAGGATGGCAATCATGATGTCTTCAAGCGTTCGCTCTTCGCTCTGGGCGAGGCTCCACTGCCACGCTACGTCATCGATGCCCGTGAAGATCATCACGCTACAGAGGATGATATGGAAGATTTCCAGTGTGTTTTCGCTGAGGTAGAGGGTGCCGTTACAGCTCCTGCTACCGGTCTTCACTTCTCCCGCGAGCTGATGAAGCGTATGGAAATCAACGGTATCAACGAGGCTTATATCACCCTGCACTGCGGTCTGGGCAACTTCCATGATATCGAGGTTGAAGACCTTACCAAGCACAAGATGGATTCTGAGCAGATGATAATCAGTCAGGAGGCATGTGATCTGGTTAACAAGACCAAGCTTTCCGGCCATCGCGTCTGCGCTATCGGTACCAGCGTGATGAAGGCAACTGAAACGGCTGTCGGAACCGACGGTATGATGAAGGCATTCGACGGATGGACCAACAAGTTCATCTTCCCTCCATACGATTTCGGTCTTGCTGACTGTGCCGTAGCCAACTTCTATCATCCGGAGTCAACTCTGATGATGAGTACAGCTGCCTTTGGTGGTTACGAGTTGGTTTACGAGGCATACAAGATGGCTGTCAAGAACGGCTACATGTTTGGCTGCTATGGTGATTCATTGTTGATACTTCCAGATTAAACAGCGGTATAAACAGTTTTTATACACATATAAGTTGTTGGTATACTGAGTTTTAGTTTAGTTATCCACAATTTTATAAAAGTGTGAATAAGTATGTATCAGGTATATTTAAGTCTCGGTACGAATTTGGGCAACCGAAAGCGCAACATTCGCGAGGTAATAGAAAAGATAGGAGAGCAGATTGGTGTGGTAGAGCGCCAGTCTGCTCTTTACGAAACCAAGCCTTGGGGCTATTCATCTCCCAACGACTACATCAATGCCTGTGTGCTGGTTCTCACCACGATGGCCCCGCGCCAGGTGCTGGAGGCTACGCAGCGCATAGAGCGTGAAATGGGGCGCACCATGAAGTCGGTGGCTGGCGAATACCATGACCGCATCATCGACATCGATATCCTGATGATAGATGACTTGGTGATAGATGAGCCCGATTTCAAGGTTCCTCATCCATTGATGGAAGAACGTGATTTCGTGATGAAACCTTTGAAGGAGATTTATTCTAAGTAATTTAATTTTAGCATGTGGTTCAAGAACGGGCTGGAAACTTTTTGGTTTCCAGCCCGTTCTTCTGTTTCTTATCCTTCTTTATTCCTGCTGCGTTCTTTCATCCATACAGATGGCGTAACGCCTTCAGATTTGGCGAAGACGCTTGAGAAGTAAGGCAGGGAGGAGAAACCTACGTTGTAGGCGATATCCTTCAGTCGGGCATCAGGATGCTCGCTCATCATTTTCTTGGCTTCTTTCAGGCGCAGACTCGTTATCCAATTGCTGAAGTTCATGCCGAATTCTTCCTTGATGAAGGTAGAAAGATAGGTCTTGTTGGTATACAGTCTGGCAGAAAGATCATCTATCGTGAACTGTTCTTCCAGGTATGATTTCTCCAGAATCCATTCCGTTACCCTCGGGCGCAGCTTTTCTATGTATGCCTTCTTAGGGCTGATTTCTCCGTTCTTTTCCTTCTCTGCCACTTCTCCTTCTTCTTCAGTCTTTTCCTCATCGCAGTTTGCCTTCATCAGCGTCTCGTATTCAGAGGCATAGTTGATGATGTTGATCAGGATATAGAGGTTCATGGCTACTACATAGAATTGCACCAGCCAGTTGATCAGTGCACCTGTACGGATGGAAATCACGCCCAGTATCAGCATGCCATAGAAGAGCCAGTGACTCACCTTGAGCCATCTGATGAAATGGTTTTTGTCGTTCGAGAAGTAGTTTTCAAAGAGCGCGTTGCTTCTCAGGTAGCAACTGTTGAAGTAGTAGATATGTCCTATAAGCATCTCCAGCAGTCCCAGCAGGGCGATAAGCAGCAGGGGTATCTGATAGTCCTTCAGGGCATCCGTCATGGCGATGAGGGCGAAGAAAGCCGTCATTACGAACTTCACGGCAATCACTTTGCAGCGTTTCCGGGAGATATAATGCGGGTCGAGGAGACTGCTGAGTGAGAAGCTGAAGCAGATGCCCATCAGATAAAAGAGGATGATATCGAAACAGGGAACCCAGTTGTTATATTCTGTCCAGCTTCCTGTAAATGAAGCAATCCAGATCCAAATATTCAGGCTGATGAGCAGCATCCCTCCTGCCATCAGACTTTTTGATCTGCGGAAGGTTTTGTATACCTTTGTATCTGGTGTTTTGAAGAGAAAAAGGATGACAGCCAGTATCAGGTAGATCATACTGGTTATGGTTACTAGTTCAACGAAGTTCTGTTCTAAAAAGTGAATCATACTTTCTAATTTTACGTTCTTAAAGTTCAGTCTACAAAGGTAATAAAAAAACAGCAGAGCGCGCAAAGTTTTTATTTCTTTTTAAGTATTAATTACCTTTTAATGGTAAAAAGGTAAAAAAGCCTTTCCTCCTTTGCGTCCCCGTTCCCAGCGATTCCATCGCTGGTCCCCCGAAGGCAAAAAGCCCCCAGTGCACCAGGCACCGGGGGCTTTAAAATAAGCTATGGCTTTTTACCTTTTTAAAAAGAGCAACCTCGCTGTCTTAACATCCCGCTAGGCTTTTTTTACCCTTTTACCTTTTTACTTTTTTACTTTTAAAGAGTGCTACAGCTGGTAACTCCGAGCGTAGTAGCGATGGCTGTAAGGAAGGATATTGCAATCTGCAAAATTGTTTTCCAAGTATTTACTTTCATATTTTTAAATGTTAAGTGTTAAATGTTAAATGTTAACTTTTGTGGGTTGCGCAACCCCCGCTAGGCGCTAAGGAGAAGCGCGAGTCCGTTAGGCGTTCCTGCGGATTTGCAATCCGCAGACAAAAAAGGCTCGACCACTTTAATGCGGATTTGCAATCCGCCTCAGGCGTGAATGTAAAGAAAGAGATATGAAAAGCCTACGGCTGCGGATTTCAAATCCGCAAGGAAATAGGTCGAGCCTTTTTAGACGTCGGATTGCAAATCCGACGGAACGCCTGGCGGGCTTGCGTTTCTCTTTCCGCCTTTCTTCGAACGATAGTGCAAAGAAAGTGCAAACGAGAACAGAGCTAAGCTTGCTTAAGCTTTGTCGAGTGCAGCCTTCTTGAATCACGATGCAAAGATACTGTAATTTCCCAATACCACCAAATTTCAGCGTGTGATAAGGCGTGATTTTCAGCACACTTTCAATCCGAAACCTGTTAAACAATCTAACTCGCTCTAAATTGGACTTTGATTGAAAATCAAGAAGTTG
>NZ_JAHOEA010000051.1 GCF_019127135.1 Segatella copri | reverse complement strand
TGATGAGGATGTTTGGCGTATTGCCGTTGGCGATGATTACCTTGATGCCGGCATTGGCTACGTCGTGAGCGGTCTTTACTTTCGATGTCATACCGCCTCTGCCGTGACTGCTCTTGCTGGCAAGGATGTACTCACTGATGTCACGGTCGTAATAAACCGATGGGATGATGCGGGTGGTAGGCTCGCTTGGGTCACCATTGTAGATGCCGTCCACATTACTTAATAGAATCAAGGTGTCGGCATTCATCATCTTGGCAATCAAGCCAGACAACTCATCGTTATCGGTAAACATCAGCTCGGTGATGCACACGGTATCGTTCTCGTTGACGATAGGGAGCACGTTGTTTTCCAGCATCACCTGCATGCAGGCCTCCTGGTTCTTGTACTGCTCCTCGGCACCGAAGTTCTCCTTCATGGTCAATACCTGACCAATCTTTATCTTATATTCACGGAAAAGGTTGTAATAGAGACCTACGAGTTTCACCTGTCCGATGGCAGAGAACAGCTGGCGCTGCTCCACGCTGTCCAAATGGTGGTCAACGTGCAGCTCGGCTCTTCCGGCAGCCACGGCACCAGAAGAAACCAGAATCACCTCATAGTCGTGCTTTTTGAGCCAGACAATCTGATCAACAATCGCCGACATTCTCGTTACATCCAGTTTTCCGTCTTCTCGGGTCAGCACGTTGCTGCCCACTTTTACTACGATTCTTTTTCCCATAAATTTTAGTGAAGAGTGAAGAACGAAGAGTGAATAATTCTCTTGTTCTTTTTGTTATATTTTATGTTGAATACATATTTAAGTGAAGAGTGAAGAACGAAGAGTGAAGAATTCAATAGCTTTTTTATGCTAAATTTTAGCTTGTTAAAGCAAGAGAATTCTTCACTCTTCACTCTTCGTTTTTCACTTAACCCCGTCTTTTTCTCGAATCTCTACTCTTCGAATCTTGCCGGAGATGGTCTTTGGCAATTCATCTACGAATTCGATGATGCGAGGATATTTATAAGGAGCAGTCTCATGCTTCACATGATCCTGCAGCTTCTTGATGAGGTCTGGACCTGCCATACTCTTGTATTCATCCTTCAGTACGACGGTTGCCTTGACAACCATACCGCGGATTGGGTCTGGCACACCGGTGATGGCGCACTCTACTACGGCAGGGTGAGTCATCAGGGCATTCTCTACCTCGAAAGGACCGATGCGGTAACCCGAACTCTTGATCACGTCGTCGATTCTGCCCTCAAACCAGAAGTAGCCTTCCTCATCACGCCAAGCCATATCGCCTGTATGATAGTAACCATCATGCCAAACCGATTTGGTCTGCTTTTCATCACGATAGTAATATTTGAAGAGGCCGATAGGCTTGTCATCGCCGATGCGGATGCAAATCTCGCCCTTTTCGCCATCCTCGCATTCCGTCATGTCTGGGCGAAGGATGTGAACATCATATTGTGGGTTTGGCTTGCCCATGCTTCCTGGCTTTGGCTTGATCCAAGGGAAGGTACCCAAAGTCATGGTAGTCTCAGTCTGTCCGAAACCCTCGTAAATCTGAACACCTGTCAGCTTCTGGAAGGTTTCTGCCACGGATGGGTTCATAGCCTCACCCGCAGTGGTGCAGTATTCAAGACTGCTGAGGTCATACTTAGAGAAATCCTCCTGAATCATGAAGCGGTAGATAGTAGGAGGGGCACAGAAAGAGGTGATGTGATACTTCTCAATCTGGCGCATGATCTTATCAGCCGTAAACTTCTCGTGGTCGAAGACGAAGACGGTGGCTCCTGCAAACCATTGTCCGTAGAGTTTGCCCCATACAGCCTTGCCCCAACCGGTATCGGCTACGGTAAGGTGGATGGAGTTCTCGTGGAGATTGTGCCAATATACACCCGTGGTCAGATGACCGAGGGCATAGAGGTGATCGTGTGCCACCATCTTTGGCTCGCCAGTGGTTCCCGATGTGAAGTACATCAGCAGGGTATCCTCATTAGAGTTTACATGTTCAGGGCGAACAAAAGGAGCGCATTCGTTCCATTCCTTCATCCAGTCGTGGAAACCTTCAGGGATATCCGGACCGATACTGATCAAAGTCTTGACAGTCGGACTCTCTGGCATAGCCTGATTAACCTGCTCTACCACGTAATCATCGCCGCAGCAGATGATAGCCTTCACGCTTGCTGCATTGTTGCGGTAAACGATGTCGTGCTTGGTAAGCATGTGGGTGGCAGGAATGGCTACGGCGCCCAACTTGTGGAGACCGAGCATGGCAAGCCACCACTGATAGTGACGCTTCAGAATCAGCATCACCTTATCATCGTGACCGATGCCGAGACTCTGGAAATAAGCAGCAGCCTTGTCGCTCTGCTCCTTCAGGTCCTTGTATGTAAAACGGATTTCTTCACCTCGTTCGCTTGCCCAAAGCAGCGCCACGTGGTCTGGTTTGATCTTTGCCCATTCGTCCATCACGTCGTAGGCAAAGTTGAAATCTTCTGGTATGATAAACTCCAGATGCTCCTTGAAGTCTTGCTCTGAAGTGAATTTTGTCTGTTTTAGAAATCTCTCGATCATAGTTACTCTTCTAGATAATTATACAAAGGAACTTAGCAGGTTCATTGTTGAGTGAGCGGAAGCAGTGTGACTTCTTGCTGTCGAAGTAGATGCTGTCGCCAGGGTTCAGCACCATCACCTTCTCTTCGATGGTAACTTCAAGCTGTCCCTCAATCACATAATCATATTCCTGTCCGTCGTGTCCGTTCTTGTTCGGCTTCTTGTCGCCTGGCAACGGATCCACCTGTACCATGAACGGATTCACCTTTCTGTCCTTGAATCCTACGGCAAGGCTCTGGTATTTATACTGGTTGTTGCGGTCTATCTCCGGTCCCTGTCCCTTGCGGGTTACGTAGTATCCCTTCATGCGAGGTTCCTCACCGAAGAGTAATACGTCGAGGTCGATGCCGTATCGCTTTGAAATCTTTGAAAGTCGATACACGGATGGGTCGGCTTCTCCCGACTCAATCTTGAGATAGTGGTCAAGACTGATTTCGCAAAGTTCTGCCACTTCCTCAGCCGGGATGTTGAGAACCTCACGGAGACCTTTCAGTCTTTCACCGATTTGCTTGATTGCTTCGTCCATAGTGCTATTCTTTTTAGTTGTTCCTGGCGAAGGTATATTGCGAACCTTCGCATTTTGGGGCAAAATTACGACTTTTTGTTGATATATCCAAACAATCTGCTGATAAATTAATAGATTAAAGTGATATTTATGCATAAGAGCATAAAACTATTAGAATGCGCAGACTTCATCTTCCATATACCAAACTTGTTTTCTTTTTTATTTTACTTCTTTCCAATCAATGAGTCCTTTGCCCATGTCATCTAATTCTACAGCTACCCCTATAACTTTTCGGTCATCTGCCAAGAATGGCTTGAGATATCCGTTGTCAATCATTTGTTTTTCGGCAGCATTTATCCCTCCGTTGTTTGCTAACTTTAGTTCCATCACATAGATGAAACGAGAGGTGGAGGCTACGATGTCTATCCTGCCAGTTGATAGCATGTGTTCTACTTCTACTTTGCAGCCTATGGCATTCAGTATGGTGCTGATGATAAGGCGATAACGCTCCTCCATGTCCATACTTACCAATTTCTTATTGCTGTATGGGACATTTGAGATAAGAGATTTCATACACTGCTTGGCTTCTTCCAAATTGCCATTATTCATACTGTGCATCAACCTACTTTGTATGGAGACAATATCCGTGATGTCCTTCTGGGTCAGTGCAGGCAATACGGCTTTATAGAGAGCCTTTCTTACTTCCTCATTCGGAAAGCCTAAAGAATATCCATCTTCATCAAAACCCTTGATGGTGAGATAACCTGTCTGATAGAGGAATAGTTCGGAACCGCCTTCTATGACATCTGATGTCTCCAGTGTGTCTTTGTCGATGTAGCAATCTTCGAAGTCATGAAGGCGTAACTCCATGTTGTTTACGAATTTATTCAGCATGGAAGTGGCGCCGGATGAAATCCAATAGTTGCGCAGACGCAATTGGGAGAGGGCGTTGAGCAAGCTGAACGGATTGTAGATGTCGGTCATGTTCTCATCGCTGAAATGATAACCGTCATAATAGGTCTTCAACTTGTCGTGTGCTTCTTCAATGCTGCATTCCATCTTATCTGCCAAGGCTTCCAACTCTGGGGCGAAGTTGACTGTCATTTCTTCCTCGGTGATGCCACAAAGAGGGGCAAAATGTGGGAGAAAGCTGATGTTTGTCAGATGGTTAAGTACAGAGAATAGGGATATCTGGGTAAACTTCGTGATGCCTGTGATGAAGACAAAGCGAAGTACATTTCCTTTGAGTTTGAGTACGGAGAATACAGAACGATAAACTTCAGTGCAACCTTCATGCTCTGGTGTCTTCCATGAATGCTGCAAAGGGGAATCGTATTCGTCAATCAGCACCACTACTTGCTTACCTGTCTTTTGATAGGCTGTGTCAAGGATAACTTGGAAACGTACGGATTCGCGAGATGTCTCTTTAGGCTTGATGCTGTATAAAGCTTCGTATTTCGAAAACTCAAGATTGAGATAGTCTTTGATTTCGGCAGCAGTGGCACCTGCACCGCTCATGTCAAGTCTGATGACGGGATACTCAGTCCATTCTTCTTCTAGTTCCATAATCTTCAGCCCCTCAAAGAGTTCTTTCTTGCCTTCGAAGTAGCATTGCAAGGTATCTATAAGCAGAGATTTACCGAAACGACGAGGACGGCTCAGATAATTGTATAAATCACCTGAGTGAGTAAGTTGCCATACCAAGTCGGTCTTGTCAACATATAAGTAGCCTTCCTTGCGGATAATGCTAAAGAATTGTATGCCTGCTGGCAATTTCCTTGTGTTCATCTCTGCCATAGTCTTTCTGTTCTTTTATTCTTTGGCAAAGATACATTTATTTTTCCATTTATCCAAGGATTATGTGCAATAAATGTAGTTAGCTATCTTATAAAACATAAAAAATGCAGCAAGAGTATAAAACTCCTGCTGCATTTGCTTTTTTTTATGGGTTGTTTGCTATATGTCTTCTATCATCTACAGATAGATTTTATTTCTTTCCTGCCAGCAAACCATTAATCACTGCGCTGGTAAAGCCGCCCTGTTCCATGGTGTTGAGGCCCTTGATGGTGCAGCCGCCAGGAGTAGTAACCTTATCAATGGCAGCCTCTGGGTGTTCGCCAGTTTCCTGAAGCAGCTCTACGGCACCCTTGATGGTCTGCAAGACAATCTTCTGGGCATCCTTAGCCTTGAATCCCATCTCTACGCCGCCTTCCACATTGGCTCTTACATAGCGCATGGCGTAAGCGATGGCACACGACATGGCTGTGGCTGCTGGGAAGAGACGTTCTTCCATGATGAGGCTTTCGCCCAATTCATCGAAGATTTCTGTAATCTGCTGGATTTCTGTGGCAGATGCATCTACAGGAGTGATGAAGGTCATCGACTGCTTGTAGGCGATGGCGATGTTTGGCATCACGAGGAAGAAGGTTGGGGTGATGCCATCCTTGTCTAACCACTCCTTGATGTTGGCTGATGGCACACCGGCTGCAACGACCACGAGTTTCTGACTCTTGTAGTCGAGTGCATCCTTGATACCCTTCAATGTCTTCTCTACGCACCATGGCTTTACTACCACGCATACGATGTCTGCGCCGTGGCAAGCCAACTGGTTGTCGAGGGTTACGCTGGCTCCTTCGCTTGCGAAGTGATCCAATACTGGTTGGTTATGGTCTGATACCGTAATATCTGATGGAGTGAACTTCTCGCTCTGCAAGAGTCCTTCTGCCATGGCACCGCCCATGGCACCTGCTCCGATAATTGTTATTTTCATTGTCGTCTTATAGTTAAAATGCAATTACGGTGCAAAGATACTACTTTTATCTGAAAATAGCGTGTTTATAGACGATTTTTTAAGAAAGTACGCTAGTTTACTGACGATATTTTAAGAAATTTGCTAGTTTACTCCCATTCTGGAAGTATCTACGTCCTTGGTTCTCTTTTCCTTGTACTTGCCTATCTTACAGATGATGGAGATGGAGGCAGATGCCCTTGTTGGCTTATATCGCAAATTCTTTATTCCACCATTTCTGCATACTTCTTGAACAGCTCCGCTACGCATTCACTCTCCGTCATCTTGGTGGAGAAACCATAGGCTGCCATCACGGCTCGGTCGTTCTGGCGATGAGCTTGCAAAAGCTCTTTTGGCATGAGTGTCGGGTCGTAGAGGTCGGCGAGAGAGGAGTCGGGATACAATGCCCTCGCATCTAGGATGGCTTGGGCGGATGCCTCTATCTTCGCTTGCTGCTCTGTGGTAGGCGATGGCCAAGGGAAGTTGTTGTACACGATGTCCTTGCTGTAGCGGTAACGCATTTCTAAGCGACCGCACACCGCTCGCATCCATGCCATGTGGACGTTCGACTCCAAGATGCCGAAGTGGTAGAGAGTGGCGTTGGGAATTATCTGAACAGCGTCACTGGAAATCACATCGGCTATCATAAAGCCCATTGGGATATACTTTCGTCTCTCTGACGAAACCCTTGGCAGGATTATGTAATCAGCACCTTCCGGTTGCGTCATCTGCGCAAACAAGTGTGGAACCTTGGCATAGCCGTTTGTTGTCTTAGCCCTTGAAGCAAGCCGCATCTCCTGCACGGCTTTCACTTTGGTATACAGAGTTGGCGAATGTTTTATTTCGGCAGGAGTAGCATGATTAAGCCATAGACACCAGCGCTTTTTTCCTTTTATAAATTCCTCCGCACCCATATATGGACGCAAGAATTTTTCGGCTCCATCATCCTTGGATACGATTTCCTCGCGTTCTTCAGGACTGATAACAAAATGCCCTCCATCTCTCGGCTGATTTCCGAAGCACATCTTTGGAACATCACACAACGGGGTCTTGTGCGGCTCTATTGTCATTTCATTTCCTTCTGTCAGGTATGGACTTATGCTGCTCACAACATGTTTCTGCACACCGTTATCATAAGTATAATATAGACATTTCTCTTCGCGGTTGCGCCATGCAAAACCAACAATAACACAATGTACAGCAGCTTTGTTGCTTGACTCACTCGTCCACTTAAATGTAGGGTACGCATAGTTTATATGCACATTGAAGTCTTTATACAACACATTCCAGAGAATTGGAACTTGTACTCCCTGCGAGATTGAGTTCGTTGACACAAGAGCCGCCTCAATTTTTGTGCCCTTCATAATCTCTGCCGCTTTCTTGTACCAACAGCATACATAGTCAAGGTCTTGCACATCTTTGATGTTACCAAATATGTTTTGTACATCTTTCTTTTGTTCGCTTCCTTGTTCCATCATTCTTGCTCCCACGAATGGCGGATTGCCGATGATGTAATCCAATTTCTCTTTAGGGCAAACACTTTCCCAATCTATCCGTAGCGAGTTGCCTTCATGGATGTTGGCGTAGCTCTTCAGCGGCAGGAAGTCGATGTCGTGGTGGATGATCTTCTCTGTCTCTGCCATCATCTGCGCCTCGCTTATCCAGAGAGCGGTGGTGGCTACGGTGACGGCGAAGTCATTGATTTCGATGCCGTAAAACTGATGGATGTTCACCTTGATGGGATTCTCGAAGGCGTTAAGTTGCTCCACGCTGTATATCTGCTTGATAATCTCGTTCTCCAGTCTTCTGAGCGAAAGGTAAGTCTCCGTGAGGAAGTTACCTGAACCGCACGCCGGGTCGAAGAAACGCAATTCTGCCATCTTGTCTTGCAAGGCATGAAGTTGCTGCATACGTTTCTTGATGTTGCTTTCCTCCAAACAGTCTTCGAACGCTGTTCGAAGGTCGTTATAAAACAGAGGGTCGATAACCTTGTGGATATTCTCTATCGAGGTGTAGTGCATACCTCCTGAACGTCGAGTCTCAGGATTGAGGGTACTCTCAAACACTCCGCCGAAGATGGTTGGAGAAATCTCGCTCCAGTCGAAATCGAGCGAGGCGTGCTGCAGGAGCGTATCACGCAGTTCGTCGGTGAACTGCGGAATGTCAATATCCTCGGCAAAGAGTCCGCCATTGGTATATGGAAAGGCGGCAAGCGAGGGATTGAGATACTTGCTTCGCTTGTCGGCTGGGGTGTTGAGAACCTCGAAGAGTTGTACCAGAGCCATTCGCATATCTTCCGTCTGATAATGAGCCAGAAAATCATGGAACATATCTCGTTTGCCGAAGATTCCTGCATCCTCAGCATAGAGGCAGAAAACCAACCTCACGCAAAGAATGTTCAGGTAACGCAGTGATTGAGGGTCATCGGCATCATACTGAGTAACAAAGACATCATAGAGTTTGCCGACAATCTCGCCAGCCTTCATTGATACCTCCATCTCCCGTTGCAGGTGAACGCCCTGCTGTTCTACCAGGAATTGCAAGCGATAGTACTCCTTCTCCAAGTCTTTGAGGAGAATACGGGATGGCTCACCCTTTGGGTTCTCCATGTCATAGACATCGAACTCGGCGAAGTTGCAGGTCACTATCCATCGAGGGCGCTGCGAGTAAGGCAGTGCGGCACTATATCGCTGTGCCTGCTGGAAGGGGGTTAATAAAGAGCCGTCGCTCTGCTTGATGGCCTGTCTCAAATCCTTGCCCAATGATTTCTGCTCTATCATCACGTGGGTGGAGGGAATCATTCCGTCGATGAAGGATGTATGGTCGAGTTGTGCCTGTTGCTCGAAGGTGATGAACACTGAAGGACTCTCCACCCCGAAAATCTCGGTGAGGAGTTCTATCCAGAATGTCTGGCTCTCGCCCTTCTCATATCCCCGGCCTTCCCATCGCTTGGCGAAGGCAGCGGCAGCCATGCTTTGTTGTTTCTCTGTCATGTTCGTAAGTGAAGAGTGAAGAACGAAGAGTGAGGAATTCATTAGTTACTCTTGCGTTGTCTCTTCCTGTTGGCAAAGGTAATAACTTTTTCTTAAAACGCCAAGAGCGACAGCCAAAAATGTATCGGCTGCCGCTCTATTATTTGCTTTTGACATTTGCTTGCTCAATCAATCTTTTTTCCTTTTTCCTCACTAAATGCCTTTATCATTATTTATAGTCTTTGCAATTTTAACACTACAATAAACGTGCGCCAATGCTATAACAACCGTTAAAAACCAAGTCTTATTTCGAAATTTCATCCGTTTTTTATTCTTTTGTTCCCATTTTAGCGATATTTTTCGTATATTCGCATTCGCAATCGGGAAACCGACAACGCAAAAATCTAAAAATGAATGCAAAACAAATATCTTATGGCAAAGATTATTGTAAGAAACCAAACGAAAAAACACTAACCAAAGATGGTGTTGATTACATCTGCATTGCCGATATAGCAAGGCAGAAGAATCCCATTGAGCCCAAAGATGTGGTAAAGAATTGGTTGTGTTCCAAAAACACCTTGGAGTACTTAGGACTTTGAGAGCAGTTGAGCCCGACTCGATGGGTGGAACTAACCCATGCTGTAGTATTATTAAATTTTATCAACTATGAATAGTAAGAATTTATACTTTACAATCTTCTCTTTTATCCTTTTAGGATTTATCTCTTCTTGTGCAGAGAATAGTAATAAGTGTAGGCCTTCTTATGCAAGCAACATAGAACAACTTAATGAAAAGTTATATGATTCTTATGCAAATGTTGCAGTAAGGGAAAACAACACAACATCTGATAACATAATAACACCAGAATATTTTGGAGGCTCATATGTCAAGGCAAATAAACTTATTGTCATGGTCAAAAATGGAAGTCCAAAAGGAATAGAAGATATAAAGAAAAGACTAGGCACAGATTCAAATGTGACATTTGTATCTTGTACTTATTCTCTTCAAGAATTAAAAGAATTAAACGCTAAATTGAAAGTATCTTTTGCCAAGAAAGCTGCATTGCGAGACGAAATTGGGTGGGTTGCTGTTGGTATCAAACCTATTCAAAATAGAATTGTCGTATATTTGAATAATGCTTCTAATAAAAATATCTCTAAATTCAAGAATGAAATTTGCAATTCAGATAAAATAATTTTTGATCAATTGGAAATAGAGCCAATTGAAATACAAAAAGATACAGCAAAAGACGAAAAAGTAGGAAGTCCCTCATAAAAGTGTATGGATAACTCGAAGAGTCCCTCATAAAAGTGTGTTAATCTTCTAAAAAGTCCCTCATAAAAATGTGATAGATTTTGCTATTTCATTGTTTTTCAGTCTTTTGCAGCAAGAATACAATAATAATACCATGAGTATATGAAGGAGATGATGTCGCATCGCAACCTTTTTGATGGCTTTTCTGTCTAATAACTAGACAGCAGTGTCAAGTATTTAGACAGGTCCTTTTATGGTCTTTTTTCTATATGTTCTGATAATCAGTTGTTTATGTTTTTGGCATAGCCGTTGCCTTGCTATTTTGCAACAAATAAGAATAGTAACAACATAAAGAATAGTAAGAAAATGAAAAGACTTGCGTTAGTAGCATCCTTCTGTGGCATTACTATAACACAGATGATGGCACAGAACATCAACGGCGAACAGATTTCCGACACGACCCTATTTGATAAGTTCTCCAAAGAACTTGGCGAAGTGGTGGTGAAAGCTCATCTTCCTCAATATAAGAAGACCCACGAAGGACTGCTGACCAACGTGGCAGGAACCGTGCTTAGCAAGATGGGTACGGCAGACGATGTATTGAAGCATGTGCCGAGTATCGTGAAGAAGAAAGATGGATATGAGGTGGTCGGCAAGGGTACACCTATTATATATATCAACGGCAGGAAGATGCAAGACATCAGTGAGTTGGATAACATTAAATCTTCTGACATCAAGAGTGTGGAAGTCATCCAGAATCCTGGAGCCGTCTACGATGCTTCGGTAAATGCGGTAATCAAAATCAAAACCATCAAGAAGAAAGGCGAAGGCTTCGGCTTTGATACTCGCTCTGTGTATTGGTATAATAAGCACGACAATACCATCCAACAGGTTAACATGAACTATCGTCATAATGGACTGAATCTCTTTGCCACTTATAAGTTCTCTGATGCAACATGGATGCAAAAGGCCACCTACGAACAGACTGTACATGTAGATACGCTTTGGCAACAGCATAACAACAACGAAGTAACAGATCGCATAGAATCGCACCGTCTTATCAGTGGTTTTAGCTATGATTTCAATGCCAATCATTCCATTGGTGCGAGATACACCTTGACCTCGCCAGGCTATTCTCGCTCAAAAGATTTTTTCGATAGTCAGGTAACTGCCGATGATAAGTTTTACGACTATATCAAAACCGATGGTCTGACGGTTGACAAGGACAATCCTAGCCATCAATTGAATGCCTACTACAACGGCACATTGGGCAAGACCACTATTGATCTGAATACCGACCTCTATTTCAGTACAAACAGGGCTTATGCCTATAGCGATGAACAGAGCCAGGAGCACGATTCTCGTAACGTCAACTCCAAGAATCGTGTGAGCAACAAGATGGTAGCCACCAAACTCGTAATTACCTCTCCTCTCTTAGGAGGTAATCTCTCCTATGGAGCTGAGTATATCCATACCCGTCGCAACGATGACTACGAAGTGAATCGCACCGACCTCCTCACCAACTCTTATAGCAAGTTGGAGGAGCAGACGGCAAGTCCATTCATCCAATATGCACGCCTCACCCCGATAGGAAACATCACGGCAGGATTGCGATACGAGTATGTAAGATTCAAGTATTATGATGCAGGCATCTATCAGCCCGAGCAGAGTCGCTCCTTCCGCAACCTCTTTCCTACCATCAGCTATGGTGCGAAGATAGGTAAGGTAATGGCACAGTTGAGCTATTCGGTAAAGACCTCTCGTCCTTCATATAGTCAACTGAGCAACAATGTATCTTATATGAATAGATTTACTCGCCAGACAGGTAATCCTTATCTCGACAACGAAACCAATCACAGAGTGGAATTATCGGGTGTATGGAAGTTCATCCAGTTTATGGTCAACTACAAGGACTCTCGCAATGCCATCATCTATTGGGCGGAGCAAATACCTGGGAACGAAGCTATTACCATGATAAGTCGTAAGAACGTGAAAAGTCTCAAGAGCATGACTGCCTACATCAGTGCCGCTCCAAAGATAGGCATTTGGGCGCCGCAAATCAACTTGGGCATGCAGAAACCCTGGTTCACCCTCCATACTGATGTGGCATCTTATCGCTTGAACCGTCCTATCTTCATGGGCAACTTCAACAATGCCTTCTCCTTGCCATGCGGCATCACTCTTAACGTGGATTATCGCTATCAGAGCAAGGGTAACACGATGAATGTATATCTTGCCAAAGAGCAGCATGTACTGGATGTCAGTATCAGTAAGTCATTCCTAAAGGATGCCCTTACCTTGGAAATAAAAGGCAACGACCTGCTTTATAAATGTTGGGATGCCGACTTGCTCTATAACCAGAAGATGGAACTCCTGCAAGTATCTAAGCGGGGTACGAGAGACCTGCAACTCACCCTTCGTTATAAGTTCAATACCACACGCAGCAAGTACAAGGGAACTGGTGCCGGTAATGCAGAGCTGAATCGACTATAAATATCTTTTATTCGAAAGTAGAGACATTTAAGGTGATTTTTCGAGTTATCGGGCTAAAAGGCTACAAAAAGTTTGGTTAATCAAGAAAAATACCTTAACTTTGCCACCATAATTAAAGGGAATAGCTTATGAAAGGTAGAAGATATCCTCTCGGAATACAGACTTTCAAGAATATCATAGAGGGAAATTATGTATATGTAGATAAGACCGACTTAATCTATGAGTTGGTGCATGAGAAGAAATATTGCTTTCTGAGTCGTCCTCGACGATTCGGAAAGTCACTCCTTGTCACAACCCTACAAGCCTACTTCGAAGGAAAGAAAGAGCTATTCAAAGGACTAAAGCTGGAAGCCTTGGAAAAAGATTGGGAGAAACACCCCGTTATCCATCTTGATCTTAGCAAGGGGAAATACTATAATATGGAAAGCCTGATAGAAACTCTTGATAAGATTCTTGAAACATACGAGGATTTATACCAAATAACTTCTGTTAGTACCGAGGCTTTTAATGTCCGATTGATTCGCATCATCAATGCCGCCAAGCAAAAGACCGACAGGAATGTGGTTGTGCTCATCGATGAATATGATGCGCCGATGCACGACTCTATGAAAGACAAGGACCTGCAGGACAAGATACGTGACATCATGCGCAACTTCTTCAGTCCTTTGAAGTCAGAAGAGGACAATCTTCATTTTGTCTTTTTAACAGGAATCTCCAAGTTTAGCCAGTTGAGTATCTTCAGCGAACTGAACAATATCACGAATATCAGTATGTGGGATAAGTACAGTTCTATCTGTGGCATCAGCAAGGAAGAACTCTTGGAAAAATTCCACGATGATATAGAGGAATTAGCGCAGGCCAATGATATGAACTATGAGGAGGCCTTAGCTGAGTTGAGATATAATTACGATGGCTACCACTTTAGTGGGAAAGGTGCCGATATGTATAATCCTTACAGCATGTTCAATTGCTTAGAGACCCATGAGTTTGATAGCTATTGGTTCTCTACGGGTACTCCTACCTTCCTGATAGAACTGCTTCAAGAGAAAAATGTCGATATGCTCCAGTTGGACGACATTTGGACAACCTCCGACCGCTTCGATACTCCAACAGAGAAGATTGTTGACCCTGTGCCGGTATTATACCAAAGCGGCTATCTCACAATAAAGTCATACAATCGTTTGGCGAAATTATACAAGCTTGCCTTTCCTAATGAAGAGGTGCGCAAGGGCTTCTCCAACAGCCTCTTCCGCTATTATGCCCCAGACGGCATGGGCGACCGTGATGCTATCTACATGGCATGGGCAAAGAACTTCATCCTGAGTGCCGAGGACAATATGGAGGCATTCCTCCCTCATCTCCAGACTTTCTACAAGAAGTTCCCATATACATTGGTCAACAACAACGAACGCCATTACCAAGCCGTGCTCTACACCATATTGTTAATCCTCGGATGTGATGTTACTCCAGAGGTGCCTACATCTGATGGCAGAATCGACATGGTGCTGAAAACCAAGCGCAGCGTCTATATATTGGAACTTAAATATAAGAAGGATGCTGAGGCAGCGATGGAGCAAATCGACAGCAAGGACTATCTCGCTGCCTTCGCCGATGACAGCAGAAAGAAATACAAGGTGGGCATCAACTTCTCGGAAGACCGTCGAAGTATCGATGACTGGAAAGTGGAGGCATTGGCATAATACTGCTTGTGATGAATGGGTTAAACATCTTCTTATTACTATTTAAGAGGAGGTGAATATGGATAGATACGTATAATCCATGACTATATGTCTAGATATGAAAAGAAGAACAAGAGCGACAGCCAAAAATGTATTCGGCTGCCGCTCTCTTTCTTTTCTTTCTATTTCTTTTATGGGTTGAGTTTTCTTTATATCCTTATCAGAAAGGGTTTATACTTCTTTTAATACGGTTTCCAATCTTCCGATGAAGTCATCCACATTCTCTTTGGTCAATACCAACGGAGGGAGGATACGAAGGATGTTAGTGCCGGCGCAACCGGTGAAGCAGTGCTGCTCGTGAATGAGCTTGCTGCGAACTTCCTTGTGAGGAATATCGAGTACGGCACCTATCATCAAACCACGGCCACGAACTTCTGTGATATGGCTGTTGCGCTTCTGCAACTCCTTCAACTGGGCGATGAGATATTCACCAACCTCATGCGCATTCTGTACCAGATTCTCCTTCTCAAATACATCGAGAACGGCGAGAGCGGCAGTACATGCCAGGTGGTTGCCACCAAAGGTAGTACCCAACTGACCATATACAGGAGTAAACTCTGGAGAAATCAATACGCCACCCATAGGGAAACCATTACCGATACCCTTGGCAACGGTGATGAGATCAGGCTTGATGCCCAACCACTGGTGAGCAAAGAACTTACCGCTTCTGCCATAACCGCACTGGATTTCATCGCAAATCAGGAAAGTGCCGTATTTCTTGCAGGCTGCCTGCAAACCCTGAGCAAACTCAGGAGTAACCATGTTGCAACCACCTACGCCCTGGATCGCCTCAATGATACAAGCACATACATCGCCCTTGGCAAGTTCCTTCTCCCAAGCCTCCAAATCATTGATAGGAAGATAGGTTACGTGACCATTATCATTGATAGGAGCGATGATCTTAGGATTATTTGTTACCTCTACGGCAAGGGATGTTCTGCCGTGGAAAGCCTTCTCTATAGAAAGCACGCGGGTTCTTCCGTTGGTGAATGAAGCCAGCTTCAAGGCATTCTCGTTTGCCTCGGCACCTGAGTTGATGAGGAAGAACTGATAATCTTCATAACCGCTTATCTTGCCCAGACGCTCAGCGAGTTTCACCTGCAACTTGTTGATGACAGAGTTGGAATAGAAACCCAGGTTGTTCAACTGGTTGGTGAGCATCTCCACATAGTGAGGATGGCAATGACCGATGCTGATAACGGCATGACCGCCATAAAGGTCGAGATATTCCTGACCCTTGTCGTCCCATACCTTGCAGCCCTGTCCTTTTACAATATTAATATCGAAAAGAGGATATACGTCGTAAAGTTTCATGTTAAATCTATGTTTTAAGAAAGACAACTCATAGAGTTATCTTATTACAAACTATTTTTATGATAGAAGAACGAATGATTTTTCATCCGTTCTTCCGTATTCTTTTATCTAAAATGCTGATGGCTTGAGCTTTAAACCTGCAGTCTGGTCGAGACCAAACATGATGTTCATGTTCTGAACAGCCTGACCTACGGCACCCTTCAAGAGATTGTCGATGCAGGAAGTGATGAGGAGCTTATCGCCATATTTATCCACATGAACCAGGCACTTGTTGGTATTCACCACCTGCTTCAGATCGATAGCCTTATCCACATAGTGGGTGAACTTGGCATCCTTGTAGAACTCCTTGTAACCTGCTACGATTTCCTCGATTGGCTTGTCGGTCTTTACCACTTCTGTAGCGAAGATGCCACGGGCGAAGTCGCCACGATAAGGGATGAAGTCGATGGCTGCATCGAGATAACCCTGTGTCTGCTTCAGACTCTGACGAATCTCTGGCACGTGCTGATGGTTGAATGCCTTGTAGATGCTCATATTGTTGTTGCGCCATGAGAAATGGGTAGTGGCTCCTGGCTTCTGACCTGCGCCGGTGCTACCGGTAATGGCATTGACAGATACATCGCTGTTGATGAGGCCCATCTTAGCAGCAGGCAACAAACCAAGTTGAATGCAAGTTGCAAAACAACCTGGGTTTGCCACGTGCTGAGCTACGGCTATTTTTGATTCATTTATTTCTGGAAGACCATATACAAAATCGTGAGCGGCTGGGGTTGGCTGCTGGGTAGCAACCACTGTCTCTGGGGCAAGACGGAAGTCTTGTGCCAAATCGATAATCTTCACGTTCTCCGGAACATTGTGCTCCTTCAGGAACGCCTCGCTCTTGCCGTGACCGAAGCAGAAGAAGATGACATCCACCTGGTCGAAAGGCATCTCGGCGGTAAACTTCAAATCAGTCTCGCCATACAATCCTTCGTGAACCTCAGCCACCAGGTTGCCGGCGTTACTCTCGCTGTTGGCGAATACAATCTCTGCCTCAGGATGGTTGATAAGGAGGCGAATCAACTCACCTCCTGTATAACCAGCTGCTCCTAAAATACCTACTCTAATCATAATTTATCTTTCCTCGTTAGGGTGCATACCATAATAAACACGGAGTGGGGTAGAGCTTACCTTGATGAAGCCCTTCGCATCCTCTGCTGTCCAACCATGCTGCATCTCACCATACTCACCGAGCTTAGACTTGGTCAAATCATCTGGCGAATCGATACCTACAGTCTGGAAGCTAAATGGACGGAGCTTCAAGATGGCAGTACCGTTTACATTGCGCTGAGAAGAAGTCAGCATTGCCTCGATATCCGGCATTACAGGCTCCAGGTACTGGCTCTCGTGGAGGAACATTCCGTACCAGTTGCCTACCTGATCCTTCCAATACTGCTGCCACTTGCTCAATGTGCTCTTCTCCAACAGGCGGTGTGCCTCGATGATGAGCTTAGGAGCTGCAGCCTCGAAACCTACACGACCCTTGATACCGATGATGGTGTCACCCACGTTGCAGTCGCGACCGATGGCGTAAGAAGCACCAATCTCCTCAATCTTCTGGATGGCAGCAATCTTATCATCAAACTTCTCGCCGTTGACAGCCACAATCTCACCCTTCTCGAAGGTAATCTTCAGTTCAGCCTCTTCTTCCTTGGCAGTAACGTGCTTCAGATAAGCCTCTTCAGGGAGACCCTGGGTTGGATCGAGAATCTCACCACCGCAGATACTGGTTCCCCAGATACCTACGTTATATGAATATTTCAACTTGGTGAAGTCTGCATAGAAACCATGCTCGTTCAGGTAGTCAACCTCCTCCTTACGAGAAAGTGCCTTGTCACGTGTCAAGGTAATGATTTCTACACCAGGAGCCATTACCAGGAAGGTCATATCGAAACGGATCTGGTCGTTGCCGGCACCTGTACTTCCGTGAGCGATGGCGTCAGCACCAATCTCCTTGGCGTAACGTGCGATAGCAATAGCCTGGAAGATACGCTCTGAAGATACAGAGATAGGGTAGCAGTTGTTGCGGAGCACATTACCGAAGATCATGTATTTCAATGATTTCTCGTAATACTCGTGGGTAACGTCGAGAGTGACGTATGCCTTGGCACCCAACTTATATGCGTTCTCCTCGTTGGTCTTCAACTGCTCGGCAGAGAAACCACCTGTGTTAGCGCATGCTGCATAAACATCCCAGCCATCCTGGGTCAACTTCATTACTGTGTATGATGTATCGAGACCGCCGCTAAAAGCGACTACTACTTTTTTATTTGCCATTTTATTTTATGTTTAATATGTGGTGAATAATGTTTAGATGGCAATTTTGCCAACACCTTAAATTATATGTAAGGATTTAAATTTCTGCAGATGGACCGTCAATCTTGCGGATTCTCTCAATCACTTCCTGAGGAAGCTTGATAGGCAGATGCTCCTCTGGGTCGAAGAGCATGGCGGTGCAGATGCAGTATTTGCGGTTGGTACGATGGAGGACATCTACGTTGATGCAACCCTCGCAACCACGCCAGAATGACTCATCATCGGTCAGGTCGGCGAAGGTAACAGGAAGATAACCCAGCTGGGTGTTCATCTTCATGACAGCCGAACCGGATGTCAAAGAGAAAATCTTGGCATGAGGCCATCGCTGTCGGGCAAGCGTAAAGGTAAGGTTCTTGATACGCTTAGCCAGTCCCATACCACGGAAGTCTGGGTGAACGATCAAACCTGATGTGGTAACATAGTGCTTGTTGCCCCATGTTTCGATGTAGCTGAAACCTGCAAACTTTTCGCCCTGGAGAGCGATGACCGCCTTGGCTTCGCGCATCTTGGTGGCAACATACTCTGGTGAACGCTTGGCGATACCAGAACCACGCTTCTTTGCAGCTTCTGCAATTGTAGTCAGAATGGTGTCGATGTACTTGATGTGACTTTCGTCAGCCACCATTACTTTAACTTCTGCTTCTTCCATTTTTTCTCTTCTATCTTAAAATGTTTTTGTTTTAATATTCTTTCTTTATATATAATAAGGTGTATGTTTTGCATAAAAATGCAACTACCTTATATATATTTATGGTGAACGTCTGGAATTACCTCTGCTAGTGCATTGATGATTTCCTCTTCTGTTGTCCCTTTCTTCTTAACCAGAAAGATCGTGTCGTCACCAGCGATGGTTCCCAGAATTTGAGGAATATCACTATTATCTATATTATAGGCAATGCTGCTTGCATATCCCGGACGGGTTTTGATCACGACCATGTTTCCAGAGAAGTTGATAGACTGGAATCCGGTATTCACCATCATCTTGCTCACTGGAATATGGTTTGATACTCTCTTATATAATGTATCGTTGGGCAGGACATACGCATATTTTCCACTCGAAGATGCTGCCTTTGCCACCTTGAGCAGTTTTAAGTCACGGCTCAATGTGGCTTGCGTAATCTTAAAGCCTTCTTTGTGAAGAGCCTCCAAAAGTTGGTCTTGTGAACTCAACTCCTGACTTGATATAAGCATCTTCAAAGTTTCCAATCTGCTATTCTTTGCCTTCATATGCTGTATTTTTATTCGTTTAACGGCTGCAAAATTACAATATATTTTGCAAATAACAAAATAAAATGAAAGAAAAATGCATAAAATAACATTATTTTGTCTTTTGTTATGCATAAGCGTGGAATAAATATGCATGTATTGCCTTCTTTTATACAAATATTCTACACCAGGCTTTTGATGCAAAAAAGCCTTTTTTGTCTATTTTTAGCTAATTATTGTAAATTATTGAAAGAAAGTCTACGGAAACCGCATCGGTTCAATTAGTTTTTGTTATCTTTGCAGACACAATTCTTAGATTATAATCAACTTAATATAAAATAAACCTTTAGAAGATGGAAAAAATGAATGTTAAACCAGCAGAAGGTAAGCTGGGAATCTTGGTTGTTGGTTGTGGCGCAGTAGCTACTACCTTCATGACCGGTGTTTTCATGACTCGTAAGGGACTTGCAAAGCCAGTAGGTTCAATGACTCAGTACGACAAGATTCGTGTCGGCAAGGGTGCAGACAAGAAATATCTGCACTACAAGGACATCGTTCCACTTGCTGACCTTAATGATATCGTATTCGGTACTTGGGATGTTTATCCGCAGAATGCTTATCAGGCAGCTATGTATGCTGAGGTATTGAAGGAGAAAGACATCAACCCTGTACGCGAGGAGTTGGAGAAGGTAGTACCAATGAAGGCAGCTTTCGACAAGAATTATGCAAAGCGTCTTGATGGCGACAATGTGAAGGATTGCAAGACCCGCTGGGAGATGGTAGAGGCTCTTCGTCAGGATATCCGCGACTTCAAGGAGAAGAACGGTTGTGCCCGTATCGTTGTTATCTGGGCAGCATCTACCGAAATCTACGTTCCTGTAGATATGGAGATTCATGGTACATTGGCAGCACTTGAGGCTGCAATGAAGGCTGACGACCGCCAGCATGTAGCTCCATCCATGTGCTACGCTTATGCTGCTTTGACAGAGGGTGCTCCTTTCATCATGGGTGCTCCTAATACAACTGTTGATATTCCTGCTATGTGGGAACTCGCAGAGAAGACCAAGATGCCTATCGCCGGTAAGGACTTCAAGACAGGTCAGACTCTTGTCAAGAGTGGTTTCGCTCCTATCATCGGTACCCGTTGTCTCGGCTTGAATGGCTGGTTCTCTACCAATATTCTCGGCAACCGTGATGGTCTCGTTCTCGATGAACCAGCTAATTTCCATACCAAGGAGGTAAGTAAACTCTCTACTCTTGAGACAATCCTGAAGCCAGAAGCTCAGCCAGATCTCTATGGCCATGGTAACGATGAAGATACTCAGTACTATCACAAGGTACGTATCAACTATTATCCACCTCGCAACGATAACAAGGAGGGTTGGGATAATATCGATATCTTCGGCTGGATGGGTTACCCAATGCAGATTAAGATTAACTTCCTCTGCCGCGACTCTATCCTTGCTGCTCCATTGCTGCTCGACCTTACATTGTTGAGCGATCTTGCAGCTCGTGCAGGCCGTTTCGGAATCCAGCGTTTCTTGAGTTTCTTCCTTAAGGCACCTATGCACGATTATACTAAGGGTGAAGAGCCTGTAAACCATCTCTACCAGCAGTATACGATGCTGAAGAATGCTATCCGTGAGATGGGTGGTTACGAGGCCGATGAGGAAATCGACTAATTAGGTCATTTCATTTAATATTACACCTTATTATATATAAGGCATTAAATTTATATCATGGCACACCTTTGGAATGTTAGAACTTCTCTCCATAGGTGTGCCTTTTTTGTTTATTTACATAGATCGTAGACATGGATTCGGTAACGAGTTTTATTTATGGTATGAGCATGATGTTCTTCTCCATGATGGCTTTCCTGTTTTGGAGAAAAGGAAAGGAGATGCTCTTTCGGATGATTATGTGGCTCATGATTGTGGTCGCCCTGCAGTTGGTAAAGGACCTGGTTTTCTTTCTGATTTATGGTTTTGACAACGAGCATGCGTGGTATCTTACGTCTTCGTTGGATATGATGATTATTCCGTTCTACAGCTTTGTGTTGATGGAACTGGTGAAGCCGGGCTGGTTCAGATGGGTGAAAGCTTTGATGCTGGAATTGCCTTTCCTCTTGTTGCCGGTGTTCTATATTTTTACCCATAATGTCATCTGGTTTTATGTGCTTTCTGCCTGGGGAGCCATTTATGGATTCTCTACCTTTATATTGCTTTTCTTTATGATTCGGAGGTATCACCGCGAGCTGAAAGAGCGCTTTTCTTATCAGGAAAATATTAATCTGAATTGGCTTCTTGCCATTCTCAATACCTTCTTCCTGATTCTGTTTTTATGGACGCTGAGCTGTTTCGTTATTAATGTGGATTACGACAATATCTATATGGTAAGCTCTCTGATACTCTGGATGCTGATAGATTATTTTGTTTATAGGCATGAGTCAGTGATAGAAGAGTTGAGCGATATTGAAATTGTACCGTTAGAGCAGAACGAAGTAGATGTTTCGGGGATGGCTGCTGAGGTGCAGCGGTTGTTCGAGGAAGATAGAATCTATCTCAATCCGAAACTGAAATTGTCTGATGTGGCGCTGGCTGTAGGTACGAACCGTACTTATCTGAGTCGCTATTTTAACCGGCAGAATGGGCAGACGTTTTATGATTATGTGAATTCTTATCGTATACAGTATGCAGAGAACTTGTTGAAGTCAACGAACTTTCCTTTGCCGGAAATCGCCATCAAATCGGGATTTAATTCTATTTCTACGTTCAGAAGAGTATTTTTTGCCTCTTTTGGTTGCTCTCCTAATAAATATAGGGTAAATGCGTAAGTTGTTGAAGTTTAGGTAGTTTCTAAAAATCAGTGGAACACTGAAAAATGTCAAAAGACACTTTTTGTCCATTTGAAACTTATTTTTGCTATTTTGAAACCATAGTTCTCAATTTTTTTTCTATCTTTGCACCATAGAACTTTTTGAAGAGAATATAACTCTAGCATTTACTTTTTCTAGGAATTAAAAAATAAAGGTTGGCCAACCCGTTGAGGGCAAGCCAACCTTTCTCGTTATGTATGTTATTCTTTGTTTTTTTACTTTATTCCCGGTTCCCGTTTTCATTATTCCTTGTTGCTGCCTCCGAAGATGCGGAGCAAGTAGAGGAAGAGATTGATAAAATCGAGATACAGAGTCAAGGCTCCGATGAGTGCCAGTTTCTGTGCGCCCTCGCTCATGTCGTATTGTGTCTGGAGCATCTGCTTGATCTTCTGACTATCCCAAGCGGTCAAGCCAACGAAGATGGCTACACCTGCGTAACTCAAAATGTAATCAAACCCAGAACTCTTCAAGAACATGTTTACTACGGTAGCGATAATCAGGCCTATCAGCGCCATGAAGAGTATTTTTCCTAAAGAGGTCAAATCCTTCTTGGTAGTGTAACCATAGAAAGCCATCGCTCCGAATGTGCCGGCTGTAATAAAAAATACCTTGGCAATACTGGTCATCGTATATACTACGAATACGGATGAAAGCATGGCACCATTCAAAACCGAGTAGACGATGAAGAGTAGGGTGGCCGTAGTCAGGGAGAGTCTCTGTAGGGCACCAGTAATGATGAATACCAGGGCGAGCTCTGCGATAATCAAACCAAAGAGCAAGCCGCGGCTTGTCATCAAGGTCATCAGCAGGGTAGGACTGCTAGCCACACCATAGGCAGTAACGCCCGTAATCAGGAGAGCTAAGGTCATCCATGTATACACTTTGCGCATCAAAGCAGAGAAAACACCGCTTATACCTCGCTCTTTCTCATTAACAGCAAAGCCATTGCTTTGCTGGTTGTTCTGACTATTTATCAGATTGTACATTTCCTTTTCTGTCATAATTCTATTTTCTTTTGTTATTTATGGTCTATTGAATAATATAATAAGCGCAAAGATAATGCCAATTATTGAAACGAACGATAATCTCTGCGCTTTATTAACATTTATTCCGTAATTTTACGTCATTCTCAGACCCTTTATCAGGATATGATAGTTGCCGCTAGGAATGATGGTGATGTTTGACTTCATGTCAGTCTCCTTGCGGTTGAAACTGATCTGCCATTGCCATCTTAATCTCTTATCTTCTCTTTCTTCTACCAGTCTCATACGCTATTAGTTTTATTTCGAATGCAAAGATACGTCTTTTCCGTTTTCTACCTATGCGATTTGTGCGATTTGCGTGGATTCGGGAAATAAAGTGCGAAAAAAATCATGGAATCATTCAGAAGAATATCTCCGAAGGATAAGAAAATAACTCCGAAAGATAGCAGAATATCTCCGAAGGATAAGAAATTATCTCCGAAAGATAGCAGAATATCTCCGAAGGATAAACCCAGAAGACAAATGTAGGTAATCAGATGACGAAGATATGGAAACTGGGTTGTGGTGACGAGGTGAAGGGTGAAGGGTATATTTTAAATCTTATATTATATTCTTTTTTTAGGGTTTTTCCGATTTTTGACCCTAGGGTACCCTTTCATTTTTCCCTTGCCGCGCGTATATATAAAAAAGAGTTTTCAAACCTTCACCCTTCACCTTTTTATTTAACGTTTTATGTGTCAAATAGTTACGGGTGAAGGGTGGTGAAGGGTGTTTAGTGTATTTTATAAACATATTTTAAGAATTCAGCTCGTTTTTACATGTTTTAGCGCTTGTTTGCGGTTCCGAAATGGGTGCCTTTTTTTAGAGAGTCCTCTTTTTTTTTATGATTTCTTTCTGCAGAAACTCCTAGAATCCCTGTCTAATCAGTATCCTTGATGTATAAGCCGTTAAAATATTGTTAGCGAAATAAAGTTAATGGCTATGGATAAGCGTAAACTTCTAAAATATAAATTATCTTAAAAACATTATAACCTTAATTGTATTGTCAGCGAAAATAAAGTTAATGGCTACGGATAAGCGTCAATTTTTAAATATAAATTAACAGAACTTTCGCATGTGGTTCAAGAACCTTTCAGGGCGTATGGGACAAAACTTGCGAAACTTGAGTAAATTAACTGAAAAAGCATTATAACCTTAATATTATCGTGCGCTTGCGTATACGCTTGAGTGCGTGCACTGGCGAGCGCATATATATAATAATGTAAGCAGCTAAAATCTATTGCATAAAGTCTTTATAGATGTTAAAAACCGACTAAAAAAGCAACTTTTTTGCGAAAAGATTTGGTGAAATGAAAAATAGTTAGTACTTTTGCACTCGCTTTTGAGAAATACACTTTCTCTTAGCAACAAAAGAAAGAGTTCTTTGAAAGATTTTACATAAACAGACAAGTAGTACAAGAAGCGGTTAACTTCTTAGAAATAAGAAAGTTGACTGGGTAAAAGAAACGAACCGTCAAGCAATTGACAAGTCAGGTTTACTAAGCTTCAATAAACGAAAAGGATATTCGTCCTAAGTACAGACAACAAACACCGATTGCTTCAGCAATGAGGCAAGAAGTAAAAATGATATTTTACAATGGAGAGTTTGATCCTGGCTCAGGATGAACGCTAG
>NZ_JAHOEA010000050.1 GCF_019127135.1 Segatella copri | reverse complement strand
ACAGAAATCTATCAAATATAGCCAATATCTGACTTCATTCTGTCTCAGGACACACAAAACGGTTGCAAAGATAATATTTTTCATTTACCCCATCTTACGCTGTATTGGTGGTTTACCCGCCAAAGTAACGCCTTTATCTTTAACCCACCAAGAAAATCACAAGAAATCTGCAAGTTATCAACAAATAACCACAAAATCAATCGTAAACTATAACTATTAACTGTAAACTATAAACTGCTATTCCCAGGCGGTCCATCCCGCATAGGGCAAAAGCATTCCACAGTTTAAATGACAACGTCTTATAAGTTTTTAATCAAGAATTCTATAAATTCATCCTTGACATTAGAGATTTCTCCCTTGTCATAGATTGTAAGAAGAGTTACATTCATACCGTCCTCACTAACTTTTACATTAAGAGTTAGGATTCTTGCACCACCGCTTTTGCCTTTACCCTTGTCAGCAATGGCCATTCTTATCTTATGAACGCCACCACCAAGATCATCTCCAACAAGAGGATTCTTATAAATTTCATCTAACCAAGATTCATAGTCAGACTTCAATGAATGATATTTTTTAGCCAAACGTTTAAACTGTCTCTTAAACTCAGGGCCATATTCTACATGTACATTCATGTCAATCCTCCATTTCTAAATCTTTTAATAAATCCCTTGCATCTGGTAGTTTTCTTCCTTCCAACTTAGCAAGTTTCACTTCCTGCAAAGCTCTTGTCAAACTTTCCTTCACATAAGCTTGCTGTTTCTGTGTTTTTGTCAAGATAGGCTCTTTTACAACTGTAGTTGACACAACACCACGAAGCATATTAATAGCCTTACGAATGTTTTGCAGAGGCTGGTTTGAATCTACTGTTACTAATATTTGTTCCATAATCTTCTCCTTTTAAACGTTTAACTGAATTAGATTGCAAAAGTACATTTTTCCCCTCAAACCACCAAACATATTGGATTATTTTAACGCAAACGAGCCGTAAGTATCCGCTCAACTCCGATAGGCACTTCTCTCATTGTTTCTGCTTCATTATTGGTGTAGTTGATAATTTACAGGAGTGATTTTTCCATAGACCGTTTTCTCTGCTCGTCCCATTTTATGCGCAACAGCTTTTCTTCCCTTATCTGGAGTTCAATATCCCTAAATTCAGAGGTAGTCATCACTACTTTCTTCAGATGCTTCTTGATGACTTTTGTCAGATAACGTTTCCATGCCTCCTTATTCTCTTCGGTAACGAATGGCGGACATTGCTCACCATAGAAGGTGTGCTAGGTGAATGGCTCGAAGTCGAGGTGCCAGAGGAAAGATTTGTGTTGGGTGTTGTTGAGTTTCATAATATGTTTATGATAATTATTCTTAATTATTCACTTAAAAGTGAACAAGCTATCAATAAAAGTATTATTTTTGCTACATCGAGAATGGCATTATTACCATTGAAAAGAATATGATAACAGACATAGAAAGTGCAACCTTTGAAATTTAAGCATTATGATACAGAATAAATTATTCCGTGATTGCCTCGCTGCGATACCAGCCGAGCAAAAGGCAGAGTTCGATTTGTCTTTCGGTATAGCCGAGCGCATTAGTGAGATTCTGAAAGCCAAGGGACTCACCCAAAAGGATTTCGCCCGATTGCTCAACAAGCGAGACTCAGAAATCTCCAAATGGCTAACAGGCAGACATAACTTCACGACTCAAACCATTGCTCGTATAGAAACAGCTCTAGGTAGTAAACTCATTAGCATAGCCCATTGATTGGGCTATGTGATGAATATCGTGGTCTCTAATATAATGGTTCTGATTCGCTGATACTATCAATTACGAAACCTCCCATATCACTTTCACGATTTCATACAGCAACCTACTTCGCTCCATCAATGCGTTCTGATCAAAGACACCATAAGCATTGAACCCAACATAAGTCTTCAGCTTATCCGAATACTCTTCATTACCAGAAGAGATATTATCCAACCCCTTCAGCAAGAGTTACACTTATTTGTTATATTTCACATTGTTTTTTACTTACTTGATAAGTATCAAATCAAAGTACATTAGACGAGTCTTTAATGGCTTATCAGAAACAATACCCCTATATGATTTTTCCTGCTCTTCTGTGCTGAACATAAAATCAAAACCATTCTTCTTATAAAAAGCTACAGGCACATCTTCATTATAGGCATCAACTACCAAATAACGACATCCCGTTTTATTATATGGTTCAACAAACCAGGACTTAATAAAGTCCATTACTTCTGTTCCTATATGAAGATGCTGAAATTTTGTTGAAATTCCCAATCTTCCTATAAGTACAGCAGGATATATCAAATCCTGTTTTATATGAGGAACATGCTTTCCAACCTTTTTCTTTCTCGCATTAGGCAAGTACTTCGTGAAAATACTGGCATTTGAGACCGTAAAAGCACATACAATATCAGCCTTAGATTCCTCAAGATAATAGCAGTAAGATTTACCAAACAAGTTTGCGGCATAAGACACTGCATCATTATGGAAGAATCCATCCAAGTCTTCATTGCCACATGAAAATGAAATAGATTCTTCCAAAATTTCTTTTGTCAATGGTGAGAACACCGTTTTGTCTGCAAGAAATCCCATAATACCAACTTTAAAATTTTGCCTTTGCCAAAATAGCCTTCATCTCAGCACGCTGCTTTGAGAAATCTATGCTACCACGCTTCTTCAAGGTTTCTTCAGCTTTTTCTCTGAAAGCTAAAGCCTCATCACCTGTCAGCATTGGGATACCACTAATTGCTAATGCCATAATCTTATCTCCTATTATTTAGTTTATATAACTTGCCGCCAAAGTTACGCTTTTTCTACGAAACCACCAAGAAAATCGAAAGAAATCTGCAACTCATCAACAAATTACCACGAAAATCTGTAAACTATAAGCTATTAACTGTAAACTATAAACAACTGTTCCCTACCTCAGCAAGCTATAGTAAGGCGGTCCCATCCCGCACAAACATGGCGAGGGCTTTGATGCCCCGCCAACCTTAGAGCGAAGCGGTTCTGAGCACCGAGTAGGGCGGTTACATCCCTAATCCCTATGGTAGGGATTTAGGGCTTGGGTATAGGGTAAGGACCCTCCCGCTGGGGAGGGACAGGTGGGGCAAGAAATTACTTCTTTAACCAGGAAAAGACAGAGCGATTCGAAAGTGCATACGTTCCAATCACCCCATAACATACCAACGGTATAAGGAAGGCAATCGCCATACTCCCCGTAGTATCCGCAATATACCCCATGATTACAGGAGCAACCGCACCACCCACTATCGTCATGATAAGCAAGGAAGAGGCCAATTTTGTCTTTGTCCCCGCATCCCTCAATGCCAGCGAGAAGATAGTCGGAAACATGATGCTCTCTCCCAGATACAGGGCGAAGAACGCAATGAGAGATAAGGTTCAGCTACATACTTCATAACCTAAAGATTATAATATTGGTTTATTGTATGGAGTACGTTCATGGAGATGCCGGAAACTCTCGATACGTTCTTCATTCAGGGTTCCTTCATTCCACATCCTATCTAATTCAGCATCAGCCATCTGAACAAAATAATCGGAGATTACCTTATTCAAATCTCGCAAAGCCTCTGGAGTCTTGATAAATGACAGCATATCGAGGATTTGCAATTGAGCTTGATTCATTGTTGCTACCTGTGCCATAATAATTCATTTTATTAATATCTAACCGCAAAAGTACACTTTTTCCTCGAAACCACCAAGAAAATCGAAAGAAATCTGCAACTCATCAACAAATTACCACAAAAAACTATAAACTATTAACAGTAAACTATAACCTGCTATTCCCCGACGGTCCCATCCCGCACAAACTTGGCGAGGGCTTTGATGCCCCGCCAACCTTAGAACGTAGCGGTTCCGAGCAGCGGTGAAAAGCCCTAAAGGCTCTCAATCCACTTCTTACCGCTTTTCGTAAAAGCAGACCAAAGATAAAGACAGCATGCAACGATTCCAACACCACCCAAAACTATGTACATTCCTTCCATAATTATTTTTTTTTTAATGTTATCAGCAAACAGCGCTAAGAAAATAGTAGAAAATAATCCCACACCTAACAGCAAAGCATAGGGTTTAGCGTCCTCTACACCTAGTACAAGACCAACAGCAGCTACAACTACCATTGCAGTAAAGCAGGTGTTAGCAAGCTGATATATAAACTTGCTCAGATTTTCTCTGCGAGTCTGTTCTTTTCCAATATCTGTGGAATGGATTTCTTATGCCATCGTTCCAGCAGACGCAGCTGAGCCATAAAGTCATCATTGTCTCTTGGCTCAAAGCTTACTTCCTGCATCAGATATTTGGAGTATTCCTCTTCATAGTCAACGCTCAGCCCTTTCGGAATATAGTTAATTCTCGGTCGCTGCATCTTGGCGCGATACCATTGCTTCTCCATGGACCGTTTTCTCTTCTCGTCCCATTTGATGCGCAACAACTTTTCTTCCCTTATCTGGAGTTTTATCTCCCTGAACTCAGGTGTATTCATCACCTCTTTCTTCAGATACTTCTTGATGACTTTTGTCAGATAGCGTCGCCAAGCCTCCTTGTTCTCTTCGGTAACAAATGGCGGACATTGCTCACCATAGAAGGTGTGCCAGGTGAATGGCTCTAAGTCGAGATGCCAAAGGAAGGATTTGTGTTGGATGTTGTTGGGTTCCATAATTCGTCTACTATTTTATATAGATTACTCTAATCTTATAAATTTGCATTGTTATAAATATGGCGAAGCGTAGTTGATATTCCTACCAAATCCTGTCTTGTTAAAGTTTGCATGACACTTCCCATCCCTACATGCGTACCATGATTAGATAGTTTGTTATAGGCATCCCTTAAAGAAGTCACCATTTGTGCTCCCGCATCTGTTATAGCCATCAAATCAATCCAAGGAATATTACTTCTACCTCTAAATTTCAATGGGCTCTTGCTTCTAAATACCACTTCATCCACCATCCATTCTATGGCATGACGTAAAGAATCTATAACTTCCTGTGTATTCATCAAAGGAACAGTGCTTAGATAACCATCAGCTTTATCTAAATAATGTAATGACTTACATATCTTGTTGTCAATTACATATCCGTTACACTGAGGATTATCTGACAATACCTCGTATGCAAAGACATGCACCTTATTTGAAGTCCTATTTGCAATGTTTCCGTTGTTAGGGTAGATTTTTATCCTATCTCCATCCTTTTCCAAAAATAAAGTTTGCAGTTGCACACTATGCGTAAAAAGAATTATCTGATTAGGAAGCGAAATGATTCTATTCAGGAAATTCTCAACATATTGAGCATCCAAACTAGTTACAGGATCATCAAAAACCAAAGGTTGTTCAATGTCTAGTAATATATTTTCTGCAATGAACAAAGCCAAAGAGGCACATTTAAATTCAGCTTCACTTAGAATCTGCTCAACATTGCTATTATTTAAAATTTTAAACTTAATTTTAGACGTTGGCAACATCAAATCCCCCATTTCCACCTCCACCTGGAGATACCCCATACCCAATAAATTCAACTCTTCTCGAAAATGTTGCAAAAGGGCATTTTTTAAAGACATACAAATTGTATTGTTACATAGACTTTTCAGTTCATTGTAGTCACGCAGAGATATAGCTCCCAAATTATTAAGCGATTCCACGGCCCAATTTATACTTTGATATATCCTTAAGAAATAACTTTCAAAAAGATAAGTATGACTATCATGAGGTTCCAAAAGCCTTTTGCTATAATTTGCATCGAAAAAGCGTATATGAGTCAATTCTGGCGGGAAATTGGATATACCATTCCAAGTATACGTTGTCCTAGTACCAGCTATAGTATAATCTAATTTAACATGAAAAGGTGCTGGTGTTTGTGAATAAATATTTTGCAATACAGGATAATTTATATCTGCATTAGCCATCATATTAAGTATTCTGAAATAACTACTCTTACCTGAACCATTAAATCCAAATATCAAAGTGAGCCCCTCTTCGCAAAATTTTATTTCTTGATTATTAGCCAATGCATTTACACCTGATATATGCTTTAAGCTATTTAATAAAATTTTTGGATAAGCCACCCCAAAATTAGCAGGAATAACCAATGATGGAGTAGTAACTTCATTCAGAATTTCGTCGAGAATAATTTCTAAATCCGCTTGTTCAATAGTTCCATTAGTATTTATAGCTCTACAAATCAAATCTTTAGCCCATGCTGGATGGTCAGGATTATTATAATAATCGACAAGAATGTCTTTGGAGTGAAAAATTGCTGGCATAACTATATATTTCTTAAGAAGATTGATGCTTGGGTTGAACCATGCTGTTTCATAAACATCAATATTGTCTTGATATTTAGTTTAAGAGGCTTATCGTTCTTTATATCAGTTTCAAAATCTGCAAGAACAGATCTTACAAGATTTTCTAAATTAACCAATAGCATTTTCATAACATTTTGATTTCCATCATATACTGTTTTATTCTCTATGACAGAAGCTATTATAGGAACTATCTTTAGAGAATAATCATAACCAATAGTATCAAATACTTTAACTACTGATCCCAAAACCGATGGATTATCACCTGCCTCAGTCAATACCTTTTCAAAGAAAGGCACATCTTTTTCCTTCAATTCAAACCATTTAGATCTATCATCATTTAAATATGAAGGATTCAGCAAGTACTCATTGACAACATTTGAATAGTCTCTCTTTCCTATGTTCTTGATAATACAATCATACAACGAATACCAAGCTGCCCAAAATTGTTCATAATTCCCATATGAGACACATTTTAATAACAGCCTACTTACCAATGGTTCATATTTGTCATGTGTTGAAATATATCTACTGAAAAAAGAAATGACTTCACTTACTTCTGGAATATGACAATTAATTATAATGTCTGCGACAAGATCAGCATCTTCAAATCTATCCTGAGAATAATGCTCATAACCATGTCTCATATCAGGAATCCACTCGGAAGACAATGCTTCCATCGATTTCACAAAAAGATTACGATGAGAAGAACTGTTAGCCAACAAACAAACGATAGCTCTAGCAAGGTCTAAAGAAAAGACTTGATTTTTATTTGTCTCTACAAGTTCATGAATGCACTCTTCCATAAAATCTGTATGATCTTGCCACACCTTTCGTCGTATAAGCATATACCTCATTAAATCACAAGGTCTTGTATTTCCATATTTAAAAGTACTTCGGACATAATCCAAGCAAATTTTTTTTACGATAGCCATTTCATTAGGATTACAGAAAGCAAGAAGTATAGGTATTGCATTAAGACAAATATCCAATCCAGATAGACTATTAGACAAAATAAAAGGCATATCTTGCAAAGATTCTAACACTCTTTCTTTGCATTCCTTAATTTCTCCATCAGTCATCTCGGATGAAAAATTCATAAGTAAAACAGAACTACCCATATAAGGAAGGAATTCATCTCCCATGAGTTTATACAAAGTTCCATCTTTCGATTTCAGAAGATTTTCAATATGTCGGATTTCATCCAACACAAGATGAACGTCATTATCAAACGGAGACTTACTGACCTCATTCTTGTTTCCTTCGTATTGCTTGTTTATCCATTCCCTAAGTCTTACTCCCCTAGCCATCTGTATATTAGACTTTTCCAATTCCTGATGAGCATTTTTTTGAGCATATGTTAAATTTGGAGTTAACCGCAGAGCTTTTATTCCATTTTTTAAAGTCACTTCTTCTTTTATCATAGAGCGATAGTCTATTCTAGCTATCATATAATCTTCATAATCTTTCTCTTCTTGAGGAATTTCAGCCACTTGTTTCTTTAAATGTTCTACACAGCCATATAAAAGTTGTAACCTTGCTTTGTCTTGTGGCTTTGTTGAATCAGAATAAGAGATTTGAAGACTTTGTAGAACATTTTCCAAATGATTTCGCCTATGCGTCAATTCATTAGATTCCTTGCGTTCTTTGCCCAATTGTTCTTTTCCAACATAGGCAAAACTTAATGTATGTGCTGTCAATTCATGAGTAAAACGTGTCAAGTCCAGTCCTAAGAAACGATAATTTTGAAAGAAGCATAACAGAATATTAAAGAAATCTTCAAAGTGCGCTGTAACTACACTTGCTACTATAGCCCACATTGAAGCAGAACGAGATTTATTTAAAATCTGTTCAAGAAGGTTCTCCACATAGTCATGCAAGTTTTGTTTATTACACAATTCCAGCAGAAACTTTTCAAGAGCCATATGAATACATTCCAAAACATTAGGCATCGAAAGCCCTGACGTTCCTCGATACATATTCCATAAGACTTGAGAAGCAACTATGGAGTTCTGCTTACCATTAGGCGAAGTAACCTCAATATTTTCTAACTCATCATATGACTGTGCTCTTACGCTATATGTTTCAACACATTGATTGACAAAGTCAATGATAAAGTCAAAAGTATGATGTAACTTTGGACTTATGTCAAATTCTGTTTTCAACAATGTGTAGATAGGCGTTTGATATGCACTACTAGGGAAATAACCTCCTATTCCTTCCAACTCTTCATTCAGCCCAAAATAATATTCACTTTCTTTGTAGGAACTTCTCCATGAGTTATGATCTTTATCATCCAAACGTTCTTCCCAATATAACTGTAAAAGATCAGGAACTACACCATGATATAAAATTGCAATCGGCAGTAAAAGTGAAGTATTTGCCTTTTTTACTATAAACTCAGAAAGATGATGATATGGATCTTTATAATCTATCCATTTGTTCTTTATAATGTCATTGAATATGCTTTGCAATTCTTCTTTTAGATAAGGAGAATACAAACAAACTAAAGAACACCATTGGTCTGAATTCTCGATATAAAGATGAGTACCATTTTCTTGGGCTTGAATCTCTTCTTTAAAGATTCTCAAAGCCAACAAGCCTGCATGATGAGCAGCATCCTCTGCAACTGGTTGTTTTCCAAAAAATCCCGATAAGATATTATAAACGACAAACGCATTTTTAAGAAAATAGTCATCTTGATTCTTAAATATGTATTCAATGGTGGCTTCCCATCCACCACCAAAAGCAACAAACTGTGGATATTGCCTTCCATTAAAGGAAAAATATCGATTTATTTTTTGACAGGATATATAGAGTTCTTTTGCGAACTCATTAAACCAATAATAATTATTACTCTTTAAAGAATAATCATATTTGCTTAAGAAATGAGAAGAGTAATTCTGACTTTTTCCAATAGCATAGAATATCGAAGATGCCCAAAAATCATCAATTTCATTATCGAAAATTCTTTTGCATAATGTATCGGCCACAGATGCGTTCTTATCTAATTGTTCTTGAAGCCAACAGACAAAAGCATTCTGAAAATCGGAAGTCTTCGGTATAACCTCCAAATTTTCTATAGACGCAGACATTTTTTGATCAACATGATATTCTAAAGCCCAATCTGAATAAATATCATGCTTGATTGCATACCCCTTATGCATCACTTCTGCTAAAACATCTTGTTCAACAAGTGAATATGCCGCATCTTGATTATTAATCTCTGAATAACTTACATAATACAAAGAACTTTCTTGTAACTTACTAGCTATTGAAATCAAGCACTCTGCTCTGTTGACCTGTGCACCTCCTTTAGTTGTCCCTCTGACTTTTTGACTCCAGACTTTTTCTTTAAAAGTAGATAACTGAAGTCGAGCATTTTGCCCAATTTCTACATATCTAGCTAAATAAAAGGGAGTCCTTAATTGATTTAGAAGTTTTTTATCTTCAGGCAAAGTAATATTCTGTTTACTAGCAAAGGATTCCAGTTCCTCTGTAGAAAGCGATTTTACCTCCAATGTATCTAAACCTAAATGGTGGTCATTTTCCATTACTTCAAGAAAGTTCTTTAAACTATTCGATTTACATGTAAACAAGAAAATCCACCCTTCCCTTTTTAATTTATCTATAAACAATGTCAAAGACGAAATGTTCTTAATCTCAAGAAGTTTTTCTGCAGAGTCTATATATATAAGCCTGGTCTGTATATCCTGATAATAATCACAGAACTCTTTCAACGTATAATTCTCCACCAAAGAGAATATATCATTTACAGAATTAGTATCAAGCTGTCGAGCATCTAATGCAAAGACAACAAGTTTGTCATTCTCATTTTCTGCATTATAAAAATGCTTGATTATAGCACTCTTACCAACTCCACTTTCACCAGTTAGGACAAGATCCTGTTTTTTTTCAACAGAAGTCTTTATCTTTTCTATATAGTCATAACGTTCTATAGAAATGTTCTTATCGCCATACTTTATATTATCATTTATAAGAGATAATTTTGCTTCATTACATTCCTCTAAGTCATGATTTAAATTTTGAAGATGAGATTTTTGATTGAAATATATATCATAAGCTACTGGAGTATCTTTAACAATATCAAGAATATTATCACCAAACATCCATTCTAACCTGATACCCAAATCATTTGCAACCTTTTGAATTTTATCTTGCTTTTGGCTTGTAACATTACCAATTGTTTTAGGAATACCAAATTCCTTGTTAGTATAGATTACCAACAAAGTTTGTTCTGGACACCACTTTTTTGCCAGTTGTATAGAATGGATAATATTGTTTGCATCTATTTCATTTTCAAAATATTTAGCCTGGAAACCGATTACGTCATCACCTCGTTTAATGACAGCGGTTTCGTTTCCAGGATGGTTCTTGAAATATGGTAAAGCATAGCTCACATCATATTTCTTCCGAAACAAATATCTTGCTAAATCCTCGAATGCCGCAGTTAGGTTATTCGAGTTTTTCCCAATAAAATCATTCCAGCTTGTATTATACATAGCGTTCTGTCTTTAATAATACTATATAAAAAATATTTTTCAAATTACGATACCACTAAATTGTAAAATATAAGAATATTCGAATTTAGCTATTTTTTTCATCCGATTTTTGTTTAAAGCAGTGATTCATTTACCCAAACATAGCCGCTTTTGCGTTTTGTTTTAATCTTTCAACTGCTTTTTTTATATCACTTTCACTTTTCCCCTTGTCCTTTTTCAAAGCTAAGGCTATCAAATTATATTCATTTTCAAGCGATGTATTCAATATTCCCGGTGCGTCAGTATTAATCGTTACTACAGACTCCTCATCACATAATAAAGAGCATGTTGGCAATTCGGAGTATTTACTAAAATAGCCTATTCGAAGATTGCTCGTAGGACAGGTTTCTATCGGAATTCCCCTGTGAATGATTTCTGTCCTTATTCTGTCTTGATTGTATTTTACTACATCAACAATGGTTCTCTTCAATCTGAACACCACAATGTCCTCATCCTGTTGCAAAATATCTGGCAATACAAAATCATTTGTGTCAACCCCTTCTGGAGCATTTTTACGAATCCATTCAAGATTGTCTAACAACATTTTCCTTGGCATCGTGACAGTATAATGTTTCCGCTCATAGTACTTGTCTGCATTTGTAAACAATGCCAACAAATGTGCAAGTCTGTTGGGCTTTTGCCAATTCAAATCGGTCATAATTTCATCTATGGCACGCAATCCATCCACCAAATCATAAAAATTCTCTCCGATATGATATGTCAAATTATCAATACCTTTGTCTCTAAGATATTTGATAATGTCTTCAAAATCCCGAGGTCTCTTCTCTGTATCTGAACCTGCAAAATCCACACCTGCGATTTTCCCTTTTTGCAAAGGTTTGATATATTTGGCAACAATACTTTTAGATTCTTCTATACGGAAAGATTTGGATATAAGCAATATAGCTTTTATCCATTTAGGTTGTTCTCTTTCTTTCAAGAATTCATCACACCCCTTTTCGTTCATTCTAACTTCCATAATGGAATTGTCTTCTTGAAACTTATCAAACAGCATTCGCATTGCTTCTGTCATTGGGCTGTTGGAATTTCTCACGGTTAGATTATAATTGGAAAGTCCAACAAGATCATTGGCAAGATAATGCTCCATTCGAATTCTATTTTTAATAAGTAGATAAAGAAAAAGCCAAGGTGCCATTTTCTTTGCATCCTGATTATTTTCTTCTATCTTTAGTAAGAGATTGTATATAAGCCTTCGTTCGCCTATTAATATACAGTACGGAGATTTTTTAGAATCTTCATCTACATACTTATCTTGGATGCTATAATCCCAAGCCTTGTCGACATAACTTTTTTCCAGATATTCTTTAAAAGCTGTTGAACGATAAGAAGATACACCCCTCCTACAATCGTCTAACAGCAACTTAGCAATATCGCTGTCTGTCATACTGTTATAAATATCCCTTCGCTCTTTTGGGGCTATTGCTTTTCCTTCTTCAAGAAAGCGAAACAGGTAAAAACGGATAATGGCAGCCACCCCAATCCAGTCCATATACGACTTATCGGTGTAATTTTCTTTCCATAGCATAAGCGGTGCATATTGGCGCACTTTTACAGACCATTCATCAAGCATTATGTCGCCTTCCTGCTTGACATCCTCAGTCTTTCTTGAGGTAATGGCAAACCTGTTCATCAAGTCTATCCAATGTATATAGAATCGATCATTTGCCACATTTTGATGCACATGTAAATCTATGTCCGTATTTTCTATGTTAAACAGAGTCTCATCTGTTTTAGGTGCTAAACTCCATGTAAAATGATCTCTTTGCCCTTTGTTCTTGTCACAATTTACGATATTGGCAATGGTCAATAAATCCCCATCTATAAACTTTACGATTTCCATCCAACGAAAAAGATGCTCATGGCGTATAAGGGGAGTTGAAAGATTTCCATCCACAAAGATGTCGTTGCATTGATTATCACATAGGTAATCGAATAGATGTACAAAAATGGAGCAGATGCTTCTCGAAAATTTCTGTGTCAATCTTTCAACGATAGCACGTGCATCAGTTAATGTCAATTCTGTCATGCGCCAACGTAGCAGATGCTCTACTGGTTTCAGAAAATCACCATCAGAAACATTACCACAAACTTTATCAAAAACCTTTGATAAAGGATAATCCAAGAACAAAGCTCTTAATACGCCCCTGCAAATATCCATAAATATCTTCTTTAATACGAGAGCCCAAGTTTTACACTCTTTGAACTGAATGCCTTGAGTATATCTGCTTTCGATACAGACTTGTCCATCTTTGGGAACATTTCTTCCCAATCTTCTTCTGTAAGATTTTGAACATCCGATGGATATAGTGCCATCATTTCCTTTTTTATAAGTTTTGCCTTTTTTGTGGATTTGAAGCCATTGAAGAAGTTTGCAAAACGATTCTCTATGTCTTTGTATTCATTCAAAGACAAAGCCGAACCTGACTCCAAGATATATCTAAGGGTTTCCCTTTCATTACCTCGAAGTACCTTTATCAATGCATTCAGAAAAGCAAATCTGATAGTATATCGCTTATTGGTTGCAGTACTATAATAGGTTCGCATTTCTGAGTTAATAATACTCTGGTAAAACTTGGCAATTACTTCCAGATTGTCGCTACTTCCAAAATTCTTCCGGATTCTATTGCTCTTCATGGTTTCCATTATTGCCAGAAGTACTTCTGAATTTCGGATTGTTGCATTTGACATCAATCTGTGCATCATATAGTCATTTGCACAAACATCGTCAATCTCTTCTTGTGGGATTTCATCTTGATGCTCGTCTGCATACTCTTTTCTCTTTACCTCCCTTATCATTTCGTTCAGCAATGACCACTTCTGGCTTTTGGCAAAGTTGAAAAACAATTCTTCATCGTCATTATCTTTGATGAGAGGAGAGAATTTGTTGTAAGCAAAGGCTATGTTAACTATATTTGAAAAAGGAGCCATCACATCAAAGACAAAGTAATTGGTGTTTTGATAATTGGTCAGGCTGTATGGCATTGACACATTTCGCTTGGCAAGAGAAAAATTTCTCGTATCTTTTTGTCTTAGACCTCTTTTTGTGGTTAATGCAAAAAATTCAATGACTTGGAACTTTTGGATGAAGTCAATTTGAGCCTCTGAAGACATATCATCAAATCTACGGATGCGATCTGCCATAGTACTGAATATCTCGCGGAAATCTTTAACCATGCCACTATATACCTTTGTGTCTCGATACATTTTTGAAGAAGCACTCATAGGAATGAGATCCTCTGGGTTGAACGTAAAATAAGCGCCATTCACCAATCTTTGCAAGGCATTGGTACGTTTGAGCCATTGCCCACTCTTGTATATCTCTTCCTCATCATTATCATTTGGATACAAAGCTCCAGCAGTTTCGGTGATTATGTCATAATTTTCATACATTTTGATGCTGTAAAAAGAACGAATGAAAAACAGAACTAAAGCCCTTTCTTTATCAACATTGCTACGTTCTATCTTGTCTAATAGATAAAACACATCACCAATGCTCACATTATAATTATAGTTGTCCGCTTCAAGAATGCCCTCGGCCATGCGGTCATCTTGAGTGTTTTCTATATATGGAGCAAGCATCGTCACAACAGTCTTATTGATGTTGGTTGTATCAACTACATTTACCAGCGTCATCACCTTTTCTCTGTCTTCTTTCGACAATTGTCTTGTCCATACTTGAAAGAAATACGATTTGAAATCTTCCTTGTTGTTGGCTGTTTCTTTGTTTGAATAAAAATCTGGCATTGATACGAGCATACCTATCAAATGCCTAAGGCTTCTCAAATTGTTCGGAACAATGGGAGACACACTTCCTTTATTATTGTAAAACAAAAATCTGGTCTTATCGTAAATCAATCTAACGACCGATTCTTTTACGGAGTTATATGTTTTTTTCTCGCTTTCACTAACCACGTACAGAAAAGGTCTATTACAGAAATCATAAGGCTTTGGCATCATGATACGATATTCCATCGGTATCAATTTCGTGACATATTTCTGCGCCATTTCCATTGCCCCCAAATACTCTTGCGGTGCAACTTGCTTACTGATATAATTGGATACCACATCTATAAATTGGTCGATATTCAACGACATCAGAACTATACAATTATTTGCACAGAGATACTTTCTGATTTGCTCAGCCATTTCATACGCCCCATTGATATTCAAGTCTATGTCATCAATAGGAATGACAAGGAAACGTTGTTTTTCCTTGTCGTTATCCTGTAATGAGTATTCAAGATATGTATCACACAACTTCTGAAATTGATCTTTTAATGCCAAGCCACCTGACAGCCATTCAAGTTCATCAATAGGGTCATACAGATTATCACCCTTGTTGAGTTGCGTTAAGCATAGTTTAGCATTGTGAAATTCGGCGAGTAATTTCTTTCTACCTTGTGGGTTAATGTCATACTCTTTTTCTTGATCTTTTATCTCACGATACATCATGCCTAAAACCAATTCTATCACATTATGGTCTTTGTCAAAGAAAGCCGGATCAATGGTATCCAATACTTTAAATTTAGCCTTTGTCAGATTTTCACATCTGGATTTCAAAGTTTCATTGCTTTCTTGATTAACTATGCATTTTTGCATAAAGTCATCAATTGCCGTCTTGACATGTTCATCCTCTTTGCCATTTATATTTGCAAGCATAGTTTTGATGGTTTCCATACAAGACGTTTTTCCTTCCCCTCGGTCACCACAAAAAGCAAGAATACTTGGCACACCATCTTTCTTCTTACTTGTCAATTGGTGTATTTGTAGCAAAGCGTGAGTATATTGATCCTTAAAAAGCGAATCTGCATAATTCGCTTTTTCATTGACCACAATATCTTCTTGACCTCTATAAAATGTCAGTATGCTATTCTCTTTAACTTCCATTATTCTTTATAGTTAGTTATTTGTAAAAACGGGCTAATAAGCCCCATCCCCGAAAAGTACCTCTTCATAAAAGGGGAGAGTAGAGCCGTTCACCGTATATTTATTATTTCTTGTTCTTCATCCTCCAGAAGAAGTGCCAAGTTCTGAAGCTTGGTTCACTTAAAGCCTCGGCAGGATAATATCGCACGAAGTGCATATTTCTCCATATCTTCAGGAAATATTTCTTTGCCATTCCTTGTTGTGTGAAATGCCCATACTTGGTGAAGTACTGTCCGAAGTTGCCACCATTCAGAATCTCTGCTAATAACAACTTTCCTCGCTTTTCATCCATCGGAGCTATCATCTTCTCCTCAGGTAATCCCAAAACCTCATGCAGCACATACATCACCGCCCCTGCAAATTTCCACAATCCCAAATACTTCAATTCTCTCAGCACCAAATCTAAAGCTGTAGAGGCAGAAGAACAGGAAACAGAACTCGTATTTCCACTAACACCCAGGCGGTCCCATCCCGCACAATTTGGCGAGACCTTTGATGCCCCGCCAATCTTATAGCGAAGCGGTTCTGAGCACCGGAGGGTTTGAGAGTGGGTCACACAACTACACTTTACTGCCAAAGGCTCTCATCTTAGCCAAAATGCGTTGTTTCTCAGCCTCTGGGAAATTTGGACTCGAAAGTAACTTTAGCACATCATTCTCGTTTTTGGAGGCACGGGCACTATTCTCGGCCGCTCTCCGCTCGGCAGCAGCAGTTTGGGCTTTTGCCTTAGTTATACGGGCATTGGCGGCAGCAATCTCTGCCTCCAATTCTGATATTTTATCTTGTATACTCATATTCTAATTTTTGTCTGAACCGACGTAGACATTATCAATATCAAAGTTTCCCTTGATAACTCATGCGTAATCTTGCATTCCTCGAACTCCGGCTTGAGAAACTTACCGTCAGTAAACCACTTCGAGCAAAGAACCCAACCATTTATATCATAATGCAAGATTTTTACCTTGCGATAGTCCTTGGAATAAAAGACAAAAGCCTCATTGTAATTTCGAGGATTATGTCCCATGACATCACGCACTATAGAAGCCAATCCTTCATATCCCTTACGCATGTCGGTAGGAGTGGACTTCATTAAAAACTTAGTTCTGCTATCAAAGCTTATCATGGCTGCGACATTTTATGCAGCAATTCTGCCACGACAAACAAACTGTTACTCTTTATCTCTATCTGCTCTCCATCAGGAGATTTCAGAATTAAGGTCTCCACTTGCCAGGTTGTTGGCTTTGGAGCAACATCCTTTATAGTAATAGGTATGAAAGCATCTTGCGATGGTTCCTGCTGTTTCTCCTGTAAAGGATAGTTCTTCTTGTATTGGATGAGCCAATCATAATCGACTGCTTCATCTTTGCAATACTTACGCAGGCTACGTCCCTTTCGGTTCTGGTTGTAGTCCTGCATCACCTTTTCAAAATATTCTTTGCTTTCCATTTTATGTGAATTTTAAAACGGTTGCAAAGATAATATTTTTCATTTAACCCACCTTACGCTGTATTGGTGGTTTACGTTCGATACTGATGCCAGCAGGGAGAATTAGTGTCACACCATTGGGATAGCTTAATTTTAGATGGTTGCGAGCATTTGCAGACTCACGCATCTCCTTCGCCTCATTGTCACCGATTACAACCTCGGCGAACTTTGGCTTACTGTTTAATTGTTTCTTGCCTTGTACCATAATTTGAATAATTTAAAATAACGGTGCAAAGGTACAAAACTTTATCTAGGCGCACAATACGGCTTTCACCGAATACTTACTTTTCTATTGAAACTGGTGGAAGATATTTTTCCCAATCCATCATATTAGAAATTAGCCTCATTCTTTCATCAATCGTAGGTAGTTCTATTCGCTTGTTTGGCAAATATCTTGCATGTTCCAGAGAATCACCTAAAGCCCATAAACGATTTGACAAATATGATGGATTATCACTATGGCGTTCAATATCGTCTTTCGTGAGAAAAACATTGTGTTCAAATTCTTCACGCGATTTTGGCGTAGGCATGCCATATTTACTACTTGGCTTCATATATTTTATCGAAATGATCAGACACTAAGATATGGAAAACAGAACGAATGGATTCATCTATCGTATATAAATCCAGCCTGCCATTTGGAAGTTTTTTTGCTCTCTTCAAGGAATCCACTAAATGATTCACCATACCTTGCGCAAACGAAATATGCTTATTTTCCATACACTCTTTTAAGAGATTTGAACCTCTCTCAAAATCCTCCCTATCTGAATATAAAGTTCCTAATTGCTTAGTCATACATATTAACTATTAATTACATTATACACATCACTAGCTCTCCTAATATCTACTTTACCATAGAGTACATTATTAAGTATATCTTCCATAGTTCTAGCACATCTACCCTTAAATATTTGTCCCAAATAGAAACTCCTATGGACATACCTATCAGATTGGAATAATCTATCTAATGTACCATCTCCTTGCAGTCGATGCACTGCATCCAAATATGGTTTCGCGAACTCTTTTCCCCCAGTAACTTGCCAATAATTAAGTGCATCAATTTTAGTACTAACAAACATTTTATCGTCATTCTCAAAGAGAACATCGCTTCTATCCGGCAAACTTTCTGGGATAACATGTTGCAGTTCTTCCAACATACAACAATATCCACATTTCTCTGACAATAACAATGCTATTTCATAAAGATTCCACGATACCGAGAAATTACAAACACTTAACAATTTCTTCTTAATATCAATATCCTGAAAACTCTCTAGGACCAAAGAGGGAGCCATCATTGCAATATTTAATAAAACGCTAGAAGCCTCTGTATTTAATCCCACTTCACATGGATATAGAATTTCCTCTATCAAGCATTTAATTACTCTTGTATCATAAGTACTTAGCCATTTCAATACCCCACTTGCTCTTTTGGAAACACTAATATCTGGATGCACAAGAAACCAGATGAGAAAATGAATCATTTGCTCATCTTGATTGATTTCTTTATGAAAACCTTTCATCCAACTAAATTTACTATCTTGTTGTCTTGAAGGTTGAACATTGATGTTATAATGGCTAGAAATCACATCATATAGCTTACATCTATCAAAATCCGGCATATTGATAAGTGGAGTAATAAATTCACTGAGCGAGAACCAATAAGTACCAACTGGTGAAATTATGCTCTTTCTCATATTGTCTAAAAGCACCTTGCTTGAAGGAAGTAAGCCAAGCCTCTCTTGTAGACTTTCTCGCTTTTCCGATGTTTTTTCTTCCGACTCAGTTCGCTCCCATTTATAATTATGCTTTCTCAAATTTTGTTTCAAAGCATCAAAGAACTCATTAGAAGTTGTTGTTTCTTCGAAATCTTTTAGATACTCACCTTTTTTATTATCATAGTCAGAGACTATATACTCAGCCATTCTTGGAGCTAGTATTTCTATAGACTTTTCCATCCCCAACTCTACTATAATTTCAGAGTGAAGGCTAGCGTATTGATTATCATTGTGTAGCTTATCCCAGTTTTCCCAAAACAGTTCACTAATGGCATATCTTATGTAAGGTGATATCGCTTTACATTCTCTCAATAACTGGCATATAGCACTAGCCTCTATTAAATGATTGGCACCAAGATCATACCCATCACCTAATTTAGGCATGTCAACCTTCCATTCCTCAGCATTACAGATAATACTTTCTGGTGAAGGCAAAGTTTCAAACATATAATAACCAATTGCATCTGATAAAGAAGAAGTCTTGGCGATTGTTGCCACAAACTCGTTTTTTTCTTGCTGAACATATCGCTGAAACGTCATTTCACCAGACGCTTCTTCAAAAATCGCAGCCATATGAGCAACTTGAACAGCATCTAACGGTATGTCAGATTTGCGAAATTCATTAATTAAGTCCAGTTGGGCCTCTTTATACCAATCTGGTCCCATAGAACTTTTCAACACTTCCGCATAAGTAGTTTGAACTTTCAATGTTTCCCCCCACCTAGCATATTCGCAACATAACTGAAGCAAATAGTTACAACGTTCCCATCTGTTCATAACTGCATAAAGAATGAACTTGACAGCTTCATCTGCAAAGAAAAGAGCTTGCATCCGCATATTCTTTTCTCCCAAGATTTTAGCCATTCCAATAAAAGTATCACAATAGCCTTCTCTATACAAACACAATTGATTAGACATTCTGCTCTTGACATGTTCCATTAGATCATCTATCCTATCAGCAAAAAAATCACCATATATTTCCGCCAATTTTGTATACAAGAACGGTATTAACTTCTCAGGCAAAAGATAACTTCGTTTCCAATTGATTCTTTCCTCAAAAGAAAAATCAAGACAATCAAGAATATCTTTAAATTTTACATAGATTGAGGAAAGGTCATCACCATCCGTACGCATTCTTAGCAAACCATGAATGTAAGCAGTACGAGCAACCAACATCTCTATATACTTTTCCCAAGACCCATCATCTTTATAATTTCTATTCAATTCCGGGAGTGAAAAATCGTCATCTTCATATGCCTTATAAAAGCTTTGTATGTAGTATTCAAATACAGAATTTACTTCAACATCAACTCCATTAGCATTCCTAAAAGAAAATGGCAAGAGTTCTGGTTTATATTTTTCCAATAATTTCTTTATCACACATGCTTGTATAGGTTTACCGATAAGTACTGCTAATATTTTTTTGATATCCTCATTTGAAAATGCGAAATCATGCTGTAATAAAACATCTTCTAACTTCTTTAAGCAAAAATTAAAAGACTCATTATACCCTATTTTATGAAGTTCAGAATCTTTCTCTTCATATAAGTGTATCACGTTTATTAAAAGCATAACAATTCTTTCATCCCAATTAGTATCTAACCTCTTAAGATGTTTATCAAAGTCCACAATTTTGCCAGACCTTACGTGATTAGAGAGTTGATAAGCTATAATTTCGCTTCTAATTGAGCTAATCATCTCATTAGTTTGTTCTTCTGTATCCGCCTTCAAATAATTAAGAGTATGAGTCAAATAGCCAACCAAATCTTTTTGATTCTCAACACCCGCCAAAACACCTTCAACTATCAAAAAGCCTTTAGCTACAAATACATATGTATCTATATACTTTTGGGATTTATCCTCAAGAATCTGACGAATTTTTGCTTCAATTGATTCTGCTAAATCAAGAGCCTGCTCTTTATAATTCAATTCAAACATAATACGAAGGTAGGACATAGCTCTTGGAAGATCTACCAAAAGTCTATTATCTCTTACAATATATTTCATTGCCACATCAGGTTTTCCTCGTAATAAACTCAAATCAATAAAAGCATCCACATGGTCCACCATTATAGAATCACAACGATTCTCGATGCGTTGAGCTAGCAACATCAACCTAATTACCTCTATTGGCAGCCCATTATCTACAGCAAGAGCCAAACATTCCTTAATATCATGCATTATCAAATCTGGAGAAACATCATGCATAGCACATAAGTCTGCCCATTCTTGATTACACATTTCCAATCCTTTCATCACATCGCTACCATTTACCAAATGATGGAGAGTGTTTTCTATTGAATAAGGCAAATCTTTATGTGCCAAACAATATTTTCCAATCTGATCATTTGTAAAGCCTATTATCGAACCCAATTTATGAGTAACAAAAAGCCTGAATGAACTATGATAAATCTCATATCGCTCTGCATCCTTTTCTTTCAACAAATGTCTGAACTCTCTAATAGATTGCTTAAAATCATATGGGTTTGGGGACACCATCATGTTAAGTAGTTGTGATTCCAATACAGAGCCACGAATTTGAGACAATAAAGCCAACACTTCAAAAGCGCATCCTTTTGGATTTGCTTTTTTCCAAATTGATTCATAATAAGCGGTAATATCTCCACCTATGGTAGGTAAACTATCCAACCATTCCTCCAATTCAACTCCTTTCGTCTTTTCATCAAAAGATTCCGCCATATAGCGGCATAGATAATTCATATACAGAGGATGACCTTGTGTCTTATGAGCTACGGCTTGAATAAATGGAAATGTTTTCTCCCATTCACCGCTATTCGCCTTTATATAGGATTCACATGCTTGCATATTTAGGGGAGTTACCTCAATTTTAAATTCATCAAGCAACTTTCCTATAATAGTGGCAGGAAGTATATCTTCACTAATACATGACAAAACTACTTTTATATTGCTTGGCAAACTCTCTGGCAGCAAGGATAGAATGTCATCTATACGATTATCCCTATCAGTTACCAATTCATCTAAGCCATCAATAATGATAACGCCAGATTTATCGTCAACAGAAAGGATATTGCTCATGTATCTAAACCAGTCTGAGACACTTTTTCTTTTTTCTTCTGGTGTCATTTTTTTTACATCTACACAAGATGTAGCAACAAACACAGTCTCTATCCAATCTACGAAGTATCCTTCCGAACATCTGATAGCCCGACTCATGTCATCATTAGGCACCTTAAAAAAGAATCTGCCAAGAATTTTTACCCTATCAGTTCTTGATTCGAAACCACCTGCAACAGTTGTCTTGCCACATCCTGGTGAACCATAAAGCAAAATCCAATGAGACTTGTCATTAGAAAGAACAGTATCAAGTGACTCAAACACAGAATAATTAGGTTGAGATTTTTCTACATCTTTTCCTATAGAAGCAGGTATAGAATTAATACTTTCTTCCTTCTCTATTTTTATTTCTGTCAAAACAGAACTAATTATTTCTACACTGACAAAAGACAAATGGTTTCCTGTTTGTTCAATAACGATTCCTACTACCTTGTCTCTTATTAGAATAGGAGCACCTGACATTCCTTGATAATCATATAGATCACTAATGTCTTTCGGACAGAGCTGGTAATTAGCAGGTTTACCATAAACCTTTTGGTTTATTTTTCCATAAAGCCTTAACCCACCATCACTATTTTTATCAGGATATCCAAACGACTCTACATCTTCATCAATTCTTAGATGGTGTGCTTGTAAGCCATAAAAGTCTTTTTCTGAACGTGCCGATACTTTTAATATTGAAATATCAAATTCTTCAATATTCCGTATAACTTCAAAATGCAGGTCACCATCAGTTGAATCCTTTACTATATTTTCGGCATCATCAGAATAGCATGCCACTGTATGATATGCAGTTAATAGAAGGTCAGGAGCTACATAGAATGCAGTTCCAACTTCCTTTCCACAAACAATCCGAACAATTAATCTTCCTTCCATATTTTCAAATAGTTATCGTTATACCTTGTTCTCCTACTGGAGTAATAATCTCAAATTCAAAATCATCATGATAGCTTTGAGCAGTCAATTCTCTAGATAATTCTATATTATAGTTAAAATACAACCTTGGTTCATGATTATTACCATTGGCAATAATATGAGCCAATGTTGGCAAATCTGGATGATTATATTTATCTCCATTAGTAGAGATCAACCAATTATTACACCTAATCAACTTCAACAATTCTGGAGAATTATTATTATAGCTACCATGATGTGATAACTTAACTGCATCAAACCAGAAAGGCGCATTTCCTTTGCCATACAATTCCATCAATGAATCTACTATTGTTTCTGCATGAGCATCTCCTAAAAACAATACTCTTTTTTCATCTACTTCCAATACAAAAGCAATAGAACTTCCATTTGTAGCAGAATCGTCCGGTTCATATATTTCCTCCATCATCTTAATCAAGTCATAACTCTTAGATACATTTCTTTCATGATAATGAAAACCAGGTTTATCTTTGCTCAAAGAATACTCAAATGCATCATCCCAAAATTCTTCACTATGAGCTTTTGAAAGTAAACCATCTATGATTAGCTTTTTCTTCCAAAAAGATTCCACATTACTAATATCGTCACTGTTTGGAGATAGAATATGAATTGTAGCCTTTCCAAAAGAAAAAGAATATAATCCTTTTATTGTTGCACCGCTCAAAGGAACGTTCCAAGGAATTCCTTTTCTTGCTATTAATGTTGACAACGTACATCCCTGCCTAGCACTAATTTTCTTAGATTCTGCCAATTGTACCGCCTTGCAAATATTGTTATGCACAAAATGTTCCCCGTTGGCAGAAACCTTAACAACAGACTGAATATGCCGATATCCATTGTACCAAATTTCTCCTATTGATATAGGAAGAGCCTCTTCTTCAAGTAACTTGATAATACCAGAAATATGATCAGCATCAATATGTGTAACTACTATAACATCAATTGCACCACCATTTTCAGAAATTTCTTTTAGTTTCGGCAACAAATAGTCCTTATATGTATCAACATACCCACCATCTATTAAAAAGTAGTGGGATGGAACATACTCTACAAGAACACTATCACCATTCAAGGCAGGTAACAAGTCAATTTTCATATACAAAATTACAACGTAACATTCATTCTCTGCAAGAATTCATGAGGAGGCATGACTGAAATGTCAGAGAAAGGGAAATCCTTAACGTTCCTCGTCACAAAAGCCATCACGGTGCATCCAGAAGTCAAGAGCCACATTTGTATCAAGAAATACCTTCATCATTTATACTTCTCCAACAAATAGTCTAACTTCTCGTCGTTTTCATCTTCTATTCCAGCAAGGCATCCACCTAATTTCTCCAAATGAGCAGGAAGTGTCAATGGTAAACCACCAATACAGCGTCCCCACTATTTATCAGCGGGTTAGCCGTACCAGTATTTTTGAATAAAGTTTTGATTTTCTAAAATTTAACAATCAAGCGACGGCTTGGGATGTCTTCGTTACCTCCGCATCCATACCATCTTCAAAATGGCGGACATAGTCACATAGCAGGAACGAGACATCAACCTCCTCGCCACAAAGTATACGAGTAAGGATATCTTCAATGTACTCACCAAAGTTCACTTTGTTCAATTTGCAACTTTCCAACACCCCGAACATAACGCCAGATTCTGGGCCGAGAAGTGACTTCCTGTCTGAAGCCAATTGCGTATTCCCATAGCAATATGTCAGAAACATCTCTCTATGTAGTGATCCAAAAGTTGTGAGAACTACATTGAAAGCATCTTGCGATGGCTCCTGCTGTTTCTCCTGTTAAGGATAGTTCTTCTTGTACTGGATGAGCCAGTCATAATCGACTGCTTCATCTTTGCAATACTTACGCAGGCTACGTTCCTTTTGGTTCTGGGTGTAGTTCTGCATCACCTTTTCAAAATATTCTTTGCTTTCCATTTTATGTGAATTTTGTCGAGTAAGTGGAGGGAATTTCACCCTCCCTTCTCTCGGAACCGTGCTTGACAG
>NZ_JAHOEA010000004.1 GCF_019127135.1 Segatella copri | reverse complement strand
TCGCACACGTATTTTAAATATGCGTGCAAAGATACAAAATCAAATCGAATACACTATAAAAAGTCCGTAAACTTTTGAGTATTAATAACTTATTTAATAATCGTCTCGTTTTAACGGGACACTAGTGTAAACATTTATAAAAGAAAATAGAAAGAATGGAAATTAAGAAATCAGAATTTACAATATCGGCTCCACGAGTGAGCATGTGTCCGAAAGATACGAAGGCTGAATATGCTTTCATCGGCAGAAGTAATGTGGGAAAATCGAGCCTCATCAATATGCTCTGCAACCATAAAGGTTTGGCTAAGACTTCTGCCACACCGGGCAAGACGCTACTTATCAACCACTTTATCATCAACAACGAATGGTATCTGGTTGACCTTCCGGGCTATGGTTTCGCAAAGCGCTCGAAGACCGTACAAAAACAGCTGGAACAGATGATAAGCAGTTATATTCTGCAGCGCCAGCAGTTGGCTAACGTCTTCGTGCTCATCGATGTGCGCCACGACCAGCAGAAGATAGACCGCGAGTTTGTTGACTGGCTGGGCGAGAGCGGCGTTCCCTTCTGCATCGTCTTTACCAAGGCCGACAAGTTGGGTCCGGTCAAGGCTCGCATGAATGCAGAGAAATGGATGCATGCGCTGGAAGACCGCTGGGAAGCGCTTCCACCTTATTTCATTACCAGTAGTGAGAAGAAGACGGGACGCGACGAGGTGCTCGACTATATTGACGAAATCAACAAATCGCTCGCCGGAGAATAATCTTTCGGGAGAGAATAAACCAACAGAGAATGAAACAGATTAATTGGGGATTTATCGGCTGCGGAGAAGTAACCGAAAAGAAGAGCGGACCGGCTTTCAACGAGGTGGAGGGTTCGCAGGTAGTGGCTGTGATGAGCCGAAGCGAGAACAAGGCACGCAGCTATGCTGAGCGCCATCATGTGCGCAAATGGTACACGGATGCATCGGAGTTGATAGAAGACCCCGATGTGAATGCTGTTTACATCGCCACGCCACCATCTTCTCACGCCACCTTCGCTATCATGGCGATGCGTGCAGGCAAACCTTGCTACATAGAGAAACCGCTGGCTGCGAGCTACAACGACTGCATCCGCATCAACCGCATCAGCGAGCAGACGGGTGTTCCATGCTTTGTGGCTTACTATCGCCGTTATCTTCCTTATTTCCAGAAGGTAAAGGAGATTATCGAGAGCGGAACCATCGGTAATGTGGTAAATGTGCAGGTACGCTTCTCGGTTCCTCCACGCGATCTCGACTTTCAGAGCGGTAAGGAAATGCCTTGGCGACTGCAGCCGGATATTGCGGGCGGCGGCTATTTCTACGACCTGGCTCCTCATCAGATAGATTTGCTCCAGAATCTGTTTGGTGTGATTACCCGTGCGCACGGCTATCCTGCCAACAGAGCGCATCTTTATCAGGCAGAAGATACGCTTTCGGCGTGCTTCTTCTTTGAGAGCGGAATTCCGGGCAGCGGAAGCTGGTGCTTCGTGGGACATGAGAGTGCGAAGGAAGACTGCATCGAGGTGATTGGCGAGAAAGGTTCGCTCTCGTTCTCGGTGTTCACTTACCAGCCGATAGAAGTGATTACGAGCGAAGGAAAGAACTCGATTACGGTTCCGAATCCGCCTTACGTGCAGCTGCCACTCATCAAGAGTGTGATTGAGCATCTGCAGGGAATAGGCAAATGCGACTGCACCAGCGTTTCGGCTACGGCTGTGAACTGGGTGCTGGACCGTGTGTTGTGGAAGAACTGATTTTTTTACAAAATCATCTCGAAAGCATACATCAAGGAAGCATCATCATCTGGAATAGAGAGTAAGTTATGAAGAGAAGTTTCTGTATAGTTGCAATCATCTGTTCTCTTGTCTGCACTTCGGCAAGGGCAGGGGAGCCTGTGGATTCTACCATGCTGGGAACGCTCTTCAACAAGACGATGTTCATGCACAATTCCAAGGACAGCCTTGTGAAAGAGCGCCATCGAAAAACTTTCTTCCATCAGGTAGGAAATGTATTCACCCGGTTCTTCAGAGAATTCAACAGTACGGATTCTTCTTATATCGAAGACCAGCACTACAATTATACGGTGATGCTGCAGAACACCAATACCTACGAGAAATATACGCTCAGAAACCGCGAAGGACAGAGCATTTCCTTTGCTCCTGATCCTTCTTACCGACTGGGGCCTTATCTGGGCTGGCGATGGGTGTTCCTGGGTTATACGTTCGACCTGAAGCACATCAATTTCGGAAACAACCACACCAACAAGAAGGAGTTTGACCTGAGCCTCTACAGCAGTCTGCTGGGAATAGACCTGTTCTGGCGACAGACGGGAAATGACTATCATGTTCAGCGGATGAATCTGGGTGAGCACATCAATTGCGCCCCTATCCACAAAACTCCTTTCGACGGTTTCAAATCGAGTATCAAGGGATTCAATCTTTATTACATCTTCAACCATCGCCGCTTCTCTTATCCTGCTGCCTATTCGCAGAGTACGGTGCAGCGGAGAAGTGCCGGTTCCATGCTTCTGGGAATCGGTTACACGGAGCATGAACTGGAGGTGAACTGGGATAAACTGACCAATCTTGTAGATGAAAAGTTGAACAAAAATCTGACAGACGGGGGAACTCCTGAAGCCAAGATAGACAGTTCGCTGATGTTCAGCAAGGTGAAATACAGCGATGTGAACGTAACCTGCGGCTATGCTTACAACTGGGTTTTCGCCAAGAACTGGCTCTTTAATGCTTCGCTCTCGGTAGGTGTGGCTTACAACAGCTCGAAATCGGATAATGAAAGTGAACATCTGGACATTATCAACTTCAGTTTCAAGAATGTGAACCTGGATGGAATCGGGCGCTTCGGCGTGGTGTGGAACAATACGCATTGGTACGCGGGCGCCAGCACCATCAACCATTCTTACAACTATAAGAAAAAACAGTTTTCTACCAACAATTCGTTTGGCTCACTCAATATTTATGTGGGCGTGAACTTTGGCAGGAAACGTCATCATTAACATATAAAAAAGAAGAGATGAAAATATTTACGAAAATGGCAGCCGCCATACTGGCTTGTCTGCTGGCTGTTCCGGGAGAAGCCAGGGTGAATGTGGTTTATCAGCGGCAGGACAGTCTGCGGATTGTGGGGCTGCTGCAACAGGCAAGGGCGATGAAGAAGAAGCCAGCCAGTTGGACGCTCTGGTTTGGCAAGCAGATGGCGGGCGTTCCTTATGTGGGCGGCACGCTGGACCGGACGAAGGAAGAGGTGCTCATCGTGAACACCCGTGAGCTGGACTGCACCACATACGTAGAGATGGTTACGGCGCTCACCCTATGCGCCAAGAAAGATGAGACTTCTTTCTCGGCTTTCTGCAAACATCTCCGGAATGTGCGTTATGTGGGCGGAGAGGTTTCCTATGTTAAACGCCAGCATTATTTCACGATTTGGATGGATGCAAACGAGCGCGAGGGAATCGTGAAGAATATTGCGCCCAATCCTCCTTTCTCGGCCGTTCAGACCGTGAACATCAACTGGATGAGTACACATGTTTCGAGTTATAAGATGCTCAAGGCTCATCCGGAATGGCAATCAGGAATCAGAAAACTGGAACAGAGTGTGAACGGCAAGCGTTACCGTTATGTTCCGAAGGGCAAGATTGCCAACACGGCAGTTTTCCGCAACGCCATCCACGACGGCGACATTATCGCCATCATCACCAACAAGAAGGGGCTCGACACAACCCATATCGGTATTGCCTCCTGGCACAAAGACGGTTTGCATCTGCTCAACGCCAGCAGCATTCACAAGAAGGTGATTGATGAACCGATGACACTTTATACTTACATGCACAAACATCCGGTACAGATAGGAATCAGGGTTTGCAGAGTTCAGTAATTTACGCCTCTCGCCCTGAAAGGGCAGAAGCTCCTAGCCCAGGGCAACACCCTGGGTATAAGAGAAAATCAGCAAGGCGCCCTATAAGGGCAAAAGCTTTATATAAATAATATTCGAAAAAGATAAATGGAAGAGAAAAAGAATTTTGAAGCGATCTTCAAGGAAGATCTTTATCGATATCTGCTGGGTATTGATAAGGTAGATGCTCATTTGCCGGAGGCTCCGGATTTGGAAGAGCTGTGGCAGAAAGTAGGCGAGAGTTATCTGCCTGATGCGATTCGCGAGTTTGCCAAATATCCAACGGTTTCATTGGGTTGGATCATGTATGTAGGAATGGCACTTGCCAAGTATTGGGATGAAGATTGGGAACTCTACAGCAAGGTAGAAAATCATTATGAATATCTCCGTGACAGAATAGATTTCGACCACATGGATGATTACATCTGCGAAAAGGTTCTGCTGCTGAACGGGGAAGCGCATAAGGCTGTGACGAATGTGGTTGCAGAATGTGCTTCGCGTTCTTACAGCAAGCTGATTCATCTGAATCTGCAGCCTGGAAGCGAGGAGGCCTTCCGTGGTTTCGTTGCTGCCCTCCACCAGATGTTCCTCATGGGAATAGCTGTAGAATTAAAAATGCTGGGTTACCACATGACAAAAATGTAAAAACTGAACTTTCGCATATCAGGAAGTTAAAGGAGTTAAGGAAGTTAAGGAGTTAAGGAAGTTAAGGAGTTAAGACGTATGTCTTGCTGCGTAAAAAAATACGCCAAAAAGACTGTTGTCTTAACTCCTCAGCGACCGTAGGGAGCGATAACTTCTTTAACTCCTTTAACTTCTTTTACTCCTTTAACTCCTGAACTTGCGAAACTTGAACACCTATCTATTATATATGGTACTTATTCTGGTAATGGCGCTTTGATTTAATAGGAGCTCCATGGAAGGAGCCGCTGCCCATACCGCTGCCTCTAAGACTCTCATGGAAGCCCGAACCACCGCTGTATTCACCCCAGCGGGCTCTGATTCTATCCACATAATCTACCGTCTCCGTGCCTCGCATGTAACCATATTTCACCACCGGGTCTGTGTAATAAGCCGGTTGCGAAAGGCGCAGAATATAACCGCGGATCACGCCCCAGTTGTGCGGATTCTGACCATGTTTGCGAGCCAGCGACATTGCATCTCTGATGTGGAAATAGCCACCATTATAAGATGCCAGGGCAAAAAGCATGCGCTGGAACGGGTCGCCTACATCCGCAAAATGGCCTTGCAGTTCCGCCATATATCTGGCTGCCGCAGCCACATTCGCCTCTGGTTCATGAATCATACTCATAGGCAAACCCAGATGGGCAGCCGTGCTTGGCATAATCTGCATCAGTCCGCATGCTCCAGCCCATGACTTCGCATTCGGGTCGAAACAACTCTCCTGATAACATTGGGCAGCCATCAGGCGCCAATCCATGCGAGCCGTTCCACTATAGCGCTGGAAGAGGTGGTCGTAGCGTGAAATAACACCCTTGGAACGGTTCAGGAATGGTGAATAAACGTGGCGACGCACGCTGGCAGAAGAAAGCAGCCACGATTCTTCCTGCTTGACCTGAGCAATCAGCTTGGGCTTAAACCAGCCGTTCAAGGTGTCGGCAAGACTCTTGTTGCCGTTCTGCACAGCCCATTGGGTTCGGGTGCTGTCGGGCGTAACTCCACAGAACAGCAGGTTGCCTCTGGTCAGTTTTCGGGGAAGGGGCACGGCAATCACATCGCCTTCTCCCTTCTCCAACTTGCGCACCATTTCAGCCGTATCCTTACATTCTTCTACACGTAACGACACGCCAATCTGCTGGGCAAACTTCTCGCAGAGCAGATATTGAAGTCCCATTCCGTGGCTGTGATAATCATAATAGGTAGTAGGACCATTAACGGTAAGCATGATGAGCTCACCATTGGCCTGAATATCTTCGAGCGAAAGCCCTTTGTTGGTTGAAGCAGGTTTCTTTTCATCGCCATCAGCCCCATCAGAGTTATCCGCATACTCCATTTCGCCTACGGGAGTTCCCCATGGCGTAAGCTCCTGCTGCGGTTTCTTGTCGGCACAGGCAGAGAGCAAAAATAGTGCATATAATGCGTATAAATATCCTTTATTCTTCATTTCAGCTGCAAAAGTACGAAATATTTTGCACATAAGTGAAAAATTATTTGTTTATTCTAATAAAAATGTGTACTTTTGCAATGTTTTTCAAACAAAATATAGAAATATGTTACGAATAGCAGTACAAAGCAAGGGTCGTCTTTTCGACGACACCATGAATCTTTTATCAGAGGCAGACATCAAGGTAAGTGCCTCTAAACGCACCCTCCTGGTGCAGTCAAGCAACTTTCCTCTCGAGGTTCTCTACCTTCGTGATGATGATATTCCTCAGAGCGTAGCCTCTGGTGTGGCAGATATCGGTATCGTGGGCGAGAACGAGTTTGTAGAGCGTGGAGAGAATGCGCAGATTATCGACCGTCTGGGTTTCAGCAAGTGCCGCCTGAGCCTCGCCATTCCTAAGAAGATTGATTATCCGGGATTGCAATGGTTCAACGGCAAGAAGATTGCCACTTCTTACCCTAACATCCTACGCAAGTTTATGAAGAAGAACAACATCAATGCCGACATCCATGTTATTACGGGTTCTGTAGAAATCAGTCCAGGCATCGGTTTGGCTGACGGCATTTTCGATATTGTAAGTTCAGGTTCTACTCTGGTCAGCAACAATCTTGCTGAGGTTGAGGTGGTGATGAAGAGCGAGGCTCTGCTCATTGGCAACTGGAACATGGACGAGGAGAAGCATGAGATTCTGAACGAGATGCTGTTCCGCTTCGAGGCTGTACGTTCTGCACAGGACAAGAAATACGTGATGATGAATGCACCTAAGGCAAAGGTTCAGGAGATTACTGAAGTATTGCCAGGCATCAAGAGTCCTACGATTATCCCATTGGCTGATGAGGAATGGTGCTCTATCCACACCGTGCTTGATGAGAAGCGTTTCTGGGAAATCATAGGCAAGTTGAAGGAACTCGGTGCACAGGGCATCCTGGTAACACCAATCGAAAAGATGATATTGTAACTTGATTACTTTGAACTTTGAACATTAAACATTGAACTTTATGAATAGCCCTGCTGTTGTAATACAGTTATAAATGTATATCATACAGTTCTAAGTTCAAATCTCAAAGTAAAAGTAATCATACAGTTCAAAGTTCAAATCTCAAAGTTCAATGTATAATAATTAAACATTAATAAAAGGAATGAAGGTAATAAAGTATCCTGCAAAGGAGGAATGGAGCGAGATTGTAAAACGCCCACACCTGGATGTTTCGCAGCTTAATGCGACCGTACAAGGTGTACTCGACGATGTGAAAAACCATGGCGACGAAGCCGTGAAGCGTTACGAGGAGAAGTTTGATCATGCCGATCTCGATTCTTTGGCTGTGACTGAAGCTGAAATCGAAGAGGCTGAGAAAATGGTTTCTCAAGAACTGAAAGACGCTTTGCACCTCGCCCATCATAACATTGCCGCATTCCATCATAGCCAGAAGTTTGAAGGTGTAAAGGTTGAAACTTGCCCTGGTGTAACCTGCTGGCAGAAGAGTGTGGCTATTGAGAAGGTGGGATTGTATATCCCGGGAGGTACTGCTCCTCTCTTCAGCACCGTTCTGATGCTGGCAACTCCTGCCAAGATTGCAGGATGTAAAGAAATAGTACTCTGCACTCCTCCTAACAAAGAAGGCAAGGTGAACCCGGCTATTCTCATGGCGGCAAAGATTGCAGGCGTGAGCAGAATCTTCAAGGCGGGTGGCGTTCAGGCTATCGGAGCCATGGCTTACGGTACGGAGAGCGTGCCTAAGGTTTATAAGATTTTCGGTCCGGGCAACCAGTTTGTCATGGCTGCCAAGCAGCAGGTTTCCCTGCACGATGTGGCTATCGACATGCCTGCCGGTCCGTCTGAAGTTTGCCTTATCGCCGACGAAACAGCCAACCCTGTGTTTGCTGCAGCTGACCTCTTGTCGCAGGCTGAACATGGCTTCGATTCTCAGGTTTTCTTCATCACTACATCTGAAAAGGTGTTGAACGATGTAAAGAATGAAGTTGAAGCACAACTTGAACGTTTGCCACGTAAGGAAATGGCACAGACCTCATTAGACAACTCTAAGTTTATCCTTGTAAAGACCGAAGAGGAGGCAATAGACCTCTGCAACACTTATGCGCCGGAGCATCTGATTATCGCCACAGCCGATTATGAGCAGCTGGCAGAAAAGGTAGTGAATGCAGGTAGTGTATTCCTCGGCAACTATGCGTGCGAAAGTGCTGGCGACTATGCAAGCGGCACGAACCATACGTTGCCAACCCACGGTTATGCTTTGGCTTACAACGGAGTGAACCTGGACAGTTATAATCGCAAAATCACCTTCCAGCATCTTACAGAAGAAGGTATTCGTAACATTGGAAATGCTGTAGTGACCATGGCAGAAAATGAGCAGCTAGAAGCTCATGCCAACGCGATGAGGCTGAGAGTGAACAGTTTGAAATAATAGGGTGAAACGGGAAGTAGTAAAGATACTTCTTAATAGCTTTTGAAAGAAAAATGAAAGAATTGAAAGATTTGTGCCGAGAGAATATCTGGAATCTGGCACCTTACAGTTGCGCCCGTACGGAGTTTGCAGGCAGAAATGCCCGCGTCTTCCTCGACGCCAACGAAAATCCATATAATGACCCTTACAATCGCTATCCTGATCCGCTGCAGGTTGAACTGAAGAAGCAGATCAGCAAGATTAAGGGTGTGAGTGAAGAGAAAATCTTCCTGGGCAATGGTTCAGACGAGGCCATTGATTTGGTTTACCGTGTATTCTGCCGCCCGGGCAAGGATAATGTAGTGGCGATTGCGCCTACTTACGGAATGTATGAAGTATGCGCAGACATCAACGATGTGGAGTATCGCTCTGTGCTGCTCGATGAAAACTATCAGATTTCTGCAGAAAAACTGCTGGCAGCCTGCGATGAACAGACGAAAGTAATCTGGATCTGCAGTCCGAACAATCCTACAGGCAATCACATCAACCGCGAGGCAATCGTAGAGGTTTTGCAGAAATTCCAGGGTATTGTCATTATCGACGAAGCCTACGCCGATTTCTCTTCGGAGCGCACATTCCGCAGCGTACTCGACAGATTTCCTAACATGATTGTACTCAACACCATGAGTAAGGCGTGGGGCTGTGCAGCCCTCCGTTTGGGAATGGCTTTTGCAAGCAAGGAGATTGTTGACATATTCAATAAGGTGAAATATCCTTATAACATCAATCTGCTTACTCAGGAACATGCGCTGGAAGTGATGAAGAATCCGCTGAAGGTTGACGAATGGGTGAAGAACATCCTGCAGGAGCGTTCTAAGGTAATGGCTGCGTTCCTGGATCTGCCTATCTGCGAGAAGGTTTATCCTACTGATGCAAACTTCTTCCTGGCTAAAATGACCGACGCCAACGCCATTTACAATTATTTGGTGATGCAAGGCATTATCGTAAGAAACCGCAACAAGGTTCAGTTGTGCGGCAATTGTCTGAGAATTACTATCGGAAACAAGAGCGAGAATGCAGAATTGCTCGGTGCTTTGAGACAGTACTAAACTATTTTGGAAAAGTTAAGTATATAATATGAAAGAGGGTGAGTCATAAATATATGATTCACCCTCTTTTTGGCTTTAAAAGTATAAAGCAGGCTAGCAGTCCACTAATTACTTCATTTTCTTGAGATACCCTTCAGCACGTGAATCGCCGAGTTCCTGGGCTTTCTTCAGGTTCTTGATGGCCTCTTCCTTATTTCCTTTCTCCTTCTGGAGCAAACCTAAGAGAAGGTAGCCGTCAGCATATTCAGGAGCCAACTCAATACAATGGGTGGCTGCGCTGATTCCCTCATCATAACGCTTTACACGCAAGTCGAGACTTGCCCATTCTGCAAAATATGTAGGCTCTTTAGGAGCCAGGTAACAGGTGCGGGCAATATCGAGCAGGGCTGGCTGCCACATGCGCAACTTGGTTTCACATTGGTAACGGGTGTAGAAGAAGGCTGGCGAAACAGGACGGGCAATGGAATCGTACATATTATAATCCTGAATTGCACGACGGAATTCACCCTGCTCTTTCAGAAATTCTGCACGAGCCAGATAGTAATTCGCAACCATTCCGGTCTTGTTTCCAACGCTTACCGCACTATCGAGCAAAACTTCAATCTCCTTGGCAGGAGCCTTGAGATTCTTCTTGGCCTGGGCAGCCTCTAAATAGAGTTCGCCGCTGAGAAGTGAAGTGTTAGTAAGATCCATGAAAGTATCGTAAGCTTTCTGATACTCACCCTTTAAGAAATTAATCTGCGCTTCCTGATGGCGGTAAATAGGCTGTGCCTTGATTTCGTAAGCCTTCTGAGCCTCAGCAATCGCCTTGTCGAGCGTCCAGTCTTTATAAACAGAATCGCCCTTGTAAATAATCTTCTGATAAATCAGGTCGGCATAGTTGGAATGAGCCTCATCCTTGGCAGCCGATTTCTTAATGCCTTCTTCCATCAGTTTGGCAGCTGCATCATATTCTGCCTTATCCGTCAGATAAGTGGCTTTCTCCTTGTAACCGAAGGCTGAAGTAGGGAATTTGCTGATAAACTCATCGCTATATTTCTCATACTCATCAGCTGTAGTCTGGCCCTTCTTCAGAGTCATCATCGTCATCGCTTCGTTCTCTGTATCAGGAAGAGCTGTACGGATGGTGGTTTCGCGAAGTGCTGCGTCAAGACTAGAAAGACCGGTTACCTTCAGCTGCTTGGCGTAGTTGGCGTCGATGGCCGTAACCTGACCATTGCTGTGCATCAGACCGATGACCTGGCCGTTCTTGTTGGCAAACGGACAACCTACTGCATTTTCGGGAGCACTATTCGAGAAGATGTAATAGTTGTACGTAGTCTTGAACTTCTCTACGCTACTGATGTCCTCCTGCTGGTAAGCCGGCTTCTTGATAGAATAAGGAACCAGCCAGACTTTGTCGCCAGCAGCCGATTCCTTGGTTGCAATAGGGGCGGCAACTGTAGAGGCGTTGATGCGGAATTTAGCCACATCATAGAGTTCATCGGCTCCCATGATGGCCTCAACAGGAATCGATTTGCCGGAAGCGTCAACAACGCTTGCCTTTACAGCTCCGACAAATGGTTTGAAGGTACTGATAGCCGTTCCCTTGTTGTCGATAAAAACACCTTGGGTAGAGGCGATAATGTCGCCTTTCTGATTGAAAGTAGTCAAGGTGAAAACGCTCTTAGCCAGTTTCTGGACCGAACCCGGCTGGGCATAGAGGGACGATGCTCCGAGCATCAGTCCCATCATGATCATATTTATTTTTTTCATAATCTTATTTTTGTTGCTTGTGCTTATTGAGCAACTCCTTAGCATTTGCCAGGGCAGCAGGCGTAATGTCGCTTCCGCTGAGCATCTGGGCGATTTCTTCTATGCGCTGCTGCTCGCTGAGTTCCTTCATGTGAGAAAGAGTTCCCTCTTCGGTTTCTTCTTTCAGAACCTTGTAATGATGGGTTCCCATGGAAGCAATCTGCGGCAGGTGGGTGATGGAAATAACCTGACGGTTCAGGTTGCCCATCTCTGTCATGATTTCAGCCATCTTTTCAGCAATCTTACCGCTTACTCCCGTGTCGATTTCATCGAAGATGATGGTTGGCAGTTTTACGGCTCCGCTGATCATGGCCTTCAGAGAAAGCATGACGCGGGCGATTTCTCCACCGGAAGCAACCTGACTCACCGGCTGGAGAAGCGTGCTCTTGTTGGCGCTGAACAGGAAATTTACCTTGTCAACACCATCAGGACAGAGCGGCTTGGCGGAGAATGAAATTTCGAAGCGGACATTCGGAATTCCCAGAGGAATGAGACGTTTCTTCATTTCTTCTTCTATCTTTCTGGCCGATTTTGTTCGGATGGCAGTCAGTTCACCAGCCAGCTTTTCAGCCTTGGCAAGCAGAAGGGCAACTTGCTTTTCCTGTTCTTCTATGTCTTCATCACCATTATCGATGTGCTGCAACTGTTCGTTGATTCGCTCGCGAGTGGCGATGAGTTCTTCTACATTTTCCACATGGAATTTCTGCTGGAGCGAGTAGAGCTGGTCGAGACGGGAATTGATGGTTTCAAGCCGGTTCGGGTCAAACTCAACATTGTCAACGCTTCCGCTTATTTCCTGGGCAATATCCTTGAGCTCTATATAGCTGCTCTGCATTCGCTCAGCCACCTCTTTTACATCCGGATAAACCTCCTTGATATTGTCAATCTGCTGGGCTGCATTCTTCAGCTTGTCGAGGATACTGCCGTCTTCGCCCGAGAGTGCATTATCTGCCTCATAGAGCGCAGTCTTGATGTCTTCAGAATGGCTCAGGGTTTCTGCTTCCTGTTCCAGTTGCTCAAGTTCGCCTTCCTGCAGGTTAGCGTCATCCAGTTCCTTAAAGTGGAAGCGCATGAATTCCTCGTTCTCCCTGTTCTTTGCGATTTCCGCTTTCAGGTCTTCCAGCTGCAGCTTAGCCTTTTTATAGTTCTTGTATTCGTCAAGATAAGCCTTCTTCTGCTTTTCATCGTGGGCAATAATATCAACCACGCTGAGCTGGAAGTCTTCCTTCTGCAGCAGGAGATTCTGATGCTGCGAATGAATATCGACGAGCTGTTCGCCCAGTTCTCTCATCTTGGTCAACGGAACAGGCGTATCGTTGATGAAGGCACGGCTCTTTCCGGCAGCAGTCAGTTCGCGGCGGATGATGGTGTCTTCTGCATCATAATCAATATCGTTAGCATCGAAGAAATTCTGCATTCCGTATTTTGACAGGTCGAAGTGGGCTTCTATCACGCATCGGTCTCTTCCAGCCTTGATGGCTTTGCTGTCTGCACGGTTGCCCAGAAGCAGTCCGATGGCTCCGAGAATGATGCTCTTTCCGGCACCCGTCTCGCCCGTGATGACTGAGAATCCTGGATAAAAAGGAATGTCCAACTCGTCAATCAACGTGAAATTCTTGATGTATAATTGCTTGAGCATAATTTCTTATCTTATTGTTTTAAAGGAACTTAATCTAAAAGAACCAGCTTTTATTCCATCATTTGGATTTTCCCGAATGATAAAGCATGTAGGCTTATTCCTTGATTTTGTCCCAATATGAGTTTTGAGAAGGATTGATGGAGAAGAGCAATTCATAAATGCTTTCTTTCTCCTTCTGAGTGCCATGTTTCTGATAGATGTTAGCAAGCTCGTCCTTCTTGTAGTCTGTCCAGATTTGTGGCAGCAGACTGAGCGGTCTGTCCGTACGGGCTTTCTTCAGATCCTGGAGCAGAGTGTTGGTGATTTCAGTTCTGCCTCGTTCCACATTATTCGCCATTTCATCGAGCCCTTTTCTGTAATAGTTGTATTGCAGCATTCTGAAAGGTTCCATGGCTCCGTCGAGATAATCGGAAATGATAGCGAAACGGTTTCTGTTGTCACTAAACGCTTTCCAGCCCGGAAAATCAAGATTCTGGGCGTTGTTGGTGAGGTTCATGCAACGTTGCAGAATGTCCTCCCCACCTTTAGGCGCAAAACTGTCAAGATCTAAACCGATGATGAGGTAAGCATAGTAGGCAAGCAAAGCCGTAAGCTGGTTGTCAATCCGCTCTTCGGTAAACTCCAGCTGGTCGAACTCAGCAAACTTGAACGTGAAGTTTTCATCCACATTATTATATAAGGTGGACGTATAGGCTGAATTGTAGACGGGACGGTTGGCCTGGATGAGCGCCTTGCAGGTAAAGATATTCTGGTCTTTATCATACTTGCTTACCGTGATGTTGAAGTTGCACACGATGCGCTCGTTCTTCCTGAATTGAAGATTCGTCCATTGCCTGTCGTTCACAAACTGCTCAAGAGTTTGTTGCAGATTATCGAATACACGTTTTTCCGTGCCTTGAATCTGGGCATGGTTGATGGTAATCTTAGCCTGCAACTCCTGAGCGGCTGATGTGATGGGACTACAAGAGATGAGCCAGCTCGTTGATAATGTCACGAGCCACTTCAGTTTTCGGTTTCTTCTCATATTCTTTCTTACCCTCTTCAGAAATAATCGTTATCTGGTTATCATCCGTACGGAATGTGGTTCCCGGATTGCGAGTAGAGTTAAGCACGATGAAATCGGCATTTTTCTTTTTGCGCTTTTTCTGTGCGTTAGCCTCTTCGTCGTTGGTTTCCAGGGCGAAAGCCACGATTCGTTGATGTTTTTGTTTCATTTTGCCAAGGGCTGCGGCAATATCGTGAGTAGGGACGAGTCGGAGTTCCAGATCATCTTTCTCGCGCTTGATTTTCCTGTCAGCAATCTCACTTGGCTTGAAATCAGCAACAGCAGCACAGAGAATGGCTGCATCGGTAGAGGCAAAAGCTTTAGTGGCTGCCTGATACATTTCCTCGCAACTTTCTACATCGATGCGATGAATAGCTTCAGAACAGCTGAGCGAAACCGGACCTGCAACCAGCGTAACCTCAGCACCACGGCGGCAGCACTCTTCAGCAAGGGCAAAGCCCATTTTGCCGGAAGAATAATTACCGATGAAACGCACCGGATCAATCTTTTCGTAAGTCGGTCCGGCTGTAATCATAATCTTCTTGCCTTTCAAATCGAGCTTATCGCTTTCTTTTTCCTCGCAGTTTTCTGCTTCATCGGGTTCTGAATTCTGCTGAGCCTGTTCATCGAAAAATCTGTCAAGGCATTCTACGATAATGTCAGGTTCTTCCATGCGTCCCTTTCCTTCCAGTCCGCTTGCCAGGAATCCCACTTCCGGTTCTATAATATGATTTCCGTAGCCCAGAAGTGTTTTCATGTTGGCTTGGGTAGAAGGATGCTTATACATGTCGAGGTCCATAGCTGGAGCGATAAAAACTGGCGCTTTCATCGACAGATAGGTCGTGATGAGCATGTTGTCAGCAATTCCGTGAGCCATTTTTCCCAGGGTAGAGGCTGTGCAAGGAGCGATGAGCATGGCGTCGGCCCACAGACCTAAGTCTACGTGCGAATTCCAGGTTCCATCGCGCTGCGAGAAAAATTCGCTTACCACAGGCTTATGGGTAAGAGCCGAAAGGGTGATGGGAGTGATAAACTCCTTTCCTGCAGGTGTAATGACCACCTGCACTTCTGCTCCTCGCTTGATGAGACCTCGTATGATGAGACAAGACTTATAAGCAGCAATAGAGCCCGTAATGCCCAATACGATTTTTTTTCCTTTTAACATGAATTTTTCTAACTGTTAAGTAATAAATCCGAGTTTCGCAAGCCTGTTATTCTGCGACTTGCGAAAGCCCGGTAACAATTATTTACCCATTCTCTTGTTGAATTCACGAAGGCGGATGCGGGTAAGCACCTGCTTGGTATTATTGGTGAAATCGCTTCCCAAGACCCATGTAAAGTAACCCGGGTCTTTGGTCAGAATTTCAGCCACATCCCATCCTTTGTATTTACCGAAGTTGAATACTTCGTGCTTCAAAGGATTTCCGTTCTCATCGTTGACGATATTGCCTTGGGCGTCTTTTACCTCTTCCCAAACGATGCGTCCGGCGAAATCGACATTATCCTTCTGCTTAGAGAATTCGGCAAGTTCATCCATATTGTTGTTGAGCACGCGCTCAGGTTCATCCTGTACACCTGGAGCATACTTATCGAGCTCGCCCATGAGCACGCGGTAAGTAGCCTCTGTATCCTGATCAGCCCGGTGAGCCTCGAAATCTTCCTCCATCTTTCTGCCGCAATAGAACTTGTAAGCAGCAGCCAGGTTACGGCGTTCCATCTTCATGAAGATGGTCTGCGCATCGATGAGACGGCACTTGTTGAAATCGAAGTCAATTCCAGCGCGCAGGAATTCTTCTGCGAGCATAGGAACATCGAAATGGTTGGAATTGTAGCCTGCGAAATCACAACCTGTAAATTCCTTCTCCAATGTGGCAGCCAGCTGCTTGAAGGTTGGCGCATCTTTTACATCTTCGTTACTGATGCCTGTAAGGGCAACTACTTCGGCAGGAATCTCCTTGCAAGGATTTACGAAGAGGTTCTTGCGGTCTTCTGTTCCATCAGGCATTACCTTGATGTAAGAAATCTGTATAATACGATCCTTGATCATGTCAAGACCCGTTGTCTCCAAGTCGAACACAATCAGAGGCTTTGTCAAATTGAGTTTCATTTTTATAGAAATACTTTTCTTTTTGTTGTTTCAGAGAAAGCCCTTGCTCCTTTAATCATTAAGGAGCATAGGCATGATGAGCATCAGAATATCTTCGTTCTCAGGCTGTTCTGCAGGAACGATGATTCCGGCACGGCTAGGGTCTGCCAGCTGGATGATGATGTTGTCGCTGGTGATATTGCCCAGGATTTCCATCAGACTGCTTCCCTTGAAGCCAATGCTGATAGGAGAGCCGTTGTATTCGCAAGACAACTGCTCCTTTGCAGATGTTGAGAAGTCAATATCCTCAGAAGAAACCTCGAAACGACCTGACTCGATGTGGAAACGGATAAGCTGGCTGCTCTCGCTTGCAAATGGCAATACGCGGCGCAAAGCACTCTGTAAGCCTCTGCGGTCTACAGTAACCTCGTTAGGGTTGTTTGGAATGACAGAGTTGTAGTTAGGGTAACGGCCGTCAATCAGTCTGCATCTCATGACGCCATCTGTAAACTGGATTTCTGCGCTTCGGTCATCAAACTTGATGATTGCGTCGTCGCCGTCCTTGCTCAGAATGTTCTTCAGCAGAGAAGCTGGCTTCTTAGGCAAGTTGAATGCAGAAGGAGATTCGCTCTTGATTGTGAAGTTCTTGCTGCGAACCAGTTTGTGACCATCGCTTGCTACAATAGCGAGTGCATCTGCTGTCAGGTCGAAGTAAATACCGTTCATGACAGGACGCAACTCATCGTTGGCAGTAGCGAAGAGCGAGCGTGAAATGTTATTGATCAGCATTTCTGTAGGCAAAGAAACGGTGGTACAAGCATCAGTCATGCTCTGTGTGCGAGGATATTCCTCTGCGCTCTGACCTGTGAAGTTGTAAAGACCGTTCTGGTAAACAATCTTGATGGCAATGGCTTCTCCGGCAGCATCCACATCGAAGTGAAGAGGCTGTTCAGGCAGTTCCTTCAACGCATCGAGGATTACGCGGTTAGGCACACAAAACTCACCTTCTCCATCGTGGTCGGTAAGAGCGAGTGTACTCTTGATGACATTATCACTATCGCTAGCTGTGATGCTCATTTCACCGTTAGCAACTTGGAAAAGGAAACAATCGAGGATTGGCAACGAATTCTTGCTTCCAATCACTTTTGCGAGCATGTTGAGCTTGCTGCTCAATGCAGAACTTGATACTGTAAATCTCATGAGTATTTTATTTAAATTTTATTTTGTTTTCTGTTTCACCTTATTAAATTAGGCAATATCACCTAATTGAGCACAAAAATACAAAAAATATCGCTGATAAGCAAAAATAATTGGAGAAAAGTTCTAGTTTTTGAACTATTTTTAGTAATTTCGCAGTCAGAAAGAAAAAAACACCCTTTAAACAAAGGAAAAACTTTAAATATTATCATATGGAATTACAAGGAAAAGTTATTGCCGTTTTGCCTGAAAGAAGCGGCGTCTCTGCAAGAGGAGAGTGGAAAGCTCAGTCGTTCGTAATTGAAACCCACGAGCAGTATCCAAAGAAATTGTGCTTTGATGTTTTCGGAGCAGATCGTTTGGCTCAGTTCAACATTCAGAGTGGTGAGGAACTTCTGGTTTCTTTCGATATTGATGCTCACGAGTATCAGGGCCGTTGGTTCAACAGCATCCGTGCCTGGAACATCCAGCGTATTGACCCTAACGCCGTAGCTGGTGCTATGGGCGGAATGCAGCCAGGTGCGTTTCCTCCAGTAGGTGCTCCTGCAGCTCCTGCTCAGCCAGCAGCTCCTGCTAATGGCGCAACTGCAGCATTCCCTCCAGTTCAGCCTGCAGCTCCTGCAGCAGAGGGTGGCAGCGCCGATGATCTTCCTTTCTAAAATAGCAAAGTAAGATAAAAAATAAGAGCACTTCGCCTGAGACTTTCTTCTGTCTCGGATGAAGTGCTCTTTTTTTATTCATAATCTTATATTTCTCTTTTTATCAACCGTTTTCTATTCTCTGCGTCTCTTCTCAAAGAATTGTTTCGAAGCGGCAAAGAAGAGGAGAACAGAAGCTGCATTTTCTATCGCAACCATCCAGAATGTTCCGTTGTAACCGAAATGTTCTGCCACAACTCCGCCTAGCAGACAGCCGATTCCGAAGCCCAAATCCCAACCTGTAAGAATGCTGCTGTTTGCCGTTCCACGCTGGTTGTGACGAGCCACATTAATAAACATGTTGAGGAAGGCTGGGTAAAGATGACCATTGCCCAGGCCGATGAGACAAGCCGAAAGATAATAAGCTACCGGGTGCTTGACGGCAACAAAGATGATGAAACCGACAAGCGAAAGCAGCATTCCTTCGGCCGCATTCTGGGTAAGTTTGCCCTGGCTCAAGGCTTTTCTGCCTTGAAGTCTTGAGAGGAACAGACCCATGGAAAGAAGGGCGAAATAAGTGCCCGTTCCACCCGTAATTCCGAGTTCCTCCTTGCTGTAAATTGCAAGATAATTGCTCAGAACGCCCCAGCAGAAACCGAACATGGCGATATTGATGGCAAGGAGCCAGGCACGCGTCAGGAAGAAGCGGTCGAGAGAAAGCTTCTCCTTGTTCTTTACGATTTCCTTTTCGGGAAGGCGGATGGTTCCTGCAATCACAACAGAGGCTATCGCCACGATGAAAGCTATCCAGAAGAGAATCATATAACTGTCTACCGCATTATGCAAATAGATTCCGATGGATGGAGCAATCGCCATGGCAAAATTGTTGCTCAGTCCGTAGAGTCCGATTCCTTCATTTCTCCGGCTTGCCGGAAGAACGTCGATGGCGCAGGTGCTATTGGCAACCGTTACGGCTCCGAACGGACCTCCGTGCAAGGTTCTGCAGATGGCAAACATCAGGATGGTGCTGGCTGCAATATAGCCGACAAAGAAGATGGCGAAGGCCGAGAGACAGACCATCAGAACCTTCTTGCGCGAAAAGCTGTCAACCACATATCCGCTGAATGGACGAATGATGAGGGCGGCAACCGTATAGCCGCTCAGCACAATTCCAATCACATCTTTCGTGGCTCCAAAATTTTCGCTCAGATAGAGTGGGAGCAAGGGTGTGAGCAGATAGAAGGCGAAATACAACAGAAAGTTGGTGGTCATCACCTTGATGTAATTTGCATTCCAAAGTTTCTCTTTCATCATTTTTTAGAGTTTATCCTCACTTTTAGAGTTTGTCCGCATTTTTAGAGTTTGTCCGCCAGCCAGGCGTCGATGAGTTTTCGGGCGATGGAAAGTTTCTCGGGGAGAATAGGGAGATTCTCCTTCGTAAACCATTTACCACGCGAAAGTTCTTCTTTCTGAAGATGAATTTCTCCATCTACATATTCTGCCGAGAAGCCAATCATCAGACCGCTCGGGTAAGGCCAAGGCTGGGAACCGAAATATTTCAAATTCTTGATAGTCAGACCGGTTTCTTCCATCACTTCACGATGAACCGCCTCTTCCAGATTCTCACCAGTCTCTACGAAACCAGCCACGAGACTGTCGAAATTTCCCTTGAAATTACGGGCGTGAACCAGCAATACCTGATCATCTTTCTTAATCAGTACGATAATGGCTGTGGCAAGCGAAGGCCAGACCTGTTTGCCGCATTCTGTACATTTCTTACTGATGTCAGTTGCCATTTTCATCGGAGCTCCGCAAACGCCGCAGAATTGGGTATTCATATCCCAATAGTTGAGTTCCTGACACTTTCCTGCTTTCTGGTAAAGGGCGGGAGAGAGTTTGTAGAAACTAGGGCGCAAGCCGCACATTTCGTACTTCGGATTGTCGGTAACAGGCTCAGGAATGGTGAAGGTCTTCACCTCTGTTCCATCTTCCATCGGAGTAATGTTGAGAATGTGAGTCCAAGGCTTTGTTGGGATTGGACTCTCTTCTGAACAAGGAATCGTATAGGTTCCGTCTTCTTTCTTTTCGAGCAAGAGATCGGTCTTGCAAAATATAAACCAATACTTCATTCTTTATTTTGAACTTCTTTATTTTGAACTTTATGATATGCTTTTCTTAATGTGTTCTGAGGGGCTATTGCTTCTTTCCGAACAGCAATTCGAAATCGCGCTGGGCAGCAGGCTTGGTCCATGCTTCCGGCACAAACTTCCAGTTGTTGTTTGGTTTCGCATCTACCGTTCCCATCTTTTCGATTTCTTCCATCAGATAGTAACGCTGGTCGCGCTTGCTGCGATAGATGATACGGCTTTCAAGACTGTCTTTCGGGATTCCGGCACCCTTGGTAAGGAGTTCGCCGCCACCATTTCCACGATAGCTGTTAACCGCCACCTTGTACCATTTTTTCTCATCGAAAGGCTCGCCGTTGCTCATGCGCAGAATCTTCACCTTCTCGCCATCTGGCTTCGTTACGTCAACTTCGTAATCGATTCCGGCAGCACTATCAAAGTTGAACGAGAGATTCTTGAAACCGAGTCGTTGCTGGTCGCCAACGGTCTTCTCATCGAGCAACAGGAGATGGTCGTCCGGACTCTTCATGGTGTTCACCCAGAGGTCGTAACTCATTTCCAGATGCTTTCTGATTTCTTCGCCCGTCATGCGCATTACGTAGAGCTGGTTCTCGTATTTATAGAGATTGAACATGTCGCTCACACAGATTGGGCCGGCTTTCAGAATCGCGTTGAACTGAAGAGGAGCGTTGAACGAAATGTCGGCTTTTGTAATCTGCAACTGGAGGTTGAGGATGAAATCGTTGAAGGCAGAACTGCCGAAGAACTGGTCGCGGCTGTAGATGGTAGTCTTGAAGTTACCAATCTGCTTGCCCACATATTCCTTCACTTCCGCAATCTGAGGTTCGAAAGTCTTCATGAAATCCTCGTCGATAGGACAATCTGTCACATCCACAATCTTGCCTGTCACCTTTTTGTCAGTTACCACCATCTGCTTCTTTCCGTTCACCTTTTTCTTGTTGAGGGTGAGGGTAATTTCTGCATCTGCCACGCTAATGGCGTTGTTGGCAGGATCCAGACAAACCACCTGCTTTCCATCAGTATTGGTTACGGTTTCGTTGTCGCGCGTATGGTCGTGGCCGAAGAGAATCAGGTCGAAGCCCGGCACTTTTTTTGCCACCTTGATAGAGGCGTCTTCATCATATTCGGCAGTCTGGATACCTCCGTCTTTTCCGCTATGGAAAAGGCCGATGATGACATCCGGTTTCTCATTCTCCTGAAGATACTTCACCCATTTACGGGCGTTTGTTACCATGTTCTCAAATTTCAGTCCGCTCCAGAGATTCTCCGTGAGCCAGTTTGGAATGGCAGGAGTAATCATTCCCAAAACAGCCACCTTCACGCCCTCGCGGTTCAAGATGAGATAAGGCTTAACGTATGGCTCGCCTGTAGAAGTGCTGATGATGTTGGAACCCAAGACTGGGCAGTTGAGTTCTTTTATCCATTTGTCGTAAACCGGATGACCCGTTTCAACATCATGATTTCCAAATACTTGCGCATCATACTTCAAGTAGTTTACCACATCGGCAGCCACGTTTCTAGCCTCAGTATTTACATAATTATAATAATAGCAGGTAGGCTGGCCCTGCAGAATATCGCCATTCTCCAAGAGGATGAGGTTATCCTTGTAATCTTTTCGCAAATTGTTTACGTAGGAAGAAACGCGCGCCAGAGTTCCTGCTTTTGGCTTACGGTTGATGAAATCGTAAGGGAAGAAAGAGCCGTGCACATCGCTTGTCTCTATCACTCTCAGTTTTACGGTACGTTGTTGTGCCATCGCTTGTGAATTGAAAGTTAGCGCCAGAAGAAGCGCAGCAAATAATTGTTTCATATTAATAATATATTACTTTTGAGTAATGAAAGCCCATCTGATGAGCTCTGTTTCTTATTTTCTCTGCAAAAGTACAAAAAAGAACTTAAATAGGCATACTTTTTGTTGGATATTTTTTAAAAACTAAAAAATAGGAGGTTTTATAATATGGCATTTGTTGATTATTACAAGATTCTCGGCGTAGACAAGAACATTCCGCAGAAGGATGTGAGAGCTGCGTATCGTAAACGTGCAAAACAGTTTCACCCAGATTTGCACCCTAACGACCCGAAGGCGAAGGCTAAGTTCCAGGCGCTGAACGAGGCGTATGAGGTGATTTCTGACCCAGATAAGCGTGCAAAATACGACCAGTATGGCGAACAATGGAAGAATGCTGATGCATTCGGCGGTTTCGGCGGAGCTGGTGGTGCAGGCGGTTCTGGAAGCTATGGTGGAGCAGGTGGAAATCCATTCGAGGGTTTCGACTTCAGCCAGTTTGGCGGAGGCGGAGGTTTCTCCAGTTTCTTCGAAAATCTCTTCGGAGATCGTGGCAGAAGTCAGCAGTCGGCTGATGGATTCGGTTCCGGCAATTTCGGCGGATTTAATGGTTCTGCCGGTTTTGGTAGCGGCTTTAATGGGGCAGGCTACGGAGCTGGTGCTGATTTCGGTACTGGTGGTTGTAGCGGCGGTTGCGGTCAGAACGGGCGTGCCAATAACGGCGAAATGAACATGAATGTGAACATCGACCTTTACACGGCTCTGCTAGGAGGCGAAGGAATCATCAAACTGAGTAATGGTTCTAAAATCAAACTGAAGATTAAACCGGAAACGCAGAATGGTACGAAGGTTCGTGTTCGCGGAAAAGGATACGACCGGGGTGATGGAACCTTTGGCGACCTGATGATTACTTATAACGTGAAGTTGCCAACCGGGTTGAACGAAAAGCAGAAAGATTTGCTCCGTCAGATGAAGGATGCAAAATAATTTCTAAAAGAAGGGATTGGTTTCTCAGACATGGGAACCTTCCTGAAACATGAAGGTAAAAAGAAACGCCCTGCAAGAAGGGAACATTCAGAAATGAAGTTCCTGATCTTGCAGGGCGTTTTTTTATTCTATTTAATCTTGCAGGGCGTTTCTTATTCTATTCTGCGGCATTAATTTTCGACATGTTGAACGCAGAAACCTTACCGTCTGGCGAAACGGTTGAGTTGATTTTGAAAAGGTTTGTTTTCTTAGTACCGTCGGTAAGTTGAACTTCCTCACGTGCAGAGAACTGAACCTGATATTCATAATTTTCGTCACCCACCTCGCGCTTCTTAATCTTATAATCGTTGGTGAGGAACCAATTCAGGTTGGTCACATCGTCCTTATAAAGCTTATTCATAAAGGTAACAACATCTGCCTTGGTGGCAGAATTCTTACCCAGGAGCGAAGAGAGAATGTCTTCGCATGAAGCCTGCAAGCCATCTGCATCGCGGGTGTTGATGCTTTGGAAGAAATGGCGGAACAGACTGCTTACCATTTCTTTCTCTTCTGGTTGCAGATCTCTGCTCTTGGCTTTCTTCATCGCATTCTCAGCCTCTTCGATATGGGAACCGTCAGCATGAGCGGCAAGATAAGCCTGATAAGCTTCCACATTATCAGCATTCTTGGCCACATTCCAGTCGATGGAATCTATCTTGTTCAAAACCTCCTGCTTGTGCGGACTGTCTGGGTATTTATCGAGATAAGCCTGTAGAGCCTCTTTCGAACCGCTGACTACGGCGTTGGTCCAGTCCTGATCCGTCTGTTTCAGGAGTTCGAGGTGAGCCATGATAGAGTCACGATGCGCCTCGTCTGCATCTTTGTAAGTATCGAGGTAACTCTGCAGAACCATCGGGTCGCTACTCTGCATCGCATATTCGTAAGCTTCCAGCTCCTTATTCTTATTGGCATTATCATAGAAATAATAGAAAATGCCACAAACGAGGAAGGCGAAAATCAGAGAGATGATGATGACGCCACGAGCGCTCTTTTTCTTTGCCTGCGTTCCTTCTCCGTTTCCGCCGTTCTGAGAATGGGTTTGCTGTGGCCGAACAGGTGGAGTAGGAGGAGTTGTGGTTCTGACAGATGTCTGAGGACGTTCCTGCTGTCTGAGAGCCTCCTGTCGGCGGATTTCTTCTTGTCTGATAGCATTCTGTCTGGCTACATTTTCAGCATCTTGCTGCTGAGTCATAGAAGGAGTCTGCTGGCTCATTCCTGCCGAAGAAGTCATTTTTGTGAGCGAAGGATTCAGCTCGTGGCAGTTTGGACACATTTCCAGATTGCTGAAATAAACCTCGCCGCAATTTGGACATTTGGTAATTTTGCCTGCTATTTCTACTCCGCAACTAGGGCAAGTAGGTGCTTTATCGCTAATTTGGCGTCCGCATTCCGGACATTTAATAATTGCCATAATTCTATTTTGTGTTTATTAATTTACTTATATTATTCATGTTTCTATACTTCCAGACCTTATCCACTCTTTACCTTGAATCTAATCATAAAGTTCAAAGTAACTATCGATGCCTGAATCTGATTTCTCTGAGTTTGTGGCGCCCCATGAAACGGCTCTTGTCCACATAGCCGTTTATTCCGTTGAGCCTGCCCTTACCCGTATATTGCCACATTTCGAAATCTCTCCCATCTCGCAGCACAGGGATGCGCTTCGTATACTGGGCAATCATCAGCTTGTAGCTGTCGAGCTTGCCCAGAAGATAGTTGTCATAGAAATTGGCTCCTGTATAGATAAGGGGTTTTTGCTTGTATGCCTTCTCTACGAGATGCAGAAACTTGAAGAGCGAATCGCAGAATTCTTCTGTATTCATGCCGCTTTTCGTCTCCACGTCAATCATAGGCAAGAGGTCCTGATCTCCCGGTCGGCATTGGGCCATGAAATTTTCCAGCTGCCTCTGCTGCGGGATGCGTGCTCTGTAGAAATGATAAGAACCTACTTTCATTCCGTAGCGATGAGCCAGGTCGATATTCTGCTTGTATTTGCTGTCGATGTTGGATCCTCCCTCGGTAGCTTTGAGATAAACGTAAGCCATCTTAGAGTTGTCGCCCACGGTTTCCCAGAACACGTTGCCCTGATAATGACTCAAGTCGATGCCGTGAACGTGCCGACAAGTGTCTTCGCATTGCACCTGGGCATGGGCTCCCAAGGCAATAATGGATGCTATAATAGAGATAAATAACTTTTTCATAGATGCAAAGATACGAAAATCAGATGAAAATCGTACTACTAGGAGATTAATTTTATAGATATTTTACTCTTCGTCCTGATGAATCCCAGATTAACCCCTTCAATCCTTTCTGAAATTTACTCTTCAATCTCAGATAACGAACGGAAGAAATTGTTCATGAAATTGCTCATGGTTTCTATCGGAGCGTATTGCAGATAGCGCATGCTACGGCGCAGATTCTTGCGCATGGTTCCACCCGTGGTGCGTACAAAGCCGCTGCTGGTCTGCTCAAACTGAATGGCCTGCTGGTCCATGATGTTATAGTAGAGCGAGCGGAGCGTCAGCTTGTAGGCGCCTCTTTCTATATGATGAACGAATGGGATTTCGTCCTGTTCGAAATCGAAGAAGGTGATGAGAACGCTTCCTTCCAGCTGGGCGATACGCTGGATGCGGAGCTTGGCAATCCACTTCTCCAGTTTTACGAAATCTACCTTGTCACCTCGGGTTCTCAGGTAGTCTCCCAACTGGATGATTCCTCTGAGATTGATTCCGTTAGCCAGCATTCCATTTACGTTTGCCACGATGATGCGCAGCAGATAAATGGTCTCGATAGAGGTATCGATGGCGTGGCGTTCGTCTTCCTGAATCTTGCTGAGACGCCGGTTCAGAAAACTGTTGTTCATCTTCACCTCTCCGGCAGGAACACCATTCACGTTCTTGAGCATCTGAGCTATCTTTTTCTTCTTAAAGGTAGTCATCGGTTCCATTTCTTCCTTGGTGCCGAAGTTATCGGCACGGAGCTTAGTAAAAAGGTTACGCTGAAGAAAATTCATATGCCTTGATAATTAATAGTCAATAATAAAGTTTTGTTCTTCCTAACTGAATCTCTTAGGATAGCGGAAGAGGATGGCCAGCAGGGCTGCCACACCTATCGCCAGCGGATAGTAGAGATAAGGAAGAATATCCATCGGACTGAGATTGGCAAGACCGGCTGCCAGGAGCATCTGCACGCCATAAGGAATCAGTCCCTGAACCATGCACGAGAAGGTGTCGAGAATGCTGGCTGCCTTGCGGTTGTCTACGCCAAACCGGTCGCCTATTTTTTTCGAAATATTTCCTACTGTCAGAATCGCTACCGTGTTGTTTGCCGTACAGATGTTTACCATCGAAACGAGGGCGGCGATAGAAAGTTCGGCTCCACGCTTGCTGTTCACGTGGGCTGTAATCTTGTTGATGATGAAATCGATTCCGCCGTTTTCGCGGATGATTTCGAGCATACCACCTGCCATCATGGCGATGATAATGAGTTCGCCCATGCCGATAATGCCGTTGCCCATGGCTGCAAACCAGCCGAAAAGGTCGTAGCTTCCGGAGGCACCCAGAAGATGACTGCCTATGCCGATGGCGCCGCAGAGTAGGGTGCCCAGGGTGAGAACAGCCATTACATTCATGCCGGCAATAGCGGTAATGAGGACGATGAGGTAAGGCAATACTTTCATGTATTCTACCTCGTTGATGTGGGTAGGAGCCTGAAGACCGATTCCCATGACAGAATAGGCGATGAGCACGAGTACGGCGGCCGGAACCACAATCATGGAGTTGACCTTGAACTTATCGCTCATCTTGCAGTTCTGCGTCTGCGTAGCAACAACAGTCGTATCGGAGATGAACGAGAGGTTGTCGCCGAAATAAGCGCCACCTACGATGATGGCGGTCATCATGCCTACGTTAGCATCCATTGAGTGGGCCAGTCCGGCGGCTATCGGAACCAGAGCCACAACGGTTCCCACACTTGTTCCAATGGATACGGAGATAAAGCAGGCAGCCAGGAAGAGTCCTGGCAGAATCATGCTGGCTGGCAGGATGCTGAGCGCCAGGTTGACGGTTGCATCAACGGCTCCCATCGCCTTGGCTGATGCGGCAAACGAGCCAGCCAGTACGTAAATCCAGAGCATGAGCATCAGGTTGTTGGCGCCGGCTCCCTTGCTGTATGTGTCCACTCGTTTCTTGACAGGCATTCCGCCGGATATAGCCACGGCATAAATGCTCGAAATCATGAACGCTACTGTGAGCGACAGACTGGTGTCCTTATGGCTGCTGTCTACCGAATAGGCGGTAAAAGCCACGATGAGGACAATCAGCAAAAACAATGGCGACAACGCCAGCAAACCTTTTTTGTTACTCATACTTCTTTTTCTTTCTTATTAAAGAGTTACTCCATTCTTGAAGATGGAGATTTCACGATAGCCATTATACTCGTTGCGAGCTTCCTCGCCACTTGCTACGGCTATAATCTTATCAATAAACTTACTTACCAAGTCTTTCATTTCAACACCCTCTACCAGAGGGCCGGCGTTGAAGTCAATCCAATTTGGCTTGTTCTTTGCCAGATTGCTGTTGGTAGAAATCTTCATCGTTGGCACGAAGGTTCCGAATGGGGTTCCGCGACCTGTGGTGAAGAGAACGAGCTGGCAACCTGCTGAAGCCAGAGCTGTGGCTGCAACGAGGTCGTTACCCGGAGCTGAAAGCAGGTTCAAACCTGTTGTCTCCAAACGGTCGCCATACTGGAGCACGCCGCTTACCGGAGCACGACCGCACTTCTGGGTACAACCCAAAGCCTTATCTTCGAGGGTAGAAATACCACCAGCCTTGTTACCTGGAGAAGGGTTCTCGCCAACTGGCTCACCATGGCTCAGGAAGTATTCCTTGAAGTCGTTAATCAGGTGAACAGTCTTGTCGAAGAGTTCCTTGTTCTCGCAACGGTTCATCAGAATGGTTTCTGCGCCAAACATTTCAGGCACCTCTGTCAGGATGCTTGTACCGCCCTGTGCTACGAGCCAGTCGCTGAATTCACCTACCAATGGGTTGGCTGTAATTCCGCTGAAGCCGTCAGAACCGCCACACTTCAAACCTACGCGCAGCTTGCTTACCGGAACATCCTCGCGCTTGTCTTCCTTAGCCAGGGCATAGAGATTGCGCAGAATCTTCATGCCTTCCTCCAGCTCATCACCTTCAACCTTCTGTGTTACAAGAAGTTTGATGCGGTCATGATCATAATCGCCGAGCATCTTCATGAAATCATCTGGCTGGTTGTTCTCGCAGCCGAGAGAGAGAACGAGCACGGCACCTGCGTTTGGATGCAGACAGATGTCGCGAAGCACCTTGCGGGTATTCTCATGGTCGCCCGAGAGTTGTGAGCAACCGAAGTTGTGGTGCCATGCGTGGATGGCATCGATGCCTTCGCAGCCTGTTTCTTTCTTGAGGAGTTCTACCAGTTTCTCAGCCACGCCGTTAACGCAGCCTACGGTAGGAACTACCCATACTTCGTTTCTTACACCTACTTCGCCATTCTTGCGAACGTAGCCCTTGAAGGTGCGGTTTTCCTTAGCGATATTCAACTGCTCGTCTACCGGGTTGTAGGTATATTCGAGTGTACCTGCAAGATTGGTCTTGAGGTTGTTCTCGTTAACCCATTCGCCCGCCTTGAGGCTGGTCTTTGCGTGACCGATAGGGTAGCCATACTTCAGGATGTCTGTACCCTCGGCTGCATCGTTGATGAGCACCTTGTGTCCTGCAGGAGTATCCTGCAATAATGTGATGGTCTTGCCATCTACTTCAATCGTTTCACCCTTCTTCATAGGGCGCAAGCAAACCACTACCGAGTCGGCAGGGTTAATCTTGATAAAACTTGATTGTTCCATACGTAGTCTGTCTTTTATTTATTGTTTATAATTTATAATGTTCCTGTATGAATTGTCTTCCATGCAGAAGCCCCGTTCTGCCAGGTTGCCTTAGAGCTGGGTTCTGCGATAGAAATCTACATTTTCCTTCATCAGCAGCTCGATAGGCATATAGTTTACCGGCGTAACTTTCTTCTTCAGCACGATGGCCTGGAAGAGCGTATCTACGCAGGAGTACCCTTGCATGTAGGCGTGCTGGGCGATGAGGAAGGAGATGCTTCCTTCGCGCAGACAGCGGGCATTTTTCTCCACCATATCGTAGCCCATAATCTGTACGTCGCGGCGGTTGGTCTTCAGCAGGAAGTCGCCCACGATGTGCGCCTTCGAAGTCATGGTGATACAATGGTGGATGTTCGGATGCCCGGCAAAGAACTTCTCCAGCATTTTGGCGAATTCAGCACGTGTGCCGCTCAACGGCAGGTCGAGCATGGTAATCTTCACGTTAGGGAAGTGGTCGTGCATGTAATGGCGGAATCCTACCTCTCGGTTGTCCTGCTGCTTGCTGACCACTCTTCCGTCTTTGGTTTGCCTCATGAGCATGATTTCATCTTCCTTTGCGGCAAGCATCATCAGCATCTTGGCTGAGAAGAAGCCCGAACAGAACGAATCCTGACCGAAGAAAGAGAGCGGACGCAGATCGGGCATGTAGGAGTCGAGCAGGATGAACGGGATGCCTTTGTGGTGCAACGCCCCGGTAAACTCGCGGGTCACGTCGAGCGATGAAGGCACCACGATAACTCCTTCCGGACTGGCCTCAAGAATCTTGTTGCCTTCTTCGCGGAACGATTCCTCGCTGGAACGCTCATAGAAACGAATCTCTACATCGATGTGGAAGTCACGTCGGATATCTTCACATTTTCTTGCGCCTTCCTCTATTTCCTCCCAGTAAGCCTCCGATTCGTGTTTCGGAATCAGCAGGTAGAAGGTATAGGATTTGTTGTAAGCCAGAGCGCTGGCGTACACATTAGGCTGATAATTCATTTCCTTGAGGGCTTTCTCGACCTTGTCGCGTGCAGGTTTCGACACGTTTGGGCGGTCGTGCAGAACTCGGTCTACGGTTCCAACGGATACGCCAGCTCTCTCGGCAATATCCTTGATTCTGATTTTTTCGGCCATTGTTTTTTAGCATTACGGGTCTGGTTGCCTCGCGTGTACTTATTATATAAGGAGCCTCTCCTGGGGGCTACGATAGATAAAAACGTCGCAGGTACTTCCTAGCTGTGCACAGACCACAATTAGTATTAAGCAATTCTGTTGTGTGCGACCACAAGTACGAATTTTGCCGCAAATATACAACAATTTTTTGAATTGTGCGAAGACACAGCAACTTTTTTGCACGAAAAACAAAAAAAAATGCGATTTTATTTCGTTATTCGAGAAATTATGGTTATTTTTGCCCCCGAAATTGAATGACAACTGAAAATTGAACTTCATTTCTTGACTGAAAAGTGAAATTTAATTTGTTACTCATAACAAACAAAATAAAAACAAAAAAATTAAAACTATCAAACATGGCAAAAATTGTAACATTAGGCGAGATCATGCTTCGTTTGTCACCAGAAGGCAATGATCGTTTCATTCAGAGTGAATCACTTCGTATCATCCCTGGTGGTGGTGAGGCTAACGTAGCTGTAAGCTTGGCTAACTATGGTCATGATGCTTACTTCGTATCTAAGCTCCCTAAGCACGAGATCGGTCAGATTGCTGTCAACGGTCTCCGTCGTTACGGCGTTAACACAGAGTTCATCGCTCGTGGTGGCGACCGCGTAGGTCTCTACTATGCAGAGACAGGTGCTTCTATGCGCCCATCCAAGGTAATCTACGACCGTGCACACAGCGCAATTGCTGAAGCTGACCCATCTGATTTCGATTTCGATAAAATTATGGAGGGTGCCCAGTGGTTCCATTGGAGCGGTATTACTCCAGCTATCAGCGACAAGGCTGCTGAACTTACAAAGTTGGCTTGTGAGGCTGCTAAGCGTCACGGCGTAACAGTTTCTGTTGACCTCAACTTCCGCAAGAAGCTCTGGACTTCAGAGAAGGCTATCTCTGTTATGCGTCCTCTGATGAAGTATGTTGATGTTTGCATCGGTAATGAGGAAGATGCTCAGCTCTGCCTGGGCTTCAAGCCAGATGCTGACGTAGAGGGCGGTAAGACTGATGCTGAGGGTTACTACGGAATCTTCAAGGGCATGATGAAGGAGTTCGGTTTCAAGTATGTTGTTTCTACTCTCCGCGAATCTCTCTCTGCTACACACAACGGCTGGAAGGCTCTTATCTATGATGGCAAGGAATTCTATCAGAGCAAGCACTACGACATCAACCCAATCATCGACCGCGTTGGTGGTGGCGACTCTTTCTCTGGTGGTCTGATCCACGGTCTTCTTACTAAGGAGACTCAGGGCGAGGCTCTTGAGTTTGCGGTAGCTGCTTCTGCTTTGAAGCATACTATCCCTGGAGACTTCAACCTGGTATCTGCTGACGAGGTAGAGAGCCTGGCTGGTGGTAACGCTAATGGTCGCGTTCAGAGATAATTATAGTTTAAAGTTTATAGTTGATAGTTTATAGGCAGTCTTGCTTACGGCGTAGCTCCTATAAACTATAAACTATTCATTGTTAATTAATATAAGGTAATGGCAAAGTTTAGCAAAATGCAGGTTATGGCAGCCATGAAAGAGACTGGTATGGTACCTGTTTTCTTCAATAAGGATGTTGAAATCTGCAAGAACGTCATCAAGGCTTGTTACGAGGGTGGCGTACGTGTTTTCGAGTTTACTAACCGTGGTGACTTCGCTCACGAGATTTTCGGTGAGTTGGTAAAGTGGGCCGACAAGGCTTGCCCTGAGATGATTCTGGGTGCCGGTACAGTTGTTGATGCCGGTACTGCTTCTCTGTATCTCCAGCTCGGCGCTAACTTCATCGTAGGTCCTAACTTCAACCCAGAGATTGCTCCAGTTTGCAACCGTCGTCTGGTTCCTTATTCACCAGGTTGCGGTTCTGTAACAGAAATCAATAATGCTCAGGCTGCCGGTTGCGACGTAACCAAGGTATTCCCAGCAGGTAACGTAGGTGGTCCTTCATTCGTCAAGAACGTAATGGCACCTTTGCGTTGGAGCAACATCATGGTAACAGGTGCCGTAGAGCCAACAGAGGAGAATCTTACTCCTTGGATCAAGGCTGGCGTTCTCTGCGTAGGTATGGGCTCTAAGCTCTTCCCTAAGGAGACAGTTGCTGCTGGCGACTGGGCTGCCATCACAGCCAAGTGTCAGGAGGCTCTCGGTTACATCGCGAAGGCTCGCGCTTAATTTAGACTATTTTTCATTAGAGATGCAACTTTTCGCATCGTTTTGTTTCAAGTCGCCATCATCAATTCTGGTGGTGGCGACTCTTTTTCTTTCAACTTGTTCTCCTGCGAATAAGGCAAGGGTAGATGAGCTGAACGAGCAATCCTATGCTTATCATTATCGCAATCTAGATTCCACTAAAGTGTTGGCTGAGAGGGCTTTGAAGCTTTCAGAAGATTATTCATCAGGCCGTGCCGAAGCCTATAACAACCTTGCCTTCGTATGTATAGCCAAGATGGATTACAAGGGTGCCAAGGGATGGCTGAAGAAGATTGAAAAGGAGAGCGATAATCAGATTGAACTCGCCATTGCCGATGTTCAGAACATGCGACTCTGCCAGAGAGAATCGCACAACAAAGATTTTTATGCTTATCGCGAAAAGGCGATGAGGCGTTTGCGCAGAATTCGCGAAGAGGTGAATTCCATGCCCCCGAGGGAAAGCAAACGTGTGATTTATGCGAAATCTGAATTCAGTATTGTTGCCGCCACCTATTTTTATTATGTGGGCTTAGACGAGCCGATGTTTCAGGAGCTTAACCGTCTGGACCCAGATGAGCTGGAACAGGATTCGGCACAATATCTCAACTATCTTTATAATATAGGTTCGGGCGGAGCTATCGTCAAGGGAACCGAAAACGAAATCAATCAGGCGGAATTCGACCGGCTGATCAGCTGCTACATGCTGGCTAGCGACCCTGCCCATCCTTATCCTTACTGGCAGGCTAACGCCCTGCAATCTATAAGCGAGCACCTCAGAAAAGGAGAGGTGAGCGAATTCCTCATCCGTAACAACCTGCCTGCTTTCCAGTATCTCAACATCGAACAGATGCCGAACAATCTGCTGGCTGGCAACTTTGCCCAGCGTGCCCTCAACCTCTTTTCGAGCTACGGCGATGTTTATCAGACCGCCGGAGCCAACCGTACGCTGGCAGAATGCTTTTGGGATATCCATGATTATTCTTCCGCACTCGACTGCCTGAATCATGCCCTGAACGACAACAAGGCGATAGAGCAGGCACCCGACCTCGTAGCTTCGATACGTGAAAGACTCTGTCTGGTTTATTCGGCTATAGATGATAAGCAGCAGAGCGATTACAACCGCAATATCTATCTGGATTTGCAAGACCGTTCGCGTCAGGACCGCCAGCTTGAAGCACGTGCGGCTGCGCTCGACGAAAACGCCCAGCAGCTCAACGTGATGATTGCTGCCGTGGTGGCGATGATTGTACTCGTGGTGGTGCTGCTCTACGTTTTCGACCATATGAAGCGCAAGAAGATGAAGAACCAGTCGATGGACGAGCTGCTTGCACCTTTGCGTGAATGGAGCGAAAGTAACACTAAGAAAATCAACGAATTAAAAGATAAGCAGGAGGAAGTTCAAGATGAGCTGAGCGTAACCCGTCTGCACATCGAAGAAAACAAGAAACGCAATCTGGAACAACGGGCTAAAGTTTCGCTCGTAAACAGTATTACGCCTTTCATCGACCGCATGATTCATGAGGCAAACCGACTCTCCGAAGGGGGCGAAAGCGATGAGGTGCGGCAAGAACGCTACCAGTATATCGCCGAACTCACGGATAAGATAAACCAATATAACAACGTGCTTACGGAGTGGATTCAGATGCGTCAGGGCTCACTCAGCCTGCGTATCGAAAGTTTCCCTCTCCAGCAGCTTTTCGATATTGTTGCTAAGGGCAAGATGAGTTTCCAGATGCAGGGCGTGAAACTGGAAGTAGAGCCGACCGATGCCGTGGTCAAGGCCGACCGCATCCTTACGCTCTTCATGATCAATACCATCGCCGATAATGCCCGGAAGTTTACACCCGAAGGCGGAAAGGTAACCATTAGCGCCAAGGTTTCAGACTTCGTGGAAATCAGCATCTCTGATACCGGAAAGGGTATGGACGAGGAGCAGCTGGCTCATGTCTTCGACCGGACCTATACGGGCGGTCATGGCTTCGGACTGCTCAACTGCAAGGGCATCATCGAGAAATATAAGAAGGTGAGTTCGCTCTTTGCCGGCTGTCAGATTAAGGCAGAAAGCAAGTTGGGCGAGGGGAGCCGCTTCAGTTTCCGTCTGCCTAAGGGCATCGCCCGCCGAACCCATCAGCTGTTGGGCATCATCATCATGCTCTTCGTGCTGCTGTCGGCTTCGGTCCAGCCTTGTGAGGCAAAGAAGACCAACGGCATCCGCCATCGCCACAATCATCTCAAGACGAACGTAGATGCCAATCTCCAGCGTGCCGACGATTTTGCAGATAGTGCCTACTTCAGCAATATCGCCGGCACCTACCAGCGCACCCTGGCTTTTGCCGATTCTTCGCGCCATTATCTCAACGCCTTCTATCTCTCGAAGTATCCCGACGGAAAATATCTCATGGTGGCTCATCCGGAGGTAGGAATGGCGGCAGAACTCTATTGGATGCGCGAAGGGCTTAGAACCAATTATCACGTCATTCTCGACCTGAGAAACGAGTGTGCCGTGGCTGCCCTGGCGTTGCACCAATGGTCGCTCTATCAGAGCAACAACAAGGTTTATACCCAGCTGTTCCGCGAGATAAGTGCCGATAATACGCTCGATAATTATGTGCACACCATGCAGCAGAGCGAGAACTCCAAGACCGTGGCCGTGGTGCTGCTCATCCTGTTGCTGCTGCAGTTGCCGCTGGCTTATTATCTGCTCTATTACCGCCACGTGCTGAGCTACCGGTTTGCCATGATTGAGCAGACCAAGGCTAAGCGGACAGATGAGGCTGAGCAGGAATCCCTGAAACTGGAGCTGATGACAGATGAGCTGCATCGGGCTGAATATGAGAATGATAAGCTTCATATCTCCAATTCCGTGCTCGACAACTGCCTGTCCACGCTCAAGCACGAAACGATGTATTATCCGTCGCGCATCCGCCAGCTCATCGATTCGCAGCCCGATGATGTTGATTCGCTCAAGGAACTGGTAGATTATTATAAATCGCTCTATTCTCTGCTTAGCGCCCAGGCGATGGAGCAGGTAGAAGGCAACATCAAGGCAGATGATTTTCTGAACCACTATCTTGTCTCTCTGATGCGCGGTAATTCCAAGGATTATCATGCCGGGGTGGCTGAGATTCCGGGTTCTGCCTACGTGCGCTATTGGGTTGACCAGCAGGATGTGGCTTATGATGCTGCGCTCCATGCCCAGCTCTTTACCCCTCTGACGGGCGATTTGCGCTATCTCCTGTGCCGGCAGATTGTGAGGGAACTGGGCGAGATAACCAATCTCCGCGGCTGCGGCATCAAGGCTTGCCAGAGCGATAAGGGCTACCTCAGGATAGAGGCTGTACTGCCGGCACGCATGAAGTGGGAAAGCTTAAAATCATAAGAAAAAGAATAAAGAATAAAAATATCAGAAAAATGGAAAATTTTAAAGTCATCATAGTAGAAGACGTGCCTTTGGAACTGAAGGGCACAGAGGGTATCTTTAAGAATGATATTCCCGAGGCTGAAATCATAGGTACTGCCGAGAGCGAAATAGCCTATTGGAAACTCATCAAGCAGCAGTTGCCTGATCTGGTTCTGCTCGACCTCGGACTGGGTGGTTCTACCACGGTTGGCGTAGAAATCTGCCGCCAGACCAAGGAGAAATATCCTAACGTGAAGGTGCTCATCTTTACAGGAGAAATTCTGAACGAAAAACTCTGGGTAGATGTGCTCGATGCGGGCTGCGACGGTATCATTCTGAAGAGTGGCGAACTCCTTACGCGTGGCGATGTGGCAAGCTGCATGGGCGGTAAGAAACTGGTGTTCAACCAGCCTATCCTTCAGAAGATTGTAGACCGTTTCAAGCGGAGCGTAAACAGTCAGCTGATGCGTCAGGAGGCTCTGGTGAACTACGAGATTGATGAGTATGACGAGCGTTTCCTGCGCCATCTTGCGCTGGGCTATACCAAGGAGCAGATAACCAATCTGCGCGGAATGCCTTTCGGCGTAAAGAGTCTGGAGAAGCGCCAGGCAGAACTGGTTCAGAAACTCTTTCCTGACGGCAACCACGGCATGGGCATCAACGCCACCCGTCTGGTGGTGAAAGCCTGCGAGCTGCGCATCCTCGACATCGACCATCTGCAGGCAGATGAAGAATAAAGTTTATATATAAGTTCATTTTAAAGAATGTATAAGAAAGTATTGGCCTATCTGGCATTAACATTGGGAATTGCCGAAGTAGGGGTGGTTCTGGTTTCGTGGCTGCTTACAGCCGCGATGCCCGAGTCGTTCACCCATTCGCTTACTAGCCCCGAGGGCATCCGCTGGTTTACGGGCCATTTTGTAGACCATCTCACCTCTGCCTGGCTCGTATGGCTGGTGCTCATCAGCATCAGTATCGGGGTGGTAAGGCAGAGTAGGGTGCTCCATTTCGACCATACCCAGTATCGCCAGCGCACGGCCTTGCGCCTGATGCTCTTCGAGCTGGTCTTTTTTGTGGGCATCCTGCTGGCGCTCACCCTCATGCCCCATGCCATTCTGCTGAATGCCGTAGGCACCCTCTTTCCGGGTCCATTCACGCAGAGTCTCATTCCGTACATCTGTTTTTCGGTTGTGGTGATGAGCATGAGCTATGGCATCATGAGCGAGAGCATCAAGGGCATCTGTCAGGTTTATGATGCGATGAATCAAGGCATCCGTCTCCTGTCGCCGTGCTTTCTTTTCTACATTCTCGTGATGCAGCTCTATACATCCGTTCTCTATGTGATGGGATAAAATAAAAGCCCCCGATGCATTTTTTCTTTGCATCAGGGGCTTCTTTTATCTAGGTAGAATCTGGGTTCTTAATCCTTGCAGATTTGCTAGCCCATATTTCCACCCTGGTTATCGCCTTCTCCGGTAGTTCCACCGCCTTCAGTAGTTCCACCGCCCTGGCTGGTACCGCCGCCTTCGGTATTCGAACCGCCGCCACCACCTGGGGTGTTGTCTGGGTCTTCCACATCGCCCTTGTCGTCGGAGGTAACGTTTTTCAGCACCTTGCCGTTGCGGTCGTAACAGGTAATCTGGATAGAGGTATCCTGCAGCTCGCGCTTGATGTCAACGCTTGGGGTGAAGATGACGCGGCGGTTGGTAATCAGACTGGTTGCCACTTCGCCTACGGTAGGCACACTCTTGGCTCTTACGCCGAATCGCATGGTTCCCAATCCCGGAACGGCTACGGAATGGCCCTCGGTACACCATGCCTTGATAACCTCGCCTGCTGCATCCCAGCAAACCTGCATCACGCCCACGCTTACGCCGCTTCTGAGGGCAGCCTCCTTGATAACCTTGTTCTCGGAGAGCTTGTTGTAAAGTTCGGTACCGAGGATGAATCTGTACTGACCCTTCATTTCGCCTACCTGGATAAGGGTCTCTTTTGCTTTCAAATTAATTGCCATAATCTCAATAAATTTTAATGGTGAATACTATAAACTATTAACTATCAACTGTTAACTCTAAAATCACCTGATGGTGATGGTTGGCACGCAGTAGGTAGAATCAACTTTGGTGGAGATGTTGTTCTCCTGATGTTGCCGCTGGTTCTTTCCGATCACGAGTCCCGCCGTGCAGGAGCTGGATAGGAAGGTGACGATGGCTGAGCAAATCGCCACGATAAGATACCGGATGAATGCCTTCATGTTCTGGTTCATGATTTTTTCTGCCCCCTGTTAAGTTTCGTTTTTCCTCTTTCCTCAGATTTCTCTTATTTCCTCAGATTTCTCTTAGAAGAAGTACTTTGCGAAACGACTCGTTTCGAGGCTTGGAGTCTTGGTTTCATTACTCTTGTTTTTCTGAAAAGCCTTGCTGTGAGAATCGTGGCTGTTGTCTTATTTTCCTGTGCTCCATCTTTCTCTTTCCGAGGCCTTTTTATTTTCCCAATTAGGGAGATATTTTTCTCCAACTGGGCAAGTGATTTTGCGCGCTTTCTGAATCACGATGCAAAGATACGAAATCCCGATTTGTCAGGTGTGCGATAGCATGCGATACCATGCGATAGCGGAACATTTTTACTCTAAACACTTAACATTCAACATTGAAAAAGCCTCCGTTTCCAGCGATTCTATCGCTGGTCCGTCACCCGCCAAGTTAACACTAATCACTAATAACTCCCCCTTATCCCGGTTCCCCGAGGTATTCTATGATAGCCTTAACCTGTTTGGGAGTAAACGACTTGCAAGTCTTGTCATATTCCATCTGCTGCAGCTCATCCCAGAGCGGCCGGCAACGGCGAATCCAACTCATGAGATGATTCACGGCCGTGCGTGGCATACTCTCAGGAAAGTACATCAGGCTCAGTTCCTTCTTCGTATACGTGCGGTTTATAAAATCTTCCATAATCTCAATTTTTAAATCATTTGTTCTTCGGCTCCTTGCTCCCTGAAGGTGCAGCAGCCCCTAAAAGATAGTATTCGCTGAAGTCCTTGCATCCTGGTGGCAACCGGTGGTGCACCAGCTGGGGTAGCATCTCCCTGAGTTGCATAAAGAGGCTTTCGCCCGGCACATCCTGATCAGGAAACATGTGGAATTCCACCTGATAATGTCTTCCGATATCTACCAGCAGCTGCTTATCCTCGGGTTTGAGGAGTGTGGCAGAAGGAATGGCTATCGCCTTATGACCGGCAGAAAGCATCGCCCAGCAGTCGCTACATCCCTCCGTAATAAACAGCCTCTCGCCCTGTTTCAGTCTCTTCACTACCGGCAGATTATAGATGCTGCATCGGGCGCCATAGGGAAAGCGGAATCGGGGAGCATCCTGCTCCTTTTCTTCGCCCGGACTTTTTTCTTCAGAAGAAACATTCCCCTCAGAAGAACAACCTCCCGATGAAGATTTTTTCTTCGTGTAATCCAGATTTCTGTTCTGGATTCCGATAAGCCACCCATCAGTATCGAAGTAAGGAATCTGCAGCCAGTTGATGCCCTTCTTATCCGTCCAGGAAGTCAGTCTGCACCAGTTCACCACTCTCCAATCAATCTTCCTCTCCTCGAAGAGAAATCTTTTAGCCGCCTGGTTAAGCCAGGGATGCTCGAAGAATCTCGCATACCTGCTAGCATCGAAGGAAGATTTCGCCGAATTGTCACCCGAAGAAGAACTGCCAGATGAAGAGCCCGAAGAAGCCCCTCTGCCCGAAGAGCCCCCAAAGGAAGAGTTTTTCCCCGAAGAAGAATCCTTTTCCAGCTGAATCTGATGTTCCCCTGCGAGCCATCGGCAAGCCGCCGGAAAATCCTTCCCCAGGTATCGCATCACCAGGTCGATGGTGCCGATGGAGTTCCTCATGCAGACATAACATCTGCAGCTGTTCTTGGTCTTGTTGAACGTGAGGCTGGCGTGGTGATCGTCATGGAAGGGGCAGAGCGCCTTATGGTGCTCCACCTTCATCCCCATCTCTTTCGCAACCTTCTCTATCGGAAGCTCGCGCAGTTTCTGAATTTCATATTTCTCCATCATATCTTATTCCCTTTCTTTTTTCCAACCGGCATACCTGTAAGATATTCCTTCGTTTTGGTATAGAGTTTCGTCTGGCTGTTATAAGTAATAAACTGGCGGTTCTTCCATACGTTGAGCTGATGCTTGGTACCTTCCTGATTCTTGCCCAGACTCAGGCGCAGGGTTTCCAACTGCAGTTCGTTGAAGGAATTCTCCAGCTGGTCGAGCATGTTTTTCGGACCGCTTCTCTGAGCCTCTTCCTGCCCATCGCCCGCTTTAAACATGTCGCCGAACACCTTAACCTTCGACCACAAATCGTAGTAGCAGAACCATTCAACGAAGTCGCCGATGGATTTCGACCAGTTCTGATCGTTCAGAATCCACAGCACGGCTCCCTTCTTCCATGCCGAGAAGATGCTGCGGTGGGAGAGTTCCCAGAGCGTATCATCATCAGCAAGGTCGGCAAGGCGTGCCATATCCTCTGCCAGCTTATCGGCTATTTTGTTGAGCGGCTTCACCACAAAACTGCCCTTGCAGTTGTCCAGCCTCAGCAGATAGCCATCGAGCTTTTCAAGGAAATCTTTGTTGTACGTTCCCTGTCTCGGAATCTTTCCGCTTCGCTCGCCACGGGCTTTGTAGGCGAAAGGTATGCGCCCGAAGAAACCATTGGTCAGGTCTTTCTTGTAGAAGAGTCGGGCCGCCTCAGGAGTAGAGGTAAAGGTGAGGTTCACACGGAGCAGAGGGTTGCCCGTTACGCCATCAGCCGTGGCGCGCAAGGCTCCAGCCCTCTGACAGTCGAAGATATTTCTTACCATCTGGCTCACCTGCTTATGCCCACCACACATTCTGTCGGCCATCTCCACCTCAGGCAGATTGATGTACTGGGTTCTGCCGCCCAGCTGTTCGCAAGCCATAGCGTTCTGGATGAATGCAGGATTGGTAACATCAGAAGGTGGAAACCAGAAACTCACGTCCGGGCGCTCCGGTTTTTCCTTGTTGGCGCCCTTGGTTTTCATCTGTCGCTGCCAGTCGACCAGTTTCTTGAACTCAGTCTCATCATGCTTTCTAAAAGGTCTCATGATGGCCTCTACAAGATGACCCAACTGTGCCTTTCCGATACCCGACGGACCTATCAGATGGCCCATTTGCCCGCACATTTCGTAATATTTGTTGTCGGAATACATGAATCTTACGTCTGTGAGATGAGCTGCTAATGCCGGAATTGCCATCGGAATGAGCACTTCCTGCATGTCTTTTGATGCCTGAGAGATGGCAAATTTTACAAATTCAGTACCCTTGCTGGGTTTTGGCATCGCCGGAGCGATGTTGCTAAAAATATTATAATCCATTGCTTTTTAGAGAGTTAAATCAAATTTCATGTTCATTTTTTCTTGCTTGCAGTCTCAGTCTCAGAGTCTCAGTTGTTTTTTTATGGTCTCGCTTCCTATATATATTATATATAACTAATTAATAATCAATAAGTTATAAAGACTTAAGAAGCGGGTTTAAAGTTGGATTGTGACATTTATCCTAACTGAGACTGAGATTTGAGACTGTTTTGAAGAGGAAATGAGGGTAGGGATAATCCTGTTACCGGCACCCCCGAAGTCCCCATTTCCTCTAGAAAGCCTCGACTCCGTTTATCTGTCATCACTCTTGCCGCTAATGATGCGCAGCTCGTTGGCGGCACCCTGGCAGAAGTCCTGGAAGGTGAAGCGCTCTGAGAACTGCGGGCGGTTGAAGGTAGGGTAGAGCGTACCGTCTTTCTTGCGGTTCACGTTGATGTATTTTCCTTCATACACATGCGGATTTCTCTGCACCACCTTCTGCAGTTTCTTCTCTTGGTCATTCTGCACAAAGGTGAAGTGGTCTTCGCCGTCGTGCGTAATGGCTCCATCCAGATACTCGCCAACAGCCATGCGCCCTGGCTCCTTAGTCATCAACTTGAGGTCGATACCCAATTCTGTGTTTGGGTAGAAATTATTGAAATTAAAATTCTGTGCCATAAGCTTATCAGAATTTGGGCGGTTTGACCATCTGCTTAGCCCATAGCGTAAGATGGTCAAAAACTGAATTGTTCAGCTTCTGACAATGGGGTAAAGAATGCCGATTTTGTTACCAAAAAACTATAAAATGGTAACAAAAAAGTGGTAACATAAAAAAACAAACCCGAAACTCCGTATGACGCACACAGAATTCCGGGATAAAAAAAATAAAAATAATATCGATATGGTAACACAAATTGAAACCTTATTTATTTATATGTTCGATGAAGAGTTTTTTTACATGCAACTCTTTTTTATACGCATCTCTTTTTTATACACATCTTGAAGGACTGCGTCTCTAATGTCAATATCTTCATCATTTTCTTTTCGTAAAAGTGGTAGCTCTTTTTTGTAATCTAAAATATATAAAATAGTGTTGATTTGCTTCTCTGCATTCTCATCCAATCTGTCGGTATTGCTACTACGGTTTTTCCCAAATTGTTTTTGAACGATAGATGAGGCCGAAACGCCTTTCTGCTCATCCATATAAGATTGCTTGAGAAGACGCTTAGTTAATTCGGTTAGAATAACCAAAGGTTTCCCTATCCATTTAATGTTACAATTTCTGTTTTCTCCATCAAACAAATGTTCGAAATCTTCAGCATATCTTGGCTCTTCTATCCATTCCCACTCTTGCATTTTTCTCATAACAAGATTTATCCGTTTCACTCTAGTTTCTTGATTCTTACAATTATAATAGAACGTAGGATACTCTTCTGAACTTTTACAATTCTTCTTCGGATGATTTTTTTTCTTGGAAGATAGAGTTTCATTAATTTCTTCTGTTAGATTTGATTGCGAAACAAAATACTCGTTCATCCATCCCATCATCTCCTCTGTATATTGATTTACCGACTCCTTCAACTTGATTTCTATTGCAATACAGGTTGATTGGTTATTACATTTCCACATTTTATGAATACTTTCATGCAGAGTCCTTTGAAGTTTTCCTCTATAATGAGAATGGTTGACAGCATTAATACCAAACATAATGGTATATAATAACATAGCAACCTCTGCTTGACTTGTTGCGACTTCGGCAAGAGTATTATCTTGTTCTCGATAAATAGCTAAAGAATTGGTCCACATATCTTTACAATAATCTGCGTCGATATCGCCATCACTTAGTATTATGTCTAGTTCTTTTGCTGCATCAACAAACAAATTCTCGGTAGAGATAATGATTGCAGGATATTGCTGAAGAAACACATCACGAACTTCACGACATAGCCTGTAAAAGATGTGATTTTTGAAATGTTCTTTCAGTTTATCTCTTTGGTTTTGTTGGAATCTCTTTGTCATCTTTTCTTTCTTTTACTTTGTAAAACACCTCATCTAGCCATTTGGTCAAATCAAAATCGCTAGTTTCAATTTCTGGAGTCATATATTCCTTATAATTGCTGATAACTATATCATTCATCGGATATTTGGCTATGATATTTTCGTTGCATGTATACTCGCCATAATTGCGAAATTTCACAACCAAATCAAACGCATTATCGCTGCTATAACCTACTACAGCAGAAAGTTGTTTCAGCTTATCAGTTTTAGAGCCTGTACCTAATTTCATAGTTGTGGTGGCACTTAGAGCTCCATATGTTTCTAATATCTTTGAGCGCATTTCCATCTCCTCCGTCAACTCTTTTGGAATTCTTGTCGTAGGACAATGTTTAGTATTTACATATTTGAATGTAAACTCTTCAATTATATCTCCGTAATCAATAGTTCTACAATCAATAAAATCTTCAAATTGAGTTCTTATAGTTTTTTCTTTTATCGTAGTATGTATGCCCATGCTGCTATATAATTTATCATTAAAAAAAATCTCTAGACCATTCCTAATGGTTTTTGTGTTTCTGTCCCATGCCGATGATTTTTCAATGGCAATTTGGCATCTCTCATTGCGATAATCTACGATTACATAAGCATATGGATAACTATACTGAGAAGTACCAATACAATCCTGTACTTCTTTCTCAGTACTATCAGGCAAATCATAGATTGTAAGATTTTCCTTATTATGGATTCTTATTAAGGCAATACCATTTTCGTTTCTTAGAACACAATTGGGAATATGTTCTTCTCCTTCTCCACGTCTGGTTCTATTTATACTCAATTCGCTTCCCTTTTTCCCAATGATTTTGCCCAGGTAAAAGTTAGGAAACAAGGATACTGGCTTATCTTTCTCTTCGTTTTCATCAAAATCAAACTGTGGGACGACAGTTAAACCAATGTTGTGAATAATGTATTCGCTCATTCTTTTTAAGATTTTAAGATTTTATCAATATATTAATATCTCTCCTTGAAGAAGGATAGGGGATAGAATTATTCTATTTCCCCCATCACTCTTCCTAGAACTGTGTTTCTATAGGTGTTGAAGATATTAGGCTTCAGCATCATGTAGTTTGGCAAGCTCTCTAAATATTCCAGTTCGAACACAAGGCGTGGGTCTTTATCATTTGACTCTGGATGAATCTCTGCCTTGCAGCCTATGCGAGCTATGCGGATGAGATACAAATCCTTGACACCCTTGCCCTTGATATAAGGCATGAAATAGTAAAGCTTGTTGAGCGCAACAGTCGATGGGAAAGACTTGGTCTTACCGGTATAGTAAATCTTTGTCTGACCACCATCTAGGAAATAATCTGTATTATCTTCCTTGACAAAGCCTACCAAGAGACTTTTGTTCATATCCAAGGTGTAGCTTTTCTTCGGCTTATTTATTTTCAACTCAGGATTCAATTCTGAGAATAAGCCAAAATTCAGCTTTGGTTGAGAGTCACGCTTAATATCTATCGGATGGGTAGAAACCGGTTCCTTCTCATAGATGAAGCGGTAAAGGCTCTTGCCAATCTGCTGAATGATTCCGCACACCAAAGCATTTCCCATCAGGAAGGCCCGACGAGCATCCGTAACATCGGGATGCAAGGTGTGGTTGTCTGGGAACATATTCAGACGCTCCAATTCTATAGGTATCAGTCGGCGATAGCGACCTGATGCAGTCTTGATGACATGTTTGAAGCGTGATGCACCAGCCCCTCCTTCACCTGTAATGATTGTACGTGAAGGCTTATCCAGGGAATCAGGGAACGCCATTCCGCCCTCAGAGAAAAGATACTTGAAACCTTCCTTGGTAGTGCGTTCTATTTTCTTTGCACCCTTTTCGTATTCCCATCTTGCAACTTCATCTTGCGGAATAAAGAACTCCTCTGGTACCAGGGACTCATCAACGATATTGCCGCCAAGTGTCATAACTGGGCCATCATAAACCGCCTCAGCATCTACCGAATATACGCAACGGTTGCGCATGATACCGGCATTTCCAAATGGACTGTCTTTTCCTTCCTTGTTGAAATTATCCGAAACCTCCTTAATAGTTCCTTTAATCTCAAATTCAGAGAGGGTTTTGTCCTTCGGTTTAAAAGGAAAAGCCTTTGCCAGCACGCCTTCATAAAGCACCCAATCCTTCAACTCTTGTACTTGCCTTGAAACATTTGAATTCTCACGGTAACCGACAATATAAGTACGGCGTCTGCGCTGAGGCATTCCGTATTCTGCTGCGTTGATTACTCGCCATTCTACCGTATAGCCCAAATCTGCGAGTGAAGCAAGAATGATTGCAAAATCACGTCCACGTTGCTTGGCAGGCGAACCGAGCAAACGGTCGACATTCTCAAAGAAAATGTAGCTTGGACGATTATCACCCTTCTCGTTTAAGATGCGATAGATTTGCCACCAAAGCACACCCTTCTTACCCTCAATTCCACCAGAACGGCTAAGAGTTGAAGCTACAGAATAATCTTGACAGGGGAAGCCGCCTACCAACAAGTCATGATCAGGAATATCAGCTGTTGGTACTGTATTAATATCTTGGTTGCTATGACCTTTTGAACCAAAGCGTGCTGTATATACGAGCGAAGCATCTTGGTGTTTGGTTGATGGTTCCCATTGGTTGTTCCAAATGGTTTCATAGGCATCAGAAGCTCCCTCTAAACCTATGCGGAAACCTCCTACACCTGCAAATAGTTCTACTACCTTTATTGTATTTTTAGACATATTTATATGTATGGAATTTCTTGTAATTTTTTAGCAATATATGAACCCTTGAGCCAGAAAAACTGCGGAAGCATTCTTATGCCGTTCACACTTTCTGTTCTTGTTTTCTCTGTCGAAACATTAGCTCCTCCTCGGAAGAATACTTTATATTCGGAACACTTAGGAAAGTTTGGGGCTCCCATATAAGAACCGCTATTGTTCATACGTTTATTACCCTTTTTGTCATAAACGTATTCCCATTCCAACTCATTCCTATGAATCAGATTTCTGGAATCCTCCCAGGTACGCCGAACTTCATTCTCGATGAATTCTTCATCAAATGCAAAGCGTTTAAAACCTTCAAAAACGGTCTTGCTCGGGTCTTTACTATCATGCTCACAGAAGATAGGGCAGAGGAAGCTGTGCTCACAGAAGTAATCGTACACATCGGAATCTTCAAAGTCTGCATCTCTATCTGCCCATTCTTCAAAGTCGATGTGCTTGAGCTTCATATCCTCTGTTCTTCCACCTTGGGGCGTAATCGTGATGGTCTTCGCTATGATACCAGCTTTGTTAAAGTCTGAAATCTGATTTAACCTATTACAATCGGTTCCGAACATACGGATAACGCATTTAGCTGAAATATCCTTGACCTTAGCATCTATTCCGAGCATTTCTCTTAGCTCAGGCAGAGTCTTACCCTTATACTTTAATGTAAGTGCATGGCAACGAGCATCCAGCTGGGCGAAACTTGAAAAAGATTCTTTCAGTACGATTTCGTTCTTTGCTCTGCTTTTGTCAAAATGTCCTCGTACGATGTAATCAACAAAAGTTTGTTTCAATCTATATCGGGGCTTTTGGTAAGAGCCTGTTGCTGTACGCTTGAATCCTGGTACTAATTCTATCAGCAAGAGATTTGGACGAAGAAGGTGAGTGAAACCAACCAGTTGTTCGTTACGCTTTTCTGCATCCTGATAATCATGATAAACCTGTTGCAGGTGACTACTTACAATCTCCCAGTCATTTTGTAATTTGTCTTTTTCTTCTTGTGAGAAAGAATTGTAGCAGTAGTCAACAATAGGGAACTTAGCATAGCCGGAAGCAGGTACAACCTCGTAAGATTTATATTCATAGAAGATGATTAAAAGCCGTTCTGTTTTTTCCCAAAAATGAGATGTATCGAAGTCAGTCTGAATCGGCGGTTCAAAGGTAACATGTGTAATACTGATACCTTCCTTTGCACCTAGGTAAACATTATAAGCTTCACCAGTCTTTCCATTAGCATTCTTTTGGTCTCTTTTGGGAACACGTACTCCGGTGGTCTTAACTTCCGTAAGAACACCATCAATCTCAATATCACATTCCTGTTTGCTGTCTTTTTTGTAACCAAAAACAGATTGTTCTATTACGTCTCCAGCGATACCTGTAATCTTTTTACTTTCTAAGGTACGAGCAAACTGGTGGGATTTATCAACCTCACCAAGAGTCTTGCCCTTTGCTCCTTCAAGTAGAGTATAGACTTGTTCTTTCGTAAATTTTCTATCTTCTGATACAGCCATCTGCTAAGTTTTAAATTGTTTTCATCGGTTTATGCATATGTTGACCGAAGTCAATTTGCAAAGGTACTAAAACTTTTCATAAACTTGGCGTCTGATCACGATCTTTAACTCTAATCCTTAGAAAAATTCTGATCTTTTGATTGACATTTTTCTGTTTTCTACTAATCTTTATCTTGATGTTGGCTTCCTAGGGATGGTAAATTTATCTAATCTCTTTCGTATTCCCATCTTGCAACTTCATCATCTTTCGAAATAAAGAACTCCTCTGGTAGCTAGGCGTAATAAGTAACGGAAAAATTCCTCCTTTTTTATTTTCCTCTTTTTAATTCTAACAGGTATTATGGTAAATAGGCGTTATAAGATAAAGAAAGAGGTGAAATTTGGAGCCTGAAAATGGAACCTGTTCACCCCTTTCTGATCATTTCATTCTTTTACTTCCTTTCTGCCTGTTCTGAGATTAATTCTCATTTCAATCAAAAAGAAATATCTCAGAACAGAATCTTACATCATGCCCGTAAGCCGCTGGATGGCGATGACTGCCTGGTTGTATTCATTAATCGCATCAGCATGCTTCATCAGAACATCGATGGTTTCCTCGATGGCATTCACGTATTCTACATACGAAATTTCGCCATTTTCATATTCTATCGCACTCAACTTCGAAATCTGCGCAGAATGAGCCTGGTTGTTCTGCTCGTAATATTTCAGACGGTTGGATGCTGCCTGCAGGCGCTTCGTACAGAGACGGTAATCGCGCTCTTTTTCTGTCTGCTCCTGGCGCATTTCGATTTCAGCCAATTCGCGGTCTTTTTGGGCTGCCTTGACCTTCGCCTTCGTAGAACCATAAAATAAAGGAATGCCTACGCCAATCTCAAAACCGAAGAAATTGCCCTCGGCAAATCTCGAACGGTCTATGTTGTATGGATTCCAACTGGAAATGACACATTGGGTGCGCAAAGATAAGGATAAACTCGGAGCAAAACCTGTCTTGGCTGCCTTGATTTCCTTATCGAGAGCGATGAGTTTATCCTGCCGGTAAATGCCGTCGGCAGACTGCTGATAATTATAGGAACTGAGATTCTGGGCTGCGATGGCCGAGAGATTCTCTTCTGCCGGTTTTACGGGCTCCTGCGTGTTGAGTTGCGACATGAGGTCGATTTGCAGACGCTCGATTTCGCTCTTCACATCAGCCATTTCCAAGCGGTTTTCGTTGCATTTGCGGTCGGCTGAGAGATATTCCAGCTGGCGGCTCTCTCCAGCCTTGTAACGCATTTCTGCTATTTTGCTGTAACGTTCTAATACAGAGTCGATTCGCTGCAATATCCGGAGTCTGTGAGACTGATAAAGCATCTGATAATAGGTGTTGGCGATTTCAGCCTTCAGTTGCTGGTTGACCACATTCAAGCGGCTCTTTTCTGCCTGGGTTTCAGCCTTGAGCTGGTTGCGGCGCGAGGCGTAGACGGTAGGAAAATCGAGGCTCTGGGTGAAGGTAAAGCCGTTGTCCGATTCGCCTCCCGTGGCTGGGTTTTGCGAGAAGGAAACCTCGGTTTTATCCAGCTCCCAAGCCGTGCCTTGCATCACCTGCGCACGCTCTACCGACTTCTTTCCAGCCTGCATCTGAAGGTTCTGTCGGGCAGCCAAATCGAAACATTCCTGCAGGGTAACTTTCCTGCCCGCAATATGAGCATCAAAATGCTGGGCTCCAGCTGTGACTGGCAGCAGGAGAAGGATGGCGGCAAAGCAAGCCACCACCCTATTTTCTGTTATTTTTATTCTGTTCATTATTTTCATATCTTGAAATCTTACTTTTTCGTAAACATCTTGTAGATGGCTGGCAGAACCAGGAGCGTGAGAAGCGTGCTGGTAATGAGACCGCCAATTACAACCGTGGCAAGAGGACGCTGGACTTCTGCTCCGTCGCCATGAGATAAAGCCATCGGGAGGAAACCCATAGAAGCTACCAGAGCCGTCATCAGAACCGGACGGAGACGTATCATGCAACTGTCAATAATTCTTTTCTGAATAACAGCCGACCTATTTACGTCATCTTCCGCAGAAACCGCAGCCGTCTGCTTCTGCATCTGGTTCATCTGACCTATCAGCACGATGCCGTTGAGAACCGCCACACCAAAGAGGGCGATGAAACCTACGCCCGCCGAAATACTGAAAGGCATTCCGCGCAACCAGAGAGCCCAGACGCCACCTATCGCGGCAAGCGGAATGGCGGAGAACACGAAGAGTGATTCGCGCAGATTCCTGACCGTGGCATAGAGCAGCAGCAGAATGATGATGAGCGCTACCGGAACCACGATGAGCAGGCGCTGGGCGGCACTCTGAAGATTCTCAAACTCGCCACCATAATTATAATAGTAGCCCTCAGGCAGCTTCAGTTTCTCATCAAGAATGGACTGAATATCCTTCACGGTACTCTGCACGTCCCTACCCTTCACGTTGAAACCTACGTAAATGCGACGGGCGCCATTCTCATGAGAAACCTGAGCCGGAGCCGGTTCGTAAACCACATCAGCCAACTGGGAAAGCGGAATGCTCTCGCCACCAGCCAGCGGAATACAGAGCGACTGAAGCGACTGGAAGTTGCGTTCCTTAGGATCAAGACGCAGAACGATGTCAATTTTTTTATCGCCTTCGTAAACTGCTCCAGCCGTAGCGCCCGCAAAGGTGGTTTCAAGAATGCGGTTGATTTCGTCAACAGTTACCCCATAAGCCGCCATGCGTTCATGGTTGTATTTTACCTGAATCTGAGGCAATCCGGAAACCTCTTCAACGAAGATTCCACTCACGCCCGGCACATTCTTTATCATACGAGAAACCTTATCAGCCTGCTGGATAAGCACATCTAGATTGTCACCAAAAATCTTAATCGCCACATCCTGCTTGATGCCCGTAAGCAACTCGTTGTTACGCATCTGGATAGGCTGCGAAATCTCAGCCTCCAAGCCCGGAATCGTCTTCAGGGTTTCTTCCATCTTCTCCATCAGCTCGGCGGTAGTTTCTGCCGAAGTCCATTCGGCTTTCGGCTTGAGCGCCACCATGATGTCGGCTCTTTCTACCGGCATCGGATCGGTAGGAATCTCGGCGCTACCTATGCGGCTCACCACCTGCTTGATTTCAGGATATTCAGCCTTCAGAAGTTTCTCCGCCTTGGAGCAGCTCTCTACCATCTGCGAGAGCGACGTGCCTTGCGACATGGTCATTTCTACCGCAAAATCGCCCTCTTCCAGGCTCGGAATGAATTCTCCACCCAGAAAATGGAAGGCTACGGCACTCATGCAGAAGAGCGAAACGGCGCCGGTAATCACATCCTTATATCGCGCCAAGACCCATTCCAGAACCGGTCGGTACCAGCCCTGCAACTTCCCTATCATTCTATCGCTGAAAGTTTTATGCACATGTCCCTTCTTGCTCAGGAAGAGCGCACTTGCCATCGGAACATAGGTGAGCGAGAGGATGAAGGCACCCAGGATGGCGAAGAAAACGGTAAGCGCCATCGGACGGAACATCTTGCCCTCGATGCCCACAAGCGTCATCAGCGGAATGTAAACTATCATAATGATGATTTCGCCAAATGCCGCACTCTTGCGGATGCGCGAAGCGGAATCATGAACCTCCTCATCCATCTCTGCCTGAGAGAAACGGATGGGAGTATCGGAAGAATTTCTCGCTCTCCGCTCTATACTCTTCACGCCCAGATGGGCCACAACAGCCTCTACGATAATGACGGCAGAATCGACTATCATACCGAAATCGATGGCTCCGAGCGACATCAGATTGCCGTCGATTCCGAAGGTCTTCATCATGCCGAAAGCAAAGAGCATGCTGAGCGGAATGACACTCGCCACAACCAGTCCGGCCCGCCAGTTGCCCAGGAAAATAACCAGCACGAAGATGACGATGAGTCCGCCCTCAATCAGGTTTCGGGCGATGGTTCCCTCCACACGGTCAACCAGGTTGGTTCGGTCGATAAACGGTTCGATAACCACGCCCTCGGGCAGAGATTTCTGAATCTGCTCTATACGCTGCTTCACATTCCTGATAACCTCCTGAAAGTTTTCGCCTTTCAGCATGATGGCAATTCCGGCTACCACTTCGCCCTCGCCATTTCGGGTAACGGCTCCGAAACGGGTGGCGTGACCCAGCTGAACCTTCGCCACATCACCTATCTTAACAGGAGTGCCGTTCACGGTCTTGACGGCGATGTTCGCCACATCTTCCAGAGTCTTCACCACGCCAATGCCGCGGATGAAATACTGGTTGGAGTTTTCCTCTATGTAACTTCCGCCCGTGTTGGCGTTATTCTTTTCGAGCGCATCAAACACCTCGCTCACGGTAAGATTGCTGGCGTTGAGCTTATCCGTATTGATGGCCACTTCGTATTGCTTTACGTAGCCTCCCCAGCCGCTCACTTCCGCTACGCCCGGGGTTCCCGAGAGCTGCTTTCTCACAATCCAGTCCTGGATGGTTCGCAGCTGGGTTAGCGAATATTTGTGCTCGTAACCCTTCTCGGCGCGCACGGTATAATGGTAAATCTCGCCCAGTCCGGTAGCAATCGGTCCCATCTCGGTTTCCACATTCTTGGGCAAATCTTTCTCCACCTGGGTCAGCATCTGGCTCACCTGCGAACGTGCCCAGTAGATATCTACATCATCATCAAAGACGAGGGTGATGACCGAGAGTCCGCTTCGCGAGATGCTTCTTCGCTCCTTGAGTTCGGGGATGTTGGCAAGCGCCATTTCCACCGGAGTAGTAACGTATTGCTCCACCTCCTGCGCTCCAAGCGAAGGCGCCTGAGTGATGACCTGAACCTGATTGTCGGTAATATCTGGCGTAGAATCGAAAGGAAGATGGATGAGCGAAACGATGCCCCAGATGATAAGGGCTATCGTGAAAACTCCCACAACCAGCTTGTGGCGGATGGAGTAAGTAATCAGTTTCTGAAACATAATCTGTCTTTCTTTTAAAAGCTCTTTATTGATGAAAAAGCTTACCTTATATTAATGCTCATCTGCATGCTCGCCCGTGAGCGAAGCCAGATAATACGCGTTTTCTGTCACAATCTTCTTTCCTTCCTGCTTCAGGTGCTTGCAGAGTTTTACCTCGGTATAAGTACCGTCCGAAACGCCCGTAATGACCTCATGGCGGGAGAAACTGTACTCGCCCTTCTTTGGTTTGCCATTCAGAGCAAAGACAAACTGCTTGCCGTCGGTAGTGACGATGGCCTTGGATGGAAGGGCGATGCACGACTGGCTGCCCGTAGCTATCTTGCCGCTTACATACATTCCGTCGAAGAGTCGGGCTGAGCCGTGGACACCACTTGTTTTAAGAGACTGCGCATCAATTTTTACGTGAACAGCAACAGATTTCGAATTATCGTTAAAGTATTGGTTTAAGCCGTAAACATGACCTGCGAGTTTTACGCCCGGCTGATTGGTAAGCGAGAGATAAACCTTATCGCCCGGCTTTACCTTCTGCAGATCTTTCTCAAAAATGTTCAGATCGCACTCTACAGCCTGGTTGTTCTGAATCTTCATGAGCGGCGTCTGCATATCGGCAAAGCTGCCCAGGCTGGCTGTAATCTGCGAAACCGTACCCGCAATCGGAGCACGCAAAGGGAAGGCTGTGGTAAACTTACCCCTGGCAACGGCGGCGGTAGAAATGCCCATCTGGGCGAGCTGCTTGCCGATGCCGATGAGGTTGGCGTGGGCCACATGATACTCCTTGGCAGCCTGTTGCGCATTCTTCTTGACGCCAGCTCCTGTCCTATTCAGCAGTTTCTGTCGTTCCAGGTCGGCAAGTGCCAGTTCGCACTCCTTGCTGGCAGAATAATATTCGCGTTGCAGACTGACCACATCGGTATTTTCAACCAGAGCCACAACCTGTCCGCGCTTCACATTCTGTCCTTCCTTTACATAGATAGCCTTTACTACACCCCCCATGAGCGAAGCCACATCGCCCTTGTTCTGGGCGCGCAAAACGAGCTGACCGTTGGCTGCAATCGTAGCATCCATCACACGGTCAACCGCCTCGCCCATCTTCAAATCTACAGCATCTACCTGTTTCTGAGAGAGCGGAATGTTGTCGAAATCCACCTCTTCATGTTCATGCTCATGTCCGTGTCCGGCAGCATGAGCCTCTGCTCCGGCGTGGTTTGAGAAAAAGGTGAAACCACACCAGGCCAAGATTGCCGCAACGGCAACCACCAATATTCTTTTCATTTTTTCTTCTTTTTATTGATTAATAATTTCGGGTGCAAAAGTACGCAACTTTCCCTGCAACCCGGTTGCAAAAGCTGCATCCTGGTTGCTCTAGCTACAGAAAATCAACAAAAAAAGGAGGTCCTCGCCTACTGAAAGGCGCTTCATCTACGCAAGGAAGGCTGGCTGCAAACTGCTGCCAACGCACGCTAATGAGCGACGAGGTTGGGACAAACAAATACTCAGAAGAAAGCATGGAAAGCAGATGGTTGCCATCGAAAAGCTGTTTCTGAATGCCCTTCATAATCTTGCCGTTGGTTACGAAATGGTGCAGCTGATGCACGCGGCAACTATCGGCTTCTTTCTCATGATGCTCAGTATGCTCATCGTTGAAATTACCATCCTGCTGACAACGTTCTACAACCATACAGATACGCCCCATGTGGTGATGATGCATCACCACCGTAGAGAGCAGCACACTCATCGTGGCCACAAAGAGGCTGAACAAGTATAGTTTCTTCTTTGCCATTTTATTCTGTTTCCAAATTTTAGGATTGCTTTATTCCGTCCGCAAAATTACATTAAAAGTACGAAAGAGCCAAGTAAAACAAAGAAAATTAGCATTTTTTCTTAAAAATATTAAAACCATGTACCCTTAAAGCCCTTTGAATACGTAATATGATTAGTTTTTAGTAACTTTGCAACATAAAATTCAAAAATAGAAATGAAAAAAGTATTTTTAATCTTTCAATTACTCCTTGTAGTAATGTTGGCCCAGGCGCAGATGATGAACCCTGTGAAGTTCACCAGTTCGCTGAAAACAGACGGAAGTGCTGTGGCCGAAATCGTGTTTAGCGGAAAAATCCAACCGGGATGGCACGTCTATTCTACCGGATTGGGAGGCGACGGACCTATTTCCGCTTCGTTCAACGTAAACAAGCTTGAAGGAGCTGAACTTGTAGGAAAACTTCAGCCACGCGGCAGAGAAATAGCAAAGTTCGACCCTCTCTTCGAGATGAAACTCCGTTATTTTGAGGGAAGCGTTACCTTTGTGCAGAAGGTGAAGTTTACCCAACCTAATTATCATATTGACGCCTATCTGGAGTATGGCGCCTGCAACGACCAGAACTGTCTGCCACCAAGCGAGGCTGGTTTTAAGCAGAGTGGCAAATCGCCAGCCGTTGATGCTCCTGCAGCTGGAGCAAAAGACGCCCTGAACACGAAGGCGATTGATCCTGCTCTTGCAGCCAAGATGAAGGCCGATTCGCTGGCAAAGGTTGCAGCTCTGGCTCAGACCGACAGCGCTACTCAGCCTGTAGATTCCGCAGCTTTGGCATCAGCTATGGAAAATCTGAACGTCAAGGACTTATGGAAACCTGTCATTAAAGAACTTCAGGCATTTGGCGGAGCTAACGACATCGCCAACCATTCGCTCTTCTATATCTTCTTCATCGGTTTCGTGGGCGGTCTGCTTGCGCTCGTCATGCCTTGCATCTGGCCTATCATCCCGATGACCGTAAGTTTCTTCCTGAAGCGTGCTAAGAACGATAAGAAGAAAGGTATCCGCGATGCGATTACTTATGGTTTGAGCATCGTCGTCATCTATCTGGTTTTGGGTCTTGCCGTAACAGCCATCGCAGGTCCTAGCACCCTGAATGCGCTCAGCACAAGTGCCGTGTTCAACATCATCCTCTTCCTCCTGCTGGCAGTTTTCGCCTTCTCGTTCTTCGGTTGGTTCGAAATCAAATTGCCTGACAGTTGGGGAAATGCTGTAGACAACAAGGCTTCCAGCACCACGGGTATGATTTCTATCTTCCTGATGGCTTTCACCCTGGTATTGGTCAGCTTCTCCTGTACAGCTCCTATCATCGGTTTGCTGCTGGTTCAGACCGTTACTTCCGGCGACTGGCTCGCTCCTACCGTTGGAATGTTCGGTTTCGCGCTTGCTCTGGCGCTCCCATTCACCCTCTTCGCCCTCTTCCCATCATGGTTGAAGTCGGCTCCTAAGTCGGGTTCGTGGATGGAGACCATCAAGATTGTGCTCGGCTTTATCGAGCTTGCCTTCTCTCTGAAGTTCCTCTCTGTAGCCGATCTGGCTTACGGCTGGCACATTATGGACCGCGAGGTATTCCTCTCTCTCTGGATTGTCATCTTCGGCCTGTTGGGTCTCTATCTCATCGGCAAGCTGAAGTTCCAGGTTGATGCAATCGGCGGCGACATCAACAAGCCTATGCCTGTAGCCTGCATCATGTTGGGTCTCTGTTCTTTGGCATTCTCGGTTTACATGATTCCGGGTCTCTGGGGCGCTCCTTGTAAGGCTGTGAGCGCATTTGCTCCACCTATTAATACACAGGACTTCAACCTCAACACCAAGACCGTAGAGCCTGCTTACAAGGATTACGAGCTGGGAATGGCTGCGGCAAAGGCTGCCGGCAAACCGGTATTGCTTGATTTCACGGGTTATGGTTGTGTAAACTGCCGCAAGATGGAGGCTTCTGTCTGGACAGATCCTTCGGTTGCAGATAAGCTGACAAAGGATTATGTTCTCATCTCTCTTTATGTAGATGACAAGACTCCTCTTCCTGAGCCTATGGAGGTTACGTTTAATGGCGAGAAGCGCACCCTGCGTACCGTTGGCGACAAGTGGAGTTATCTGCAGGCAAGCAAGTTTGGAGCCAATGCTCAGCCATTCTATGTGGCTATTGACAACGATGGCAATCCTCTTGCAGCAGCCTTCAGTTTCAAAGAAGACGTTAGTGCTTATCTCGACTTCCTGAACAAGGGTCTTGATAATTACAGAAACAAATAATATGATTTGATTTAGCAAGATAGTTCATTAAGGTAAATTTTTTCAGGATTAATATTCCCCCGACAGGTATGGTTTCCAAGCCATCCTGTTGGGGGATTTTTTTTGTAAAGGCACAAACGAAAATAGGGCCTGTTTCACAACAGACCCTAAACATACTTACTAAAACTAAATTAACCACTAAAAAAACTAATATTTCTAAATTAGAAGATGAGATAATAACCTCCCATCTTGAAATCTAACCTATGACACGAAATCATCCCGATTTCTTGATTGCAAAGGTAGGGCTTTTATATGAAACTACCAAATTTTTGCCCAACTTTTTTTCTAAGAACGGGCTTTTTTATATGGATTTCACATTATTTAATTAATAAGCCCCCTACCTTCACATTTTAGAACTTATAACCAACAGTCATCAGCAACTGATGGCGCTTGTTGTCAACCTTGGTTGCAGGAGCTGCTTTCGCACCAAGTTTCTCCCAGGCTGCAAATGGATAGAAGTCACCATTCTGACAACTGTACTGGTAAGCCACATCAATAGAAAGCTTCTCGTAGTTGAAACCTACGCCGGCTGTAAATCGGTTAGTCGCCTTCCAGTTGGTGTAATCTGTAGAAGTGGCATAGATAGTTCCCTGAGAAGGGATTGTCTGGTCACGGTCTGCGCTCTCCTTGAACATCGGAGAAACGTAATTGTAACCCAGGCGGAGCGCCAACATACTAACAGGCTTGTATTCCAGACCCAGCTTCAGCGTGCTCACGCCCTGCAACGACTGCTTGGTATGGTCATTCATGAGGTCATCGCTTGAACTGGTTTCATAATATTCGTCCCAATATCCATCATAATAACCGCCATCCTTCACACGATTATCCATGTGATTGTACCACGCATACTCGTAAGTAGCACCCAGGGCAAGATTGCTGCCAATGGTGTGACCCAAGCTGATACCCGTCTTCCAAGCCGTATTCAGACGATAATCGAGACTGGAACTGTTCGTATTGCCAGCCTCAGCATAATTGCCGTTATCGTCCGTTATGTTCTCGTCAACGAGTTCCAGGTCAGCTGTTCCATCCATCGACAAATCATAAAATACTGGCGAATTGACATAAGCACCAATACGGAAAGGAGAATCTTCTACCGGACGGAAGATAATACCCAGTTTTGCATCATAACCCGTACCCGTGATACGCTGGCTTTCCCAAGCTGTTCCGTAAGCCTCCTTATCTGCCACATAATTCTCTGTATAAACAGAATTGCTGCGGTAATGAACATCATGAATGCCCAAGGTGAAACCCAACCATACGCGGTCGTTGAAACCCACGCTAATATTGAAATCATATTCGCCTATGTAGCCCTTCTGATACTGGCCAAAGAGGAATGAACGGCCATCGTAGGTCATCTGGTTTCCATCCTCGTCTTTACCCATCAACGCATTATAGTTGGCGTCTACAGCATTCCAAATCTGATCACCTGCATCTTTACCATGTTTCTCTTCCAATTCTTTAGCGTAAGCCGTCTTGGCAGAAGCCCATTTGGTTTGAGATGCTCCGTTGAGATAATTGGCTGCAGAAAGAATCTGAGAGAAATTCGTGCTCTTATGATAGTTGAAACCGAAGTTGAGCTTTACATTCGAATCGCCATTTGTAGCAGCCCAAACGAAACCAATCTGGTCGAAACTAGGAACCGATTTCTTTCCGTCGAAACCGAGGCGTGTATTATCAAAGTTGAGTTCCGTATCTGCTCCAGGCTGAGCCACAACGCCAGCAGAGAAACTTGCCATGCTCTTTCTGAACAGACCCAAACCGGCAGGGTTGCTGGAAATGGTAGAAATATCTGCGCCCAGGGCTTCCATAGCTCCACCCATACCTACATAGCGTGCAGTACCCGTGAGGGAATTTTCTGCAAACTTAGTATCCTGATAAGTTTCCTGAGCCAACATTGGGGCTGACATGAGTCCCAATGAAGCCAGGAATAAATATTTTAAATTCTTCATAATCTCTTAATTCTTTACCTAATTCTTAAGGTCTTCATTCCCAGAACAAAGCCCAAGCTATTAACTATTAACTTCAGAACTTTCGCAAGTTTTGTTCCATACGCCCTGAAAGGGCAGAAGCCCCTAGCCCAGGGCATCGCCCTGGGTAATTACGGACGCAAAACTGTCGCCCTGTAAGGGCAAAAGCTTTAAAACTCCAGACAAAACATAAAGCTTTTGCCCTTACAGGGCGCCTTGCTGATTGCCATTATACCCAGGGCGATGCCCTGGGCTAGGAGCTTTTGGGCCTTCAGCCCGTTCTTGAACCACATGCGAAAGTTCAGTAAACTATTAACTATAAACTTTAAAAGCGGCTATCTTCTTCCGCCAAAGCCGCCGCCACCTGAGCGACTGCCGCCTCCGAAGCTACCGCCTCCTCCGCCAAAGCTTCCGCCACCGGAATGCGATCCGCCTCCGAAACTGGCTCCACTACGGTTTCCGAAACCGCCAAAGTTGCTGCGGTCGAAGTTGTTGGTATTATTATTGTTGCGAACGCTATTGTAACGGCCATTATCGTTGATACGACCACCGAAATTGCGGTTTCTGTTGCTTCGGTAGGTACTGTTGCCAGCATAGCCTTTATCGCCATTATAGCGGTAAGTTCTGCTTCCTGCATAACCGCCCGAATTGCGACCGCCATAGCTAACATGCCCAATTACCGGACCACCCCAATACCAAGGATTGTAGTAGCCGCCCCAGCCATAATACCAAGGGTCGTACCAGCCACCATACCATCCGCAGTAACCATAATACCATGGATCGTACCAAGGGTCAAACCAAGGATCATACCAGCCGGCATAATAGCCGTAGCGCCAAGGATTGTGCCAGCCCCACATGCGGCTGCGCCAATAGTAAGGACCGTAGCCATAATAATCGTAGAACCACGGATCATAGAATCCATCCCAGCGGCTCATCTCTCGTGTGCGTACAAAATCCTCATCCCTGTCAGCATACTTCTGAGCGAAGTAAGCATCATCATAAATGCTGTCGGGCGCCACACCCTTGCCCACATGGAACATAATGATGTCGTTGCCCAGGGAATCTTTCCCTACATTCTCATAATGGCTGAAGATTCTTCCGCCGCGATTGTATTCATCTACCGAACGGTCGCTTCCGCTCCAATTCAAGCGGTAAATACTATCTCTACGGGCCCTTTGCTCAGCATACTGGCGCTGGAGCAGAGCCCGTCTTTCAGCCTTTTCCCTGGCCTCCTTCTTCGGATTGAAGTAGAGGTCATCGTCCTGTGCCATCGACGTGAATGGCATCGCAGCTGCGATAAGGACTGCAAGAAGATACTTTTTTTTCATATTTCTGTTCTCCTATTTATTTTTTCTCCATTTTTTCTCTTTCCAGACCATCATAAACCATCAGAAAAAATACTCCAGAAAGAGTCCTTTTCTGATGATATAATAATCCAGATGCAAAAATATTGCTTATCTTTATGCAAAAATACAGAATTTCCCTAAATTATTGTAGGTTTTCCCCTATTTTTTTATAATTTTGCAGAAGATTTAAAACAAATCTAGCTTTTTTGAACATTCGAAGGCGTTTTTAGACAAGAAATTAATACAAATTAAATATGAAATATTTAGTAGCAACATTCACTATTGAAACGACTGCCGACTTGATGCAGGCCTGTCAGGATCTGCTTGCTGATGGTGCAGCCGAAGCCGGATTCGAATCTTTTGAGGAAACAGAAACCGGACTGGAAGCGTATGTGCAGAAAGACCTCTTCGACAAGGAGGTGCTGGATGCCTATATTGCTGATTTCCCTATCGAGGATACGAAAATTACCTACGAGGTGAAAGATGCAGAAGATAAGGACTGGAACCAGGAATGGGAAGAACAGGGATTCGAACCAATTTATGTGGACAATCAGGTGGTGATTTACGATGCGAAACATCCCGAACTCTATCCCGATACGAGCAACAGACCCAACATGATTGAAATAGGTATTGAGGCGAAACTGGCGTTCGGAACCGGAAACCACGAAACCACACGCATGATTATTTCACAGCTGCTCAAAATGCCTATCAGAACCAAGCGCATCCTGGATTGCGGAACGGGTACGGGAATACTTGCCCTCACCTGCTCCAAACTGGGCGCTAAAGACGTGGTAGGCTACGATATAGACGAGTGGAGCGTGGAAAATGCCAAGCATAATGCCGTGCTGAACGGCGTAACAAACATGGAAGTACTCTTTGGCAACAGTCAGGTAATCAACCACATCAGCGGCGTTTTCGACCTGGTTCTTGCCAACATCAACCGCAACATTCTGCTCAACGACATGCGTGCTTTCCGTAGCGTGATGAACATCAGCGGAACTCTGGTTCTGAGCGGCTTCTACGAAGAAGACATTCCTGTACTCCTGGAGAAAGCAGAAGAACTGGGAATGCATGAAATAAACAGACAGATTGACAACAATTGGGCCTGCCTTGTTTTAGGTTCATAAAGATTCTTTTCTGATTCAAAAAGATTCAATACGAAAAAAAAATCAGAAATATCAGATAAAAAACATACGAATAAAGGTTGAACTTTCGCAAATTGCCAAAAGTCCAACCTTTATTCCATGAATTTCTTTTCATTATTATTACTTCCTATACAGAGCTGCTTGAGCTCATAATAACTGCCGTTGTAAATATTGAAATCTACGTAGCCTTTAATGCCCGGCAACTTGCCCACATCCGTATGCTGCCAGAACTTCCATTTACCCTTATACTGAACCTTGTCAACATAATAGTGGGCAATCCAGTAAGGATAATCATCAAAGACAGGCGCACTCAGATATTGCTCCTTGAATTTATAATAGGTGTAGATGATAGGTTTAGCATGATACTTATCCTCTACAATATGCAGCCAGGTAAGCACATCACGCTGGAAATCCTCCACACTCTTATCTGCCGGCTTATGTTCTATATCCAGAACCGGAGGCAAATCGCCATCCGTAAGATGCACCTGGTCTAGGAAATAATAAGCCTGTTCGCGGGCTGTCGACTTATTGCTCCAGAAATGATAAACACCCCGGATGAAGCCGAAATCGCGAGCCTGATTAAAGTTCTCGCGGAAATTTTCATCGAGCCGTGAAGAACCTTCCGTACTCTTGATAATGACGAAACGCACAGGACACCCCTTGATCATCGCATTCTTGAGCTGCTCCCAGTCTATCTTGCCCTGATAATGGGAAATATCGATTCCATGAATCTCGTAACCTTCGGGATATTCAGCATCGCCATAAAGCGCACGCCAGCGGAAACCAGTTGGACCCACAAAGAAATGATAGAACAGAAAGACATAGAGCACGATAACCGCCGTTCCGCCTATCCACCACGCCCAACGGGGATAGCGTTGCAAAAAAGAAGACGAACGCCTTCTACCACGGGAGCCGCCACGCCGAGGAGTTTTCTTTCTCGCCATGGCACTCTTTTTCTGTGAAGAAGCCGTTCGTCTTGTTGACATATAAAAAAATATTTATTCTATTTTTTACTTAGCCTGCTCCAACTGGAGAGTCTTTGTGGTCTGGTCGCAAACCTCAGAAGGACCCCAGTACTGGATAGGACCTGGATAAACGTAAGCTGTTTCCTTAGCCCACTCATCGCGCTTAGAAGCGAAGAACTTGAATGGAGCGCCATCCAGCTCAACGAGAGCCTTGCGGATAACAGGCTTGTTAGCACCATTACGACGCTCGATGTTCATCATCATAGTGATTGGCACACCACCTGCAATCCACTCTGCTGCAGGAGCTGTTGTGTTCTTGATGATTGACATGTAACCGGTCTTGCCGTTAGCGATGAGGCGTGAAGCGTTGAAACCGAGTGAGTAGCAGTAGTCAGCATCGTAGTTAGAAGGAGCTGCGCAACGTCCCTCGTAACCGAAGAAGTGGTGCTGTGCAGAGAACTTACCAACGAACTTGCCTTCCTTCTTCCATGCAGCCAACTTCTCAGCTACCATGCGAGAAAGCAACTTCTCTGTCTCGATGAGAGAAACCTGTACGTTTCCGTGAGGGTCGCGGTCGAGGCAAAGCTGGCGAGCTACGTCTGCTGGCAAAGACTCCAATACAGCGAGGTTGTCCTTAGCGATGGCACCCTTAACGAATGCAATCTGCTCCTCAGCACTTGCAAACTCACGGCTCTCGCCTGTTGCAGGGTCTGTAAGAACCTCGTTCAATTCTGCGATGAGCTTCTTGATAGCTGGGATAAACTCGATCAGGCCCTCTGGAATGAGAACAGTACCGAAGTTGTTGCCCTCAGCAGCACGGTTAGCTACTGCAGTTGCAATATAAGTAACAACATCATCGAGTGACATTTCCTTAGCCTCTACCTCCTCAGAAATCAAGCAGATGTTTGGCTGAGTCTGGAGAGCGCACTCAAGAGCGATGTGAGATGCTGAACGACCCATCAACTTGATGAAGTGCCAGTACTTACGTGCTGAGTTACAGTCGCGCTCGATGTTACCGATGAGCTCAGAATATGTCTTGCAGGCTGTATCGAAACCGAAAGAAGTCTCAATCTGCTCGTTCTTCAAGTCGCCGTCGATAGTCTTAGGGCAACCGATTACCTGTACGCCATACTTCTTAGCAGCATAGTATTCTGCGAGAACGCAAGCGTTGGTATTTGAGTCGTCACCACCGATGATGACAAGTGCCTTAATGCCGAGTTCACGAAGAATCTCAATACCCTTCTCAAACTGGTCTTCCTTCTCAAGCTTGGTACGGCCAGAACCGATGATATCGAAACCACCTGTGTTGCGGTATTCGTCCATGAGTTCAGAAGTAATCTCCATGTACTTATGGTCAACAAGACCACCAGGACCGAGGATGAAACCATAGAGCTTGTTAGCTGGGTTAAGAGACTTCACACCGTCGAAGAGACCAGAAATCACGTTGTGACCACCAGGAGCCTGACCACCTGAGAGGATAACACCTACGTTGAAAGCAGGAAGTTCCTTAGCCTCACCTGCCTCGAATGTAATAACAGGCATTCCATAAGTGTTAGGGAACAACGCCTTGATTTCATCCTGATTACCTACTGACTGTGTTGCTGCACCTTCAACTGCCTTTACTGGGCCCTGGAGAGCCTTAGGCAATTTTGGCTGATAAGCAGCTCTTGCAATCTGCAATGCACTTTTTTCCATAATTCGTTTTTATTTTAATTAGTTGAAACTTCAAAAACATCTGCAAAAATAACTCTTTTCTGCGAAATACGGAAAGAAAAATGCTAAAAATGCGTTAATAGATACATTTTTTCCCAAAAAATGATGTTATTTCAAAGAAAATGATTATCTTTGAGCGATATTTTTAATTAATCATTAATTAGGAGAAAAGAATTATGGCTAATAAAAGAGATTTAAAGCGCACGATCAACTACATTACAAGCGAACTTTTCGCCGAAACAGTAGCTGCATCTTTGTATAATGGTAAGCCAACACAGGAAGATGTGGATGGCATTCTTTCAGCTATCGTCATGATCAACGGCGATTACATCAGCCGCGTGTCTCATCCGGAACCTGGAATCACGAAGGGTGAATATTATAAAAAGCTCATAAGCGACTTCAACAAGCAGATGAGCGAAATCATCGACCAGATTTCAAACTTGGCATAATCCTATTATCATCAGAATCAGAAAATACACCTATTTATATATATGGTAAAAGGAATTTGTCAATGGATATTGTATAAGCGCTTGGGCTATAAGAAAATCATCACCCAGGAACTTCCTGAAAAGTATATCATCTGCATGGCTCCGCACACAAGCAACTGGGATTTGATCCTGGGCCAGCTCTTTGCCCATGCTGAGGGAATCAAATGTAATTTCCTCATGAAAAAGGAATGGTTCTTCTGGCCACTAGGTCCTATCTTCAGAAAGATGGGAGGTATTCCTGTGTGGAGAAGCAAACATACTAGCATGACGGATAATCTGGCTGCTGAAGCGGATAAACGGAAGTCGTTCGGACTGTGCATTACGCCCGAAGGTACCCGCTCGCTCAACCCGGAATGGAAAAAGGGATTCTATTTCATCGCCCTCAAGGCGCATCTGCCTATCCATCTCTATGGGCTTGACTACCAGAAAAAGGTCATCCAATGCACCAAGCAGATTATCCCATCAGGAGATGTTGACAAAGACATGCGTGAAATCAAGTTGTACTTCAAGGATTTCAAAGGAAAGAAACCGGAGAAGTTCACGATTGGAAATATTGATTAAACGTTAGCTGATAACGGTTTAATCATCTATTTAAGAAGGAGTATTCGTAAAGTGAAACACCAAAACATAACATATTGTTTGATAAGCAGTTTGCTGTTAGCCGCTGGAGCTCCGCTTCAGGCTAATGGCAAATCGTTTTTTCCTACCTACGACGAGGCGAACAGCGGCGCATGGCAAGGCATCGATTATGATGGAGACCCATGGGTGTTCAATGTTTCACGCCCTTATTTCGTTACGGCGGGACTTCAGAACAGGCACCTTTCGCTATGGGCCTCGCACGGACGGTATTATTATGCTGACAGAGATGTATGGAAATGGCAGCGACCTAACCTGTTTTGCACCAACGAAGATCTCTTCACTCAAACCATCGTAGTGCCCTACCTCATCCCAATGCTTCAGAATGCGGGAGCCATCGTCTTCACACCCCGCGAAAGAGACTGGCAGACGAACGAAATCGTCATCGATAATGATGATGCTGTCAAGTCGGTTTATTATTTCGAAAAGGAGGCGAGCAAAAAATGGAAAAACTGCGATTCACCCGGTTTTGCCAACCGCCCCCGACTGAAGGATGGGGAAAATCCTTTCCTCATGGGAACCGTGAGAAAAGCTAAGGCTACCAAGCGCAAGAAGACCAGCCAGGTTAGCTACCAGCCGCGTTTCAAGGAAGCCGGCAAATACGCAGTCTACGTAAGCTACCAGTCGCTCCCCAAGAGCGTGAGCGATGCAAGATACATCGTTTATCACAAGGGCGAAGCTACAGAGTTTTCCGTTAACCAGCGTATGGGTGGAGGCACCTGGGTTTACCTGGGCACCTTCGATTTCGACAAGGGCTGCAACGAGTTCAACCGCGTGGTCTGCACCAACAAGGCTTCTCGCCGCGGAGTGGTTACCACAGATGCTGTCCGCTTTGGCGGAGGCATGGGAAACATAGAGCGTGGCGATTACACCAGCGGATTGCCCCGTTGCCTGGAAGGAGCCAGATACTACGCCCAATGGGCAGGAGCTCCTTACAAGGTTTACGGCGGCAGAAAGGGAGAAGATGATTACGCCGACGACATCAACGCCCGTTCGCTGATGACCAACTGGCTGGGCGGCGGTTCGGTTTACATGCCTGCCAGGAAGGGCAAGCACGTGCCTATAGAGCTCTCGCTGGCGCTTCATAGTGATGCGGGTTATAATAAGGATGGAAAATCTACCATCGGAGCCCTCGCCATCTGCACCACAGATTATAATGACGGAATGCTGAACAGCGGAATCTCCAGATTCACATCCAAGGATTTCGCCAAGGCTTTGCGCGATAATCTTGTTACAGATCTGACAGCTCAGTTCGGCGAATTCGGCAAGCGCTATGTATGGGACAGAAACTATTCTGAAACCCGTCTGCCGGAAGTTCCGTCGGCTATCCTCGAAATGCTTTCACATCAGAGTTTCCCCGACATGAGAATTGCTCAGGATCCGCTCGGCAAATTCTATATCGCGCGCTCCATCTACAAAACTATCCTGCGCTTCGTAAACAGCAATCATGGAACCCGCTACGTGGTCCAGCCGCTGGCTCCGCAGAACTTCAGCGTTACGCAGAACGGAGGTGTTGCCCTGCTCTCCTGGAGCGCCCAGCTGGACAAGACGGAACCATCCGCCCGCCCTACTTCTTACATTATCTATAAGGCTGAGGGACAAGGCGGATTTGACAACGGAACCATCGTGAACACCACCCGCTGCCAGATGCAGCTGGAACCGGGCAAACTTTATCATTTCAAGGTGGCTGCGGTTAATGCGGGAGGAGAAAGTTTCACCACCGAAACCCTCTCTGTACTCTATAATCCTGCTGCCAGCAAGTCTGTGCTCATCGTGAACAATTTCCATCGCCTTGCCTCTCCGCAGGTCGTGGACGATGGGGAAAAACAGGGATTCGACCTCAATCAGGATCCGGGCGTAAGCTACGGACTGACGGCGGGATGGAGCGGCAAGCAGCAGGTATTCGACAGAAGCAGAATGGGTAACGAAACCAGTTTCGGACTCGGCTTCAGCGGCAACGAAATGATTGGCAAGTTTGTAGCAGGCAACGATTTCAACTATGTTCAGGCGCACGCTACAAGTATTGCGGCTTCGGGAAAATACAATATTTCAAGCTGTTCGAGCGAAGTCATCGCCAGCGGCAGGGTTCAGATGAAAAACTATCAGGCAGTTGACCTCATCAACGGTCTTGAGCGCCATGACGGCTATACTCACGCCTTCTTCAAGTCATTCACACCTGCGCTCCAGAACCGCATCAGGCAGTACGCCAGCCAAGGCGGCAGAATCCTGATAAGCGGTTCTTACACCGGAAGCGACATGCAGACAGAAGAGGAGCAGGCGTTCCTGAGCGATATTCTGAAACTCAGCTACGAGCCTACAGGTTCTACGGACATCATCAGGGACATCAATCCCGAAGATTCAACCGTAACAGAACGTGAAAGTATAGTCTATACTTCGCCTAACGTTACGGGCTTAGGCCTGCAGTTCAGCTATTATAACGAGCTGAATGCCAAGCATTATGCGGCAACCCATCCCGAAATATTGAAGCCGGTTGGCAATTACGCCTTCACGGCGATGCAATACGATACGGGAACAAGTGCGGCTGTTGCCTACAAGAGCACTACTTACCGCAGTTTCGTCATGGGATTCCCGCTGGAATGCATCATCGACGAAAGTACCCGCACAAGCGTATTGTTAGGCATTCTCAAATTTCTGACAGATTAAATTCAAAGTAAAACAGATAAAAAAATTTTAAGCTTATGTATAAGATTCAAGCCAACCAGTCTGGCACTCGTTCTATCGAAGTGAGCGACCAGCATTTAGAGACAATCGAAAAGTATCAGTTACTCCGCAACCTCGTAGACAGCACAGGCATTATCGACGAGGAAGTGCTCGATAAGCTGAAACTCAATGTGCGTTCACTCCTCGAGAGCAGCGACATCAAAGACAAGGAGTTGCTCGATCTCTGTCTCGACGTCATCTACAATCAGAACATGAAGGCGCTCGGTCTTCACAACCTCGTTCTGCTCTACGTAGACTGGAAAGACAAGAAGCAGGCTGAGGCTGCAGCTGATGCAGAACCAGACGCAGTAAATGATTAAAAAATATTGAATGGATTATAAGTTAACAGATTTCTTACCTACCACCAAGAAAGAATGCGAGTTGCGCGGATGGGACGAGCTTGACGTCATCCTCTTTTCAGGAGATGCTTACGTTGACCACCCATCCTTCGGTCCTGCCATCCTCGGACGAATACTGGAGGCCAACGGCTATCGGGTAGCCATCGTTCCACAGCCCGACTGGCACGGCGATTTCCGAGACTTCAAGAAACTCGGTCGCCCTCGCCTCTTCTTTGGTGTTTCTCCGGGTGCCATGGACTCTATGGTGAACCGCTACACGGCAAACCGCCGCATGCGTAGCGAGGATGCTTTCAGTCCCGACTCCCGCCACGACATGCGCCCAGACTATCCATCTATCGTCTATACACAGATACTGAAGAAACTCTTTCCCGACGTACCTGTAGCACTAGGCGGTATTGAGGCGTCGTTGCGTCGCATCAGCCACTACGACTATTGGAAAGACGAGCTCCGCAAGTGCATTCTCTGCGATTCGGGTGCCGACCTCATTCTCTACGGAATGGGCGAACGTTCTATCGTAGAACTTGCCAATGCCTTTGCAGAAGGCAAGACGCTGAACGAAATCCACGAAATGCCGCAGGTGGCTTTCTACAGCAAGGAGAATGAGATTCCGGGCGGTTTCAAAGACGATGACATCATCCTCCACAGTCACGAAGAATGTCTCCACAACAAGAAGGGACAGGCTGAGAACGTGCGCCATCTGGAGGAAGAAGCCAACAAGATGCATGCTCAGCGCATGATTCAGGAAGTTGACGGCAAATACGTGGTGGTGAATCCGCCTTTCCCGCTGATGACAACCGCAGAACTGGATGCGGCTTTCGACCTGCCTTATACGCGTTTGCCTCATCCTAAATACAAGGGCAAGACTATTCCTGCCTACGAGATGATCAAGTTCTCCGTGAACCTTCATCGTGGCTGTTTCGGCGGCTGTTCTTTCTGCACCATCTCTGCCCACCAGGGCAAATTCGTGGTTTGCCGCAGCAAGGAGAGCATTCTGAAGGAGGTGAAGAAAATCATCCAGATGCCTGATTTCAAGGGCTATCTGAGCGATTTGGGCGGTCCTTCTGCCAACATGTACGGAATGCACGGCAAGAATCAGAAAGCCTGCGAAGTGTGCAAGCGCCCGTCGTGTGTAAACCCTCAGATTTGTCCGAATCTCAATACCGACCACAGTAAGCTTCTGGAGATTTATCATGCGGTAGATGCTTTGCCGGGAATCAAGAAGAGTTTCATTGGTAGTGGTGTGCGTTACGACCTTCTGCTGCATAAGAGCAAGGACGAAAAGGTGAATCAGGCGGCTAGAGAATACACGCGCGAACTGATTACCAAGCACGTGAGCGGCCGACTGAAGGTGGCTCCTGAACATACGAGTCCGGAGGTCTTGAAGTTCATGCGCAAGCCATCGTTCGACCTCTTCTACGAGTTCAAGCGCATCTTCGACAAGATTAATAAGGAAGAAGGTCTTAACCAGCAGATCATTCCTTACTTCATCAGTTCGCATCCGGGCTGTCATGAAGAAGACATGGCTGAACTTGCCGTCATCACGAAGGGACTGGACTTCCATCTGGAACAGGTGCAGGATTTCACCCCTACTCCTATGACCATTTCTACCGAGACCTGGTATACGGGTTACGATCCTTACACCCTGGAGCCGGTTTTCAGCGCCAAGACCCAGAAAGAGAAGCTTGCCCAGCGCATGTTCTTCTTCTGGTACAAGCCTGAAGAGCGCCGCGCCATAGAGAGTGAACTTCGCCGGATAGGCAGAGCCGACCTCATCGACAAGCTCTACGACAGGAAGAGCATGGGTGGAAGTTTCAAGGGCAAGAAGACGCATTATGACGACAAGCCGATTGGTTCTACCTACGATAATCCTGGTGTAGGAAAAGGTGCCAAAGGCAAGCGTGGAACTGGCAGAAATGCACCTGAGCCGAAGGCAGGAAGAGGTCGTGGCAGAAATGCTTCTGACCGCTTTGCACCAAAGGGTTTTGGAAATGTAGGCTGTTATGATGAAGATAAATATCTGAACGAAGGCCGTCCGTTAAACGGAAAATCTTCAAGAGGCAATCATTCACAGAAAGGCTCTGCTCAGAATATTTCTCAAGGCAGAAGCAACAACGCCAACGCTAATATCCGTGATGCGGTAGCTGCGGCAAGAGCCGAACTCCGCAGCCAGAAAGAGCAAGGTGCGGGCTTCTTCAAGGATAAGAAGAAAAAGAGCTTCAACCCTAATTTCGACAACGACAACCATAACCGCAAGAACCGCTACAATAGCGGGGATAAAAACAATCGCGGCGGTCGTGAAAATCAAGGTCGTGGAAACCAAGGAAGAAATGAAGGAAGAGGCAGAAGAAGATAAAAATATCGCCGGTTATCTCAAAAATAATGAGATAACCGGCGATTTTCATAACATAATCTCACACAATATATCAGGCAAAAATAGGCTACAATCCGAAAAAAATAAAGAAAATCAGATGTATAATAAGCCAAATCGAGGAACTGCTGCCAGTAAGATTCAAACATAAGCGGATGGGGATATGTCAATATATTTTCTTGCATTAGGCCTTGCCTAAGAATATGAGAATTAGGCTTAAGTGTTATATATGTAAAATATCATTACTATTTCATACAGAAACGGAAGAGATGCTAATTCAAGCGAAATTTTGTGTTTTTCGAAGAAAATGTGCAAAAATACAGGGTTAGGAAAGTATTTTACCCCCTCTAGTAGGGGTGAAAAATGCTCCTCCTCGCATCAAAAACAGCCTCCCAATTGAGGTATTTTGAGCTAAATTGAAGGGACAGAAGAGGTAAAAATGTATGGTAGAGCGATGGGAACACGACAATCAGATGCAGATTAATGTAGATTATCCTTATACAGAAAGTATTCAACAATCACTTCATACTAAGCGATACAACTAACTTATATACAGAAGGTTAAGCTATTTATTAATATCTCTTATCTGTATTAAACCAATTCATTTCTATCCGGTCATTAAGGTCAAGGTCATTAAGGTCATTAAGATTTTCGGGAGAAAATATTTTCCCTATAGTATATATAAATAATTATTTATATATACTATAGCTCAAAATGACCGAATCCAATTTTCTTAATGACCTTAATGACCTTGACCTTAATGACCTTAATGACCACTTTTACTTTTTCAGCTGTATCAATCCAATGCACTCTCCTTCATACTCCTCCTGTACCCCAAACTTCCAATAGAAAATCAACAGAAATTATTATCAATCAGCTTCTTACGTTATTTCTCCGAAAGAAAGTTGGGGTAAAGACTTGCATTCTGCCGAAAAATGTTGTATCTTTGCACCGGCAATCGAAGGAACAGCCTTTTGTGCCTCGTTCCGGTCTTCTATTAAGACCAGCAAGGGTCATAAATGATGGCAGGCGCCGGTCATCAATGAAGCCCCGAGGAAGTAAGGTCAAGAGGTCAGCACGGTCATTAAGGTCAAGGTCATTAAGGTCATTAAGCACGAAAAGGTTATTAAGGGTCAAAGTCATTAAGGGTCATTATCGTTTTCGGAACCCATTATGAAACATTAACCAAACCATCAGAAAGATAAGCCGGCAAAAAGAACAAGATTCTGAATATTATTTGTACCTTTGCAACTGATTTGCCAAGAAATTATAATTTTAGAAAATTCTTACACACAAATATGGGAAATAACATAACGACAATGGAGCGGGGAATGCAGCGACGTACAGAACTGCTCCTGGGAAAAGATAATCTCGAGAAACTGCAGGCAGCACGCGTGCTCATCTTCGGAATTGGTGGCGTAGGCTCATGGTGCGCAGAAGGACTGGTACGAAGCGGAATCCGTAACATCACCATCGTAGACAGCGACCGTGTCTGTGTAACCAATTGCAACCGCCAGCTCATGGCAACAAGCCGCACGATAGGACAGGTAAAAGTAGATGCGCTACGCGAACGACTGCTTGAAATCAACCCCGATGCCAACATCACGGCTTATCAGAAAATCTATCAGGCAGAAACAGCCGATGAGTTCCACATGGAAGAATACGATTTCATCATCGATGCCATCGACTCGCTGAAGGATAAGGCCGACCTGATTCTCCGTGCCACAGCCCTTCCTAAGGAAATCACCTTCATTTCTTCGATGGGTGCAGCCCTCCGCCGCGACCCCTTCATGGTGAGAAAGGCTGAGTTCTGGAAGGTGGATGGAGACCCGCTGGCAAGAGCCCTGCGCAAGAAATTCAAGAAAAACAAGACCTTCCCTCGCCGCAAGTTCCAATGCGTTTATAGCGAGGAAAAGCCAATGCAGAACATGGGTGTGAACAAGGCCTGCGGTACAGGCGGTTGCCTGTGTCCGAAAGCCAAACTGCTCAGCGGAGAACGAGGAACAGATACAGCCGTATATGATGCACCTGGCGACCAGCAACTCGTGGAACATGAATGGTGCTCAACCAAGGCACAGATCAACGGCTCGCTCTGCCACATTACCGCCTCCTTCGGAATGGCAATAGCAGGAATGGTAATCAACCACATCGTAGACTGATATTCTACAAAATACCGTTAATAAAACAAACATTAGAACAAGAAGAAAATAATATGATTACAGTTGATGGATTGACCGTAGAATTTGGCGGCACCACCCTATTCAAAGACATTTCCTTCCAGATCAACGAGAAGGACCGTATAGCCCTGATGGGCAAGAATGGCGCAGGAAAGAGCACCTTGCTCAAGATTATCGCCGGTGTGAGAAAAGCCACACGTGGCTCCGTTTCCGCTCCCAAGGACTGCGTCATCGCCTATCTGCCTCAGCATCTGATGACCGAAGACGGCAGAACCGTATTCGAGGAAACCTGCCAGGCGTTCGCCCATCTGCACGAGATGCAGGCTGAGATTGACCGCATCAACAACGAGCTCACTACCCGTACCGACTACGACAGCGATGACTACATGCAGCTCATCGAGAAAGTATCTTCTCTGTCAGAGAAATTCTACGCCATCGACATGACTCATTTCGAGGAAGATGTAGAGAAGACGCTGCTAGGCCTAGGTTTTGAACGCTCTGATTTCAACCGCCCTACCAGCGAGTTTTCGGGAGGATGGAGAATGAGAATTGAGCTGGCAAAACTGCTCTTGAAATCGCCAGACGTGCTACTGCTCGATGAGCCTACCAACCATCTCGACATCGAATCTATCGGCTGGCTCGAAGACTTCATCATCAACAGTTCGAAAGCGGTAGTTGTCATCAGCCACGACCGAAAATTCGTTGACGACATTACAACAAGAACCATCGAAGTAACCATGGGCCGCATCTACGACTACAAAGCCACCTACAGCCAGTATCTGGAACTGCGAAAGGAACGCCGCGAACAGCAGATGAAGAAATATGAGGAACAGCAGAAGATGATTGCCGAAACCAAAGACTTCATAGAACGTTTCAAAGGCACTTATTCTAAGACCTTCCAGGTGCAGAGCCGCGTGAAGATGCTTGAGAAACTGGAACTCATCGAAGTGGATGAAGAAGATACAAGCCGCCTCCGACTCAAATTCCCGCCGAGCCCACGAAGCGGTGCTTATCCGGTTCAGATGAGCGATGTGGCGATGTCGTTTGATGGCAAGAAGATTTTCAGCGACGTGAATCTTACCGTAGAAAGAGGTGACAAGATTGCCTTCGTGGGTAGAAACGGCGAGGGTAAGTCTACACTCGTGAAATGTATCATGGGTCAGCTTCAGAACGAAGGTAAGTTGGAGTTGGGACATAATGTACAGATAGGTTATTTTGCCCAGAACCAGGCTTCTCTGCTCGATGGCGAACTTACCGTATTCCAGACGATTGATGATGTTGCCAAGGGTGAAATCAGAAACAAGATACGCGATTTGCTCGGAGCCTTCATGTTTGGCGGAGAGGATTCTACCAAGAAGGTAAAAGTATTGTCGGGAGGCGAGCGCACCCGCCTTGCCATTCTCAAGCTGCTGCTGGAGCCGGTGAATCTGCTGATTCTCGATGAGCCTACCAACCACCTCGACCTGAAGACCAAGGATGTGCTGAAACAGGCACTTCTTGATTTCGACGGAACGCTCATCGTGGTTAGTCACGACCGCGATTTCCTCGATGGTCTTGTCAGCAAGGTTTATGAGTTCGGTCATGGTCGCGTTCGCGAACATCTCTGCGGAATTTACGAATTTCTGGAATCGAAGAAGATGGAAAATCTTCAGGAACTGGAAAAGAAACAATAACCCCCTATTCTATTGTTTCCTTATCAAAAAATATTTCAAGCATAAAATAAAAAGTCCTGATGTTTCAAACATACGAAACATCAGGACTTTATTTTTTCTATCTATTCGGGGAAACCATTCCCGAAAAAATCTATTCGGAAAAATTTCCTCTGGGAATTACCAAAGCTCCAGGCGCTGGTTCTTAGGAATGAACAGCTTATCGCCCTGCTTTACACCAAATGCCTCATACCATGCATCGATGTGAGGAAGCGCACCATCAACACGCCACTTGCCGAGAGAATGAGGATCATTCTTTACGCGGTTGCGGATTTCCTTATCAGTAATGTTCTGTCCCCATACACCTGCATAGGCGAGGAAGAAACGCTGGTCAGGAGTGAAACCATCCTTGTTCTTCAATGGCTTCTTGGCTGTAGCATTCTTGAAGGCATTGTATGAAACCATCAAACCACCGTGGTCGGCAAGGTTCTCGCCGAGGGTGAAACGACCGTTGGCATTCAGGTCAGGCAACACCTTGATGTTGCTGAAGAAATCAGCATACATATCAGCACGCTTGTTGAAACCTTCTGCATCAGCAGCAGTCCACCAGTCCTTCAGATTACCGCTAGCATCATACTGACGACCCTGATCATCGAATCCGTGAGTCATCTCATGACCAATTACTACGCCGATAGCACCATAGTTGAATGCAGCATCAGCCTTAGCGTCAAAGAACGGATACTGGAGAATACCGGCTGGGAAGCAGATTTCATTGGTAGTAGGATTATAGTAAGCATTCACGGTCTGAGGAGTCATGTACCACTCATCCTTATCTACTGGCTTTCCTGCCTTCTTTGCAATCTCCTTATCGTTGGCAAACTTGCGGCAAGCCAATACGTTCTCATAATAGCTCTTAGATGGATCGATGCTGAGCTTGCTGAAATCAGTCCACTTGTTAGGATAACCAATCTTTACATAGAACTTGTCGAGCTTGTTGTGAGCAGCTTTCTTTGTAGCATCGCTCATCCAGGTCTGAGCATCGATACGCTGACCGAGGCTGATCTGAAGATTCTTCACGAGTGTCTCCATCATCTTCTTAGAGCTTTCTGGGAAATAGCGCTTGCAGTAGATGCGACCGAGCGCCTCGCCCAACTGAGCATCAACCTGAGTAGTAGCGCGCTTCCAAAGAGGATAATCCTCCTTACGGCCACTCATAGTCTTGCCGAAGAATTCGAAACGGGCTTCGCGAATCTCATCGCTGAGGTAAGAAGCAGAACTATTAATGATGTCCCACTCCATCAAAGCCTTCAATGTGCCTGCACATTCTGCAGCTGCCACCTTGTCATAACCGGCGAAGAAAGCAGGCTGACCTACGATCATCTCCTTGAGATTTTCGCTCTTGATTCCCTCGGCGTTGGCAAGTGCCTCGAGAGGAATGTTAGGATAATTCTCCTTGAATTCTGCCAAGGTCATCTTGTTGTAGTTGGCCTGAGGATCACGAAGTTCGGTACGGCTCTTTGAGAAAGTAGCGAGCGTTGTTTCGTGAAGGAATACGGCAGAAGCCTTCTTGGCAGCTTCATCAGCAGAGAAACCATAGAGCTGGAACATCTTGCTGAGGTAAGTCTTATAAGCCTCACGGATAGCTACGGTTGCAGCATCGTTGTTGAGGTAATAATCCTTGGCACCGAGAGTAAGACCACCCTGCATCAGGTTGTAGATGTTCATGGTTACGTTCTTCTCATCGGCAGCGAAACCTGCGCCATAGCCCAAACCGAGACCCATCCATGCATACTTAACCTGAAGCTTCTGAAGCTCGTCCTTGGTCTTGGCAGCTTCTATCTCATCCATCAGAGGCTTTACTGGAGCGATTCCAGCCTTGTTGCGGCTGTCAACATCCATAGAGAGTTTGTAGAAGTCAGACAATTTCTGCTCGATGGTTCCAGCCTTGTAAGTCTTCTTCTGGAGTTCAGAAAGAATGGTGTTGATGCGCTTGTTGTTGTTCTCAGACAACTGGTCAAAACTGCCATAACGGCTGTAAGCGGCAGGAAGAGGATTGTTCTTCTGCCATCCGCCTGTAGCAAACTGATAGAAACTGTCTGCTGGCTTTACTGTCTTGTCGAGATTGCTCATGACAAGACCCGATTTATTCTGAGCATCAGCGCCTAATGGCAAAGCTGCAATCAGCATCATCGGTAAGATCAGTTTAATTTTCATTTTCTTCTCTTTTTATATATTAATGTTAATATTATTTCGAAACTTCTTCCAGTTCTTCCGAAAGGAGCATCCAGCGCTCGTTCTCCTCATCGAGACCCTTCATGAGTTCGGTGTATTCGGTCACGAGTTCCATGTTAGTTGCATTTTCCGGTTTCATCAGGAGTTCATCAATCTCTTTTTTTCTCGCTTCCAGCTTCTCTATCTTCGCCTCACATTCCTTCACGGCTTTCTCAGCCTTGCGAATCTTCTTCTGCTGTTCCTTATGCTCAGCGTAGCTCTGCTTGCCGGATGTGGCTGAGGCAAGACTGTCGGCTGTAGAACCTGATGCGACAGAAGAACCGGAAGTGCTGGCTGAAGGCGAACCGGCAGAAGCCATACTCTGGTTGGCAAGAGCCTGATTAATGTTCTCGGCATTATGGGCACGGAGATAATCGTAAATACCACCGAGATGCTCACGAACCTTGCCGCCGCCAAACTCATAAACCTTATCAACAAGACCATCGAGGAATTCACGGTCGTGGCTCACGATGATGGCTGTTCCATCGAAAGCCTTGATGGCTTCTTTCAGCACATCCTTCGACTGCATGTCGAGGTGGTTGGTAGGCTCATCGAGAATGAGGAGATTCACCGGTTCGAGCAGGAGCTTGATCATCGCCAGTCGGCTACGTTCGCCACCACTCAGTACCTTGACAAACTTCTCTGAAGTCTCGCCGCCAAACATGAAGGCGCCCAGGAGATCGTTCACCTTCAGACGCATTTCGCCTGTAGCTACATTGTCGATAGTCTGGAAGATGGTAAGATTCTCATCCAAGAGCTGCGCCTGGTTCTGGGCGAAATAACCAATCTGCACATTATGACCAATCTTGAGAGTTCCGGTAAAAGGAATCTCACCCATGATACATTTTACCAGGGTAGACTTACCTTCGCCGTTCTTACCCACGAAAGCCACCTTCTCGCCACGCTTGATGGTAAAGGTAACATGGTCGAAGACGGTGTGTGCGCCGTAATCTTTGCGCACCTCATCGCAGATGATAGGATAATCGCCACTTCTGAGACAAGGAGGGAATTTGAGGTGCATCTGCTTGTTGTCAACCTCATCTACCTCGATAGGCACGATTTTCTCGAGCTGCTTGATTCTGCTCTGCACCTGAACCGCCTTGGTAGGCTTGTAGCGGAACCGCTCGATGAAATCCTTGATGTCGGCAATTTCCTTCTGCTGGTTTTCGTAAGCACGGAGCTGCTGCTCGCGGCGTTCGGCACGCAACACAACATACTCATCGTATTTCACCTTATAATCTTCTACCCTTCCGCAAGTAATTTCGAGGGTACGGTTAGTTACATTGTTGATGAAAGCACGGTCGTGGCTCACCAGAACCACAGCCTTTGCACTCTGCGCCAGGAACTGCTCCAACCACTGGATACTTTCAATATCAAGGTGGTTGGTAGGCTCATCGAGGAGCAGTACATCAGGCTTCTGCAACAGAATCTTGGCAAGTTCGATACGCATTCGCCAACCACCGGAAAACTCCTTGGTTGGGCGCTCGAAATCATCGCGCGTAAAGCCAAGACCGCTCAAGGTGCGCTCTATCTCAGCCTCATAGTTTTCGCCACCCATCATCATGTAGCGTTCATGTTCCTGGGTAAACTTCTCTACGAGCTGAGCATAGCTTTCGCTCTCATAGTCGGTGCGGTCGGCCATTTCCTGCTGCATCTTGTCCAGACGCGCCTTCATCTCGGTATTATGGGCGAAAGCCTTACGGGTTTCCTCTTTCACTGTCGTATCGTCCTGCAGTTTCATCACCTGTGGCAGATAGCCTATTGTGGTTTCGTTAGGAATAGCCACTACGCCGTCAGTAGGTTTCTGCAAACCGCAGAGAATCTTGAGCATCGTAGATTTTCCCGCACCATTCTTACCCACCAGGGCAATGCGGTCGCGGTCGTTGATGACGAAACTTACATCATGAAAGAGAGGCTTAACGCCAAACTCTACTTTCAGTCCTTCTACTGAAATCATATTTTTACTTTAAACTTTGAATTTTGAACTTTGAACTTTATGATTAGCAAAGCAAATGAATCGGCTTACCCTTCGGCCGCCGAACGTTGTTTCTTCACTCTTCGTTCTTCACTCTTCACTTTTTCTATGGAATGAGCAGGGATGAATCACCATAGCTCAGGAAACGGAAATCATGCGAAAGAGCATAATCGTAAATCTTCCTCCAATCGCCCTTGAGGAAAGCACTCACCAGAAGCAGGAGTGTGCTCTGAGGCTGATGGAAATTGGTGACCAGCATCTTCACAATCTTATACTGATAGCCAGGAGCAATGATAATCTGCGTGCTGGAATGGAGAGCCTCCAAGCCGTTGCGGTCCAGATAATCGATGATTGCCTGGATAGCCTGCATCGGAGTGATTCCATCTACCAGATTGCCATCTTCAGAAAGCTCGTAAGGATCCCACTGTTTTACGTGCAGATCTTCTTCATTTGCCTCAGGATGCTTCAGCAGATGAACGCCCATGTAATAGAGACTCTCGATGGTACGGACGCTGGTGGTTCCTACGGCAATGACCCGGCACTCGTGCTTGATGAGTTTTTCCAGACTGCGGCGATGGACAACAATGTATTCCGTATGCATCTGATGGCCTTCGATTTCAAGACTCTTCACCGGTTTGAATGTGCCGGCTCCTACATGCAGGGTTACTTCTTCGCGGTCGATTCCATGCGCATCAAGATCCTTGAGAACCGCATCGGTAAAGTGAAGTCCGGCAGTTGGAGCAGCCACACTTCCCTTGATTTTAGAATAAACCGTCTGATAGGTGGTCTTGTCGCTCTCCTCAGTCTTGCGGTTGAGATATGGAGGAATAGGCAACTCGCCTACTGCTTCGAGAATCTCTGCGAAAGACACCTTGTCGTTGTCCCAATCGAAGTCAACCCAATAGTTGGTTCCTCCGCCTTTGGCAACCATTTTCTGCGCTTCAGAGCCAAGCGCATCACCGCGTCGCATAGTGGCGCTGAGCGTAAGCTTATTGCCCTTGATTTCGAAATCACGCTTCAGGCTGCCCTCTTTCCATTTCTTCAGATTACCGATCATGCAGAGCCAGGAACAATGTCCTGTGGTCTGGAACATGAGTTCATAATCAGTAGGTTCTGCAGGCTCCATCAAGAAAACCTCAATAAGCGCACCTGTTTCCTTGCGGAAGTGCAGACGCGCTTGTATCACCTTGGTATTGTTGAATATCATCAAGGCTCCTTGAGGGAGATATGTGGGAAGATGATGGAAAACATCATCGCTTACTTCGCCGTGCTTATAGACCAGCAGTTTGCTGTGGTCGCGCTGAGCAATAGGGAATTTTGCGATGCGCTCATCCGGTAAATCATAGTTATAATCACTAATCTTAATGTGTTTTGTATCCATTATTTATTTTTACTTTAACTTTCTATTTTGAACTTTCTATTTTGAACTTTTATGCTTGTACTAAATACTGGCCATCTTGCAGGTGGCATAAAACACAACCATGATAAGGGTAAATATCACTATGGTCATGATTTTATCTACATCATCATAGTCGTAACCCGTACTTGTATACTGGTTGGAAATATACTTAATCTTTGGGGAGATGCGGTAATACATCCTGATGTAGATAAGATAAACGACAACTCCCACCACAGCTCCAATAGCCAGACCGCAAAGAATGTCGACCGGATAATGAACACCCAGGTAAAGACGGGTCCAACAGTTCACGAGCGACCATAATAACAGGGTCCACGTAACCAGTTTGCTGCGGATAAGCAACGAGAAGAAGATGGCTATAGAAAGCGTATTAGCCGCATGAGCCGAACAGAAGCTGAAACTCTTGAGGCGCATATTGTCAACCACCTGAACCGTATACTTGAACATCGGGTCGCTAGAAGGTCGCCATCTTTCAGCCAGCGGTTTGATGATTCCATCCACCAATCCATCAGCCAGAAAGATACAGAGCACCGCTCCTCCAACCACGAGCGCAATCTGCCCCATCATCTCGTTGTTTCTTATCACAACAACGAAGAGGACGATATAAAGCGGAATCCATGTCCAGCCCGATGTAAGCGCCATCGCCATCTGATCGAGCCAGACATTCTCGCTGCCGTTAAACACATGCAACAGCTGCATGTCAAAATCTTGTATACTACTAAAATCCATTCTCCTTATTTTAATCAGATTTTATCTTAATCAGATTTTATTTTATAATCAGATTTCCTCTATAGCCTTGGTTTCAATCCAGCCTTCTCTGCCGTCTCCAACCTTGATTCCACGCCAGCCTTTCATCGCCTTATCGGTAATATCAACGCGGGTTCCTTCATGCAGCAGGAAGAGGTCAGCACTCGTCTTGGCTGGCGTCTTCTTCACATTGACAGAAGGAGCGATGATGATGGCTCCCGTACGGTTGATGAGCATCTGCCGCTGCTGGTAAGCAAAGAGATTGCTCAGCAGGAAGACAGCCAGGAAGAAGATTCCACCGAAGAAACCAATCTTGCGCAACACGATATGCGGACCGAAGAGATAAACCAATACCAGAACCAGTGCCATGATGATGGCAATGATGCCTGTCTTAGCCCAACAGTCAACACTCGTAAAGTTAACCAGCGCCTTCCACCAGGTTACGAAGAACATCTCGCTTTCAGGCGTAATCTTATCGATGGTCTTGCTACGTGCAAACTGCAGGTTGAAGCTGATGTCTTCATCGCCTGGCGAGAGCAGATGGGCACGCTCATAATTGAGCACAGCCTTGGTAATATTGTCTGTACGGTAATAAGCATTGCCCAAGTTATAGTAAACTTCGGCAGAAACACCATAGTTGTTCAATATTTCCTCATAGTCGCGTATGGCCTGCTGATAGTTACCTTTCTGATATTCCGTATCAGCATTGTTCTTGGTTACAGCGCATGCAGAAACAGAGCAGCCCAACATCACCATGATCATCATGACGAACGAATATCCGGTTGCACTCTTCTTGCGCTGCTTACGCGTTGCATTGATAGCATTTTCTATATTCATAATAGCAGTCATTGCTGAGTCGAATGTACGGTTCATATTGCCGGCAGGGTCGCCCGGCGCATAGCGTTCAAACTCACATTCATCGAGCGCAGTTGTAAACTTCTCAATAGTTCTCTCCTCTACACAATGTTTTTCGAGCATAGCCTGAATGTTTTCACGTGAGAGCTTTTCGGCTGGTATGTTGAGCTTGTAGCTTACATAGCCCCACAAAGCACGGAGCACTTCATCATAGAATTCTTCCTGCTTTCCGGCGAGCATCAGCAGATGAGCCTTCTTCAGGCGCTTGGTTGCTATCTTGTTTGCCTTGTTGGAACGGACCTTTACAAGGTCGGCATTCTCAAGAGCACGGCGGCGGAAGACTATGAGCAGGGCAAAGAAGGCTACCAATGGAACCAGCAGACTGGTCCAGTAGCCGAAGCTTCCGTAGAACATATCGTCAATATCATGGAGGTTAGACTTGCCCAGTTTCAGCGCGTGAATGTCCTTATCCTTGTTGCTGAAATCTGAGGTTTCATTGTCTGAAGTTCCATCGCCCTTCTCTACGTTCAGCGTAAACGGCTGGGTCTTGATTGTCTTGTACTTGTTAGCCGAAGTATCATAATAAGTGAATTCTACCGCAGGAATTGTATAATTTCCCTGATTACGAGGCACAGCCAGGAAGTCATAAATCATATTGCCTTCTACTCCATTGGCTGTGAGACGGGTCTTGTCTGTCACCTTCGCATCGTACTTGTCAAAATCCTTAGGGAAGGTAATGACAGGCTGCTTGAGCAGCTTCAGGTTTCCGATTCCTCCTACCACTACACGAATGGTGATAGGTTCGCCAGCCTTTACTTCCTTCTTGTCGATGGAAGCAGTAATATTGAATTTACCTACACCGCCCGAGAAGTCGGCAGGGCGCTGAGGCAATGGATCAACCTGAATTTTCACACTAGGAGCTATAATATCTTTCTTTACTTCAACATAGCCAGAACCACCATTGAAGAAAGCTTCCATCGGGTCAACGTTTCTGTTCTGCTGAACTACGATTCCCTTGAAGGTAATGGCTGGAATGGTGAGGCTTCCCGTCATCTGCGGATACATGACATACTGGCTCCATTTAACACATCGGTAAGGTCGGCCGTTTACGGTTTCAGTATGGAAGGTCTTCTGCTGAGGCAGCGGAACTTCCTGGTTGTGGAATCCCTTCAGGTCAGGCATCTTGCCTTCCAACTGGGTAAGGTCTACCTGCGTGTAAACCTTATAAGTAAGGAGCACCGGTTCCTGTTCGTGAACACGTCGCTTGTTGGCTGTCACCTTGATGAAGAGGTCGCTGCCTGATATTCTTGATCCGGCTGTTCGCATGCGTGGTTCATTATAATCATTCTGTCCGTGCATGGAAGGAGCACCGTTGTTGCGTGCAGCATGGCCAGAAACCGTAATCTTAACCGGATGGGAAGAGAGTTTCCTACCATTTACGATGGCATGAGAGGCACCAATGCCAAAGGTTCCGTTCTTAGCTGCGTAGAGCGTATAGGTAATGGTTACAGACGATGAAGAGGAAGTATGGCCATTGATCATCTGATAACTGGACTGCGATGAGGTGTAAGGACCTGCGATTACCTCAAGTCCTTCTCCTACTCCGCCCAGGCGGAATTCCTCAACATCACGTGTATTGATGGTATAGGCCACACGGAAGTTTTCTCCCGCCGCCACGTGTGTTGGTGCCGACACACTGATATGCTGGGCTTTCAGCTGCAAACTGAAGCCCAGAAGCATTGCCCATATAATAATAAACCAACCTATATGTTTCATGTTCTTAATATATTATGCTCGTTGTATTATTTTACTTTTTACCAGTTTTTCTCATATTGCTTGCGGCGAGGCTGACTCATCGCTTTCTGCATCTTGCGCTTCGTATCCTTCTCCTGCTGGATGGCAGCGTTCAAGAGTTGTTCAGCATTATCTTTGCTCATCTTGTCCTGATTGTTCTGATTCTGCTGATTGTTCTTGTTCTGGTTGTTCTTATTTTTATCGTTCTTATTCTTGTCCTTATTCTGATCTTTGTTCTGATCCTTGTTCTGCTTGTCTTTGTTCTTGTCCTTGTTTTTATCCTTATTGTTCTTATTCTTATCGTTCTGCTTGTTCTGCTTCTGGTTTTTAAGCAGTTTCTTGCAGAGGGCAAGATTATATCGGGTTGCATTGTCCTGCGGATTGCAGCGCAGGGCATTCTCATAACATCCTATGGCCTGCGCATATTGCTGATGCTGCTGCATGACCACACCCATGTTGTGGTAACTTCTGGCGCGTCGAATCTTGTTCGTTTCCAGTTTCGAAGCATTCTCAAACTGTATCATCGCCATCGAATCCTTCTGCTGCATCATCAGGGCGCACCCCAGATTATAGACAGCCTGCGCATTCTTCTGGTTCTTGGAGATAGCCTTGCGATATTGCGTTTCGGCTGCAGCCCACTTCTGTTTATGATAGGCGCGGTTTCCCTGGTGGATGAAGTTGCGGTCGTTCTGCGCTCCCACCTTCGCCAAGCCCAGCACCATCAGGGCAAAAACCAATATATATCTTAAATATCTCATTCTTATTATATAATAATGTATAAACGTTTATCAGAAAGGCTTCCTGATGTCTTTCTTAAAAAACTTGATGTTTCTGAGCAGAGGATTCTTTACCTCAAGCAGACAGATTTCGATGATAAGCAACAGGATGACAAGAATACCTACAGCCTGGAACTGTTCATCATAAGCGCTGTAAACCACACTCGTCACATCGCCTTTCTGCAATTTGGCAATATCATCATTCAATGCTCTTTCCGCATCGCTGGTATTATCTACATGAATGTACTGACCCTTGCCTGCCTGGGCAAGTTCCTTGCACATCTGCTCATTCAGGGCGGTCATTACGGTGTTGCCCGCATTGTCCTTCAGATAAGAGCCGTCGCCCATAGGGATTGGTGCTCCCTTGGTGTTACCTATGCCCAGGATAAAGACATTGATTCCTTTCTTGTTGGCTGCAGCCGCTGCCTCCTGTGCGCCAGGCTCATGGTTTTCGCCATCAGTAATTACGATAATGGCTCTGCCTACATTCTCCTGCTGAGTGAAACTCTTGGAAGCCAAATCGATGGCTTCGCCGATATTGGTTCCCTGGGTCTGGATAAGACCAGGGGTTATGTTCTGAAGAAACATCTTTGCCGAAACATAATCGGTGGTGATTGGCAACTGCACGAAAGCATCGCCTGCAAAGACGATGAGTCCAATCTTGTCGTTGTTAAAGTTGTCGACCAGATTTTCGATAAGCATCTTACTCTTGTCCAAACGGGATGGAACCACGTCCTGACAGAGCATGGAATTTGAAATATCGAGGCAGATGATGGTTTCAATACCATGTCGCTTATCGTGAGAAATCTTGCTGCCCATCTGCGGGCGAGCTACCATCACGATGAGAAGCGCCAAGGCTGCGAGCATCAGCACAAACTTAACTGTAGGGCGATATTTGGAGATGTTGGGCATGAGCTGTTTCAGAAGTTCCGGATCGCCGAGCTTCTTCAGTTTAGCCTTTCTTCTTCTCCATCCTATCAGTCTGATCAGAATCAGTACTGGTATAATCCACAACAGCCAGAGAAATATAGGATCTTCAAATCTTAACATTTTCTATTCTAATTATATCTTCTATTCGATTATCCGATAATCAGTAAAATATCTCCGATAACTGGTAAAATATCTCCGAAAGATAGCAAAATATCTCCGAAAGATAGCGGAATATCTCCGATAATCAGTAATGGCTCAGTATCCGGATTACGGAATTCTTCTGAACCAGGTGATGCGGAGCAGGATTTCTACCAGCAATACCAGGAGAGCTGCCAGGGCGAATGGCTGATAAGCTTCATATCGCTTAGCGAAATGCTTGACATTAAACTTGGTTTTCTCCAGTTTATCAATGTCCTTGTAAATCTTCTTCAGCTCATTATTGTTCGTTGCGCGATAGAAATTACCATCGGTTGTCTGCGCAATGTCGCTCAGCGTCTTCGTATCTATCTCTACCGGAATATTGACGTACTGTACTCCTCCTGCCACAGGCATTGGATAAGGAGCCACCTTGTTGGTTCCTACACCAATGGTGTAAACGCGGATTCCGTAGCTTTTGGCAATCTCTGCTGCGGTCATTGGCGAGATTTCACCCATGTTGTTACTGCCGTCGGTAAGAAGAATCACAACCTTCGATTTTGACTTAGAATCCTTCAGGCGGCTCACGGCATTGGCCAGTCCCATTCCCACTGCAGTTCCATCGTCAATCAGTCCCCGGGCGGCAATATCCGTACGGGTTGCCTGCAAGAGGCGCAACAGACTGGCATGATCGGTTGTCATCGGGCACTGGGTGAAGGCTTCACCGGCAAAGATAGTCAGACCGATGTTGTCGTTCGGTCTTCCCGAGATGAATTCTGTTGCCACATCCTTAGCCGCTTCCATACGGTTTGGTCTCAAATCTTCGGCAAGCATAGAGGTGGAAACGTCCATCGCCAACATAATGTCAATGCCTTCCACCGTCTTGTTGTCCCAAGCTGTATGCGTCTGCGGACGAGCCATCGCACAGACGATGAGCACGAAACAGATGCATCTCAGCACCATTGGCAGATGGATGAGACGCACACGCAGGCTCTTCGGAGCATATTGATACTTTTTCGTGTCGCTCATGCGCATGGTTGGCGCATTCTTCTTCCTGTAGAGGAAATACCATAATATATAAGGTATCAGCAACAGGAGCAACAGAAAATAGCCTTTACTTGCAAATTCCATTTCTTTATTTTTCTATTTATAGCCAGGCAAAGAGTTTCGGAATAAACCGCTTTGCCCGGCGAAACGTTTCATAAGAACACCCTGCCTTACATCAGCAGCATGGCTGACTGGTAAATGATGTAACCCAAAAGAGCCAGACCTACGATGGCTCCTATCCATAGGAGCGACTTGATGAGGCGGCGCTGAGATTGCGTCTTCTGCTCTTCGTTGGTCAGTTGTGGAACCACCTTTTCTTCAGTAGGTTTCTCATCTGTCTTCGTCTGGTCGATGAAGTTGATGGCATTCACCAGGTTTGCGTCGTTCTCATTCACCAGGGTTTCATATTTGGCAAACTTCACGAGGTCGGCAGTCTGGAAGAGTTCCTTCAGTTCATCTATCATCTTCTGGTCGCCTGCTTCGCGCAAACGTTCGATGATTTCCATACTGGTCATTTCCATCGCATTGAATCCGAAACGGCTCACGATGTATTCTCTCAGCGTATTGGTAAGCTGGGTGTAGTAAGCCTTCTGTGTTTCCTGATTCTCAACGTGCTGCTGCTTGATGACGTTGATTTGATTCAGCGCCTTTTCATGAGCCGGAACACGTTTTACGATGCGAATATGGGTGATGATTGGCTTGTTGTTCTTCAGTCTGTTACGCAGATAAAGCCATGAGCCACAGAGGATTAACAGCAATAGGCTCAACCAGAACTGCGCACTCCATTCACTCCAGGAGAAAGGATTGTCCTGAACATCCTTGGGCGGATAGAACTGGTTGGGATGAACCGTATCTACGGGCACGGTGAGCACCTTCAGCGCAAGCTGGTTGCCATGACAGTTCTTGCCGTTTACCTTCACATTGAGCGCAGGAATCGCATACACCCTTTCATCAAACGAAGTCAGCGTATAGTCGCGGCTCACCACCATGCGGTCGTCGCCTATGTGCGAAGTGTCGCCTTTACTCTGCTCAACCACTTCCACTCCCGGCGTAATTTGCTGCTGCGGCTTGAAAGATGGCAAATCCACCTTATCGCCCTGCTTTACCGAAGCCTTCAGATGCAGCACAGTCTGCTGTCCTATCAGTATCTGCAGCGAGTCGATGCGTTGCTCTACCTGCTGGGCTTGAGCCAAGCCTGAGCACCCCAGAAGAGCGAGCGACAATATGATATTCTTTACTTTAAACATAGTTTCTTTACTTTGAGCTTTCGGTTTATCAGCCCCTCTGCTTGAAAAGCATCAGGAGCGCCTTCGAGAAGTCCTCGTTAGTGGCAATCGAAGTCCAGTCGACCTTGCTTTTGGCAAAGTCGGTTTTCAGATTTTCCTGCTGCATCAGCCATTGCTGTGTATGGGCCATTCGCAGTTTCTTCGAACTCGTATCAATATACATTTCGTGTCCGGTTTCTGCGTCCATCACCTTGAGCAGTCCTACGTCAGGCAGCACTTTGGCACGCGGGTCGTAAACCTGGATGGCTACTACATCATGTTTCTGGTTGGCAATCTGCAGCTGATGCTGGAAATCCTTATGATCGTAGAAGTCGCTGATTACGAAAGCTGTGCAGTGGCGTTTCATCACGCGGGTGAAATATTCCAGGGCGCAACCGATGTCGGTACGCTGGCTTTGCGGCTGGAAGTTGAGCATTTCTCTGATAATATAGAGAATATGCTTTCTTCCTTTCTTAGGCGGAATGTACTTCTCTATACGATCAGAGAAGAAGATGACACCTATCTTGTCATTGTTCTGAATGGCACTGAAGGCGAGTGTGGCAGCAATCTCAGTAGCCAGATCGCGCTTCATCTGCTTCATCGTACCGAAATCGAGCGACCCGCTGACGTCTACGAGCAACATCACCGTAAGTTCCCTTTCCTCTTCAAACACCTTGACATAAGGCTTATGAAAGCGGGCGGTCACGTTCCAGTCGATGTCTCTCACATCATCGCCATACTGATATTCGCGCACCTCGGCAAAGGCCATTCCCCTACCCTTGAAGGCAGAATGATACTGACCTGCGAAGATGTTCTGACTCAGTCCGCGAGTCTTGATTTCTATCTTCCGAACCTTTTTTAAGATATCTTGTGTATCCAACTTATTACTTTGAACTTTGAATTTTGAACATTGAACTTTATGATTAGTGAAGCAAGCGAATTTTTCACTCTTCGTTCTTCACTCTTCACTTACATCATCAAGGCACTTCCACCTTATTAATGATGCGGCTTACGATTTCCTCGCTTGTCACATTGCTTGCCTCAGCCTCGTAAGAAAGGCCGATACGGTGGCGCATTACGTCATGGGCTACAGCTCTTACATCCTCAGGAATCACATAGCCGCGATGCTTGATAAACGCATAGGCTCTGGCTGCCTTGGCAAGAGAGATGCTGGCACGAGGACTGCCACCGAAGGTAATCATGTCTTTCAGTTCGCCCAGTCCATAGCGGTCTGGATAACGCGAAGCAAAGACAATATCGGCAATATACTGCTCAATCTTCTCGTCAAGATAAACCTCGTTTACTATCTTGCGAGCCTTCAGAATCTCCTCAGCTGATGTTACAGGTGTAACCTCAGGAAGTCCGCCCTGAATATTCTCACGGATGATGAGCTTCTCCTCTTCCAGTGTAGGATAATCGATGATTACCTTCAACAGGAAACGGTCTACCTGTGCTTCAGGCAACTGATAGGTTCCTTCCTGCTCGATAGGGTTCTGTGTAGCCATTACCAGGAACGGACTAGGCAGTTTGAAGGTTTCGTCGCCAATGGTAACCTGGTGTTCCTGCATGGCTTCGAGCAGCGCACTCTGCACCTTGGCTGGGGCACGGTTAATCTCATCTGCCAAGACGAAATTGGCGAAGACAGGACCGCGCTTTACATGGAAAGCCTCATCTTTCTGTGAATAAATCTGAGTACCCACCACATCGGCAGGCAACAAATCTGGAGTAAACTGAATGCGGCTATAGTCGGAGCTGATAAGCTGTGACAATGTCTTGATTGCAAGTGTCTTCGCCAGACCAGGCACACCCTCAAGCAGGATATGACCATCGGAGAGAAGACCGATAAGAAGGCAATCTACGAGGTGTTTCTGACCTACGATTACCTTATTCATGCCCATTACCAAATTGGTAACAAACTGACTTTGTTGTTCTATCCGGATATTCAATTCGCGGATATCAATAGCTTCTGCCATAATTCTATATTTTTACGTTTAATTTCTTAATTCAAACAATATATTTCCAAAACCAAACGCAAAAGTACTCAAATTAAGCCACAAAAGCGAAAAAACCTATCTAAATAATATTAAAAATGTTTCATAAAAGCTATTTTTAGATTCTTTTAAAGAATAGCTTTTATGAAACAAACGAGATTTCAAATATTTTATCTGTTTTTATGCTTCATGTACCAAGGATGAACCAAGAAATTGTACACCAGCAACGATACGATTGTAAAAAGAAGTGCATAGTGCAACATCCCTGATTCAACCATATTATATACAGGATGATCTACGTCAAAATGCGCTCTCGCCGGAAGATTATGGAACATGAATCCGAGACCGATTCCCAAGCTCAATCCCAATTCCCAAGCCAGGAAGAACGAATTCACGCTCGTGCCGCGCTGGCAATGTTTGGCAAGCTTGATATAGAAGAGCAGAAAACGGCTTCCGATGATTCCCAAGCTGAAACCCAGCAAGGTTGGAACCACGATTTCTACAGCAAACTCCTGAGTTCCGAACGAAATCAGTTCAGCAGAAGCCAACAATATCAGACCTACGATTATCTGACTCTTCAGATCTGCATCTGCAAAGACAAACTTTTCTGCCAGAAACGCCAAGGCCAATCCTCCGAAAATCATCAGAAAAATGCCAGTAGGATGAGGCACAGAAAAGTATAATCCCGCAGAAAAAGTAATCAGGATGATGTTGACAAACAGCGGAGTTCCCTGTGGCAGATAGAAGCGGTCGAGGCTAAAAGTCTTAATTCCTTCGGCAGGTGCCTTAAAAGGAAACTTGGCGCGAGAAACCAGCACGAAGGCTCCCAAAGCCAGCAACGAAGCCGTAGGGAAAACATAGTCCATGCCGAAATAGTTGTAAACAAAACATGACACCAAGGGTCCTACAGCTATCGAAAAGCGGGCAAACCAAGAGGTAATGTAATTAGCCTCGGTGCGCTGGAAAGACTCGCAGGAATCAATAACCAGCGTACTGGCAAGCGACATCTGAGCCAGCCCCAGAAATGCTCCCAACAGGAAACGGACCGCCAGGAGAATCTCAAAAGGAAATCTGATGTTCCAGAACGTATCCAGATAGTAAAGAACCGAAAGGCAAAAAACCACACCTAAAATGGAAAGCTGACAGACCATATTCCTGCGGTAGCGCTGCACCAGATAAGAGCAGAAGCCGCCAAACAGGAAAAGTCCAAAGCCGTATGCAAGAAGCACACACCCTATCTGCCACATCTGATACTTCTCCTGAATCAGGAAATAAGGAATGGCAAAAACGAGCATGTACACACTCGACATCAGCAAGAGGTTGGCAAAGCATAATCGCCAGAAGTCCTTGTGCCACAGCTTGATATGTACTGGTGTATTTTGTGTATCCATTATTCTAAACTCTTTTATTCAAGTTTCGCAAGTTCAGAATTTAAAGGAGTTAAAGAAGTTATCACTCCCTACGGTCGTTCGGGAAGTGAAGAGACAATAGTCTTCTAGCTTAAACTTAGGACATTTGTCCCTTAACTTCCCTCTAACTTCTCTAACTTCCCTTAACTTCCCCACTTGCGAAACTTCAGTTAGTAACTCTCTTCAGCGCTAGGATATTCCACGGTTTTCACCGCATCAATATAAGCCTTCACACCCTTGGTCATTTCCTCGCCTACCTGAGCAAAGTGGCGCAGGAACTTAGGCTTGAAGCCCTGTGTCATTCCGAGTGCATCAGCATAAACCAGAACCTGTCCGTCGCAGCCGTTACCTGCACCGATTCCGATTGTTACAGCCTTTACCTTCTTGCTTACTTCTGCAGCGAGCTTAGCAGGAACCTTCTCCAGCACGATGGCAAAGCAGCCTGCTTCGTCCAGCGCAATGGCATCGCTGATAAGCTTCTGTGCCTCAGCTTCTTCCTTGGCACGAATACCATAACCGCCAAACTTGTTTACGCTCTGCGGGGTAAGTCCGAGATGACCATGAACTGGAATACCTGCATTAACCAGCGCCTTAACCGTGTCGCAGATTTCTACGCCGCCTTCCAGTTTCAGAGCATCTACACCCGTCTCCTTCATCATGCGGCAAGCATTGCGCAGCGCCTCTTCCTTGCTGATCTGATAGCTGCCAAAAGGCATGTCGCAAACCACGAAAGCATGCTGGCAGGCACGTGCCACGCTGCGGGCGTGATAAATCATCTGATTAACGGTAATCGGCAATGTGTCTGCATTTCCTGCCATCACATTGCTGGCCGAATCACCTATTAATATAGAGTCAATTCCTGCAGCATCTATAATTCCGGCTGTTGTAAAGTCGTATGCTGTCAGCATGGTTACTTTCTCGCCAGCCTTCTTCATTTCTGCGAAGGTCTTGGTGGTAATTTTCTTCTTGTCAGTAGATAAATATCCCATTTTTTATTTTGATTTATTTATTGTTCTGCGTTGAATCTATTTTGCATCCTCCACGATGCGCTGCAAGTCAGCAAAGCTGAAACCTCTGTAATCATCTATCACATAGTCGGATAGCGGCTGGATGGCTTCTCTGCTGTTCGTTGTGGCGAGTCCTAGGGTGAAGGCTCCTGAAGCTCTCACCGCCTTCAGTCCGTTGAAGCTGTCTTCCAGTCCTACACAGTCCTCCGGTTCCACACCGAAATAGGCTGCACCTTTCAGATAGCAGTCTGGATGAGGCTTGCTCTCAGCGAAATCCTCGCTGGTCAGCACGCGGTCAAAATAGTCTTTGAATTCCGGGTGGCGTTCATAGACATTCAGCATCTTCTGAACGTTGCTGCTCGTTACCACAGCGCATTTTACGCCATGCTTCTTCAAGTCGCAGATAAAGTCTTCGAACCCCGCAATATATTCATACTGCATGTTCTTTTCAAACTCATCCAGTCGGGCTGTAATCTTAGCCTGTTCCTCCTTTGCGCCTGTAAAACCTTCGATGTGGGCGAAGACGGCTTCATCGGTGAAATACTTGTCGTAAATCTGAACCAGAGTCTGTCCTTTGATGCGATATTCGAAATCGGGCATTTCCGGATGATACTCCCTGCCTATCATTCCCCAGAAGATGGAGTACTGTGATTCTGTGTCGAATACCACGCCATCCAGATCGAAGAGTGCTGCTTTTATCATATTTCCTTGTCTGTTTTTATCAATTTTTGCTTAAATTATATTGAAAACGGGTGCAAAGTTACGCAAAAATCTTAATATACGAGCATAATCTGACAGATTTTGATGTTTTTATTGCGTGTTTTCCGATTTTTTACACTACCTTTGCAGAAAAATAGCAGAAAATCAGTAGAAAACAAAGAAGAATACATATAATGATATGATAGAAATAATAGAGAAATACTTCCCGAACCTCACAGAAGAGCAGAAAAAGCAGTTCGAGGCACTCGATGCATTATACCGCGACAGGAACAGCAAGATCAATGTCATCAGCCGCAAGGACATCGATAATCTGTACGAGCACCACGTGCTCCATTCTCTGGCAATAGCCAAAGCCATCCATTTCCGTCCGGGCACGGAGATTCTCGATTTCGGCTGCGGTGGAGGTTTCCCGGGCATTCCGCTCGCCATCCTCTTCCCTGAATGCAAGTTCAAGCTGATAGATGGAACGGGCAAGAAAATCAGAGTCTGCAACGAGGTGGCTACGGCAATCAATCTGCAGAATCTCAAGGCTGAACACCTGCGCGGAGAGGACGAAAAAGGCAAGTACGACTTCGTGGTAAGCCGTGCGGTAATGCAGCTTCCTGACCTGATGAAGATTATCAAGAAAAACTTTAAGCAGAAGGGGCAAAACGCTCTGCCTAACGGACTTCTGTGTCTGAAGGGCGGCAATCTGAAAGAAGAACTGAAGCAATACTTCAAGATTTCAGAAATCACTCCGCTCAGCACTTTCTTCGATGAAGAATGGTTCAGTCAGGACAAGCAACTGGTTTACGTTCCGGCATAATGGAAGTGAAGAACGAAGAGTGAAGAGAGAAGAATTCATTTGCTTTGCTAATCATAAAGTTCAAAGCTCAAAGTTCAAAGTAATCATAAAGTTCAAAGTAAGAAATGTTACATATAGAAAGATTTCAAGTAAACATGTTGCAGGAAAACTGCTACGTGGTGAGCGATGAGACCAAAGAATGCGTCATCATCGATTGCGGCGCCTTCTATCCGGAAGAGCGCAATGCTATTACACAATATATTAAGGAGAACCAGCTCAAGCCCGTTCACCTGCTCGTAACCCATGGCCATCTTGACCATAACTTCGGCAACAACACCATCTACCAGGAGTTCGGACTGAAACCGGAAGTATCAGCAGCTGATGAAAACCTGATGAAGGGACTCGCCAAGCAGGCAGAAACCTTCTATCAGATGCAACTCGATTACCAGTTTCCGCCTATTGGCAGATTCTTCGAAGATGAAGAGGTCATCAAGTTCGGCAACCACGAGTTCCAGGTCATCGCCACTCCGGGCCACAGCAGCGGTTCCGTCACCTTCTATTGCGAGGCAGAGCACGTAGCCTTCACCGGCGACACCCTCTTCCACAACTCTATCGGCAGAACCGATTTCCCTGGAGGCAGCATGTTCCGCATCATCAACAGTCTGCGCCACCTCGGTCAGTTGCCTGACGAAACCCAGGTTCTCCCGGGTCATGGCGAATACACCAGCATAGGCGAAGAGCTCGCTCACAATCCTTATATGGACCGTTAAAACAAGCATTTTTCAAAAAAGTCAGGAGATTTATCAGCGATGATCAAGAAATCGAATACAGAGAAAATCATTCTCGGCATTGACCCCGGAACCAACGTGATGGGCTATGGCGTAATCCGCATCATCGGCAACAAGGCAGAACTGGTGGTGATGGGCGTCATCGACATGCGCAAAGAGAGCGATCCCTATCTCCGGCTGGGCAAGATCTTCGACCGCGTAACCGGCATCATCGACAGCTATCTGCCCGATGAGATGGCCATCGAAGCCCCCTTCTTCGGCAAGAACGTGCAGTCGATGCTCAAGCTGGGCAGAGCGCAGGGAGTAGCCATCGCAGCCGCCATTCATCACAGCGTTCCTATCCACGAATATGCGCCGCTCAAAATCAAGATGGCCATTACAGGACAGGGACAGGCTTCGAAGGAACAGGTGGCGGGAATGCTGCAGCGACTGCTCCACATCCAGCAAGACGAAATGCCGAAGTTCATGGATGCTACCGATGCGCTGGGGGCAGCCTACTGCCACTTCCTGCAGATGAACCGCCCGGAAACCGACGCCAAGCACTACAGCAGCTGGAAAGACTTTGCAACAAAGAATCAGAGTAGAATAAAAAAATAAGAGAGATGCAAAAGATTATTAGCATTAAAAACGGTGTTACCCGTATGCCCGAATGGCGTATGGCAGAACCCGTAAACTTTGAGGCGTGCGATGGTGAACACATCGCTGTCGTAGGTCCGAACGGTGGAGGAAAATCAATGTTCGTCGACATCATCGTAGGTCGCCACCCACTCCTGATGCACGACCCTGATTACGATTTCTCACCTAGTCAGAAAACAATGGTGAGCGACAACATCAAGTATATTACCTTCCGCGACACCTACGGAGGCGATAACGACCGCACTTATTTCCTGCAGCAGCGCTGGAACCAGCTCGAGATAGACGAGAACACCCCTATCGTAAAGGACAAGCTGGACGAAGCCTACCAGATGGCCGGCGAAGACACACCGGAGCGCAGAGCCCTGCAGCAGCACATCTACGAACTCTTCCACATGCAGCACCTGATGGACAAATACACCATCCTGCTCTCAAGTGGCGAACTCCGCAAGTTCAAGCTTGCCTCTACCCTCTTCTCAGAGCCTCGCGTGCTCATCATGGACAATCCGTTTATCGGACTCGATGCTGAAACCCGCGACCAGCTCAAGGAACTGCTCAAGACCCTCTCTTCAGAGCGAGCCCTGCAGATTATCCTCGTACTGAGCAAGAGCGATGATATTCCCGACTTCATCACCCACGTGGTAGAAGTGAAGGATATGAAGGTTCTGCCTAAGGTAACCCTCGCCGAATATCTTGCCGGCAGAGAATCCGTGCCTGCCCATGTGCTGAGCCCGGAGTTGGAACAGGCCATCGTAGACCTGCCTTACAGCGACCGCGAATACCACACCCAGGAAGTGGTGAAGATGAACAAGGTACGCATACAGTATGGCGAGCGAATCATCCTCAAGGACCTCGACTGGACCGTGATGAACGGCGAGCGATGGGCTTTGAGCGGACAGAACGGAGCCGGAAAGAGTACGCTCCTCAGTCTGGTCTGTGCCGACAATCCGCAGAGTTACGCCTGCGACATTACCCTCTTCGACAATCCTCGAGGCAGCGGCGAAAGCATTTGGGACATCAAGAAACACATCGGCTACGTATCGCCTGAGCTTCACCGCTCTTACCAGCGCGACCTGCCAGCCATCCGCATCGTGGCAAGCGGCCTGATGGATTCCGTAGGCCTCTATGTAAAGCCGAAGGAAGAAGATATGGACAAGTGCCGCTTCTGGATGAAAGTATTTGGACTGGAAGGTCTTGAAGACCGTGGTTTCCTGAAGCTCTCCAGCGGCGAACAGCGCCTCGTTCTCCTGGCACGTGCCTTTGTCAAGGATCCGGAACTGCTGATTCTCGATGAGCCGCTCCACGGACTCGACAACCGCAACCGCCGTCTTGTAAAAGACGTCATCGAAGCCTTCTGTCGCCGCCAGAACAAAACCATGATCATGGTAACGCATTATAAGGAAGAATTGCCAGCGTGCATCGACCACAGCATCTTCCTCCTGCGCCACACCAATGATTAAAAAGAATTGATAATCAATAATTTCAGAAAGATGAGATACATAATATTATTATTCGCACTCAGCCTCAGCATAGCTAAGGCAAGCGCCCAGGATGTATTAAACGAGGTGCTCCGCACTTCTGATGCAGCCCTCAACGACACCACGAAGAGCATGGACGAGCGCCGTACAGCCCTCTTCAAGTTTGACGCGATGACCTACATGCGCAGCAAGATTCTGCCACCGTATGTTATGCTCGACAAGAAGCTGAACAAGGACACCTTGAACATAAAGGTTCGCTATCTCAACGAGCAGGCCTACGCCATGAGCGTATATATTACGCTCTACCAGAAGCGACTGAAGGAGGCTTCTAAAAAGAATAAGCCGCTCGTAACTCAGTTTTTTAAGCAGGCAACCATCGATCACAAGGCATTTAAGGACGAAGATACAGAGTTTACCCTGGGTTATTACAACACCCCGGATGCTCCAATCCCATTCTGCCTCGACTGCGATTGGGTTTCAACCTTGGCTTTCATCCGCAGCATCGACTGGTCAAAGCTTTAAAAATCAAAGCATATTTCAAACGAATATGGTCTTCATAAGACCAGCTAAAACAGACCTCTTCCTTAGCGAATGACGCGTTGGGGAAGAGGTTTTCTACAAAAATTACGCTAAAATCAACCGAATAGCTAAAAATGAACTATTTATGAGTTTTTCACCTCAACAGAGGTAATGATTTAGCAACAGTTCTAAATTCTGCAATCTGCATACGTTTGCTGCCTAACAACTCTTTTCGGCTGCAAAAATACAAAAAAATAATGAATCTAAGAATTTTATTAAACAAAAAATATCAAACAGAGAAATATGTTGCAAAAAGCACTGTCTTACTAGTGGTCTGTAAAGTCTAAAAGTTGAGTAAAACGTCGTTCGTCACATACTGATGATTGATGAAATATCACACGTGCCTTACTAAACTTTTAGACTTTACAATCTACTAGTTGTTTATTTTGCGAAATACGTATTTACAACATTTGTTGTTGTATTTTGCAATTTTAGCAACTTGTCGGTAAATTCTAAAACTTTAAACTTAACAGAGAAAGTTTTTGTACCCTTTCCTTCTGATGGAAAAATAACATAAAATGTTTCTACGTTTTCCTGCTGTATTAAGTATGGCTTCTCTATAGTATGAGTCTGTCCATTAAAGGAGAAACTAGTTGTGTATGTCGTATCTTTGAATATAAGACTCGAAGTATAAGACTTTCCTTTTGGCAATTGCAACTCCCATTTTTTACCTTTTAAGCTGTCGATTTTAAATGATTGTGCATGAACTAATTGCCCATTTAGGAACAATAGAGAAATAAAAAAATATTTAAAAATCAACTTCATATTTATTTAATTACTTTATACCTGTTAATACTATATTATAATCTTGTAAAAAATACCCAGCATTAACTGAGTACATACAAGCAAGCTCAGGGTCCATATAAATAGCAGCACCCGTATTGGAGTTATATCCTACACATAACACATTATGGGCAGAGCTTTCTATTTGGCTATTTACATCAGTCATGACGGGATGCTTGGCATCTATTGCAGACTTATAATTTGTAAATGTTTGAGTTTTAAAGAAATGTGTTACAAAAGGCTCGATATAATCCAAAGAAACACCATCAATCAAAGGATTTGAATTATATGTCTGTGTATAATATAGAATATACGCTCCCTCATTTACTGTTCCACCAAAAACTTTATTGTTTGCATACTCCATAATTGATGTTACGCAGGCATTAGGTATTTGCTTTGCCATTGTTGTTGGCAAACTGCTTTTGACAAAGACATCACCTTTTTGTTTTGAATATTTTGTCGGGTTATAAATTATTTGAGTGGAAATCTGTTCTTTCGACACATTGTCTGGCTCGATTAAATCAGTCCCTTCACATGCGACCAAAAAAATCACAGGAATAAAAAATAACAAATGTTTTATCTTCATATACATTTTCCTTTCCAAATGGTTTCGTCATTCAATTCTTGCACTTGTAGCAACCATCTTTAAATCTACAAGATTCTATATTTTTTTGCAAATTTACAAAAAAAATATTTTAAGTGTTGAAAAATTAAAATTATTTATCCTTTTTAACAATATATCTTTGTTTGCCTAGAAATATCTTTTTAAATTTTGACGCTACAAAGATAGCGTGATTTTTCTGACATATCCAAATCCTGAGCAACTTTTTGTTGCTCAGGTCTTTAGATTTTTTCTTCTTTATTTATCTTCGGATTTAAGGTTCTTCTATCTTTTGAGATATTCCATTGCTCCTTGAACCATTCAACAATAGGCTGTCTATTGATACACAGAAACAATTGGTTCGGTTTGGTAGAATCAGAGAACACCTTGATTTCTGCATTCTCCACATTGAACTTTCTTCTGTGCTTCTCGGAATAGAGTGAACCGCTAAAGTTGAGTGCCTTTCCAGCAAGGAGCACACTAATTTGTTCAGCCGTGAAGCCTATCCTCTTGCACAAACTTTCTATTTGCAAGTATGCCTCCAACATCGGGAACCAACGCTTGGCTTTGCGGATGATGTTGTTGAGCATCGTTACCTCCGTGGAGTGCTTGCTTTTCAAATCAACGACCTCTGCTTGGTGTTTCTGTTGCATCTCGCCGAGTTGTTGGGTGTGGCTGTCCTCCATTCGCTGCATTTTCCCATGGAGTTCGTCAATGTATTGCTCTCTGTCTGTCACAAGCTCGCACAACTTTCGGTTGTGTTGCTCCACCTCTTTCAATTTTCCACTGCCCAAAAGAGAACCAATCTTCGACACAAGGGCTGTCTTGGCTGCCGTCTTGGCTGCCTGTAGTTTCTCCGTGTTGATTTCGCTCTTGGTCTGTTTGAGCAGTCGCTCCGCTTCCTCCACATCAGATTGCAACAGTTTCATGCAGTTTTGAAGTCTCTCCGTCTCTCGCTTGATGTTGCGGTAATACTGTGCCGTGGTGGTATGCCTCGCATCCGATCCACGGACACCTCGCTTCAAGCCATACTTGCCCATGGCTTCCGCATAACTGTCGTGATAGCCAACCATCTTGTCTCGGTTGAGCACATCATCGGCACACAGCCTCACGGCATTGGCTTTCTTGCGGTATGTCCGCTTGCCCTCTTCCGTTGTCTTACTCCTTGCCTTTCTTCTCTCGCCTGTCACTATCGGAATGATGGAGGCATGGAGGTGTGGTGTATGCTCGTCCATGTGGAGAATCACCGACACAACATTCTCCTTGCCGAATGTGTCCTGCAACCACTTTAAACTGTCATTGCACCAATCGTCAAGCTGTCCTTTTTCTGTGATGTTCATCATGTCCTCGTGCGTTCCCGAAAGAACTGTTCTTATCACCCTAACCTGGTCATTGGTAATCTTGCGCTTGATGCCTGCCGTCTTGATGCGGTGGGCGATGGCTTCGTCACGCCCATATACGCCACTCGGCATATTGACAAGCTCACGGTTGAGGTGCGTTCTCGTAGGGTCTGCGTTGTCGGGAATCACCTTGCGCTCTATGTGGTCTGATTCCCTTGCGTCAGAACTGCCCTTTGCCTTCTTGAAATCCAAACTGAAATGTCCCATAATAGACTTGTTTTTGAGTTGTACAATTCCGCTTGCCGCATTGCGCCCTGCGCATGGCTCACGGGGTTTCAAAAGGGGATGCCCCTTTGCTCAAATGGGTGTTTTTAGCGGTGGTGTGCCACTGCGTCAAGAAAACGCCCTATTGAGCTATGGCTTTTCCGTTCAGAATAGCCATTGGAGCAGGAGCCACATCACATGCCCAAGGCTGCGCCTCTCTTCCGAGGTGGAACGGTTCGCTTAACAGGCTGTACTTGGTGTACCGACTGTTTGGATTTAACTCCGCACAGATAGTCGTTCAAGTCATTGTACTCGCTGTACAAGTGGGATGCGTCCCTCACATGATAGCCGAGGGCGTTCTCGATGGCAAGCGTTGCCTTCCGCCCTGCCTCGTCGTTGTCGAGCAGACAACTGATGCGCTCGTAGCCGTGGAGTGCGTCAATAGCCTTGTCAACGTTGCTTGTTGAGTTGAGTATCACGTAGTCTTGTGCTTCCAATGACGGACAAGACGGAAACTTTTCCATGCGTAACGAGAGAAAGGAAAGATAGTCCATCATGCCCTCGAACACATAGCAAGCGTATCTTGGCTCGCCTTGCTGTCGGATATGTGTGATGTCTTTGGGGGACATGCAACCCTTGAAGAATCGGTTACGAACCTCGTAACCGCCCGACTTGTTCTTGAAGCCGATGGCGAAGTAGTTCTTGCCATTATGCGAGAAGTGGAGTTCCACACATTCCTTTCGGGCGATGCACAGGTCAATATTCCGCTCGCTCAGATAGCGCAGGAGTGCAGGGTGGTTGAGTTCCCTAACCTCCAATCTCTCAAAACTCGGCTCGGAAGCTTGCTGAGGGAAAAAAGAGTCGATCGGGCGTACATGGGGTGCTTGCTTCTCCATCTTGTCCAAGAGATATGGCAAGCTGTCTGATGCGTAGAGGTATGACGCAAGGGTGATGATGTTGCCGCCCTTGCCCATTCCGAAATCGAACCAACTGTTCATCATGGTGTTCACCTTGAAAGATGCCTCGCTCTCATTTCTCAGCGGTGACTTGTACCAAAGGTTTGCGCCCTGCTGCTTGACAGGACGGTGTCCCAAACTTTGCAGATAGTCTGCAATCTTGATTTGCTTTGCTTCTTGAATATTCATGTCTTACTGTGGATTAAGTGGTGTATGTATTTCTGATGAATTGTTGAGGATAGTATGTAATTGGTATGATAATCAAAGACTTATCTTCTCAACAATCTCTCAACAAATGGTTCTTTTCAACAAAATCACTGGGCAAAAGAGAAAGAAAGGCATGAGCCGTCATATTTTCTCTTTTCAACAGTTTCTTTCTTTTGTTGAGAGATTTGTTGAGAAAATGTTGAGCCGTAATTGCCTGGTATTCAACGCTTCTTTCATCATATTCAACAATTCAACAAAATTATATGCTATTTAGCTTGTCTCTTGTTACTGTGTAGAACCTGCCCACACGTTTTGTTGGCGAGTAGCGACCGCTGCTGTTATAGTTGTACTCGTATGAGGTGTAGGTGAGGGCGTTCTCGGAAGGTTGCAGCTTCCAGCTGTCCTGCACTATCTTTCGCACAAGGTGCTTCTCCGCTTTCACGTGGTTGCACTGCAACAAGGCGATTGCGTCATTAAGGCAGAACTGCAAGCTGTCGGTCTGGGTGTTCTCCATGATCTCAAGGAACAGCTCCGACATTTCCACCTCAAGCCTGTTGCGGTTGCAACGTATGATTCTTCTCAGTGCATCAGTAGCTATCTGTTCGGGAGCGAACCACATTCGGCTCTTGTGCTCGGCGGACAGCGTTCTGCCTTGCAGATGAAACAGAAAAGCGGGTATCTCCGCCTTTAGTTTTTCCAAGAAGTTGGTATCATCCGCTTGCAGTGATGAAATCTTCCTCACCCAATATCGGGTCTCTCCCTCGTCAATGATGACAGGGAGTGATTCGTTGTTGGAGCACAGCACGAATTTGGCAAAGAAGGAAATCTCGTTTCTGTCCTTGCCCTTGGCTTCCACCTTGTACGAGAGGGTGGTGCTGAGGTTCTTCAACCGCTCGGAATCCTCCCTGCGGCTGAGCAAAACCTCGTCTACGACAATGAGCAGCTTGCCAGCCCAATCAGAGTTAAACTGACTGCGGAAGTCCTCGTTGGTGTTGAAAGTCACGTTGTCTAGGAACAATGCCTTCAGAAAGTTCAAGAACGTGGTCTTGCCTGTGTTCCTCTCCTCTGATACAAGTAGCAGAATTGGTAACTTCTGCACAGGTCTGAGATAGAGCAGTTGCAGGTAGTCCATGCCAAGCTCGTATTGTTCACCGAAGATGTGACTTACCAATTTCTTGATGTTCGGGAAGTCACCTTGAATCGGCTTGTGTCCTATCGGTTCGTAAAGGTTGAGAAAACCATCTATCACCGTGCGGTGGTTCACATGCTCGGGAACGGTACAGAAGCCGTCATACTTGTGAACGTACTTGACGAACTCTTTGCCGTAGTCCTGACGCAAGGTCTCCATGTTCCAAGGGATGCGCTTTCTTACCTTTCCTCCTGTGATGGTAGGTTGGTCAACCACCTTGTACAAGGTAGTGCCAACACGGATGAACACCTCGTTTGTCGGAGGTGCTGCCTGTAGCTGTTTTCTTTCCACAACCACAGGCTGATTGTTGTCGTTTGTCTTGCTCATAATCTAACCTTTGTGAGTTGATAAAATTAAAGTTGCAAAGGTAAGGGCGGAAAATCAAAATGCAAAACACAAACTTGCGCAGAATGGAGAAGTTTGCACCGACAGTGTTAAAAGATTGGAAATTAAGGTGCTTGATGTAGCCTTTCGGGATAAGATAGAACGAAAAATCCCGAAGAAAGGCTTGCTGGTGAACCTTTCCTCGGGATGAACAAAAATGTATTCCTGCATGTCATACGTTTTATATGTCATACGATAAATATGTAAAACGTTTGACATCGGCAGCTCCGCATTCTTCATAGAAATGCCTGATACGACAATGAATCAGTACGTAGGCAAGTCAATACGACAGTGAATAACCGAAGCGTTAAAGATGCGACCATTCTTAGCTAAAGGCATTTGTCCCTCCGTAGATTTGCAGGACAATGGCTGTTTTCTCTTTTGCTCCGTACAGCCTCTTGGTGATGTCATCACGAAGTTGCGCTGCACCATTGGAGTTTAGACGGAAGCAAATGGCAACAACCATAGGGAATCCATACAATGTTTGCCAAATGCCTTTGGAGGTTTCTTGCTTCTGTTGGACTTCCGACATCAACAACATACCTTCTTTATATATGGCTCTTATCACGGCTGTGAGCTTCGGGGCTGTGACATATAGCATATCAATCAACTCGCTCTCACTCATCCACAAGTTCTCCAAGTTGGACGGAATGGATAGCATTCCATTTCCGTCCACGGTGATTACAGTCCTTTTCATGCCATTCCTCCCATTGTTGGCAAATGCCCCTTGATTCGACTTTCAAAGACTGATATGTCATGGTCAAGCTTTGTGCTTGTCACCTTGGCATATATCTGTGTCGTGGTGATATTCGTGTGACCAAGAATCTTGCTCACGCTCTCTATCGGCATTCCGTACTCCAAGGCTAAAACAGCCCAACTATGACGAGAGACATGAAACGAGACACGCTTCTTGATGCCACACATTGTTGCTACCTTCTTGATGCGCTTGTTGATGCTGTCAAGATTACCGATATTGAACAAGTGGTTGTCTTTTCTGAAAGACTTGTATCTCTCAATAATCTGCATGGGAATATCCATCAGCTTGATTTGGAAAGGCACACCTGTCTTCTGACGCTTGGAAACAATCCAAGGAGCACCGTTTATCATGCTGATGTTGTCTTCCGTCAAGTTCTTGATGTCGATGAAAGATATACCTGTCCAACAACCAAAGATAAAAAGGTCTCTCGCAAATGCTATATTTGGGTCTTCCAACGTTATCTCGGTCATGGCGGTAAGCTCGTCCAATGTCAAGAACTCACGTTCCTTGTGGTCTGGGTCAACGTGGTACATGGCAAATGGATTTCTCGGTATCTTGCCGTTGTAGTGAGCTGCCGTTACGATATGCTTCAGTGGTATGGAGTAAATCCAAATGGAGGACTGCGCAAGTCCGACGACATTCTTCAGATACAGGCAATAGTCGCGGATGAACTCCTCAGTAAGCTCGTTCATGGACATATCGCTGCGCTTGTACTGATACTTGATGAAATCGGCAACATACT
>NZ_JAHOEA010000049.1 GCF_019127135.1 Segatella copri | reverse complement strand
TTTCCAATATCACAAATTGTGACTTTGAACATTACCATATTTAACAGCATTCAAAGGTAGTGCTTTTAGCCTTTAAGCCACTATTGCACAACCCCTTTCTTTGAAAAGAACGTAAAATTAATAGTATTATTGCTATGATTGTACTTTTAGTAATCGCTTAACTCGTTGTACCGTACTTACTCCTTTACCACTCAACTTCGCCACATACCTAATGGCTATGTCGTTAATCCTACCCATACCCCCTGTTTTAGGGTGCATGGGTAGTTTTTTTGATAAAATCAATGTGCATAGGATTGCTTGTCAAACAACTCTTATCGTTTGCAAAACTACTAATAAAATTTGGATTATTCTATAAATCCATTATAACTTTTGTTTTTTTTGCTATCCCCTAAATATATCGATTTTGTGGGGCTCTTTTTCAGTTTCTTCTAACTATTTCATGTGCCTTTCTGAATAGGGAGTGAATTGTAATGCAAAGCGTTTATGTGCTGCTTTAAGATATGAGTCGTAGGCATGGTCAGAATGGTTATATTTATAAGGTACAATTTTCCCTTTTCTTAAGCGGGCAATACGCCCTTGTTCGTCTATTCGATAGAAGAAAGTATGATAGTAGTTGTCCAAACATGGATTTTGCTCTTTGTCAAGCCAAGAATTTTCTTCAAACACCTCTAATTTTAGAAGTTTACTTTGCTCATAATATACCCATTTGCTTCTTTGAATATCTTCCATAGGAATATGCCGTTTGCTATTAAAACTGAACTTTACAAATGTAGGTTTAATTTCGTTCATACCTAAATACAACACATCTGCAATTTTTCCTTCATGTCCATAAGTAACAAGAAATGTTTCATTTGTTTTCCATTCAAAACCAATGCTCTTTATGTTAAAGGCACAGACAAGAACTTGAGCGTATGGTTGACTAACACCTACGAGCCTAACCTCTCGATATTGTGCTTCCTTATGATGATAGAAAATGTCGCCGAGAAGTTCTTTTGCTAAAGTGTCTTTTAGTAGGACCCCACTGTCTGGCGAAGCTTGTTGTAATGTGTAGGAATAAGAATTTATGCTATCTATTTTTTCTTCAAGATTCAAAAAACTTGCATACCTTGGTTGACACAGACAAGAGGATAGCCCCATTGCTATGACCAAGACTATAACGATTGTCAATAAGAAATGCCTCATATTACTTTTTACTTTGGTATTTTGAAATTAGATTTTTATTTGCAAGAATATTAATCATTTCCGTATCTTCAATTTGCTTTGCGAAATCTAAAGGAGAGCGCATAGCATTATTTTTACTTAATGCATCTGCTCCGTATTTTACAAGCAATTTGACTAAACAATAATCATCATTAGCATTGAATACAGCATACCATAGAGGATTATTGCCATAGCAATCAATAATATTTACCTTTGCTCCCTCTTGTAATAATAATTCTGCAATAGTTATATTGTTGTATTGCGCACAGAAATGTAAAGGAGTCCATCCCATTTTATCTTGATAATCAATATCAATGCCTTTATTCACTAAATCAACAGCAATTGTATTATCACAAGATACAATAGCTTCTTGTAGAAGATTTCTGCCATATGCATTGCTATAATTTATATTTCTTTCAAGTATTTTTTTTTTATAGATTCTCATTTCAAGAACATTTTATTTATGATAAATCTGTATGCCTTTAACATCTGCGATACCCTCAAACATAATGGTTTCGTCATCGACTTTATTGATTTTATTTACGTATTGTCTTCCATTTATGTCATTGAGATATAAGGAATCATTTTGCAAACAATAGGTATATCTGTATAGGGTATCAGCTTGTGAGTATAATTCCACCGTACTATCATTGAAAAATTCAATCTCAGGATAATTGATCTGTCTTTCTCCACCATTCAAAGTCCAATGACCAACCAAATCCTCATTAGTGCAAAATTCGGTATTGTCTATTTTCGGAGCACTGATTGTACTAATTGAAAATAACAACCTAAGAATTAATATTGGTACTATCGGACATAGATAATAAAGCCAAGTTGCTCTTAAGTTTTTTGAAAGTTGAAACATAAATCTCAACAAAGGAAACAAGTAGATAGGATACAAGCAGATGGTTATAAGCATACCATAACGACATATTTTGTCTACATCAGAGCGAACAGGGGCATCAAAGAAGAATATAGAAACATAGCATCCCAAGGGCCATAATATCAGCGAAAATGCCATAAGTATAAAGAACACCTTCTGTAAAATAGTGGGTGTTCCTCCTAATATGCGAGCTATCAGCCCATCATTAGGTTCTTGTTTTATTTCTTCTTTGTTCATGCAAAAACAGTTCCGTTATATGTTCTTATTTTGGTGTTATAATAAAAGAACGAAGATTGATGAAGTTTATTGCTTAGGATTACATCATTTTATTATCAAAAACACTATATGCTTGTGTCGGAAAGGTATATATTCATTTTATAATGGGGTTATGTTCACAAGTTTGAGATTTCATGTAAAAAAGTCCTAATTTCTATGTTTCTCTTCGTGCAAATTATGGGATATTAAGAAAAATATCGTATCTTTGTCCCCGAATTGAGGCGTTCTTTTCATATTGCAAAATACAGAAACGAGCAGAAGTCCGCTCGTTTCCATATTGTTACCTATATAATATAGGCAAACGCCCAACTTCTTGATTTTCAATCAAAGTCCAATTTAGAGCGAGTTAGTTTTCTTAACTTTTTAGCCCATTTTCTATCTTTTTTGCGCCAAAACGGCCCAAAACAGGGGCTTTTAAATCTTCTTCTTATAGCAGCGATGACGGCGATGCTGTTCGCTCTCCAGATACTGCCACTGGCTCTGAACACCGGTATTGGTCTCCATCTGCGGCATTGCCTCTGCCCACTTAAAGCCATAACGGCGATACTGCTTTATCAGATCGGCAAAAATAAGCGCATTGGCTCCCTTCTTGCGATATTCCGGAAGAACACCTATCAAGAGCAAATCCACAGTATCCGTCTTGTGCCACTTCAGTACCTTCAGCACCTTCAGCCAAGCCGTAGGGAAAAGCTTGCCATTGCCTATCTCGCGCAGCGCATCGGTAAACGAAGGGAAAGAAACACCAAAGGCTACCAGCTTGTTGCCAGCGTTGCCATCCACCACACCCGTTACCAAGTTCAAGTCAGCCTTCTTGATATAAGAGTTTACATATTCATCTATCTGCTTCTCCGTAAGCTGCTGGAAATCATAGAGATTCTTATAAGTCTCGTTCACGATTTCGAACACCTTCCTGCCCATTCCTCCCGAGGTCAGTTCCCTGCGGGTGAACTTATGAACATGCAGATTATATCGGCTCTCTATCATTTGGGCAGTCTTGGCAAACTTAGCCGGCGTCTCCTTCGGAACCCTGATGCGGTACTCCAGCCAGTCGTTATCCTTCTCATAGAGCGGATAACTCTCCAGATGCGTCTTATAATAAGGATAATTGTAGTTTATATACATCGTAGACTTCCGGTCGAAGCCCTCGATGAGCAAGCCCTCACGGTCCATATCCGTAAATCCGAGCGGACCTACGCATTCGTTCATTCCCCTTCTCTTGCCCCAGTTTTCTACCGCTTGCAACAAGGCACAGGAAACCGCTACATTATCCACGAAATCGAACCAGCCGAAGCGAACCTGCTTCTTGTTCCACTGTTCGTTGGCACGATGGTTGATAATGGCAGCAATTCTACCCACGATACGAGCCTCGCTGTCAACCGCCAGAAAGTATTGTGCCTCGCAGAATTCAAAGGCAGGATTCTTCTTTGGGTCCAGCGTATTCATCTCGTCGAAACGCAAAAAAGGAATGGCATACTTATGGCCTCTGTAGAGATCATAATGAAACTGAATGAAGGTTTTCAGCCCTTTTTTAGTCGTTATCGGTATGATTCTTATCTCATCATTCATTAGTAAATTGTTTTATGTATATATATTCAATTGCGGTGCAAAAATACAATAAATTAATGAATAATGCAACTCTTTTCTTATAAATTTATAAAAGTTGGTTCATTATTGTCCAACTTTGTGGATATTTATGTACCTTTGCAGGTTGAAATGCCCCAAAGAGCATCATAAAGTTATGAAGAAAGAGAAAAGAGACAACTATACGTTCCTCACACATGCCCCTGTGCATCATGTGATTTTTACGATGGCCATACCAACGATTATCAGTATGCTGTCGACGAGCATGTACAATCTCGCCGACACCTATTTCGTGGGCAGCATCAACACACAGAGTGTGGCAGCGGTAGGCGTTTCGTTTGCAGCAATGGCTGTGATTCAGGCGATTGGTTTTTTCTTTGGCCATGGTGCAGGCAATTATGTTTCGCGACAGTTGGGCGCCAAGCATACGGAACAGGCACAGAAGATGGCAGCCACGGGCTTTGTGCTGAGTTTTCTTACCGGTCTCCTCATCGCCATTCTGGGTCATGTGTTTCTAACTCCGCTCTGCCTTCTGATGGGTTCTACACCCACCATTCTTCCTTATACAGAACGCTATCTGGGCATTATCCTGCTGGGTGCTCCCTTTATGACCACCTCGCTTACGCTGAATAATCTGATGCGCTTCCAGGGCAATACGATGTATGCGATGAAAGGCATCATGTCGGGTGTGCTGCTCAATCTGATTCTGGCTCCACTGTTCATTCTCTACTTCCAGTTGGGCATTACCGGAGCCGCCGTAGCTACCCTCACCAGCCAGTGTTTCGGCTGCGCCATGCTCTTCTGGATGACGCATAAAGGCGAGAACATCCGCATCCGTCTCAGCAATTTTACCCCTACCCGCGCCTTTGCCAAGGAGATTATCTTCGGCGGAACCCCTTCGCTGTCAAGACAGGGACTGGGAAGTATTGCTACGCTGATGCTCAATGTGGCAGCAGGTGCGTTTGGCGATGCAGCCATTGCGGGCATGAGCATCGTTACCCGCATCTCCTTCTTTACCTATGCGATGGTCATCGGTCTGGGTCAGGGATTCCAGCCGCTCTGCGGATTCTGCTACGGCGCCAAACTCTACGGGCGCGTAAAGGAAGCCTTCTTTTTCTGCATCAAATGCGGCACGGTTTTCCTCAGCGTCTGTGCCATTCTCGGCTTCATCTTCTCAACTTCCATCATCAGTATTTTCCGCGATGATGCAGCGGTTGTAGCCGTAGGTTCGGCAGCTTTGAGATGGCAGGTGCTCAGTTTTCCGCTCGTAGCCAGCATCGTGCTCACCAACATGCTGATGCAGACCATCCGCAAACCGGTGAGAGCCAACATCGTAGCGGCAGCACGCAGCGGACTTTTCTTCATTCCGCTCATCTTCATCCTGCCCTATTTCTTCGGATTGCTGGGCGTGGAGATGTGTCAGATGTGGGCAGATTGCTGCTCGTTTGCCGTAGCGGTTCCGATAGCCTGGAGCGCTTTCAGGGATATGAGAAGAGAGCAGATGGAACTTGGGAAAAAACAATAATAAGAAGATACTAGAAGTTTCGCATGTGGTTTAAGTACGGGCTGAAGGCCCAAAAGCTCCAGAAGCAGCACGCCCTGAAAGGGCAGAAGCTCCTAGCCCAGGGCATCGCCCTGGGTATGATGGCAATCAGCAAGACGCCCTGAAAGGGCAAAAGCTTTATGTTTTGCCTGGAGTTTTAAAGCTTTTGCCCTTACAGGGCGACAGGGTTGCGTCCATAAGAACCCAGGGCGATGCCCTGGGCTAGGAGCTTCTGCCCTTTCAGGGCGTGTGGAGCAAAACTTGCGAAACTTGAAGAAGATACTAGAAGATAAGAGAAAATACTTGAGATAAGAGAAATGGAGAAGATTTATTACATAGGATTGGACGTTGGCTCTACGACAGCCAAAATAGCCCTTATCGACAGCGATAATCGGGTAATTTACTCAAAATACGAACGCCACAACGCTCGTGTCAACGAACTTGTGTCGCAATATTTCGATGAGATTTTAGCCCTTGTGGGCGATGCAGAGACAAGAATCTGCGTAACGGGAAGCGTAGGAATGGCTACTGCCGAACAGCTCCAGGCGGAGTTTGTACAGGAGGTGGTGGCTGCATCGGTCTATGCCCGTACGGCTCATCCTGAGGCGAAAGCGCTCATCGATATTGGTGGCGAGGACGCGAAGGTTATCTTCTTCAAGGAAAACGGAAATATGGAACTGCGCATGAACGGCAACTGTGCCGGCGGAACGGGCGCTTTCATCGACCAGATGAGTGTGCTGATGGGCGTAGAAAACCAGAAGATGAGCGACTTGGCGATGAAGGCAGAACACGTTTATCCGATGGCTGCCCGCTGCGGCGTGTTTGCCAAGACCGACATCCAGAACCTGATGGCGCGCAATCTGCCCGAAGCAGATATTGCAGCCAGCATCTTCCATTCCATCGCCGTACAGACGGTGGTAACGCTTTCTCACGGCATCAGTTTCGAGGCTCCTATCCTGCTCTGCGGCGGTCCGCTGACCTTTCTTCCGGCTCTCCGCAAGGCTTTCTGCGATTATCTCCATCTTTCTCCAAACGACTTCATCGTATCCGGAAACAGCAATCTCATTCCGGCTCTGGGCTGTGCTTATCGGGCTAAATCGGCAGATTCTGCAGCCTCAGTTTCTGTTCTCAGAAGTCGGATGAAAAAAGAAATACAAACGGAATGGACCAGCAGTCTGCTGCCTCTGTTCAAGAACGAGAAAGAGCACCAGGAATGGCTCAAATCAAAAGCTCAATTCGCTACGGAAACCAAACCGCTGAATAAAGGAAAACAGCAGGTTGTGATTGGTATTGATTCTGGCTCTACTACGACGAAGATTGTTGCGGTAAGGGTAAATGCGGGAACGCCTACGGGAGATATAGTCTTTACCAATTACCGTCTGAATCTAGGAAATCCGATCAAGGCGGTAGCGGATGGACTGAACGCCCTGAAGCAGGAAGCTGCATTGCGAGGCGCTGAACTGGAAATCGTAGGTTCCTGCTCTACAGGTTACGGCGAAGAGCTTATCAAAGCGGCTTTCGGACTCGACAGCGGCATTATCGAAACAATGGCGCACGAAAGAGCAGCTGCCTCACTCATGCCCGACGTGAGTTTTATCCTGGACATCGGCGGACAGGACATGAAGGCAATCTTCGTTGAGAAAGGGGCTGTGGTGCGCATGGAACTGAACGAGGCTTGCAGTTCGGGCTGCGGAACATTCATCCAGACCTTTGCCAACAATATGGGTTATTCTGTAGGCGATTTTGCTCAACTCGCCTGCCAGTCGAAGGCTCCCTGCGACCTGGGAACCCGCTGCACCGTCTTCATGAATTCGAAGGTGAAGCAGGTGCTCAGAGAGGGCGCATCTGTTGCTGACATTTCTGCCGGAATCTCTTATTCTGTCATCAAGAACTGTCTTTATAAGGTATTGAAACTCCATGGAAATGAGAACCTTGGAGACAAAATCGTTGTACAGGGAGGTACGATGAGAAACGATGCGGTGGTAAGAGCATTTGAGTTGCTCACCCATACCGAAGTGGCACGAAGCAACATGCCTGAATTGATGGGCGCCTACGGTTGTGCCCTTCATGCGGCAGCAGATTATAAACATCGCACTTCTGCAGAAGACGAGCACCCTGCCTCACCAAGAACCATCGATGAGCTGCTGAATCTGGCTCATTATGAAACCAAACAGCTGCAATGCAAAGGCTGCGAAAACCATTGTTATGTTTCCCGCTACACCTTTACCGGCGGCAACCGATTCTACTCCGGAAACAAGTGTGAGCGTGTGTTCAACAACAAGGGAGCAAACGGGATAAAAGGCAAAAATATTTACGAATACAAATATAGTTTACTCTTTGATAGAGAGACAGTTAACCAACCTGCTACCGCGTTTCACGGTACATGGGTAGGCATTCCTCGCATCCTCAACATGTACGAGGAATATCCGTTCTGGAATGCGCTGCTCCGGGCAGCAGGATTGGGCGTGATTCTCTCTTCCGATTCCACTTTCAGCCAGTATGAAGGAGCCTTGAATACGGTGATGAGCGACAATATCTGCTTCCCGGCTAAACTGGCTCACAGTCATCTGAAGGAACTCAACGAGAACCCGAAGGTAGACCGCATCCTCATGCCATACGTGGTTTATGAGCATAATGACGACCCGAAGAATACGCTGAACAGTTTCAACTGTCCGGTCGTTTCGGGCTACAGCGATGTCATCAAGTCGGTCATCAATCTGAAGAAACCAATCGATACGCCCGTCATCAACTTTGCCCAGCCTAAGGCGCTGGAAAAACAGATTACCGATTATCTCAAGCAACTGGGAGTAAGCAAGAAGATTGCCCGTAAAGCGCTGAGAGAGGCCCTCTATGCTCAGGCAGTATATGCTGCAGAAATCAAGAAACAGGGCTGGGAGATTCTGAAAAATGAAGAAACAGAAGCTCAGAAAACGAACGAAGACAAGACACAGAAGCAGACTCAGAAGCCGGACAAGGGACTTACTATTCTGCTGGCTGGCCGTCCTTATCATACTGACCCGCTGATCCAGCACAAGCTGAGCGAGATGATTGCCAATCTGGGAGTCAACGTCATCAGCGAAGACATCGCCCGGGGTAATCTCTTTGCAGATTTCAAAGAATTCAATCTGGAGAACCTGGCGGCAGAAAGAAATGAGGCAGCATTAGCCAACCAGGACAACAACGAAGCATACAACTGTCAGCCAGAGACTTATCTCGTGAAGCAATGGGCGTATATGAACCGCATTCTGAAGGCAGCGCAATGGGCAGCCGAACAGGGCGATGAGGTTCATTTCGTCCAGATGACCAGCTTCGGCTGCGGTCCTGACAGTTTTATCCAGGACGAGATTCGCGACATCATGAAGCGCCACAACAAGCCGTTCACGCTGTTGAAGATAGATGATGTAAGCAATATCGGCTCCCTGAAACTCCGTGTCCGCTCGCTGATAGAAAGTCTCAGAGTTAAAAGTTTAAAGTTAAAAGTTAATAGTTTTAAGTTAAAAGGTCAAAGTACAAATCATAAAGTTCAAAGTTCAAATCTCAAAGTTCAAAGTACTACTCAAAGTCTCCAGCAGACCAAGGTATTCACCAGGCAGGATATTCATCGCAAGATTCTCGCTCCTTTCATGACCGAATACCTCACCCCTATCATTCCGCCTATCCTGAAACTGATAGGCTATGATGTAGAGGTACTTCCGATGAGCGATGAGGTAAGCGCCGAACTCGGCTTGAAGTTTGCCAACAACGAAGTCTGCTATCCGGCAACCCTCATCGTCGGAGACATCATCAAAGCCTTGAAATCAGGCAGATACGACCTGAATAATACGGCAGTAGTGATGAGTCAGACGGGCGGCCAGTGTCGCGCAACCAACTACGCCGGTCTCATCAAGCGTGCGATGATTTCCAATGGATTCCAGGACATTCCGCTGCTCACACTCGGTGTAACAGCCTCAACAGGCGAAGCATCAGGCTCAACAGACGACAAGCAAGACTATAACGAGCAGGACGGCTTCAATGTGCCTTGGCTGAAATACAGTCAGATTATCGTTACCGCCATTTTCTATGGCGATGCAATCAACGAAATGTACAACGCCTGCATCGTAAGAGAGCGTAAACCGGGCATTGCCAGAGAGTTGCGCGACAAATACATGCAGCTGATAGACGGACCTATCGCCCAGAATTCAGCCAAAGGACTCATCCGACTCCTGGAACAGGCAGCCGAAGAATTCAACCAGATGACCCTCGACAGAACGTTGCCGAAGGTAGGAATCGTAGGCGAAATCTTCCTGAAGTTTAATCCTTTCGCCCACCAGTTCCTGGAGCAGAACATCATTTCGCGCGGCATAGAGGTGGTTCCGCCTCTGCTTGCCCCCTTCTTCCTGCAGGAATTTGTGAATGTAGAGATACAGAAACACATGCGGCTGAGTTGCACCAAAGTGCCCGATTTCATCATCAAGGGCGCTTATCAGGCGCTGATAGGCAGAAGATTGCGCCAGGTAAACAAGGCAGCCGGCAAGTTCCGTTACTTCCGTCCGTTCACCAATATCTATGATGATGCGAAGGACGTACAGGGACTGGTTTCGCTCGCAGCCCAGTTTGGCGAAGGCTGGCTTCTGCCTGCCGACATCGTAGGTTACATCCGTGATGGCGTGAACAACATCATCTCGCTCCAGCCTTTCGGCTGCATCGCTAACCACGTGATTTCCAAGGGTATCGAGAAACGTCTCCACGACCGGTTCCCAATGCTCAACCTCGTATCGCTCGACTTCGATTCCGGTGTTTCAGAGGTAAACGTCACCAACCGACTGCTCCTCTTTCTGGACAGTATCGCAAAATAAGACAAGCCAGACCCATGTACGGTAAAACACCGTATATGGGTCTTTCCGTCTTTCATCCCCCAAAAAATCACTCTAAAAAATACAAAAAACCGTAGCTATTTCTTTGTCATTCAAGAAAATAATCGTATCTTTGCACTCAAATTTTATTGAGACATTAAGAAAATGAGTAAAGATACATTAACTCATCAGTTGACAGAGACCATCGAGGAGCTTTCGAGCGCCGAATCTTTGAAGGGTCTCTTTCATCAGCATCGAGACGGGAATCCACTTCCTTCGGGCAAGGCGCTCGAAGAAATCATCAGTTTGTCCCGTTCTATCCTCTTTCCGGGATATTTCGGCAATTCTTCGGTAAATATCTCAACCATCAAATATCATATTGGAGTAAGAGTAGAGAAACTCTATGAGATGCTGTCAGAGCAAATTCTCGCCGGTCTCTGCTTCGCCAACGACTGCGAAACGGAAACCCAGGCAGAATTGCAGCACCAGCGTGCCAAGGCAGGCGTGATTGCAGCCAAGACAATCATGGAATTCCCAAGACTGCGCAAGATTCTGGCTACCGATGTAGAGGCTGCCTACGAGGGCGACCCGGCTGCCATGAGTCACGGAGAAATCATCTCCTGCTACCCGGTCATCAAGGCGATTACCAACTACCGCATCGCCCACGTACTGCACGAACTGGGAGTGCCGCTCATTCCGAGAATGATGACTGAGCTGGCTCATTCGGAAACCGGTATTGATATTAACCCGGAGGCTACCATCGGCAAGCACTTCACCATCGACCACGGTACGGGTGTGGTGATTGGAGCTACCTGCATCATCGGCGACAATGTGAAACTCTACCAGGGTGTAACCCTCGGAGCCAAGAGTTTCCCACTCGATAAGGACGGCAATCCTATCAAGGGAATCCCTCGCCACCCTATCCTCGAAGATAATGTCATCGTCTACGCCAATGCCACCATCCTCGGTCGCATCACCATCGGAGAAGGCTGCGTAGTGGGAGCCAACGTATGGGTTACCAAGGATATGAAACCAAAAACAAAGAAATATAAAAAAGAAAAACAAAGTTTATTAGATATAGAATTCAATAATGGAACAGGAATTTGAACTCATTGCCAAGACCTTCATGGGCCTCGAGCCTGTCTTGGCTGAAGAGCTCACCCAGTTGGGTGCCAATAATGTACAGATCGGTCGCCGCATGGTGTCTTTCACAGGCGACAAGGAAATGATGTATCGTGCTAACTTCCAGTTGCACACAGCCATCCGTATCTTAAAGCCTATCAAGCACTTCAAGGCTAGAAGCGCTGAAGAGGTGTATGATCAGATCCAGAAGATCAAGTGGGATGACATCTTAGACGTGAAGAAGACTTTCTCTGTTGACTCAGTAGTCTACTCAGAGGAGTTCCGCAACTCACGCTTCGTAACCTACAAGGTAAAGGATGCGATTGTTGACTGGTTCCGCGAGAAGCAGGGTACACGTCCAAATATCAGCGTATCTAACCCGGATATCCGCCTCAACATCCACATTGCAGAAGACAATGCCACCTTGAGTCTCGATTCGAGTGGTGAGAGTCTGCACCGCCGTGGCTACCGCCAAGAGCAGGTAGAGGCTCCTCTGAACGAGGTTCTCGCTGCAGGTATGATTCTGATGACTGGCTGGAAGGGCGAATGCGATTTCATCGACCCGATGTGTGGTTCAGGTACCATCGCCATCGAAGCTGCCCTCATCGCCCGCAACATCTCTCCAGGTGTGTTCCGCAAGGAGTTTGCCTTCGAGAAGTGGAACGATTTCGACCAGGATCTCTTCGATATGATTTATAACGACGACTCTCAGGAGCGCGAGTTTGAGCACCATATCTATGGCTACGATGTTGACATGAAGGCTGTAAACACAGCTAACCTCAACGTTCGTGCTGCCGGTCTTAGCAAGGACATCACCATCTCACAGGCTGATTTCAAGGACTTCACCCAGCCAGCCGAGAAGAGCATCATCGTGATGAACCCTCCATACGGCGAGCGCATCTCTACCCCTAACCTTCTGAACACCTACAAGATGATAGGTGAGCGTTTCAAGAAGGCTTTTGCCGGCAACGAGGCTTGGGTATTGAGTTACCGCGAGGAGTGCTTCGAGCAGATTGGTCTGAAACCATCTATCAAGATTCCTGTATTCAACGGAAGCTTGGAGTGCGAATTCCGCAAGTATGTGATGTTCGACGGCAAGATGAAGGACTTCCGTTCTGAAGGCGGTATTGTGAAGACAGAGCGCGAGAAGAGCGAGATGGCTCAGAAGCACCGTTTCAAGAAGGAGCGTGAATTCAAGAAGCGTGTAAGCGAGGAGACAGAAAACGAGGAGGACGATATCCGTTCTTTCAAGTTCCATACTCACCGTCTGGAAGACTTCGAGAAGAAGCGTGCTGAGTTCCATAAGGGCGGTCGTTCACGTATCGGTGGCGGCGGTCGACGCAATGATGACGACGATGACAAGCGTGGAAGCCGCAGCTTCAAGGGCGACCGCAAGGGTGGCCGTGACTTCGGTGGCAAGCGCGACGGAAAGCGTTTCGAGAAAGGCGACAAGCGAGGTGGCTTCAAGGGCGACAAACGTGGTGGCCGTGATTTCGGAGGCAAGCGCGGAGGCAAGAAGAACTTCAGCGTTGACTTCGACGACGAGGATTAAAGAGACATAATCCCCATGCGTCGTGTTTCACGACGCATGGGTGGTAACCCCGATAAAGTAAAGAATATAATGAATCTGAAGAATTCAATTTATAAATTATCTTTTGCTGCTATGATTATGATGGCTATGAATGCAACCGACTTACAGGCTCAGGGCGTGGTTCCTGCTCAAAAAGGCGAGAAAACCTTTACGCTGGAAGACCTGAACTTCGGCGGCAACAACTATCGTAACATGGTAGCTAAGAACCGCTGGTGCACCTGGTGGGGCAATGAACTCGTTCGCCAGGATGTGGATGCCTGCTATCTCGTCAACAAGACGACAGGCAAGGAGACCAGACTCTTCGGCATCAATGACATCAACCAGTGGATTGCTCCAACCAAGGACATCAAGGTAAGAGCCCTCTACAATGCACTCTTCCCTTTTGCAGGCAAGAGCATCGTGATGGTAAGCAACGGCAGCAAGACTTATACCATCGACTTCAAGAAGCATAAGCTGCTGAGCGAGATGGATTTTGCTGACGGTGAGAACCTCCTGGAGGCCAACGCCCAGCAGAACGCCTTCGCCTATCTGAAGGGCAGTAACCTCTATGTGCGTACCTTCGATGTAACCAGCAACGCCCTGACAAAAGAGAAGAAATCTCACGATTTCCAGCTTTCAAAGGACGGAAGCCGCGAAATTGTTTATGGCCAGAGTGTTCACCGCGATGAGTTCGGTATCAACAAGGGAACCTTCTGGAGTCCGAACGGCGAACTGCTCGCCTTCTATCGCATGGACCAGAGTATGGTAACCGACTATCCGCAGGTCGACATCCCGGAAATCGGTTTCAATCATCCTGAAACACAGAGTTGCATTGCTACTCCTGCACCAGACAAGTATCCGATGACGGGCGAGAAATCACACAAGGTAACCGTAGGCGTGTTCGACTGCATGACCGGCAAGACCATCTCTCTGAAGGCTGGCGATCCAACCGACCGCTACTTCACCAACATCGCATGGAGTCCGGACAGCAAGACCATCTATATGTTCGAACTGAACCGCGACCAGAACGACTGCCGCCTGACTGCCTACAATGCAGAAACCGGCGAGAAAACAGGCGAGCTCTATCGCGAAACCGACGAGAAATACGTGGAGCCTTGCCACCCTATCCAGTTCCTGCCTTGGGACAGCAACAGTTTCATCATGCAGAGCCGCAAGGATGGCTACAACCACCTCTATCTCTGCACCCTGGGCAAGCACGGAAGCCGCATGGCCAGCAACACAGAATCGCTCGAAATCAAGCAGTTGACTTCCGGCAAATGGGAGGTGATGGAAGTACTCGGCTTCAACACCAAGCGCAAGAGCATCATCATCGCATCCAACGAGAAATCGCCTATCCAGAGAAACATCTTTGCCGTAGATACAAAAACCGGCAAGCGTACGCTGGTAGATGATTGCGGCAAGGGATGGCACAGCGCCACTTTGAGCGAGAACGGACAGTATGTCTTCGACAACTACTCTACTCCTACCGTGCCTCGCAAGATTGCCCTCGTGAATACCGAGAACGGCAAGCGCACCGCTTACTTCACAGCCGAGAACCCTTGGAAAGGCTACAATGTACCTGAGTACAGCTGCGGTACCATCAAGGCTGCCGATGGCGAAACAGACCTCTACTGGAGAATGGTGAAACCGGTAAACTTCGATCCAAACAAGAAGTATCCTACCATTATATATGTATATGGTGGACCTCATGCCCACAACGTAGATGCCCGCTGGAACTACTCTAGCCGTGGTTGGGAAACCTACATGGCAGAAAAGGGCTATCTGCTCTTCATCCTCGACAACCGTGGAAGTGAGAACCGTGGCAAGGCTTTCGAGCAGGCTACCTTCCGCCAGCTCGGACAGATTGAGATGCAAGACCAGATGAAGGGCGTGGAATATCTGAAGACGCTTCCTTACGTAGATGCTGACAAGATTGGCGTTCACGGCTGGAGCTTCGGCGGATTCATGACCATCTCGCTGATGACCAACCACCCTGATGTGTTCAAGGTAGGCGTAGCAGGCGGTCCAGTAATCGACTGGCACTGGTACGAGGTGATGTATGGCGAACGCTATATGGACACCCCACAGACCAACCCAGAGGGTTACAGGAAGACCTCTCTGCTCTATCAGGCAAAGAACCTGAAGGGCAAGCTGCAGATTATCCAGGGCTTGAACGATGTGACTGTAGTGCCACAGCACTGCCTCACCTTCCTCAAGGCTTGCATCGCAGCAGGCACCCAGCCAGACTTCTTCGTCTATCCTGGCGAGCCTCACAACATGAGAGGTCATCAGAGCACTCATCTGCATGAGCGCATCAGCAATTATTTCTTCGATTATTTGAAATAACAAATTCAAGTTTCGCAAGTGGTTCAAGAACGGGCTGAAGGCCCAAAAGCTCCTAGCCCAGGGCATCGCCCTGGGTATAATGGCAATCAGTAAGGCGCCCTGTAAGGGCAAAAGCTTTATGTTTTGTCTGGAGTTTTAAAGCTTTTGCCCTTACAGGGCGACAGGTTTGCGTCCGTAATTACCCAGGGCGATGCCCTGGGCTAGGGGCTTCTGCCCTTTCAGGGCGTGTGGGGCTTACTTGCGAAAGTTTAGTAACAAACAATAACTTACAGCAAATGAAAATTTTATTGTTAGGAGGCGGTGGCCGCGAGCACGCCTTAGCATGGAAAATCGCTCAGAGCGAGAAGTGTGAGAAACTCTTCATCGCTCCTGGTAATGCCGGTACACAGAATGTCGGCGAGAACGTAGATATCAAGGCAGACGACTTTGAGGCGCTCAAGAACTTCTCAGTTGAAAATGGCGTTGATATGGTAGTAGTTGGTCCGGAAGACCCATTGGTAAAGGGTGTTTACGATGACTTCAAGAACGATCCTCGCACCCAGAACATCCCAGTCATCGGTCCATCAAAGGCTGGCGCCGTATTGGAAGGCAGCAAGGACTTCGCCAAGAAGTTCATGAAGCGCCACAACATCCCTACTGCCCAGTATGAGACTTTCGACGGCGAGCACGTAGAGGAAGGCTTGAAATTCCTGGAGACACTGAAGGCTCCTTATGTATTGAAGGCTGACGGTTTGTGCGCCGGTAAGGGCGTTCTCATCCTCCCTACCCTGGAAGAGGCTAAGAAAGAGTTCAAGGAGATGCTCGGCGGTATGTTCGGCAACGCTTCTGCACGCGTAGTCATCGAGGAATTCCTCAGCGGCATTGAGTGCTCTGTATTCGTATTGACCGACGGCAAGAACTACAAGATTCTGCCTGAGGCTAAGGATTACAAGCGCATCGGCGAGCACGATACCGGTCTGAACACCGGCGGTATGGGTAGCGTTACCCCTGTACCATTCGCTACCAAGGAGTGGATGCAGAAGGTTGACGAGCGCATCATCCGTCCTACAGTAGAAGGACTTGCTGAGGAGAACATCGACTATAAGGGATTCATCTTCTTCGGTCTGATTAACGTTGAAGGCGAGCCTATGGTCATCGAGTACAACTGCCGTATGGGTGATCCAGAGACTGAGAGCGTGATGCTCCGTCTGAAGAGTGACATCGTGGACCTCTTCGAAGGTGTAGCAGCAGGCGATTTGGACAAGCGCAGCATCGAGTTTGACGAGCGTGCTGCAGTCTGTGTAATGCTCGTAAGCGGCGGTTATCCAGAGGCTTACAAGAAGGGTTATCCTATCCAGGGCATCGATGACGTGGAAGGCTCAGTAGTATTCCACTCCGGTACAGCCATGAAGGATGGTCAGGTAGTTACCAATGGTGGTCGTGTCATCTGCGTAAGCAGCTATGGCAAGAACAAGGAAGAAGCCCTGAAGAAGAGCTTTGCTGAGGCACAGAAGATCCAGTTCACCGACAAGTACTTCCGTTCTGATATCGGACAGGACCTTTAAGATGAGTTAATAGTTAATAGTTTATAATTAATAGACATTCATGCATTCTTCGATTATTAATTGATTATTTTTAGGTATGCAAGTCCATTTTATAACGGCGCAAGCCTCTATAAACTATTAACTATAAACTATAAACTAAATATAGATGTTAAGAAAGAAAACTTTTCAAAATAAAGTAGCGGCTAGCCGCTACTCTTTACCTATTACTGCAACCCTTGCCACACTGGTTTGGGTTGCAGTAGGTTTATTGGTATCCAATATCTGGGTAGAATTTGCTTTCACAGCCATGTCTACCCTGCTGATGGTGGAACTGAACAACCGTAATGCCCTGATGCGTACCTACAGCCGAATGGTATCCTGCAGTTTTCTGGCATTAATGACGATGGCAGGACTCCCCCACCTCTCTTTAAAAAGCAGTATTGTGACGATGTGTTTCATCGCCTTTTATCTCATTATCTGGAATTGCTATCAGGATAAACGCTCTACAGGCTGGACTTTCTACGCCTTTGCCTGCATCGGTCTGGCATCGTTGATTTTCGTGCAGATAGGCTATTTCATGCCTATACTGTGGATTATGATGATGGTGTTTACCCTCTCCTTTAGCGTAAAGACATTCTTTGCATCCCTGGTAGGTCTCATCGTGCCCTACTGGTTTGCAGCCGGCTATTTCTTCTATACTGACAACATACAGGGGTTGGCAGATCACTTCTGTGGATTCATCAACTACAGCGAACTCTTTGATTATTCGCAGGTTACCGACCATCAGCTTCTGAACCTGAGTTTCGTTACCCTGCTCACCATCATCGGTTCCATCCACTTCATACGCACCAGCTACGGCGATAAGATACGCACCCGCATGATCTACGAAACGTTTATCATGTTATCGGCTGCCAGCATCATCTTCATCATCCTGCAGCCTCAACATATACAGGAACTGGGCGGCATTCTGATTGTGAATACAGCACCGCTTATCGCCCATTTCATCACATTCACCAGAGGTAAGTTTACCAACATCACCTTCATCCTGCTGCTCATCATGCTGGTACTTATCATGGCATATAACATACTCGTACCAGAAACCGTATTACTATGAGTTGGATAATAGATTTCTTAATGAGCTGGGGCTACTGGGGCATGCTGGTAGCAGCCTTCCTTGCCGGCAGTTTCTTTCCCTTCAGCAGCGAGGTGGTCATGTCGGGCTTACAGGCTGCCGGACTGGAACCAATCCAGCTCGTACTGTATGGAAGCATCGGCAATGTGCTCGGTTCAATGTTCAATTATGGCGTAGGACGGATGGGCAAACTGGAATGGATAGAAAAATATCTGCATGTAAAGAAAGAGAGTCTCGACAAGGCTCAGAACTTTATGGCCGACAGAGGTGCCTGGATGGGGTTCTTCGCCTTCCTGCCCCTGTTGGGAAGTGCCATCACCATCGTTTTGGGACTGACGAGAGCCAACATCGTGATTTCTGTCATCAGCATCACCATCGGAAAGGTGTTGAGATATGTACTGCTGGTTTACGGACTCAGTTTCATCTTTTAAACAAGCTGCAAAGAAAACAAAGAATTGATTCATATAGATTGACTGCTTATGAGAAAGTATTTATACCTTATTATATTATGTGTGGTTTTCGCGGGCTGTAAAGGCAGCCAGCAGAAAGGCAAAACCGCAGAAAGTAACGGAAAGGAATCTGTCGCCAACAGCGATGGCAAACCTGCTGTTACCGTAACCATCCCTCCCTACAAGTTTTTCGTTGATAAGATTGCCGGAGATAAGGTGGATGTCAACGTGATGGTATCCAACGGCAACAATCCTGAAACTTACGAGCCTTATGCCCAGCAGATGATGGAACTCTCCAGGAGTGCCCTCTATCTGAAAGTGGGAAGCATCGGTTTCGAACAGACCTGGATGAAGAAGCTGCAGGATAACGCTCCTGACATGAAGGTGATAGATACCTCCACAGGCATCACGCCTGCCAAGACACCAGGCGGCAATACCGACCCGCATGTATGGATGAGTTGCAAAAATGCCCGCATCATCTCCAGCAACATCTTCAAGGCACTCTGCAATCTGGAGCCGAAGAACAAGGCGTTCTTTGAGAAGAACTATCTGTCGCTGCTGAAGATCATCGACAAGCGAGACAGCACCATCAGAAAGGGTTTCAAGAATCATCCCGAGATGGTTCGCAAGTTTGTGATTTATCATCCTATCCTCACTTATTTTGCCCGCGACTACCAGTTGGAGCAGCTTGCCATTGAGGAAGAAGGCAGGGAGCCGAGTGCCGCCCAGCTGAAGAGCCTCATCGAGAGAGCAAGAAAAGAAAAGATCAAGTTCTGCCTGATTCAAGCAGAATTTGCCAACCGCAACACCACAACCTTCATCAAGGAGAGCCACACCAAGCCAATGAATATCAATCCATTGCAGGGCGACTGGAACTGGGCGATGCAGGAAGCGGCAGCAGCGGTACAAGGCAAGAAAATCGTTGTTGGGAAGTAAGCTCCACACGTTCTGTAAGTTCCACACGTTCTGTAAGCTCCACACGCCCTGAAAGGGCAGAAGCTCCTAGCCCAGGGCAACGCCCTGGGTATAATAGCAGTTAACAAGGCGCCCTGTAAGGGCAAAAGCTTTGTTAAAACAACAACTAATCATAAAGTTCAATGTTCAAAGTTCAAAGTTCAAAGTTAATAGAGATAGAGCATCTTTCTGCAGGCTATGAAGGCAAAGAGGTGCTCCACGACATCAACCTCACCGTCTGCAAAGACGATTATCTTGGCATCATCGGTCCCAACGGTGGGGGCAAGACAACCCTCATGCGCCTCATCTTGGGACTGATGAAACCCACAGACGGCAGCATCCGCTTTTATAAAGACGGGGAGGAAGTAAGGGAAATCAGCATGGGATATCTGCCCCAATACAATCATCTCGACAAACAGTTTCCTATCTCCGTCTATGAAGTGGTACTCTCAGGACTCAGCAAGACCAAAAGTCTCTTTTCGAGATACACCCAGGCACAGCACCAGCAGGTACTCGACTGTCTGGAACAGATGCAGCTCACGGAGTTGAAAGACCGCCATATCGCAGCCTTGAGCGGCGGACAACTGCAGCGAGTACTCCTCGCCCGCGCCATTGTTTCCAAACCCGATGTAGTGATTCTGGATGAGCCCAACACCTACATCGACCGCCGATTCCAGAAGCAGATGTACGAGATGCTGGAACAGATCAACCGGGAGTGCGCCATCATCATCGTAAGCCATGATGTAGCCGAAGTGCTCAATAACGTAAAGCACATCGCCTGCGTAAATCATCATCTCCACTACCACGATACGGCAGATATGCCGAGAGAGAAACTGGAAGAGCATTTCTTAAATGTATAGGCTTATTATATAATAATGCCTAAAAAACAGGTGCAAAAATCCATATTATCTCATCTTTTTATTATCTTTGCAACTGGAATGTGCCTTTTTGAAAGGCACGGAGAAAGCATTCAGAAAGAAATATAATACATTAAAGTTTAAACAATAATGAAACAGTACAGATTAGTGGACAATATCTTCGGATGGGTCGCATTCATCATTGCGGCGTTCACTTATTGTTCCACAATTGAACCGACAGCCAGTTTCTGGGACTGTCCTGAGTTTATTACGACTGCTTACAAGCAGGAGATCGGTCACCCACCTGGGGCACCATTCTTCATGCTTTTAGGCAATTTCTTCACACATTTCGCCAGCGACACCACCCAGGTAGCCAAGATGGTGAATACGATGAGCGCCCTGCTGAGCGCCGTCTGTATCATGTTCCTCTTCTGGACCATCACCCACCTGGCTCGCCGACTCGTTATCAGCGATTGGAAAGAACTGACTACCAGTAAGCTGATTGCCATCGAGGCATCCGGTATGGTGGGCGCACTCATCTACACCTTCAGCGATACCTTCTGGTTCTCAGCTGTCGAGGGTGAGGTTTATGCGTTCTCTTCTGCCTTTACCGCTGTGGTATTCTGGCTCATCCTCAAGTGGGAAGACCATGCTGACGAGCCTCATAGCGACCGTTGGCTTGTGCTCATCGCCTATATGACCGGTTTGAGTATCGGTGTCCACCTGCTCAACCTGCTCTGTATCCCAGCCATCGTATTGGTTTATTACTACAAGAAGGTGCCACATGCCAACCTCAAGGGTTCACTCCTGGCACTGTTCCTTTCATTCCTCGTAGTGGTAGCCGTACTGTATGGTGTGGTTCCAGGTATCATCACCGTAGGCGGCTGGTTCGAGCTGTTCTTTGTCAACACCCTCGGCTGTCCGTTCAATACCGGTGAAATCGTATACATCATCTGTCTTGTAGCCTCTGTCATCTGGGGCATCTACGAGACCTGTAATGCATCAGAGAAGAACGAGAAGAAGCAGAATATCGCCTTCGTTCTCGGTTTCGGCATGCTCGGCATCCCATTCTACGGATATGGCTGGACAGCTGCCATTACCGGCATCATCGTGCTGGTTATCCTCTGGTTCGTACTCGGCTACAAGCGCAAGCAGGAAGTAGTAACAGGCGTTGACGAATCTACTGGCATCGCCAAAAAGAAGATGCAGCTCCTGCCGCTCATCTCAGCACGCGTCAAGAACACAGCCTTGCTCTGTATGCTGATGCTGATGATTGGTTATTCCAGCTACGCACTCATCGTGATCCGTTCTTCTGCCAACCCTCCTATGGACCAGAACTCTCCTGAGGACATCTTTACCCTGGGAAGTTATCTGAGCCGCGACCAGTATGGTGACCGCCCTCTGTTCTATGGCCAGGCTTATACATCACAGGTAGCCCTCGAAGTAGACGGCAACATGTGCAAGCCTGTCATGAAAGAAGGCGCACCGGTTTACCAGCGCAAGGAGAAAGCTTCGGCTGATGAGAAGGACTCTTACTTCGTAGTAAGTCACAAGAATAAGTATATCTATGCCCAGAACATGCTCTTCCCTCGTATGTACAGTTCGGCTCATGCCCAGGCATACGAAGACTGGATGGGCGGTGTAGAAGGCACAGAGATTCCTTACGACCGCTGCGGAGAGAGTATCATGGTGAAGATGCCGTCACAATTTGACAACATCCGCTTCTTCCTCTCTTACCAGTGCAACTTCATGTACTGGCGCTACTTCATGTGGAACTTTGCCGGCCGTCAGAACGACATCCAGGGCAATGGTGAGCCAGAGCACGGAAACTGGATTACCGGTTTCTCATTCATTGATGATTCACTCTATGGCGACCAGAGCAAATTGCCAGACGACCTGAAGGAGAACAAGGGCCACAATGTATTCTACTGCATGCCGCTGATTCTCGGTCTCATCGGACTTTTCTGGCAGGCTTGGTATACCCGCAAGAAGAAGGTAATGAAGAACGGCAAGGAAGAGGAAGTACTCCTCCCTATCGGAATCCAGCAGTTCTGGATTGTATTCTTCCTGTTCTTCATGACAGGTCTTGCCATCGTCATCTACCTGAATCAGACACCTATGCAGCCACGTGAGCGTGACTATGCTTATGCCGGCTCATTCTATGCATACGCTATCTGGTGCGGTCTCGGCGTACTCGCCATCATCGACATTCTGAAGCGCAAGATGAAGCTCAGCGGTACTGCCATAACAGCCATCGTAGCTGTAGTAACTCTGCTCGTACCTATCCAGATGGCTTCACAGACTTGGGATGATCACGACCGCTCAAACCGTTACACCTGCCGTGACTTCGGTCAGAACTACCTGATGTCACTTCAGGAGAAGGGCAATCCTATCATCTTTACCAATGGTGATAACGATACCTTCCCACTCTGGTACAACCAGGAGGTAGAAGGCGTAGGAACAGATGCCCGAGTATGTAACCTGAGCTACCTGCAGACCGACTGGTATATCGACCAGATGATGCGTCCTGCATACAACTCACCATCTGTGCCAATCACCTGGCCACGTCTCGACTTCTGTTCAGGTACCAACGAATATGTATCTGTTGAGCCTGAGGCAAAGAAGCAGATTCTCGACTTCTACAAGCAGGATCCAGAGAACGCCAAGAAGCAGTTTGGTGACGAACCGTTCGAACTCAAGAACATCCTGAAGAACTGGGTACGCAGCAAGAACCCTGACATGCACTTCATCCCTACAGATACCCTCTATGTCACCATCGACAAGGAGGCTGTAAAGAAGAGCGGCATGATGATGGCATCAGATTCTATTCCAGACAAGATGGTCATCTCTCTTGCCGGCAAGAGCGCACTCTACAAGGGCGACCTCATGATGCTCGAAATGTTGGCACAGTGTAACTGGACCCGTCCGCTCTACGTAGCACTCACCGTAGGCGAAGAGAACTATATGAACCTCGGTGACAACTTCGTACAGGAGGGACTTGTAAACCGTATCACTCCGTTCACCACCAACAAGCCAGGTGCCAAGAACTTCGATACAGAGAAGGCTTATCACAACATCATGACCCGATTCAAGTTCGGCAACCTGAAGCAGAAGGGACTCTACATCGACGAGACAACCATGCGCATGTGCTATACACACCGTCGCCTGCTCGCCCAGACAGCCCTCCAGCTCATCGCCGAAGGCAAGAAGCAGAAGGCTATCAACATTCTGAAGAAGGCTGATACCGAGATTCCTGCCTATAATGTTACGCTCGACTATATGAGCGGTGGTTTGGATATGGCTCGCGGCTGGCTGATGACCGGTCAGAAAGCTAAGGGTAAGGAATATATTGAAGCGGTATGGAAGAATGCTTCACAATACCTCAACTACTATCTCTCGCTGCCAAACGACCGTTTCCTCCAGGCAGAGCACGACTGCATCCGTCAGATCATGATTATGCAGAGCATCTGCGAAGCTGCCGGAATGGTGAGTCCACAGTTGGAGCAGAAGTATGAGAAGCAGCTCAACAACCTCTACCGTCTCTATCATGGCAGAGGTGGCAGAATGCCGGAAGGCAATCAGTAAAAAATAGAAAAAAGTTTGGTGTCGCGAAACACGACACCAAACTTTTCATTATTCATATAAACCTGTTTTATCCATGTTCATAGAGCAACCAGCCAAATGGCTCAGATGGTTATACCCAAAAGCCATCTGGAGAATGGACAAGAAAGACCATTCAGTCTATCTTACATTTGATGATGGTCCGATTCCTGAGTCAACTCCATTCATCTTAGAGACCCTGAGAAAGTACAATATCAAGGCAACTTTCTTTATGGTAGGCGAGAATGTATTGCGCCATCATGACCTCTACAACCAGATTGTGGCAGAGGGTCATCAGGTAGGCAACCATACATTCAACCATATCGGTGCCTTCAAGCACCGTGTCATCTCCTACGTGCTCAACACCAATAAGGCGAACGACATCATCCATGCCCATCTCTTCCGTCCACCTCACGGCTGGATGCGACCAAGTGAGTATTGGTGGCTGCACCGCACTTACAAGGTCATCATGTGGGATGTGGTGACGCGCGACTATTCCAAATGGATGACGGCAGAAGATGTGGTGAACAATGTGAAACGGTATGCCCGCAATGGCAGCATCATCACCTTCCACGACTCCCTGAAGAGCATTGAAAAGCTGAAGACGGCGCTACCTCAGGCCATAGAATGGCTCATGGAACAGGGTTATGAATTTAAGACTTTTGAATAAGAAGCTGTTATTCCCAAACAGGAACAGCCCAACAAACACAGACAAGAAATGAGCAAAAGAATCAACAGTTATCAGGCGGTAGCTGCATTTGTTAGAGGTTTCTTCGAAGCTTACGCACGTGGCATCATCGATGCTACCATCGAAGGCAATGACTTCAGCAAGAAGAACGACCCGAAACAGATCAAGCAGATGATGCTGGAGCACTACGGCGAGGTAAACCAATACTTCTTCGACATCATGTTCTCCACCCTCGTACGCCTCAACTACAAGACTGCCGAGGAAGCCAACGAACGCATGAAGAAGAATTTCGACAGCATGAAACAGGCTGACCCGACCTTTGAGCCAACCATGCTCGACTACTTGCGCATAGCCTGCAAATCTAACCAGTTGTACAAGGCGATGGAATCAGAATACAAGCGTAACTTCACCTGGCTACTTCAAGGCAAGTTTACCACTCTTGAAGAGCATGTACGCGATTATACCCACGGCATTCTCATCAGTCTTGCTGATGAGCCGATGGCCATCCATCTTCTGGTGCGCATCATCGTGAAGGCATACGCCGCAGGCTTGAAGTGTGGCAGCAAGGAGGGCGAGCAGCACCAGCTCCACATGCCAACCCTTCACGGCATGTTGCTGAACAATGTCAACATCCTGCTCAACGAGACCCCACTCAAGAGCAGCACCGAAGATCCAGTAGCCCTCTTCAAGGAGGCATGCAAGAATGAAGAAGAAAACATCAACGTTCTTTTCAACACATTAAACGATGCGATGAAAGAACTGGCAGCAGAATAAAAGAAAAAGCCCCTGATGCATCACGCATCAGGGGCTTTTTCTTTTATTCATTATTTAAGAGTCTCGTTGACTTTACTCCAGTCTTTATTCATCAATTTTCTCGATGATGCGATGAATCTTCAAGGCATATATAAATCAACAGCTCGCAAGCCCGTTAGGAGTTAGAGCCCGTTAGGCGTTCCTGCGGATTTGCAAATCTCGTGCAAACGAGAGTAATTCAAGCTTGCTTGAAAAATGCCGAGTGCAGCCGAGATTCTCTAAGAGAAATCTGCAGACAAAAAAGGTTCGACCACTTTAAAGCGGATTTACAATCCGCAGCCGTAGGCTTTTCATATCTCCAAATGTAAACCACCAATACAGTGTCCCCACTATTTATCAGCGGGTTAGCCGTACCAGTATATTTGAATAAAGTTTTGATTTTCTAAAATCTTACAATCAAGCGACGGCTTGGGATGTCTTCGTTACCTCAGCATCCATACCATCTTCAAAATGGCGGACATAGTCACATGGCAGGAACAAGGCATCACCCTCCTCGCCACAAAATATGCGAGTAAGAATCCATTTTATGTGAATTTTGTCGAGTAAGTGGAGGGAATTTCACCCTCCCTTCTCTCGGAACCGTGCTTGACAG